>DASYRK010000112.1:0-32647 GCA_036004505.1 Steroidobacteraceae bacterium
GTGGCCGGTCGAGGCGGTCGACTATGTCTTCAGCGCGAACACGTCGCACATCATGAGCTGGCCGGAAGTGGAGCTGATGTTCGCCGGAATCGGCCGCGTGTTGCGCCCGGGCGGCAGGTTTTGCCTCTACGGCCCGTTCAATCGCGACGGGCGATTCACCAGCGAGTCGAACCAGGCGTTCGACGCCTCGCTACGCGAGCGCGATCCGAACATGGGTCTGCGCGACGATCGGGCGCTGAAGACGCTCGGCCGCCAGCACGGGCTCGCATTCATGGGCGAGCACGCGATGCCCGCGAACAACCGTCTGCTGGTGTGGACGCGCTGATTCGCTAAAGCGCGAGGATGCAGTCGATCTCGACCTGTGCGCCGCGCGGTAGTGCCGCGACGCCGATCGTCACGCGCGCCGGGTAGGGCTCATGGCAATACGCCGCCATGACCTCGTTGACGACCGGGAAGTGGCCGAGGTCGGTGAGGTAGACGGTCACGCGCACCGCGGCGCCGAGATCGGTGCCCGCAGCGTGCGCGATTTCCTGGAGATTGTCGAAGACCCTGCGGATCTGCGCGCGAATGTCGCCGACGATCAGTTCGCCGGTCGCCGGATCGAACGGGATCTGGCCGGAGACGTACACCACGTCGCCGAGACGCATGGCCTGCGAGTAGGTGCCGATCGCCCGCGGCGCTTTCGTAGTGTGGATGGCATGTCGAGTCATGTGAGCTCCCGGTCGAGTCATCGCGGTTGCAGGCCGGCGGCGCGGGCGAGCGCTCGCGCCTCGTAGCGCACCCCGGCTTTGATGATCAGCGTGGTCTTGCGCACGTCGCTGATGTGGGTCAGCGGATCGCCGTCGATCAGCACGAGGTCGGCTCGCTTGCCCGGCGTTACGGAGCCGCTGTCGGCGTCTTCGTGCATCACTCGCGCCGATCCGAGCGTTGCATCGTAGAGAACGTCGGCCGGAGCGATGCCGGCCTCCGCATGCAGCTCGAGCTCACGCGCGTAGAGCAGCGCGGTGCCGTCCGTTCCCGGCACGACGGGCACGCCGGCCGCGTGCAACGCCTGCAGCATCTGCTTCATGCGGGTGAACGACTCCGTGTACGTTGCGCGCTGTTCGGGTGTCGATGCGCGTCCGCCGGACCGTGCGCTGCGCAGGGAGGTGGCCGGTAACTGCGGCGCCCAGGGCTCGATCCAGCGCGCCATCTCGCCTTTCCAGCCGGTGAACATGTTCTCGAACACGATCAGCGTGGGATCGACGACCGTATGCTTCTCCTTGAGCAGCGCGATGAAATCGCGGACCTGCGGCGAGGCGAGATCCAGCTCCCAGCCGTGCTCGTAGACCGCGCTGAAGCGGATGGGCGAGTTGGTGTGCGCGACCGTTTCCGCATCCATGAAGTTCAGGAACCAGAAGTTCGCGTGCTGGATTTCATCGAAGCCGGCCAGCACGGCTTCGCGCATCGTCATCCCCGCGGGCACATGGCCACTGACGCGCATGCCCCGCGCACGCGCCTCGGCAATGCCCACGGGGACCAGTGCAGGCGGCAGAGAGCTGTACAGCTTGATCTGCCGATAGCCTCGATCCGCGTACGCGTCGACAGCCGCGCGCATCTCTTCTGCGTTCTCCACAAGCGTGCCGCTCGGCGCGGCGAGCGGTCCGCGTCCGTCGATCATGCCCGCCTTGAGTACGCGCGGTCCTGCGACTGTGCCGTCGTCGAATTGCTGTGTGAGGCGCTGCAACGCCTCGGCGTCGTTGCCGAGATCGCGGACGGTGGTCAGTCCGGCCAGCAGCGCGAGCGGACCTTCCTCCGCGCTCAGCACGTGGACGTGCAGGTCCCACAGTCCAGGCAACAAGACTTTGCCGGTCGCGTCGATCACCTCCGCGCCGCTGCGATCGATCGTCGCATCCGGACCGACTGCCTCGATCCGCTCGCCGCGAATCCGCACCGACAGGCCGCGCCGCAGGGTGCGTTGCTCGGCATCGAACACTGCGGCATTGCGGATCACGATCGGCTTGGTCGGGGTGCGGCGCATGGCCGCGGTGGCCTCGATGAGCCGTCGCGCAGTCGCTTGTTCCTGCACCTTGAGGAGCGCGGGCAGTGCCGGCTCGAATCCCTTGCGGACCACGGCGATCCAGGTGCCGCCGCTCATGAAGAGCTCACGCTGACCATCGAGCCATATAGAAGAAGGTGTGAGATCGAGCCCGGAGATTGCGTAGAGCGTTGCCGTGGCGCGCTGGGCTCCCGCAGTCACGCTGTGGTCCAGGACTTTCTCGATCCGCGCGCGCCCGGCAGGCAACAGCGCCAGCTCGTGCTTCGGCGCATCGAGCAGCGCCCGGGCCAGGGCCGCGAGATCTTCCGCGTTGGACTCGTTCGTGACGTAGAAGCCCGGCTCGCTGCTGCTGCCCGAGTCGGCGCTGCTCTGCCATTCGGCGCGACCGCCTTCGCTGGCAAACCGCTCGCTGACCGGACGCTTGGCGTAGTTCACTCCCTCGACCGTGATCGCGAGCGGCAGCCCGCGAGCGTCGAAGCGGGAGGTCGTCGTCACATCCGGCCCGCGCCCGCGGTCGTCGAACTGCAGTCGCGTGCGCCGCTCGTGCGGGCCCGTGGCGGTCACGATCAGATCGCCCTTCACGGTGCCGGTCATGATCACAGACAGCTCGGCGGCAGACGCTGCCAACGAGTGCCACGCGACCAACGCCGCCAGGATCGTCGTGACCGTCATTCGCCTCATACGTCTGCTCTCCGTCCGGGTATGTCGAAGGAACGATGTACGAGGCACGGTTTTCCGCCGTCGCATTGGCGGAATGTGCTGACTCGCGCATCGTGGTTTGCGGAGGTACCCGCTGATGACAGTCCGCCCGCGCCAGCTCCTCGCCCGCGCCGCCTTGCTCGTGCTCGCATGCCTGACCCTGCCGGGCCTGAGCGCCGCACAGTCGCTGCACTTCGACGTCTCGATTCCTCGCACCGTCGTCTCCGAAGCGGTGACGGGGCGGCTGGTCGTCGCCATCGCGACCGGCGACAAGCCGGAGCCGCGCGAGGCGATCGGCCTGACCGGTCCGATGATTCTCGGCCTGGATGTCGAGCAGCTCCCCGCCGGCCAGGTCGCAACGGTTGACGAAAGCGCGATCAGCTACCCGCTCGAACACCTCAGCGAGCTGCCGGCCGGCGACTACTTCGTGCAAGCGGTGCTGATCCGCTACGGCAAGGTGACGCGCTCGGACGGGCACACGATCTGGGTGCCGACGCAGCACCGCCGCATGCCCTTCTTCATGCTGCCCGGCAACTTGTACAGCAAGGTCCAGAAGCAGCATCTCGATCCCGCGAAGGGCGCGACTGTGCGGCTCGAGCTCACCGACACGATCGGGCCGGTCGAGGAGCCGAAGGACACGCCGTGGCTGCGCAGCGTGCAGATCAAGAGCAAGCTGCTGAGCGACTTCTGGGGCATGCCGACTTATCTGCGTGCGACGGCACTCGTGCCGCGCGGTTTCGACGAGCACCCGCAGGCGCGCTATCCCGCGCTCTATGCGCAGAGCCAGGAGCGCACTTCGCCGTTCTGGTTCAATCCGGATCCGGCCAGCCAGGAGGGACAGCGCGGCCTGCGCCAGAGCGCCAACATCCAGACCGGCTACGAGTTCTATCAGACGTGGCAGTCCGACGGATTTCCGCGGTTCGTCGCGATCGTGATGGAACAGTCGAGCCCGTACTTCCTGGAAGCGTACTCGGTGGACTCCGCGAACCATGGGCCGTACGGCCGCGCGATCGTCGAGGAGCTCATCCCGTTCCTCGAGCGCAAGTTCCGCCTGATCCCCAAGTCGTATGCGCGCATCGTCGAAGGCGCTTCGACCGGCGGCTGGGAAACGCTGGCGCTGCAGCTGCAGCACCCTGACTTGTTCGGCGGCGCCTGGGTCTTCAATCCGGACCCGATCGACTTCAATCACTATCAGCTGCTGAACATCTACCGCGACGAAAACGCGTTCTCGGTGCCGATGTCGTCGTTTCAGAGCGCGGAGCGGCCGTTCCGGCGCACGGTGGAAGGGCAGGTGACGCACACGTTCCGGCAGCTGTCGCGACTGGAAGCAGTGATGGGCAGCAAGGGCCGCTCAGGCTATCAGCTCGATGCGTGGCAGACGGTGCACGGGCCGGTGGGCGCGGATGGCTACCCGGTGCTGCTGTTCGACAAGCTCACCGGCGTCATCAACAAGGACGTCGCGAGCTACATGCGCGAGCACGGCTACGACCTGACCGAGTACACGCGGCGCAACTGGCCGACCCTCGGTCCGAAGCTGGTCGGCAAGCTCAACTTCATGTCCGGCGAGATGGACAACTTCTATCTGAACCTGGCGGTCTACGACTTCGAAGCGATGCTCAACGAAACGAAGGATCCGCACTACGCAGGGCGGTTCGAGTACGGCCGGCCGAAGCAGGGCCACAGCTGGCACCACAAGGACTTCTCGGAAATGATCCGCGAGATGGCCGAGCACGTGAAGCAGACCGCGCCGCCGGGCGAGGACACGGCGCAATGGAGCTATTGAGTGGCGGAAACGCGCGTCCCACGCATCGTACCCCCTATGACCCCGGCTATTCGCAACGGTCTCATCATCGCGTGGCTGGGCGCGCTCAGCGTCGCGTCCATCGTGCTCGCCATTCAGCCGGCAGACTCGGCGCAGGCGCCCGCCGCCGCGCACACGGCGGACTATGATGAGCTGACCGTTCAGCGCATCAACATCGTCGAACCGAACGGCAATCCGCGCGTCATCATCTCCAGCAAGCAGCGCATGGCGGGGCTGTACTGGGGCGGCAAGGAATACCAGCACCCGACCCGCGACGAAGGCGGTTTCCTGTTCTTCAACGACGACGGCGACGAAGTCGGCGGCATGATCTTCAAGAGCCACAAGCAGGGCGACAAGTCCGCCGCCAGCGCGAGCATGCTGTTCGACCAGTACAAGCAGGGCGAAACGCTCGGCCTGATCTACGGCGAAGAGAACCGCCAGCGCGAGGCCGGCCTCAGGGTGTGGGATCAGCCCGACATCGAGATGCTGCCCGCGATCGCGCTCAGCGACCAGCTCGCGCGCGCGACCACGGAAGCGCAGCGCGCCGAGCTCAACGCGCAATTGAAGAAGATGGCCGAGGAGATGCGCGGCAAGGGCTATTTCACCGAGCGCTTCTTCGCCGGCAAGCAACTCGGGGAAGCGGTCCTCAAGCTTGCCGACGCGCAGGGCCATCCGCGGCTGGTGCTCAAAGTCGACCCGCAGGGACAGGCGAGCATCGAGTTTCTCGACGCCGCCGGCAAAACCACGAACCGGCTCGCCGCGGTGAAGTAGGAGAGCGTCAGTGGCGCGGCTCGTGCGGGGCAATCTCGTCTTCGTCTGGCTGACGTTGCTGACGGTCGCACTCGGTTTCGTCGGCTACAGCCGTGCCGCCTCCGACGCGCAGCAAACAGCGAGCGCGCGCACGGCGAGGTTCGAGGAGATCAACGTGCGTCGCCTGAACATCGTCGAACCGGACGGGAAGCCGCGCGTCGTCGTCTCCAGCCGTGCACGCATGCCGGGGCTTTACTGGGGCGGGAAGGAGTATCGGCATCACAGCCGCGACGACGGCGGCTTCCTGTTCTTCAACGACGAAGGCGACGAGGTCGGCGGCATGACGTTCTCCAGCCGCCGCGAAGGCGACAACACGAGCGTGCATTCCGGGCTGCTGTTCGATCAGTACAAGCAGGACCAGACGGTGGGCCTCGTCTACAACGAGCGCAACGGCCAGCGGGCCGCCGGCATTCGCGTCTGGGACCGGCCCGACCAATCGCTGCTGCCCGTGATCGAGTTGAGCGACAAGGCGGCGCGCGCCGCGAGCGACGCCGAGCGCGAGGCGATCCGCGCCGAAATGACCAGGCTCGCGCAGAGCTGGGGCCCGATGGGCGAGCGCTTGTTCGCCGGCAAGGAACGCGGTGCATCGATCGTGCGCCTGGCCGACGGCAACGGCCGCCCGCGCCTGGTGCTGAAGGTCGAGGCGTCCGGCGAGCCGCGCGTCGAATTCCTCGACGAGGCCGGCAAGGTCGTGAGGCGTTATCCGCAATAGTGAGCAGCTTGACCCGGCGCGCGAGTCCTGTCCCAATCGCGTCATGGACCGCAGTGAGCACGTGCGCTGGTTCGCTCGCGAGGTGTTGCCTCACGAGCCGGACGTGCGCCGCTGGCTGCTGCGGCGTATTCGCGGGCTGCCGGGCTGTCACGTCGACGAGATCGTGCAGGAGGCTTATGCACGGCTGTGGGCGGTGGGTGCCGAGCGCATCATGAATCCGCGCGCCTATTTCTTCGTCACCGCGCGTCACGTCGTCGGCGAGGTGCTGCGGCGGGCGCGCGTCGTTTCGATCGAAACGGTTGCGGACGTGGAGACGCTCGACGTCGCCGATCACGACGTCGGGCCCGAGCGCCGTCTGAGCGGCCGCGAGGAAATCGAGCGCTTGCAGCGGGTGCTCGACAAGCTGCCGCCGAAGTGCCGCGAAGCGTTCGAGCTGCGCAAGTTCGCGGAGCTGTCGCAGCGCGAGATCGCGCAGCGCATGCAGCTCAGCGAGAGCACGGTGGAGAAACACCTGGTGAAGGCGCTGCGGATCATCATGAGGGAATTGCAAGAGAGCGATGTGGGTGCGGACGGATCGACGAGCAAGCAACATGGGTACCGTCATCGAGCCCGATGACATCGACGAGATCGCAGCCCAGTGGGTGCTGCGGCTCGACCGCGAGGCGCTGAGCGAAGCGCAGCAGCGCGAGCTGGACGCGTGGCTCGAGGCTGACTCGCGCCATCGCGGTGCGTTCGTGCGCGCGCAGGCGATGTGGGTCGACGCCGACCGCGTCGCGGCCTTGAGCGCCGGGCGCGTACAGCCGACGCCGCGCGTCGAGCCACGGCGGTACCTGCGGGCCGCGGCCATTGCTGCCCTCGTGCTCGCTGTGACGTTGGCAGGCGTGCGCATTTCCGATCGCTACCTGGCGGGCCGTGAGAGCACGCAGATCGGCGAAGTGCGCCGCCTGACGCTCGATGACGGCTCCGCGCTGGCGCTGAATACGTCGTCGATCGTCCAGGTGAAGTTCGACGACGACGTTCGCCGCGTCGTGCTGCGGCAGGGCGAGGCGTCGTTCCAGGTGCGCCACGAAGAACAGCGGCCGTTCGTCGTGCAGGCGGCGGACGTGACGGTGCGCGCCGTCGGGACTGCTTTCACAGTGCGCATGCGCGGCGACGATGTCGAGGTCACGGTTACCGAAGGCGTGGTCGAGGTCACGCGGCGCGGCGGCAGCCAGCGCATCGCAGCCGAGCGCGTCAGCCGCAATCAGCAACTCGTAGTGGCGGAAGCGTCGAAGCAGCCCATCGTGGTCGCGGCTTTGAGCGAGCCGGAAATCTCACGCCGCCTCGCCTGGCAGGAGGGGCAGCTGGTCTTCCAGGGCGAGCAGCTCGCCGCCGCCGTTGCCGAAGTCAACAGGTACAGCCTGACGCCCGTCGTCATCGACGACGCGGCGCTCGGCGCCAAGTCCTTCGTCGGCGTATTCCGGATCGGTGACTCACGCGCATTTGCGCAGGCTGCAGCTGCAGCCTTCGGTGCCAAGGTGCAGGAAGCCGACGGCGCGCTGCACCTGCAAGCGCCCTCGCGCTGACACGCCTTCCAGCACGCGATCGTTGCAACCATTCCGCGCGGCGAATGGCGGATTTCATTTCTTCGCACATCGTATCGGGCATCGAGCAACGCGTGGGAGACAACATGCGGTACCGACGATGCGGACGAACGCGCAGTGCGCTGCTGGCGGCGCTGATGCTGTCGAGTGCGGCCTTCGCGCAGCAGAAGCAGAGCTTCGACATTCCGGCGCAGTCGGCCGCTGCGGCCATTCAGAGCTGGGCGCAGCAGTCGCGCCTGCAGGTCTTCGCCGCCGAAGACGACCTGCGCGGCGTGCGCACCAATCCGGTTCACGGCAACTTCAGCGCGGTCGAGGCCGCGCAGATGCTGGTCGCGGGCACCGGCCTGGAAGTCGTCGCCAGCGGCGAGAACACGATCACGATCCGGCGCAGCAAGCCGGGCGCGACCCAGGGCGCGCAGGACGAGAAGTTCGGGCTGCCGGAAGAGCTGATGGAGATCATCGTCACCGGCTCGCGTATCCGTCGCGCCGGCTTCGATACGCTGCAGGCGACGCTCACGTCCGACTCGCAGCAGATGCAGCGCCGCGGCTATACCAACGTCGGCGAGGCGCTCAAGGACATTCCCGGCTTCGGCCCGTCGGGCGCGGACCCGGTGAGCACGACGCAGGCGACGCACAACGTCGGCCAGACGTTCGCCGACCTGTTCAATCTCGGCTCGCAGCGCACGCTCGTGCTGGTCAACGGCCGGCGCTACGTGACTTCGAACACGCTCGCGCTCGGCCAGCCCGCGGGCACGCAGGTCGACCTGAACACGCTGCCGGTGGGGCTCATCGAACGCGTCGAAGTCGTGTCGATCGGCGGCGCGCCGGTGTACGGCTCCGACGCCATCGCCGGCACCGTCAACGTGATTCTGAAACAGGACTTCGAGGGTTTCCAGGCCTCGGCGCAGTACGGCGCGAACGAGGACGGCGACGGCGAGACCAAGACCTTTCGCACGCTGATCGGCGGTAACTTCGCCGAGAACCGCGGCAACGTCGCAGTCGGCTTCGAGTACAACGAGACCGACGGCATCCTCTACTCGACGCGCTATCCCGAGTTCTTCTCGCGCGTGCCGAATCCGGCGGACACCGGACCGGGCGACGGCATTCCCGCCTTCATCCCCGGCACGCAGCGCTTCGCGCTGTTGACGGAAGGCGGCTTGCCGTACCAGAACACGCTCGCGCCGATCCTCGGCAATGACTTTCCCGGCGTGACGTTGCCGCCGATCTACACGCGCCCCAACTACATCTACGACGCCAGCGGCACACCGCTGCGGTTCGCGCCGGACGGCAGACTCGTTCCATACAGCGCCGGTACGGTGCTCGACGACGCCGGCGGACTGCTGCCGGTGATTTCCAGCGGCGGCGACGGCATGAATCCCGCGGATCACTTCTCGCTGCTGTCGCCGACGAAGCGCACGCTGATCAACGCGATCGGCCACTACGATCTCAGCGACGGCGTCCGGGTGATCTTCGAAGCCGCGTATGCTCACAGCGAAGGCCGCGAGCTGAGCGAGCTGTACGTGTTCTCGGCGCCGGGCCTGCTCGGCGGCCCGCGCCTGACGTTCTCGGTCGACAATCCGTTTCTGACGCAGCAGGCGCGCGACACGCTGATCGCCAACGTCGGAGCGGGCGGCACCTTCGACATGAACCGCAACCTCAACGACCTGACCGACCGCGATGGGGGCCGCACCGAGGTCGACCTCTATCGGTTCGTCGGCGGGTTCCAGGGCGACTTCGAGGCCTGGGGCGAGACGCTGCGCTGGGACATCGCGTTCAACTACGGCCGCAGCCGCGCAGTCTCCGAGCTGGCGTTCATCAATCCGGACCGGCTGCTGCAGGCGATCGACGTGACGCGCGACGGCTCCGGCAACATCGTGTGCGTGGATGCGAGCAACGGCTGCGCGCCGCTGAACCTGTTCGGCCAGAACGCCTTCAGCAACGAGGCGCTCGAGTTCGTGCTCGATCCGGCCACGGCGATCTCGATCAACACGCAGCGCGTCGCGACTGCGAACCTGTCGGGCGCATTGCCGTTCGGCATCGGCGGCAACATCGCCTTCAACGTCGGCGCCGAGCACCGCGAGGAGGACAGCAGCTTCGATTCCGACTCCGCGTTCCGCATCGGCGACGTGCTGCTCGGACCGCCGGGCGAGATCGCCGCCGCGTTTCCGGCCAACGGCTCGTACGAGACCAATGAGGTCTACACCGAGCTGGTCGCGCCGCTGATCAGCGACGCGTGGGGCTGGCCGATCAAGACTGCGAGCATCGAGGGCGCCGTGCGCTACGTCGACCACTCGATCGCCGGCGCCGACACGACCTGGTCGGTGGGCGGACGGCTCGCCCCGCGCCTGCCCGGTTGGGGCGACGGCCTGCTGTTCCGTGGCGTGTACACGGAAGCGATCCGCTCGCCCGCGATCCGCGAGCTGTTCACGGATACGCCGACGACGGACAGCCTGACCGATCCGTGCGATGCAGCCGCGCTCGACAGCGGCCCGAATCCCGCTGCGCGCCGCGCGAATTGCCAGGCAGCGCTGGCCGCAGCCGGTGTCGCCGATCCGTCGACGTTCGACACGAGCAGCACGACCGGTCTCATCAGCCCGTCGGGCCGCCAGGTCGGCAATCCCGACCTGGACAACGAACAGGCCGAATCGTGGTCGGTCGGTCTGGTCTGGCAGCCGAGCTCATATCCGCGCATGCGCCTGGCGCTCGACTGGGCGCACGTCGAGCTGAAGGGCGGCATCTCGCCGCTCGACATCGAGCGCCAGATGCAGGTCTGTTACGACAGCAACACATTCCCGAACGACGCGTGCGCCGGCTTCCATCGCTACACCGCCGCGGAAATCGCCGGGCTGCCGCCGGGCTTCCCCGAGCGGCAGGTCGGCGATCTCGCGAACGGCTACCAGGCGACGTACTTTAACGTGGCGACGATCGAGTTCGAGGGACTGATCCTCGCCAGCGAGATCGATTTCGATCTCGGCCCGGGCGCGATGCGCGCCGGCGCGACGGTGTTCTACACGAACAAGTTCGAGGAGACGCTCTTTGCCGGCGATGAGCCGGTGGACTCGGCCGGCCTGCTCGGCGAGCCCGAGTACACGGCGCAGCTGAACCTCGGCTATCACTGGAAGTCGCTCGACGTCGACTGGCAGACGCTGTGGCGCAGCTCGGTGAAGACCGGCATCAACGTCGATCCGGAGGAATACCAGGCGACGCACGTGCCGTCGTACGCGACGCACAACCTGACGTTCGGCTATCGCATCAGCGACTCGCTGCGCGCGCAGCTCGGCGTGAGCAACGTCCTCGACGAGGACATCCCGACCAACGCGCTGGTGAACGGCTTCTCGGGCTACGACCCGCTCGGCCGCCGCTACTTCATGACGCTGTTCGCGGATTTCCACTGATATCCCCCGCGGGCGCGGGTGCAGGGAGGCATCCGTGCCCGGCCTTCTGCCGCGAGGAGTGTTCGACGACGTGCGCTTCATCTATCCGGTCCTGGCCGCGATCGCGCTGAGCAGCACGCTGCTGCCGGCGTCGAGCGTTGCGGCCAGCGAGAGCGAGCGCTTCAACGACTTCCTGGAGCAGGTGTTCCAGCGCAATCTCGCGCGCAGCCCGATCCGCCAGTCGAAGCTCGGCCTCAAGGCCGGCCAGGATCGGTGGGACGACATCGGCGAGGCGCGCCAGCAGGAAGACCTGGAGCTCGCGCGCGGCGACTTGCGCACGCTCGCCACGTTCTCGCGCGCGGCACTCGATGCCGACAGCCAGCTCAGCTATCGGCTGTTCGAGCGCACCCTGCAAGAGTCGATCAAGGGCTTCGAGTGGCGCCGCCACGGCTACCTGGTCACGCAGATGGGCGGCCTGCACCGGCAGGTCCCGGTCACGCTGCTGAACAGCCATCCGATCGCCGAGCGCGCGGACGCCGAGGCATACATCGCGCGTCTCTCAAGCGTGCGCGGCCTCATGGCGCAGCTGGTCGAGCAGTTGCAGCTGCAGGAAGCCGCTGGCGTGCGGCCGCCGCGGTTCGTCTTCGACCTGACGATCGGCGAATGCGAGAATCTGCTGCAGGGCCGGCCGTTCGACGAATCGGCCGTCGACAGCCCGATGCTCGCCGACTTTCGCACCAAGCTCGGCACGGCAAAATTCTCCGAGGCGGAGCGCAGCGAGTTGCTGACGCGCGCTCAGACGGCGCTGCGTGACGGCTTCGGGCCCGGTTACCGCCAGCTCATCGAGCACCTGCGCAGCAGTCAGAAGCAGGCAACGGATCAGGCGGGCGTATGGAAGCTGCCGAATGGCACGGCCTACTACCGCTTTGCTCTGGAGAGCTACACCACGCTGCCCATCGGTCCCGACGACGTGCACGTGCTCGGCCTCCAGGAAGTCGCGCGCGCTCACGATGAGATGCGCGCAGTCATGAAGCGCGTGAATTTCTCCGGATCGCTGCAGGAGTTCTTCCAGCACGTACGCAACGATCCAAAGCTCTACTACGCCGACACTGCTGCAGGACGCGAGCAGTACGTCGCCGACGCGCAGAGATTCCTGGATGAAATCCGCGCACGGCAAGGCGAAGTGCTCGGTGTCCTGCCGCAGGCGGACGTCGTGGTGAAGCCCGTCGAACCCTGGCGCGAGAAATCGGCGGCCAAAGCGTTCTACCAGGGGCCGGCGCCGGACGGTTCGCGTCCGGGCATCTTCTACATCAACCTCTACGACATGCACGCGGCGCCGCGCTACCAGTTGCCGGTCGTGCTGTACCACGAAGCGATCCCGGGCCATCACGTCGAAACGGCGATCGCCTACGAGCTGCGCAACGTGCCGAGCTTCCGCAAGTTCGCGAGCGTCGCGGCGTTCAGCGAAGGCTGGGGACTGTATTCGGAGCGGCTCGCGAAGGAGATGGGGCTGTATCGCGATCCCTACGACGATTTCGGGCGGCTGTCGCTCGGGCTGATGCGCGCGGCGCGCCTGGTCGTCGACACCGGTCTGCACCAGAAGCGTTGGACGCGCGAGCAGGCGATCGAGTACTTCGACCGCAACACGCCGGGATCGCACTACGACAACCAGCGAGAAGTCGAGCGCTACATCGTGCTGCCGGGGCAGGCGACGTCCTATGCGCTCGGCATGCTCAAGATCGTCGAGCTGCGCGAGCGGGCGCGCAGCGTGCTCGGTGATCGCTTCGACCTGCGTGCGTTTCATGACGTCGTGCTGAGCAACGGGCCGCTGCCGTTGCCGTTGCTGGAAGAGAACGTCGACCGATGGCTCGGTGCGAAAGGTGACGGAGCGGCGACGGCGGCAGTCGGGACGACGTTGATTCATGCAGGTAAGCTGCTCGCGGAGCCGGCGACCGGCCGCGTGTTGACCGATCAGACGCTCGTCGTGCGCGACGGGCGCATCGTCGAGATCCGCCCCGGCTTCGTGCGCGAAGGCGGACAGATCGTCGATCTGAGCCGGCAGTTCGTGTTGCCCGGACTGATCGACAGCCACGTGCACCTCTGCCACGAGAACGGACCGGACGATCGCCTCAACCGGGTGACGAAGACCTCGGCGGACTGGGCCATCGGCGGGGCGGGTTTCGCCGCGCGCACGCTGCAGGCGGGCTTCACGACGGTTGCGAATCTCGGCGACGACAACGACGCGATCTTCGCCCTGCGCGACGGCATCGCGCGCGGCGAGATTCCCGGACCGCGCGTGCTGGCGGCGGGCTCGGTGATCAGTCCGCACGGCGGCGACGGCGACGTGCACGGCTATCGTCCGGACGTTGCCGATGCGATTCGCAGGCCGACGTTGTGTACCGGCGCCGACGATTGCCGTCGCGTCGTCCGCATGCACATCGCGCGCGGCGCCGACCTCATCAAGATCGTCGCGACAGGTTCGGTGCTGGCAGACGCGAGCCAGGGAGTCGGCCGGCAGTTCACGCCGGAGGAGCTGCGGGCGATCGTCGACGCAGCGCACACGATGGGTCGCCGCGTGACGGCGCATGCGCACGGTGCGGATGGCATCAACGACGCGCTGCGTGCCGGTGTGGATTCGATCGAGCACGGCACCTTTCTCGACGACGAATCTGTCCGCCTGTTCAAGGCCCACGACGCGTACCTCGTGCCGACGCTGCTCGCCGGCGCGACGATCGTCGCCTGGGCCGACGACCCGAATGGCTTTCTGAGCCCGGCCGTGCGCGACAAGGCGCGGCAGGTCGGCCCGCGGATGCTGGACATGGCGCGTCGGGCGCACGCCGCCGGTCTCAATGTCGCGTTCGGCACGGACGCGAGCGTCGCCCGGCATGGGACCAACGCCCGCGAGTTCGCACTACTGGTGCAAGCCGGCTTCACGCCGCTCGAAGCAATACGCGCCGCCACCGTGCGCGCGGCGGAGCATCTCGGCGTCGCCGGCGAGGTGGGCTCGCTCGCGCCCGGCAAGGCGGCCGACATCATCGCCGTCGACGGCAACCCGCTGGAGGACGTGCGCGAGCTGGAGCGCGTGCGCTTCGTCATGAAGGGTGGCCGGATCTACCGTCGCGAGGGCCAGCAGGAATGATCGGCCGCAGAGATTTCGTCACTACGACCGTGCTCGGAGCCGCCGCGTTCGCGATCGGTCGATCTGCGTCCGCCGCTGCGCGCAAGTACACGCAGGCGGACTACGAGCGCGCGACGGTCATCGACGCCATGGGCACGCTCGGCGATCCCGATCCAGGCGCGACCGCCGAATCGCCGCCGTCGCCGCAGCTGTTGCGCGTCGTTCGCGATTCGGGTGTCACCGCGATCAGCGCCACGCTGAGCGTCGGCATCACGGGCGATCGCATGGCCAAGGCGCTGCGCAAGATTGCGATCTTCGACGAGAAGGTCGCCGCCGCGCCCGACGCGCTCATGCGCGTGCGCAAGGCGCTGGATCTGCGCATCGCCAAGGACACGCGGCGTCTCGGGCTGATCTTCAACGTCCAGGACACATCGCTCCTGGAGAACGACCTGACGCGCGTCGGCGTCCTGCAGTCGCTGGGCCTGCGCGTGATGCAGCTGACCTACAACGTCCGCAACCTGGTCGGCGACGGATGCCTCGAGCGCGGCGACGCCGGGCTCAGCAATCTCGGGCGTGCGCTGGTCGCGGAGCTGAATCGCACCCGCGTCGTCATGGATCTGAGCCACAGCGGACGCCGCACGATCGCCGAAGCGATCGCCGAGGCGCAGGCGCCGCCGGTCATCAGCCACACCGGCTGTCGCGACCTGACGAATCACCCGCGCAATGTTTACGACACGGAGCTCCGCGCGCTCGCTGCCAAGGGTGGAGTCGTGGGGATCTACTTCATGCCTTTCCTCGTGGAGCGCGGCGCCGCGCACAAGGACGACCTGATCCGCCACATCGAGCATGCCGTCGACGTTTGCGGCGAGGATCACGTCGGCCTGGGCACCGACGGGTCGATTCCGGCCACGGTGATCGACGACGCCTACAGGAAGAGTCTGCGCGAGGAATACGAGAGCCGCGTGCGCGACGGTATCGCAGCGCCGGGCGAAGGACCGGATGCCTACCAGGTCGTCATGGAATACAACGAGCCGCGCCGCATGCTGCGCCTGGCGGAAGATCTTGCCGACCGCGGCTGGCCGGCGCGCAGGATCGACAAGCTGCTCGGCGGCAATTTCGCGCGGGTCTTCGGCGAGGTGTGGGGATGATGCGTGCAGCACTGTGCATGGTCTTGCTTGCTTGTGCGTGCAGCGCGGCTGCGGAGCCGAGCGTCGAGCTGTTTCACTACGACGTGCGTGCGACGTTCACTCCGGGCGGCGATCTGGCGGCCGATGTGACGGTCACACTGCCGGCCGGTGTCGCGCCGGAGCACGAGTTCGTGCTCAGCCGGCGCTTCGAGCTCGAACCGGTCGAACTGGGGCAGCGCGGCGGCCAGGTGACAGTCGAGCCGAAGGAGCAACGTCCCCTCGGCGAGCTGCATTCGATCCGCGTGAGGCTCGCGCAGTCCCCGACACGGCCCGCGACCGTGCGCTTCCGCTATCACGGCCCGGTCTTCGCCAGCGACGAGCAGGACCGGCTCGGCTACACGCCCGAATGCATCGAAATGGCGCTGGAGCTGATGTGGCTGCCGTTCGTCGCCCAGCTCAACCAGCGCTTCTCGGTCGACGCCGACATGCGCGGCGTGCCGGCGGACATGATCGTCGTCGCGCAAGGCGCAGTGCGGCACAAGGGCGACCGCGTGCGCATCAAGCGACGCGTCGGCGATTTCGATTTCGCGTGGACGGCGGTGCGGGGCCTGAAGGTGGCGAGCGCGCCCGGCGTCGAGTTCTATGCCCGCGATCTGGACGATCCGCTCGCGCAGGTGTTGCGCAAGCACGCGCTCGCAGCGGCGCGCTTCCATCAGCAGTGGTTCGGCCCGTTGCCCGGCGGTCCGATCCGGCTCGCGCTGGTGCCGCGCAAGGCGGGCGGCGCCTATGCGCGGGTCGGCTATACGGTCATTGCCGAGGGCCGTGCACCCGGCGATCCGCCGGCGGAGATCGACGAGCTGAGCCGCGCGGCCACGGTCGCGCACGAGTTCGCGCATGCCTGGTGGTCGCCGGCGGATCCGCTGAGCGAGGACTACTGGCTCGCGGAGTCGATCGCGCAGTACTCGTCGTGGCGCTACCTCGAAGCGACCTTCGGTCGCGAACGGCTCGATGCCGAGCTCGGGAAGGCGCGCGTCGCCGTCAAGGAGATGGGCCCCGTGCTGGGCCACGGCCGGCCCAGCCGCGGCGTGCTGTACACGAAGACGCCGCTCCTGCTGATGGACCTGGAGAAACAGATCGGCCGCGAGCAATTCGATCGCGTCCTGCACACGCTCGCCCAGCGGCCGCCGCGCAAGACGCAGGAGTTCATGTCGGTGCTGCGCGAGATTGCGGGTCGGCAGGCCGCGCTCGATTTTGAAAGCTGGCTGCGCGCCGGCTGACGAACCAGGAGGATCTTATGGGAGTTCCAGTGAAAGGTTTGCTGCTCGGCTACTGCGTCGTCGTCACGACCCTCGCCGGCGCCGTGCTGGTCCGCGACGCCGTCGGCGGTCCCAGCAAGGCCTCCTACGACGAGCTCGACGTCAAGCGCATCAACCTGCGCGAGGAGGACGGCACGCTGCGGCTGGTGATCAGCAACAAGGCACGCTTCCCCGGCATCATCCTGCGCGGCAAGGAGCATCCGCACCCGAACCGCAAGACCGCCGGTTTCCTGTTCTTCAACGAGGAAGGCACCGAGAACGGCGGCCTGATCTTCGACGGCAAGCGCGAGAACGGCAAAGTGTCGAGCGGCGGTCACCTGTCGTTCGACCAGTACGAACAGGACCAGGTGATCCAGCTGACCCAGTCGGAGTTCGACGGCAACCGCTGGGCGGCGATGATCGTCTCCGACCGGCCGGACGCGCCGCTGGACATGGCGGCCTGGCAGGCGGCCGAGAAGATGCCGGACGGCCCGGCCAAGCAGGCGGAGATGAAACGGCTCGGCGACCTGTTCGGCGGCAAGCAGCGGCTGTTCGTCGGCAAGAGCCGCGATCGCAGCTCCGCGTTGATGCTCAACGATGCCGCCGGTCGCCCGCGCCTGCTGCTGCAGGTGAGCGCGGAGGGCGCTGCGTCGATTCAGTTCCTCGACGAAACCGGCAAGGTCGTGCGCAAGGTCGGCGCGGCGGAGGCGAAGGGCCCGTGAGCTGGCGGAAATTGCTTTGCCGATCATCGTTGCCGGTATGGATGCATCATCGCTGGCGCGCCGCGCCGCGGGGTTGACGACAGCCTTCCCCGCGCCGCACTTTCCCGCGGAGCTCGATCCGGGCGTGATCGCCTTCGATTCGGGCTTCGCTTTCCCGCCGGTGCTACCGGACCTGACCGTCTGTGCGCAGCGCGCCCTGACGACGCACCGCGAAGAGTCGCTGCAATACGCGGCACCGCAGGGGCACCCGGAGCTGCGCGCCTGGCTGGCGCGCTATATGAACGACGACGGTTGCGAGCTCGCGGCCCGCAACATCCTCGTCGTGAACGGCGCGAAGCATGGCCTGGACCTGATCTGCCGGCTGCTCATAGACGAGGGCGATGCGATCGTCGTCACTGCGCCGACGTACTTCACTGCGCTGCCGATCTTCCGCAGCTTCGGCGCCGAGCTGGTGGAAGTCGGCAACGATGAGCATGGCCTGCGTGTCGACGAGCTGGAGCGTGTGGTGGAGGAGAGGCGCGCCCTGCAGCAGCGTCCGCCGAAGTTCGTCTACAACGTCGTCGACTTTCACAATCCGACCGGCGTCGCGACCTCGCGCGCGCGTCGCGAGGCACTGGTCGACTTCGCGGCCCGGCACTGCATCGCGGTCGTCGAGGACAATCCTTATCGCCGTGTGTGCTTCGAGGGCGAGACGCTGCCAACGCTCAAGGCGCTCGATCGGGCGGGCGAGGTGTTGCACGTCGGCAGCTTCGCGAAGTTGATCGCGCCCGGCCTGCGCATGGGCTGGATTGCGGCCCACCAGAGCCACATCGCGCGCCTGTTGCAGCTGAAGTCGGACGGCGGGTCGAACCCGCTGATCCAGCGCATCGTGCTGGAGTTCTGTCGCTCGCCCGACTTCGCCGCGCACGTGCAGCGGGTGCAGGGCCTGTATCGCGAGCACCGCGATCGGATGGTGGCGGCTGTGCGCCGCGACTTGCCGCAGGTCAAGATGCAGGTCCCCCGCGGCGGCTACTACCTCTGGCTGGAGCTGCCGGCACACGTCGACGGCGACCAGGTGGCGCAACGCGCCGCCGCGGTCGGCGTCAACATCATTCCCGGCAGCCGCTTCTTCGCCCGGGACCCGCGTCGCGGGACGAACTGCAACTACATCCGGCTCTCGTACAGCTTCGCAACGCTCGAGCAGATCGACGCGGGCGTGCGTCGCCTCGCGGATGTGGTGCGCGCACAGATTGCCGCGTGACGGCGCGCGCCTTCATCGAGTTCCGCGACGTCAGCAAGACGTATGACGGCCGCATGCTCGCGGTCGCGGGGCTCAGCTGCAGCGTCGAGCGCGGCGAATTCCTGACTTTCCTCGGCCCTTCCGGTTCCGGCAAGACGACCGCGCTCATGATGCTCGCGGGCTTCGAGCAGCCGTCAGCGGGCGACATCCGCCTCAACGGCCGGTCGCTCGAGAACGTGCCGCCGCATCGACGCAACATGGGTGTGGTGTTCCAGAACTACGCGCTCTTTCCGCACATGAGCGTGGCGGAGAATGTCGCGTTTGCTCTGCGCGTGCGGCACGTAGCGGCCGCCACAGTGCGCGAGCGCGTGCACCAGGCGCTCGCGCTCGTGCGGCTCGAGGGCTATGAAGACCGGCGTCCGTCGCAGCTGTCCGGCGGGCAGCAGCAGCGCGTCGCACTGGCGCGCGCCCTGGTGTTCGGTCCGGACCTGATTCTCATGGACGAACCGCTCGGTGCGCTCGACAAGCAGCTGCGCGAGCAGCTGCAGGTCGAGATCAAGCAGATCCAGCGACACCTGGGCGTCACGGTCGTGTACGTCACGCACGATCAGTCGGAGGCGCTCACGCTGTCGGACCGGATCGCGCTGTTCGCGGATGGCTCGATTCAGCAGATCGGCACGCCCGAGGAATTGTACGAAGCCCCCGCCAGCGCATTCGTCGCACAGTTCATCGGCCAGAACAACCGCATCGACGGCGTGGTCGATCGTGTGGAAGGCGAGCATTGCGTCATTCGTCTGCCCGACGGAGCAGCGGTCCGTGCGAAGCGACAGGAGATTGCAGCGAGTGCGGGCACACGCGTCTGTGCATGGGTCAGGCCGGAGCACCTGCAGCTCGGCGCGACGACGCTTGCGAACTCGCTCGACTGCCGCGTGCAGGAAGTGGTGTACCAGGGCGATCACCTGCGCGTGCGGCTTGCCTTGCCGTTTGGAGCGGAGCTGGTCGCCAAGTGTTCGCGCTCGCAGTCGGCGTGCCTCCCGCGCGGCGCGAGCGCGACCGTCGCGTTTGCGGCGGAGAACTGCATGGCGTTCGACGAAAACGCGGGAGAGGCACGATGACGGCTATGAAGCGCGCGGCGCTGCTGCTGGCGGGCATGGCTGTGGCCGTGCTCGGCGGATGCGGCGCGGATGCGCCGACGCGTGACCTGACCGTCGTCGGTTGGGGCGGCAGCTCGCAGCGCGCGCACCGCGACGCATATTGGACTTCGTTCGTCGTCGACACCGGCATCCGTCTGCGCGAGGACGTCTGGCACGGCGGCATCGGCGTGCTGCGCACCAAGGTCCTCGGCGGCACGAGCGACTGGGACGTCGTGCAGGTCGAAGTCGAGGAGCTGCTGCTCGGCTGCGAGGAAGGGCTGTTCGAGCCGATCGACTGGACGCGGCTGGGCGGTCGCGACGCCTACATCGACGTGTCGGTGCACGACTGCGGCGTCGGCGCGATGGTCTGGTCGCAGCTGTTCGGCTACGACGCCGCGCGCATGCCGGAAGGTCCGCGCAATTGGGCCGAGTTCTGGGACGTGAAGCGCTTCCCCGGTCGGCGCGGCCTGCGCAAGACGCCGAAGTACACGCTGGAGTTCGCGCTCATGGCCGACGGCGTCGAGCCGCGCGACGTGTACAAGGTGCTCAGGACGCCGGAGGGCGTCGATCGGGCTTTCCGCAAGCTCGACGAGATCAAACCGCACACGGTGTGGTGGTCGTCGATCTCGCAGGTGCCGGACCTGCTCGCCTCCGGCGAAGTGGTGATGTCGATGACCAGCCCCGGACGGCTCCTGGTCGCGAATCGCGAGGAGGGCCGCCAGTTCAGGGTGGTGTGGGACGGTAACATCTATGCTGTCGATTTCTGGGTCGTCCTGAAGAACAGCCCGCGCAAGGAGCAGGCGCTGCAGCTGCTGCGCTACATGAAGCAGCCTGAGCATGAGATGCGGCTCGCGAGCTTCATTCCGACTGGGCTGTCGAACCGCGCCGCGATCGCCGCGCTGCCGCCGGAGCTCAAGCGCGATACGCCTTCCAATCCCGAGAACCTGCGCCACGCGGTCGCGCTGGACGCGCAGTTCTGGGTCGAGAACTCGGAGCAGCTCACCCAGCGCTTCAATGCCTGGGCCGCGCGCTAGGTCGCCATGGCAGCCATCCGCATCGACATTGGCAGCATGGCCGGACGCGTACCCGCCACGAAGCTGCGCAGCGCCCTGCGTCACGGCGAGCGGCGCCGGATGCTGCTCGCGATGGCGTTCATCGCACCGCTGGCGCTGTTCCTGCTGGTGACGTTCTTCGTGCCGATCATCCTGCTGTTGCTGCGCGCGTTCACTGACCACGAAGTGCGCACTGCCTGGCCGGCGACTGCCGCCGCGATGCATGAGTGGGACGGCAAAGAACTGCCGCCGCCGCGGATCGTCGCATCGTTCGTCTCGGAGCTCGCGACATCGCGAACGAACGGCACGTTGATGGCGGCCGCGACTCGCCTCAATCACGCCCTGCCGGGCGCACGCACGCTGCTGTCGCGCACCGCGGAAGCGCTGCCGTTGCCTGGCGGGTCGACGCCATTGTCGGCGTTGCAGGCAATCGACCCCCGCTGGAGCGAACCGCAGACGTGGAGCACCATCCGTCAGGCATCGGGCGCGTTCACCGAGTTCTATCTGCTGGCAGCGCTCGACCGGCGCGTCGAGCGTGACGGCGCAGTGCGTCGGGTGCCGGACGAGCAGGCGATCTTCATCGACGTATTCGCGCGCACGTTCTGGATCAGCGCCGTCGTCACTGCGCTGTGCGCGCTGCTCGGCTATCCGCTTGCCTACACGCTCGCCCGACTGCCGAACCGGTTCGCACATCCGTTGCTCGTGCTGGTGCTGCTGCCGTTCTGGACTTCGGTGCTCGTACGCACCGCCGCGTGGATGGTGCTTCTGCAGGAGAATGGTGCGATCAACGGCCTGCTGGCATCGCTCGGCTGGATCTCGCATCCGCTGGAGCTGATCTATAACCGTACGGGCGTCTACATCGCGCTCACACACGTGCTGTTGCCGTACTTCGTGCTGCCGCTGTATGCCGTGATGAAGCGCTTGCCTCCGACGACGATGCGCGCGGCGCTGTCGCTGGGCGCTACGCCGTGGCAGGCCTTCTGGCGCGTGTACTTCATCCAGACGTTGCCCGGCGCTGCGGCCGGCGCGCTGATGGTCTTCATTCTTGCGCTCGGCTACTACATCACGCCAGCGCTGGTCGGCGGGCCGGCGGACCAGCTGATCAGCTACTTCATCGCGTTCTACACGAACCAGTCGCTCAACTGGGGCATGGCGGCGGCACTGAGCCTGCTGCTGCTCGTGACGACGCTGCTGCTGCTGGTTGTGAGCGGCAAGCTCAGTGGCCGGCGCGAACTGGTGCCACGATGGTGAGCAACGCACCGATGGCTGCGGTCGCAGAGAGGCGGGAGGCGGTTTGGGCCGGCCGGCTCGCGCGGCCGGCGCTGTATGCGTTCAGCGCGCTGGTGTGCGCATTCCTGGTCCTGCCGATCGTCGCGATCGTGCCGCTGTCGTTCAACGCCGGCTCATTTCTCTCGTATCCGCTCGCGGGCCTGTCGCTGCGCTGGTACGAAGAGCTGATCGGTTCTGCGGGCTGGGCCAGCGCCTTTCGCAACAGCCTGCTGGTCGCGGGCGCCACGACCGCGCTGGCGACACCGCTCGGCACGCTCGCAGCGCTGGGCCTCACTCGTGTGTCGGCAGCGGTGAAGCCGGTTCTCATCGCGATCCTGCTGGCGCCGATGTTCGTGCCGGTCATCACGGTCGCGGTCGCGACCTATTTTCTGTACGCGCGGCTGGGTCTGGCTCACACCTTCCTCGGCCTGATCCTGAGCCACACTGCGCTCGCAGTGCCGTTCGTAGTGCTGGTCGTGCACGCATCGTTGCAAGGCTTCGATTCGAGCCTGCTGCGCGCAGCCTCGAGCCTCGGCGCGCGCCCTGCGATCGTCGTCCGTCGCATCCTGCTGCCGTTGATCGCGCCGGGGATGTTCGCGGCGGCCGTGTTCGCCTTCACGACGTCGTTCGACGAGATCGTGGTCGCTATGATGATCGCGGGCGTGGAGCAGAAGACGTTGCCGCTGCAGATGTTCGACGGCGTGCGCGATCACATCAGCCCGGCGATTACCGCCGCCGCCACTCTGCTCGTGCTGAGCTCGATCGTGCTGTTCGGCGTCGTGGAGCTCATGCGCCGGCGGCGCGCGCGGTTGGTCGGAGCGCTGCCGTGAACGGCTCGCTGATCGAGGTTCCGGACGTGTCGGCGTTGCGATGTCGCAGCGGGCGCAAGTGGTCGCGATATCCGGCAGACGTCTTGCCAGCCTGGATCGCCGACATGGATCTGCTGCCCGCACCGGCGATACGCGCGACGTTGCGTGCCGCGGCGGAGGAGGGCGACCTCGGCTACGGGCCGAGCGGCCGGGACAGCGGCGTTCCGCAGAGCTTCGCCGCCTGGGCGCTGCGGCGCTGGGGCTGGATCGTCGAGCCCGAGGCCGTGCTCGTGATGCCCGATGTCGTCGGTGGCATCGCGAATTGCATCGAGGCCCTGACCCGGCCGGGCGACGCGATCCTGGTGCAGACACCGATCTATCCGCCGTTTCTCAGCTGCGTCACGCGCGGCGGCCGGCGGCTCGTGACGAGCGAGACCGGCGTCGGCACGATCGATTTCGGTGCGATCGAGGCCGCGGTCGTCCAGCACCGCGTGCGCATGCTGCTGCTCTGCCATCCCCACAATCCGACGGGGCGCTGTTTCGATCGCGGCGAGTTGCTGCAGCTGGCTGCGCTGGCCCGCAAGTACGAACTGATCGTCGTCAGCGATGAAGTGCACGGCGACCTCGTCTATCCGCCGCGGGAGCATGTTCCCTTCGCGGCCCTGGATGCCGCAGTGAGCACCGTGACCCTCAACTCTGCGAGCAAGGCGTTCAACGTCGCCGGGCTGCGGTGTGCCGTGTGCGTCGTGCAGGACAATTCGCTGCGCGAGCAGCTGGCTGCGCTACCAGCGCAGCGCTGGACTGCGTTCTCTACGCTTGGCATTCGAGCGACGCTCGCGGCATGGAGTGATTCCGGCGAAGAGTGGCTGCTGGCGTGCGTGCAGCACCTGCAGGCGCTGCGCGATCGTCTGGCCGAGCGGTTGTCCCGCAACTGCGCGGCGATTCGCTGTGCACCGGCGCAGGCGAGCTATCTGGCGTGGCTGGATTGCAGAGCACTGCACCTGGATCGCGAGCCGGCGGTGTTCTTTCTGGAGCGCGCGCGCGTGGCGCTCTCGCCCGGACATGAGTTCGGCGCTCCGGGGCGCGGGCATGCGCGACTCAACTTTGCGACGTCCGCGGCGATCCTCGACGAGATCCTCGAGCGGATGTGCGCCGCATCTACGGCATGAGAGGTTATATGGCGAGCTTGCGTGGGCCATCGATTGCCAGTGTCACGGGAGCGGCGCTGCTGCTGGTCGGCTGCGTCGATGCGCCGGCCGTCAAGACTCCCGAGCAGCCGCCGGCAAAGCCGGCCGAGGCAGTGCCGCTGCCCCGAGCGCTGGATCCTTACTCCAATCTCGATCCGTATCCGAGCACTTATCGGCCGCTGCCGTCGCAGCCAGTGGCGATCGTCGGCGCGACCGTGCTCACCGCTACGGGGCAGCAGATCGAGAACGGCGTGGTCGTGCTGGCGGAGGGCAGGATCGTCGCGGTCGGCGACGCAGCGACGAGCATTCCGGCGCAGGCGCAGCGCATCGATGCGCGTGGCAAATGGGTGACGCCGGGCATCATCGACGCGCATTCGCACCTCGGCGTGTATCCCTCGCCCGGCGTGAGCTCGCGCCAGGACGGCAACGAAATGACGAACCCGAACACGGCCGGTGTCTGGGCGGAGCATTCGGTGTGGCCGCAGGACCCGGCATTCCAGCGTGCCCGCGCCGGCGGCGTGACGACGCTGCTGATCCTGCCCGGATCCGGCAACCTCTTCGGCGGTCGCTCGGTAACGCTGAAGAACGTACCGGCGGTCACGGTGCGCGACATGAAGTTTCCGGGCGCGCCGTACGGCCTGAAGATGGCCTGCGGCGAGAACCCGAAGCGCAGCTACGGCATGAAGGGGCAGGCGCCGTCGACGGCGATGGGCAATGTGTTCGGCTACCGCAAGGCGTGGCTGGATGCGACGGAGTACGCGCGCAAATGGGCTGCCTACCGCGCCAGAGTTGCCAAGGGCGAGCAGGCCGATGCACCCGCGCGCGACCTGACGCTCGACACGCTTGCAGGCGTGCTGGCTGGCGAGATCCTGATCCAGAACCACTGCTATCGCGCCGACGAGATGGCGACGATGATCGACCTCGCGCACGAGTTCGGCCTGCACATCGCCGCGTTCCATCACGCTGTCGAGGCCTACAAGATTGCGCCGCTCCTGGCGCAGGAGCACATCTGTGCAGCGATCTGGGGTGAGCGCGGCGGCATGAAGATGGAAGCAATGGACGGCATCGGCGCCAACGCGGCGCTGCTGCAGCGGGCGGGCAGCTGCGTGATCATCCATTCCGACGACACGATCCTGATGCAGCGCCTGAACCAGGAAGCGGCGATCGCCGTCGGCGCAGGACTGCGTGCCGGGATCGATATTCCGCGCGCGCAGGCGATCGCGTGGATCACAGCGAATCCGGCGCACGCCCTCGGCATCGACGGACAGGTCGGCACGCTCGAGCCCGGCAAGATGGCGGACGTGGTGCTCTGGAGCGGCGATCCGTTCAGCGTCTACACCGTCGCCGAGCAAGTCTTCATCGACGGCGCTCTCGCGTACGACCGTCACGACGCCAGGTTCCAGCCACGCTCGGATTTCGAGCTCGGTCAGCCCGGCGCAGGAGCCTTCCATCCATGAGATTCATCGCAACCGCATTCGCGGCCTCGGCTTTCCTGTTCTGTGACGCCGGCAGCGCGACCGATGCAGTCGCGATCGTCAACGCGAAGCTCGAGACGGTGACGCACGGAACGATCTCGTCGGGCACGCTGGTGATGCAAGGCGGGAAGATCGTCGCGCTCGGAGCGAACGTCCGCCCGCCCGCGGGTGCACGCGTGCTCGATGCCGCCGGGCGCACGGTTACGCCGGGACTGATTGCGTCGTCGACGAACCTGACGGTCGCCGAGGTCAATCTGGTGGCGGAGACGCGCGACGATGCAGGCGGCGATCGCGTCAGCGCTGGCTTCGACGTGCAATATGGCGTCAACCCCGAGTCCACGCTCTTGGCGGTGGCGCGCGAGACAGGTGTGACGCACGCAATCGTGTCGCCGCTGGTCGGGCGCGCCGAGGCCTTCGCGGACGAGCACGATGACGAGTCGATGCAAGGCGGTGGCGGTGACGGCGTAACCGCGCTCCCGTCACTGTTCGCGGGACAGGCTGCAGTCGTGCGTCTGATGGACGGCGAGCCCGATCTGGTCATGCGTGCGCGCATGGCCGTCGTGGTCGATCTCGGGCAGAGCGGGGCGCAGCACGCCGGTGGATCTCGCGGCGCCACCTTCGTGTTGCTGCAGTCGGCGCTTGCGGACGCGCGCCACTATGCTGCGCATCGTGCCGACTACGACCGCGGCGCGACGCGCACCTACGGATTGCCTGCGTTCGATCTGGAAGCGCTCGTACCAGTCGTCGAAGGTCGCACGCCGCTGCTCGTGCGCGTCAGCCGGGCTGCGGACATCCGCCAGGCATTGGCGTTGGCGCGCCGGGAGCATGTCAGGATGATCATTGAGGATGCCCAGGAGGCGTGGATGGTTGCGGACGAGATCGCCGCCGCGCGTGTCCCGGTCGTGCTCGATCCGCAGGATGATCTGCCGCGCAGCTTCGAATCGCTGGCCGCGCGCCTGGACAACGCCGCCCGCCTGCAGCAGGCAGGCGCGACCATTGCGATCAAGGCCTCGCGCAACTTCAACAGTCTGCGGCCGATCCGCTTGAATGCCGGCACCGCGGTCGCGTACGGGCTGACGCGGGCGCAAGCGCTCGCGGCGATCACCATCAACCCGGCGCGGATCTGGGGAATCGCTGCACGCGCGGGCTCGCTGGAAGTGGGCAAGGACGCAGACGTCGTGCTGTGGAGCGGCGATCCGCTCGAAACGATGACCTTCGCGCAGAGCGTATTCATCGGCGGCGTCGAGCAGCCCCTGAATTCGCGGCGGCAGCAGCTGCAGGAGCGCTATTCGCAGCCGGGCGCGGGCTATCCGCCGGCGTATCGATGAGGGTGCCGGGAGAGAAAAAGAGGGGAAACTGAGCACCGCAGCATCTGTGCGCGGCTGAGTTCTACCCGCATGTCGGCATGGATGCTGCGTTGCTCAGTTTCCCCTCTTTTTCTCTCCCGGCACCCCATCACCGGCGAGGAACAGCCACGTCTCGACGACCGTATCCGGATTGAGCGACATGCTCTCGATGCCCTGCTCGAGCAGCCAGCGCGCGAAGTCCGGGTGGTCCGACGGGCCCTGGCCGCAGATGCCGATGTACTTGCCGTGCTTGCGGCACGCATCGATCGCCATCTTGAGGAGCGCCTTCACTGCGTCGTCGCGCTCGTCGAACAGCTTGGCGATGATCGCGGAGTCGCGGTCGAGACCGAGCGTGAGCTGCGTCATGTCGTTCGAGCCGATCGACATGCCGTCGAAGTATTCGAGATAGCGCTCGGCGAGCAGCGCGTTCGTCGGCAGCTCGCACATCATGATGATCTTCAGATCGTGCTCGCCGCGCTTCAGGCCGTTGGCCGCGAGCAGCTGCGTGACCTGCTCGGCTTCCTTCACGCTGCGCACGAACGGCACCATGATCTGCACGTTCTTCAGTCCCATGTGCTCGCGCACGCGCTTGAGCGCGCGGCACTCGAGCTCGAAGCACGGGCGGAACGCTTCGTCGACGTAGCGCGAGGCGCCGCGGAAGCCGAGCATCGGGTTCTCTTCGTGCGGCTCGTACTGCCGCCCGCCGATCAGGTTCGCGTACTCGTTCGACTTGAAGTCCGAGAGCCGCACGATCACCGGCTCCGGCGCGAACGCCGCGGCGATCGTGCCGACGCCCTCGCACAGCTTCTCGATATAGAACGACACGGGGTCCGCGTAGCCGCTCATCTGCCGGCGGATCGTCTGCTGCAGGTCCGACGACAGTTGGTCGAATTCCAGCAGCGCACGCGGATGCACGCCGATCATGCGATTGATGATGAACTCCAGGCGCGCGAGGCCGACGCCCCGGTGCGGAATGCCGGCGAAGTCGAACGCGCGGTCCGGATTGCCGACGTTCATCATGATCTTGGTCGGGATCGGCGGCAGGGCGTCGAGCTCGAGGTTCTTCTGCTCGAACGGCAGCGCGCCGTCATAGACGAAGCCCGTGTCGCCTTCGGCGCACGAAACTGTGACGGGCGCGCCTTCGCGAATCGCCTCGGTCGCGTCGCCGCAGCCGACGACAGCAGGAATGCCGAGCTCGCGCGCGATGATCGCCGCATGGCACGTGCGGCCGCCGCGATTGGTGACGATAGCAGCTGCGCGCTTCATCACCGGCTCCCAGTCGGGATCGGTCATGTCGGCGACTAGCACGTCGCCGCTCTGCACGCGCGTCATCTCCTTGACGTCGCGGATGATGCGCGCCGGACCGGCGCCGATGCGCTGGCCGATCGAGCGGCCCGAGGTCAGCACTTGCGATTTTTTGCCCTTGAGCGAGAAGCGCTGCACCGTGCGGCCGGCGCGGCTCTGCACCGTCTCGGGCCGCGCCTGCAGGATGTAGATCTTGCCGGTCTCGCCGTCCTTGCCCCACTCGATGTCCATAGGAGTGCCGTAGTGCTCTTCGATGATGAGCGCCTGCTTCGCGAGCTCGACGAGATCCTGGTCGTTGATCGAAAAGCGCCGGCGATCCTCCGGCGCAACGTCCACCGTCGTCACGCGTGCCGCCGCGCCAGGTGCGCCGTACACCATCTTGATCGCCTTCGCGCCGAGCGTGCGGCGGAGGATCGGTGCGTGACCCGAGCGCAGCGCCGCTTTGTAAACGTAGAACTCGTCCGGATTCACGGCGCCCTGCACGACCGTCTCGCCGAGACCGTACGAGGAGGTGATGAAAACGACGTTGCGGAAGCCCGAGTCCGTGTCGAGCGTGAACATCACGCCGCTTGCTCCGAGGTCGGAGCGCACCATGTACTGAATGCCTGCGGACAGCGCGACCACGTCGTGAGCGAAGCCCTGGTGCACGCGGTAAGCGATCGCGCGGTCGTTGAACAACGACGCGAACACCTCGTGCACGCACTTCAGCAGCGCATCGCGGCCGCGCACATTGAGGAACGTCTCCTGCTGGCCGGCGAAGGAAGCGTCGGGCAGATCTTCGGCAGTCGCCGAGGAGCGCACCGCCACCGCGATCTCGCGACCGGCGCTCATGCGCGCAAACGATTCGAGGATTTCTTTCTCGAGGCGCGGCGGGAACGGCGTCGCGAGGATCCACTGGCGGATGCGGGCGCCGACGATCGCGAGCTTCTCGACGTCGTCGACGTCGAGCGCGGCCAGCTCTTTCGAGATGCGCCCCGCGAGTCCCTCGTGCTGCAGGAAATCGCGATACGCCTGCGCGGTCGTCGCGAAGCCGTCGGGCACTGTGACGCCGGCTTGCGCCAGGTGGCTGATCATCTCGCCGAGCGAGGAGTTCTTACCGCCGACTGTCTCGACGTCGTGACGGCCGAGCTTGGCGAAAGGAATGGTATACGCAGTCATGTGGACGAGAGTGGCTCTTGATCCCGGCGCCGGTCCGGTGCGACAGTCCGGTGATGGACAGACGAACTGTTTTTTTCGTATCCGACCAGACCGGCGTGACAGCGGAGACGATGGGTCACAGTCTGCTGACGCAATTCGACGGAGGCGCGTTCAGACAAGTGACTTTGCCATTTATCTCCACCGTTGACAAGGCGGAGGAAGCGGTGCGCAGGATCAATGCGACTGCTTCAGCGGAGGGTGTGCGGCCGGTGATCTTCAGCACGCTGGTGCAGGAAGACATGCGCGAGATCATCAAGCGCGCGAACGGACTATTCCTCGACTTCTTCGACGCGTTCCTCGGCCCGCTCGAGCAGGAGCTGAAGGTGAAGTCCTCGCGCGCGCAGGGCAAGGCGCACGGTATGTCCGACATCGGCGCGTACACGCTGCGCATCAACGCAACCAACTTCGCGCTGGCGAACGACGACGGCGCGATCACGCGCGACTACGACCGCGCGGACCTCGTGCTGGTCGGCGTGTCGCGCTCGGGCAAGACGCCGACGTGCCTGTACATGGCCCTGCAGTACGGCATTTTCGCCGCGAATTTCCCGTTCGCCGAGGAAGAGTTCGAGACCGGCGAGCTGCCGGCGTCGCTGGCGAAAGTGCAACGGAAGCTGTACGGATTGACGATTGCGCCGGAGCGTCTGCAACAGATCCGCAACGAGCGGCGCCCGAACAGCAAGTATTCCTCGTCGTCGCAGGTGGAGTACGAAGTGCGCACGGCCGAGGCGATCTTCAGACGCTACGACATTCCGTGCATCAACACAACCGAATGCTCGATCGAAGAGATCGCGAGCCGCATTCTCGATAAAACCGGGCTCGAACGACGTTTGCGACCGTGACGCAAGTCTCATGCCGCTGGCCGAACGCGAAAATCGCTGTGCTATATTCGGCCCATGTTGGCAACGCTGGAACACGACACGAATTGCGCAGTCAGCTGGCGCGCCCGGCCGGGCAGCTTCGTCAGCCTGATGTCGCTCTACGAGAGCAACTACATTCGCCTTGCATGGCTCGTGCCGGATCTGCTCGGCGTCGCGGGCGCGCACACTTCGCGCGTCGCGGGCGACTGCGCACTGCATCTCGCGGTCGACGAGCGCTCGCGTTACACGACTACGTTTCGGCTGACGTATGTATTCGACGACGCCGGCCAGCCGCTCGCGGACCCTGACCTGCAAATTCGCGTTTATCACGACGCACGGCTCGCGGAAGTGCAGGCATGCGCGCGCTGGCATCGGCACACGTTGCTTGCAGAGCTGCGCTCTCAGCTGGCGCGCGAGCTCGGCGATCGCTGGCTGCGCAACGTGATGCTGAACAAGTGGCTCGACTATTGCGTCGAGCGCGGCCACCGCTTCCCTGGTTCATCCCACCGCTGAACCACGTCTGCCATCGCGCACTCGCGCTCGTGACATGGCAATCTCCGACCGACTGAGCAATATCCGCCAGCTGCTGCCTGGAGCGCGTCAGCCCGAGCAGGAAGAGCGGCTGTTGCAGTTGTACTGGAATCGCGCCGAGCTCAAGAAGGAGCTCACGCGGCTGCAGGACGAGCGCATCAAGCTGCTCGAGCAGCTGCGCAACCAGGAGACCGCGACCGCGCGCGCCAAGGAGCAGGTGCAAGTGCTCGAAGAGTATCTCGGCAACCCCGAGATCGCCGTGCACGCGCTCGTTTACTTCCAGCTGCGTGCGCTGTGGCGTGCGGCCGGTGCGCGACTGGGGCGGTTCGCCGGGCAGCTGACGCAACAGCAAACCGATCGCGAGCAACGCCGGCAGCTGATCGAGTTCGATCAGACGCGTCGCCGCGAGCTGGCGGATTTCGATCGGCGCATCGACGACGCGCGCTCGCGGGCAGACATGCTGGAAGCGCAACTCAAGCTCATGGATGCCAAGCTCGCTGCGATGCGCGGCTTCTGGAACTACTTCCGCCGCCGGCGCCTGGCCGAAGAGATCGCGAGCGAGCGCAATCAATGGGACCAGGCAGTGATGCTGGTGACGGATCTTTCCGACGACCGCGCCGACCTCGAAGCGACGCCGCCGGCGGAATTCGTCGGCATCTCCATCGATGGCCGCCGTGTCGTCAACACCGCTGTCATCGCGTACGCGCAGCAGCTGGTCGCCTCGCTATCGGCCGGCGGACTCGCAATGCTCGCGAAGGAAACCACAGCGAAGCGCTTGTTCGATGTGCGCTACGGAAGTCCGACGGAGTGCGCGCGGCTGATGACACAGCTGCGCGACTCGCTGACGATGATGAAGGACGACAACGAAGATCTCAGCGGCCTGAAAGAGCGGACGGATGCCGTGCGGGCCAGCGCCAGTTATCGCAGCGACGCGGACACGGTGCCGCTGACAGATTCGATCGGCACGTTGCCGATGCCGACCGCGCCCGTCTCAGGCCTCGAGACTGCGAACCGCGCGGGCGTCAATGTGCTGGTTGACGACTACTGGGATCTGTACCAGTCGCTTCTCCAGTAGGTCGGGCCGCTCCAGCGCATCCTGCGCCCGCGCCATTCGCGCATCCCTGCGCAGCAACTCCAGCTCGACTCAATCCTTTCGTCCAGCGCGCCGCGTTGTCCAGCCACACATACATCGACGGCACGATCAGCAGCGACACGATGGTCGAGAACGCGAGTCCACCGATGATCGCGCGCGCCATCGGATAGTACGCGGGCCCGCCGTTACTGCCGCCGCCGACCTGCGCATCGCCGATCGCCAGCGGCGTCATCGCGAGCAGCGTGGTGAGAGTCGTCATGAGGATCGGGCGCAAGCGATCGCGTCCGGCCTGAACGATGGCCGTCGTGCGCTCCATTCCTGTCGCTCGGAGCTGCGCGATGTGCGCGACCAGTACGATGCCGTTGTTCACGACGACGCCCATCAGGATCAGGATGCCGATCATGGCCATGAACGTCATCGGCGTCAGCGTCGCGAACAGGAACCAGAACACGCCGACGATCGCGAACAGGATCGAGCTCAGGATCGAGACGGGCAGGATCGTGGACTCGAACAGCGCGGCCATCACCAGGTAGATCATCACGAACGCGAGCGCGATGTTGATCAGCATCGTCTGCACGGTCTCGTCGTTCTGCTCGGCGCCGCGCCCGAACTTCCAGGTGTAGCCCGGCGGCAGCGGGAAGCCCTTCATGATCGGCTCGACGACCTTCTTGATCTCGTCGAAGGTCGTGCCGGTCGTGAGGTTGCCCGCGATCACGACCGAGGTGAGCCGATTGATGCGCTCGATCGCGCGGTCACCGGGCTCGACGCGGAACGTTGCGATGGAACCGAGGCTGACCGTCGAGCGGTCGGGCAGGGTAATCGGCAGCGAAGCGAGATCTTCGATCGCCTGGCGGTCGGACGCGCGGAACAGCAAGCGCATCGTGACTTCGCGCTC
>DASYRK010000113.1:0-24946 GCA_036004505.1 Steroidobacteraceae bacterium
CAGGCGGAGCAGACGCTCAAGGCGGACGCGATCATCTACACGCTGCATCCGCACGCGCACTATCGCGGCAAGGCGTCGCGCTTCGTCGCGTACTACCCGGACGGCAAGACGCAGACGCTGCTGAACATCCCCGCCTACGACTTCAACTGGCAGGGCACGTACGAGCTGATCGAGCCGATGCGGATGCCCGCGGGCACGCGCATCGTGTACTCGCAGTGGTACGACAACTCCACGCAGAACAAAGCGAACCCCGACGCGAACCGCGAGGTCACGTGGGGCGAGCAGACCTGGGATGAAATGATCTTCGGCGTGATCCGCTATCGCAACGTCACCGAGGACGCGCAGGCGCCGCCGAAGAAAGAGCCGTCGCAGGAAGAGCTGTTCACCGAGAGGCAGGCGCAGCAGTAGCTGCGCCTGCCTCGCACCGACTCACAGGAAAGTCGGCCGCCGCAGACGCGGCACCAGGAACTGATCCAGCTTCGCAGCGTGACGCTGCATCACGCTGCTCGCGCTCCGCGCAGCGAGCGCATCCATCGCCTTGCTGCGGCCGTGACCACCGCTCGTGCCGTCCGGATTGAACGTGCGCAGGAACCTCGGACGCCGCCGCACGCCCGCCGCCGCCTCGAATCCCGAAGCCAGGCGGATCAGCGTCGGCTCGCTCCACGCCGAGGCCATGAACGTGATGCCCACCGGCAGATCGAACGCGAAGCCGCCCGTCACGGTCACCAGCGGGTAGCCCGCAACTGCAGCGAAGCCCGAGCTGCCGAAGAGGAACGCGTCGCCGTTGATCAGGTCCGTCGGCCACGCCGGCGTGTTGGTCGGCGCCACGATCGCGTGCAGGTTGTTCGCGGCGAGCGCCGCGTCGATGCCCTGCGGACCCGCCAGCTGCGGCCCGCGCACCAGCGCCTGATCGTAGTCGGCCTGGCTGAAGATCTCCGCTTCCGCCAGCTCCATCAGCTCCTGGCCGAAGAACTTCAGCTCTTCTTCGGCGTGATCGAGATTGAACTGGATCACGTCGGCGAGCGTGCTCACCGGCACGCCGGAGCGCGTCGCGAGGTACGCATTGAGGTCGCGCTTGAACTCGAAGATCAGCACGATGATCTCGGACTGATCGGCGTTGAACTCGTCGAACGACGGGAATTCGATCGGGTCGATGACGACTGCGCCTGCGTCGCGCATGACCTGTACTGCATCCTCGAAGACCGCGTCCATCTCGGGCGTTGCGCCTGTCAACTGCCGCGCGACGCCGATGCGCGCGCCGCGCAGTCCGTCCGGGTTGATGAACGGCCGATAGTCCCTGAAGAAGTGGCCCGCGCTCGCAGCCGTCTGCGGATCGCGCGCGTCCGGCCCGGTGAGCGCGCCGAGCACGGCGGCCGAATCTGCGAGCGAGCGCCCGTGAACGCCGACCGTGTCCTGCGTGTGCGAGATCGGCACGACGCCCGCGCGGCTCGTCAAGCCGACAGTCGGCTTGATGCCCGCGACGCCGCACTGGCCCGCGGGACAGACGATCGAGCCGTCGGTTTCCGTCGCGAGCGCGGCGGCCGTGAGTGCAGCTGCCGTCGCGGCGCCTGAACCCGAGCTCGATCCGCAGGGGTTGCGGTCGAGGATGTGCGGATTGCGGCACTGGCGGCCGACGCCGCTAAAGCCGCTCGAGCTCTGGAAGCCACGGAAATTCGCCCACTCGCTCAGGTTCGCCTTGCCGATGATCACCGCGCCGGCAGCGCGCAGCCGTGCCGTAACTGTCGCGTCTTGAAGCGCCGGTGCACCGGCCAATGCCAGCGAGCCAGCTGTCGTTTGCTGCCGATCGCCGGTGTCGATGTTGTCCTTCAGCAGGATCGGGATGCCATGCAACGGACCGCGCGGTCCGCTGCGCCGCCGCTCATCGTCGAGTTGCCGCGCGATGCGACGTGCATCGGGATTGAGCTGGATGATCGAGCGCAGGTCGAGTCCCTTGTCGATCAGCTGGATCCTGCGCAGATAAATGTCGAGCAGCTCCTGCGAGCTCAGACGACGCGACGACATCAGCGACTGCAGCTCGGCGATGCTCGCGTTGGCAACGTCGTCATGATGACCGCCACTGAGCGCGGCGACGTCCTGAGCATTGGCGTCGCCGGATTGCGCCTCGGCCTTCGACAGCGGCGCAAGCGCCGCGCCTCCTGCAGCGAGCGCCGTTGCTTGCAGGAATGAGCGGCGGCTCTGGCTCGTCGCCTGGCCCGCATCCGCTTGCGGCTCGGGTTCCTCGCTCCGCCCCTTCGACTCTTCTGCGTTTTTCATGGCCTTCTCCCACGCGTGATGAGGAGCGGCGCTTATACACCCGCGCGGCAGGGCAACAGTATCCGCAGAGTGTGACTGCGGAATATCGGCAGGAATGTTTGTAAGAACGCGGCGGAAAATGCCTCCGCGCGCACAAAAAAAGTGCCGGCGAGAACGCGTGCGCGTTTCGCCGGCACTTACCGCGTTTTATCTCGACGCTATTCAGTCGCGCGCGTACCGGTCGCGATCGCCATAGCGGCGCATCTCGCGCTCGACGTCCAGGTACGCTTCCGTCACCGGCTTGAAGTCGAGCTCGGCGTCGCGATCGCGCGTACGCTCCACTTCATCGCGCAGCGCGTGGTAACGGCCGGACAGATCGCGAAACGCATCCTTCACGTCTTCGCGATCGGCGCGCCGCTCATCGAGCGTGCGACGGAAGTCGCGCGCTTCTTCGGCGAACTGTTGTGCGTCGCGGTAGTAGCTGCTCGATCCATCGTCGCGCGCATCGGCTCGCAATGCCTCGGCGTTGCGCTCCAGACGCTCCGCAGAGCTCTCCAGATTACCCTGCGTCGTCACACACCCTGCGAGGCCGACAGCGGCCAGCGCGGCAATCGTCAATCCGACTCTCTTGTCCACCATAGAATTCCAGCTCCTCTCGATACGACTCGCTTGACTTAGAAACGAGTCGCCGGGGAGCCGGGTTCCTGGTGACAGACACCGCCTACGGCTTGATACCGAGCGCCTTGTACAAAGCGGCGGGCTCGAAAAAAGCACCATCCTTGATGACGAGCGTCGCACGACGAATGTCGCCGATGCGCTTCGCCGGATCGCCGTCGACGAGCACCATGTCCGCGAGCTTGCCCGGTGCGATCGAGCCGAGCTCCTGGTCCCGCCTCGCAACGCGCGCTGCGCCGAGCGTCGCAATTCGCAGCACTTCCGGCGGACTGATGCCGGCTTGCGCATACAGCTCGAGCTCGCGATGCAGAGTGAAGCCCGGAAGCCCGTCGGTGCCGGGCACGATCGTGATGCCCGAGTCGTACAGCAACTTCGTCATGCGCAATGTTGCGAGCTGCGATTCGTGGTAGCGCGCGTCCTTGCCCTGCGGGACCGGCAGACCACCGACGAGAAAGCCGCGGCGCACTTGCGGCGGCAGGCGGTCCGCGATCGACGCGTAGCTCGCCGAAATCTTGCCGGGGCGATCCGTGAACAGCCCTTCGAACACGGCGAGCGTCGGATCGATCACCGTGTTGTGATCCTTCAGCAGCTGCACGAACGAGCGCACGCGCGGCGAGTTCAGATCCAGCGTCGCGGCGCGCTCCGCCACGGCGATGAAGCGCTGCGGCGTGCGCGTGTCCTTCACCTCGTCGAAGAAGAAGTTCAGGAACACGAAGTTGATGTGCTGGATCTCGTCGGCGCCGGCTTCGATGAACTGCTGCGCGCTCATGAACGCCGGCACGTGGCCGCTGACGCGCAGGCCCTTCTCATGCGCCAGCCTCGTGATCGTCGGTATGAGCTCGGGCTTGATCGAGCTGTAGACCTTGATCCCGTCGTAGCCGTGTTTGGCGTAATAGTCGATCGCGGTGCGCGCCTCCGCCTCGTTGTCGACGAACACCTTGGTCGGGCCGGTGTACGGTCCGCGGCCGTCCATGAAGCCGCGCATCGTGACGCGCGGGCCGATCTCGGCGCCGGCGTCGAAGTCGCGCTTCATCTTCTGCAGCGCGTCGTTGTCGTTGGCGAGATCGCGCACGGAGGTCACGCCCGCTGCCAGATGCAGCAGGCCATCGTTCGGCGCGAGGTGCACGTGCATGTCCCACAGACCGGGCAGCAGCGCCTTGCCGCCGACATCGATCTTTTGCGCCTGCGACGGAATCGCGACGGCGCCGTCCTTGCCGACCGCGCGAATGCGGTTGCCTTCGATCACGACCGTGGTGCCCGGCAGCGACTTGCCGGTCGCGGAGTCGAACACGTTCGCGTTCGTCAGCGCGACGGGCTTGAGCGGCTTGCGCGTCAGCGTGCGGGCCAGCTCACTGCTGCGCTTGCCGGCCAGCGCTTCCTGCTTTTCCAGTAATTTCGGCACGCTCGCCGCGAAGCCCTCGCGCACGACCGAGTAGAACCGGTCGACCGAAGCGAACAGCTTCCGATCGTCGTCCAGCCACACGGTGCTCGGCGAGAAGCCGAGCCCTTCGATCTGGTACGCGGTGACGCGCTTCCTGGTCGCGCCTTCGCCGATGCTGAGCTCTTCGGCGCGCTGGATGGTCGCCGCGCCCGCGGGCAACAGCGCCAGGCGCTGCCCCGGCGCCTTCAACAAGGCGCTCGCGAGCCAGCCGAGCTCCTCCGGCAACCCCTGCGTGCTGAGATAAAAACCGGGGTCCGCGATCTTCTGCTCGCCCGCCTCGGCGGCGTTCTTCCAGCTCGCCACGCCATTCGCGGCCGAGAAGCGCTCCGCGACCGGCGCCTTGAGGTAGTCGACGCCATCGATCTCCATCAACGCCGGCAAACCCGCAGCATCCAGGCGCACGCGCGCCGTTAGCTTCGGACCGCGGCCGCGATCGTTGAACTCGTAGCTCAGGCTCCGGGTGCCGTCGGCGGCGACCGTGCTAGTCTCCAGACCCGCGGGTTTCTCCATGATCAAAACCGCGTAGCGCGTCTGACTGGCGTCCTGCGCGAGCGCGGTGCAGGCAAAGAGAAAAGCGGCGACCAGGGCGGTAAGACGCAGCATCGGCAACTCCTCGTAGCGTTCTTGTAGCGCGCAGTGTCCGATACCAAGGGTGGTTCGTCCATGTCCACGCGTGCAACGGCAAGCGCAGTCGCAATCCTCGCCGGCCTTCTAGGCGTGATGTCCGCGACGAGTGTCCGGGCCGAGATCCAGCCCGGCTTCTATGTGGGCATCGGCGGCGGCAACAGCCACCTCAAGCTCGGCGACGAGGATCTCGAGGTCGAAGCGAACGACATCGGCTACAAGGTGTTCGGCGGCTACAACTTCGGCCGGTACTTCGCGATCGAGGCCGCGTACTTCGACGGCGGCGTGCTGACCGACGACGTGTTCGGTTTCGACCTGGAGTTCGGGCTCGATGGATTCGTCGGCTCGGCGGTCGGCCGGGTGCCGGTGAGCGATGCCTTCTCGCTGTTCGCGAAACTGGGCGTTGCTTCGTACGACTCGAAAGTCAGCCTCGGCTTCGACTCGCAGCGCGACCACCAATCCGATCTCAGTTACGCCGTCGGCGGCGAGCTGACGTTCGCCGAGCACTGGGGCCTGCGCATCGAATTCGAAAGCATCGACATCAGCGACGGCGACTTCTACATGCTCGGCGTCAGCGGCCTGTATCGCTTTTGATACAGCTGCGCGCAGTCCCGGGCGAATGTGACGGGGCTCTCAATTCCATTGATTTGGCAATGAGTTTTGGCGGGTCATTCATGAGCCGTTGCAGGAGGGTGGGCATAATCCGGCGCCGTAACGCACCTGGGCGTTGCGAAAAGTCACAAGGAGTTTGCAATGTACAAGCGTCTTGGATTGAGCGCGCTCGCCGCGCTCGCCCTGACGGCCTCGATGGCCGCGCGGGCCGACGTGCAGCCGGGCTTCTATGCGGGCGCGGGTTTCGGCACGACGAAGATCAACGATGACGGGTTCGACGACAACGTCGATGACAGCGATACCGGCTTCAAGGTCTTCGGCGGCTACAGCTTCAATCAGAACTTCGCGATCGAAGCCACCTACTTCGACCTCGGCGAAGCGAGCGGGAGCTTCGACGTCGGCGAAGACTTCGACGTAGGCATCTCGGGCTTCGGCGTCGCGGCGGTCGGCGTGCTGCCGCTGTCGGACATGTTCTCGTTGTTCGGCAAGCTGGGCTATGCGTCGTACGACATCGACGCGCACGTCGAGATCGTCGGCGTGGGCAGCGGCAATGCCAGCGACAGCCAGTCCGACCTGACGTACGGCGCCGGTGCGGCCCTGAGCTTCGGACAGTTCGAAGCGCGCGCCGAGTTCGAAGCGATCAACGTCGACGGGGGCGATGCCAACATGATCTCCCTCAGCGGCCTGTATCGGTTCTGATCGTCTACAACAATGAAGGTGAGGTCAGGCGCTTGCCTGACCCTCACCTCGCCTCTTCGGAGGCCAGCGCCATGTGGACGAGGTAGGCGCGAACCGCCTCCGCATCCGCCGGCGTCAGCACCGAAGCGAATCCCACCATTCCCTTTGCCGCGCGCGCGCCGTCGAGCACGATCGACTTGAACGTCGCCGCATCGGCAATCGCCGGCGAGTAGCGCAAATCCGGCACCGATGTGACGCTGCGCGCGTTCGCTCCGTGACACGCCGCGCACACGCGATCGTAGTTGCGCTGGCCCGCGTCCGCATCGCCCGTGGCGTTCGCACGCCGCAGATCCGGGATCACGCGCGCGACCTTCGCCTGCAGCGGTGGCAACTGCGCCTTGCCGCCGATCTTGAATGCGACGACGCGGCCATACTCGCTGCGTTCCTGACCGCCGCCGGCGAGCGTGCCGCCCATGGCGACGCCGCCGAGACCGGCGAGCGTCGCGATGTACTGCTCGCCGTCGAGCTCGAACGTGATCGGCCCGCCCATGATCGCGTTCTGCGCATCGAACGACCACAGCTTCGCGCCGGTGTCCGCCGCATATACGTTGAGATAACCGTCGACCGAGCCCTCGAACACGAGCTTGCCGCCTGTCGCCAGCGTCCCGCCGTTTCCCGCGCGCGGATAGCCCACGCGCCATGCCTCGCGCTGCTGCACCGGATCCCACGCGATCAGGAATGCGCCGGCGGTGCTCTTCGCCGCATCCGCGACTGTCTTCGCGTTGGCAGGATCGTTCGTGCGCAACACGCCGGTGTTCCAAGTGCGATCGCGAAACTCGAACTTGGCGTCGTGCTCGTAGTAGCTCGCCGATTCGAGCGCCGGGATGTACACGAGCCCGGTGAGCGGACTGAACGACATCGGATACCAGTTGTGCGCACCGACCGGACCAGGCGCCACCATCGCCGGCTCGCGCAGGTAGCGCGCCTCCGGGATCATCGCCGGCCGCCCGGTCTGCGGATCGAGCCCGGTCGTCCAGGTGACGTTGACGTAGTTCTTCCCGGAGATGAACTCGCCCGTGACGCGATCGAGCACGTAGAAGAAGCCGTTCTTCGGCGCCTGCATCACGACCTTGCGGGGCGCGCCGTTGATCGTCAGGTCGGCGAGGATGATGTGCTGCGTGGCCGTGTAGTCCCACGATTCGGCCGGCGTGCTCTGGAAGTGCCACACGTACTCGCCGGTATCGGGCTTCAGCGCGAGGATCGAGGACAGGAACAGGTTGTCGCCTTCGGCATTCGAGCGGATGCGATGGTTCCAGGGACTGCCGTTGCCGACGCCGACGTACAGAATGTCGAGCTGCGGGTCGTACGCCATCGAATCCCAGACGGTGCCGCCGCCGCCGTACTTCCACCACTCGCCGTGCCACGTCTTCGCGGCGCGCTCCAGCGGCGGGTTCTCGAATCCGTCCTTGGGATTGCCCGGCACCGTATAGAAGCGCCACACCAGCTTGCCGGTGATCGCGTCATATGCGGACACGTAACCGCGCACGCCCATCTCGCCGCCGCCGTTGCCGATGATGACTTTGCCCTTGATGACGCGCGGCGCGCCGGTGATCGTATAGCGCTTCCTGGGATCCGTGGTCTGCACCGACCACAGCGGCTTGCCGCTCTGCATGTCCAGCCCGATGAGCCGGCCGTCGAGCGTGCCGACGAACACGCTGCGGCCCCAGGCCGCGACGCCGCGATTGACGACGTCGCAACAGGCATCGATCGCCTTGTCGCCGACCACGTGCGGATCGAAGCGCCATTTCTCCTTGCCGGTGCGCGCATCGACTGCGAACACTTTGCTCCACGCCGAGGTCACGTACATCGTGCCGTCGACGACCAGCGGCGTCGCTTCCTGCCCGCGCTTCGTGTCGAGATCGAAGTACCACGCGAGCTTCAGGTCCTTCACCGTGCTCTGATCGATCGCGGCGAGCGGACTGAAGCGCTGCTCGTCGTACGTGCGACCGTGAGTGAGCCAGTCTGCGCGATTTTGCGCGGCGTTCAGGATGCGGCGCTCGTTGACCGGAGCGGCAACAGCAGCCACACACACGAGTGCAGCGCTGCACGCGACGATCGAGCGTAAGAGCGACATGGATGAAGGGCCCCCTTTTTTCGTTCGAGTATGCCGCCAAGTCGGTGAACGCACCACGCATCGCGGGTCCGTGCAAGCCAAATCACACACTTCTCTACAAGCAAAGGGCAGCGATTATCAAGGGTTAATGTGTAAGAAATTTGCGTGCCGCCTGCCGGCGACAGTGTCGGACCGTGCAGACATTTTGCGCCCGCGGCAAAGCTTTTGTTAACTGCGCCCCGCCTCACAACTTAACTCCGTCGCATCGGCAAAGCTCCATGCGTGCGATGGCCGACCAGGATCGAGTCAGGCGGAACGGAAGATACGTGTGCGGGTGACGAGCTGCGTCGTCTGAAGGGGCGAGCGCAGCGCCTTTTCGCCTCTTTAATGGGGAGCTTCATGTCGATGTACCTCTCGCCTGCGCGCGCGTTGCGCTCGCACGCCGCTGCTTTGATTCTTTCCGTCTTCGGTCTCGCTCTCGGTCCCGTCGTCGCCCACGCTGCGAACAGCGCCCCCAAGATATCCGGCACGCCGCCTACCACGGCCACGGTGGGCTACTGGTACAACTTCGTTGCGACTGCCACCGATGCGGACGGCGACCCGCTCAAGTTCTCGATCGTGAACAAGCCGGCCTGGCTGGTGTTCAACACCACCAGCGGCCGCCTGTCGCAGGTGCCGACCAGCGCCAACATCGGCACTTACAGCAACATCATCATCAAGGTGAGCGACGGCACGACCACGGTCGCGCTGCCGGCGTTCTCGATCACCGTCAACGCGACCAGCACCAATCACCCACCGAAGATCTCCGGCACGCCGCCGACGACCGGCAAGGTCGGCGTCCAGTACAACTTCCTCCCCAGCGCATCTGATCCGGACGGCGACGCGCTGCACTTCTCGGTCGTGAACAAGCCGGCCTGGATGGTGTTCAACACGTCGTCCGGCAGGCTCTATGGGACGCCGACCAGCGCGAACGTGGGCACGTGGTCGAACATCACCATCATAGTTATCGACAGCAAGGGCATGAGCGCAACGCTGCCGGCCTTCGCGCTCAGCGTCGGTTCGGGGAGCAATTCGGCGCCGACGATCAGCGGCACGCCGCCGAAGTCCGTCGTCGCAGGCAGCCTGTACTCGTTCACGCCGACGGCGAAGGACGCGAACGGCGACACGCTGGCCTTCAGCATCACGAACAAACCCGCGTGGGCTACGTTCAGCACGACGACCGGCAAGCTGTCCGGTACGCCGAGCAGCGCGCAGACCGGCGTGTATTCGAACATCACCATCAAGGTGAGCGACGGCAAGGGCGGGAGCGCCACGCTGCCGGCGTATGCGATCACGGTCACGTCGGGCTCGACGGGCGCCGGCTCCACGACGCTGAGCTGGACCCCGCCGACCGAGAATACCAACGGAACGACGCTGACGAATCTGGCAGGTTACCGGATCTACTACGGCACTAGCTCGGGCGCGATGACCCAGCGCATTACGGTGGCCAACGCCGGTACCGCGCGCTACGTCGTCGACGGCCTGGCAGCGGGGACCTGGTACTTCAACGTTCGCGCGTACACGACCGCGGGAGTCGAGAGCACTGCTTCGAATACAGCCACCAAAACGGTGAACTGACCGGCGGTGGCGGCGCAGGTCGGAGTCCGAGCCGGCGCGTCAGCGCCGGGGAAGACTTCGGTCTGCGCCGTTTTTTGAGAGGTGCCGGGAGAGAAAAAGAGGGGAAACTCAGCAATGCAGCATTGATTTCGCACGGTGGCAACGACTCGGCGTTCGCAAAATGCTGCAGCGCTGAGTTTCCCCTCTTTTTCTCTCCCGGCACCTAAAACTTCGCTTCGAAGCCGAAGCCCATGAAGTTCACGCCGCCCTTGGTCTGCGCGAACACGCCGAAGATGCTCGAGCGGTGCCAGACGATGAAGCCGACCGACAGGTCCTCGATGCCGCCGCGGAACAGCGGCTCGAGCGAATCGAACTGGCGCAGCGGCACGTCGACCGTCCACTCCAGGTAGTTCATCAGCTTCTCGGAGTGGATGCCTTCGCCCTTCTTGGCGAAATCGCGCTGCTCGCTCATCGGAATGCGGTCGACGTAGCTCAGTCCCTCGCCGAGGCCGATGTCGATGTGCTTCTGCGTCCACGGCACACGCAGGCGGTGATTCGCTTTGACGAACGTCGTCGCGCCGTAGCCGTCCTGCTGGAACCCGCGCTCGTTGAACCATTGCAGGCCGACGTGCCAGGTCATCGGGATCGGCAGGCCGAACAGCGTGTCGCTGAGGTCATGGCCCCAGGTGGCGCCGACCAGGTAGTTGTTCTCGGGCGAGCGCTGGAAGTCGCCGACCACGACCGTCACCAAGTCGGTCTCGGAGGACTTGGAGAAGTGCACGCGCAGGCGGCTGTGGCCATCCTCGGCATGAGCGACTCCGCCCAGCAGCAGGGCGGACAGGGTGAGCGGAAAGAGCGAAGTTTTCATGGACGCGAAGCATAACTTGCTGGGACTTGCCGCTCACTACGGCGGAACCTGAAGGCCGATTCCGCACCGCCTCGGAAGAGCGGCCTGGACCCAGTCTGACCCGCGGATCCACTGGCCGCCCGTGCTGCGTCCGGCAGGGCCGGCTCGCTCAGGACGCGGCCCTGGTGCATCCTCGCGCTATGAAGATCCCCGCTTTCGCCGCAGCCCGCGCATTCGCCCTCGTTCTGGCCCTGGCCGGAGCCGCGCAGGCCGCCCCCAAGCCCCCGGAGTTCACGCATACGAGCCAGGCGGAGTGGCTGAACTCGAAGCCGCTGCGCCTCGGCCAGCTGCGCGGCAAGGTCGTGCTGATCGAGTTCTGGGCGTTCGAATGCGTCAACTGCCGGCGCACTCAACCCTGGCTGCATGCGATCCAGCAGCGGTACGCGGACAAGGACTTCGTCATCGTCAGCGTGCACACGCCCGAGCTGCCGGAAGAGCGCGCGATCGCCAACGTGCGGACCGCGGTGACCGAGCAACGCATCACCAACCCGGTGATGGTGGACGGCGACTACTCGTACTGGAATGCGATGAAGAATCAGTACTGGCCAGCGTTCTACGTGATCGACAAGCGCGGCCGCATCGCCGCCCGCGCGATCGGCGAAATGCACGTCGGCGCGGCGCGCGCAGCAGAACTCGAAAAGGCGATCGAAGAGCAGCTCGCCGCTGACGCTTCTTGACGTCGCCGCTGCGCCCGTTGCGGTAAACACGGGCGCAAGCAAACTCATCAGCAGAGCCTCCCGATGCACAGGGGATTCCCGGCCCGCGCGCCCTGCGCCGCTTTGGTCGCCTTTGCGTGTTCGATGCAGATCGCGGCCGCCCAGGAGCTGCGTGCGGATCATCCGGGCAAGGCCGTCTACGAGCGGTACTGCGCCGCGTGCCACAACCAGCCGGCCACGCGCGCGCCAGCGCTCTCAGCGCTGCAACAGATGAGCGCACAAACGCTGCGCTTCACGCTTACCGAAGGAATCATGCGGCAACAGGGCTCGGCGGTGCCGCGCGAGCAATTCGAGCAGTTGCTCGGTTACCTGGCCGCCGCCGATACCGGCGGCGCCGAGTGGGTCGCGGGCATGCTGTGCAAGCCGGACCAGCGCGCGGTCGATCTGAGCCAGCCGGTCGCGCTGTCGATGGTCGGCGCCGATCCGCGCAACAGCCGGCGCTTGACGCCGCAACAGTCGGGACTGACGAGCGCCGATCTGCGCACTCTCGAGCTCGCGTGGGCGATCGCGTTTCCGAAGACATCGGGCTTGCGCACGTCCGCTGTGATCGTCGGCTCGACGATGTTCTACGCGCCGGTGCCGACCGGCAAAGTGCTCGCACTCGACACGCGTACGGCATGCGTAAAGTGGGCCTATGACGCCGGCGGGCCGCTACGCTCATCACTGTCGTACGGCGACATCGGCGGCGGCCGGATGGCGCTCGTCTTCGGCGACGCGCGCGGCAACGTCTACACCATCGATCCGAAGACCGGCGCGCAGATCTGGAAGGCCGACGCGCGCCACGAGGCATTCGGCGGCATCACGGGTGCGCCCGTGCTCATCGGCACTCGCATCATCGTGCCGATTTCCGCCTCCGGCGTCGGCCGCGGCGCCGATCCGAAGTACGAGTGTTGCGAGGGTCACGGCGACGTCGTCGCGCTCGATGCGGGCACGGGCCAGAAGCTGTGGACCGCGCACACGATGGAAGACGCGAAGTACACGGGCAAAGTCAGCTCGACCGGCGTGAAGCAGCGCGGGCCATCTGGCGCGCCGATCTGGTCGACGCCCGCCGTCGATGCGAAGCGCGGCCTCGTCTACGCCGGCACGGGGCAAGCGACGTCCCTGCCCGCCACCAACACGAGCGATGCGGTGCTGGCGATCGATCTCGCGAGCGGTGAGTTGCGGTGGAGCTTCCAGGCGCTGGCGCGCGACGTCTGGCATCTCGGCTGCCAGTTCGATCCGGCGAAATCCGGCCCGAACTGCCCCAGCGCCGACGACAGCGTGTTGAAGGATTACGACTTCGGCGCCGGCGTCGTGATCGGCAAGCGTCGCGACGGCCGCGACATCCTGCTCGCCGGCCAGAAGTCGGGCGATCTGTGGGGCCTCGATCCCGAGCAGCAGGGCAAAGTGTTGTGGCGGCGGACGTTCGGCATGGGGACGCCGCTCGGCGGCATTCACTGGGGCCTCGCGATCGATGACGAGCGCGTGTTCGCGCCGGTCAACGATCCGCACCTGCCGGTCGCAGGCTACGTGCCGCAACCCGCGATGAATGCTGTCGAGATCGAAACCGGCAAAGTGGTGTGGAGCAAACCGGTGCAGCCGGATTGCGGCAACGGACGTCAGCAGCGCTTCCCGCTCTGCAATGAGCGCTACGGTCTCTCGGCGGCGCCGCTCGTGATCGACAAGTCCGTCGTCGCAGGCGCGGTCGACGGCCGCATATACATCTACGACGCAGCGAGCGGCGACGTCGTCTGGCAATACGACACGCTGCGCGACTTCCCGACGTTGAACGGCATCGAAGGCAAAGGCGGCAGCATCGAAAGTCAGTCGGTATTCGCGGGCGCGGGCATGCTGTTCGTCGGCTCGGGCTACGGTCAATTCAGTCAGGCGCCGGGCAACGTGCTGCTCGCATTCCGACCGAAGGGGAAGTGATGCGTCGGCCGCCGCGCATTTTCGCTGCGATCGTTGTGGTCGTGGCGCTTGCGTTCCTCTATGGCGGCGTGCGGTTGGTTGCGGTCGGCGGTTCCTTCTACTACGTGCTGGCGGGTGTCGCGCTGCTGGCGTCGGCGATTCTTCTGTGGCGCGGCAACAAGCTCGGCTCGCATATTTGCGGCGTGTTGCTCGCGGCAACGCTGGCCTGGTCGCTGTACGAAGTCGGCACGGATCTGTGGGCGCTCGCGCCGCGACTCGCATTCCTGAGTGTTCTCGGCGCGTGGTTGCTGACACCCTTCGCGCGTCGCGGACTGTATTCGCCGCAGTCGCCGCCCGCGCTGCTCGGCACCAGCCGCAGCCGCTCGATCGCAGCCGCGAGTGCGCTCGCGGTGCTCGCGGTCTTCATCGTCGGATCGCGCAACAGCGCGAATGGGCTGCCCACGCGCTATGCGGCGAAGGTGCATGCGGCCCCGCCGCAAGGTGCCGGCGAATGGCACCACTACGGCAACACGACGCATGGCACTCGTTACGCCCGTCTCGACCAGATCGACGCGTCGAACGTCGGCGGCCTGCAGGAGATCTGGCATTACCGCACCGGCCGCACCGGACAGTTCAAAGCGACGCCCCTGCAGGTCGGCGAGCTGTTGTACGTGTGCACGGCGATGAACGTGGTCGTCGCGCTCGATGCGGAGACCGGCGAGAAGCGCTGGGAGTTCGATCCGCAGATGAAGATCGCGCCGGTCGGCTTCAACGGCACGTGCCGCGGCGTCAGCTACTACCACGCGCCTCAAGGCTACAGCGGCGATTGTCCGGCGCGCATCATCATGGGCACGACCGATGCGCGCCTCATGGCGATCGATGCGCAAACCGGCCAGCGCTGTGCCGGCTTCGGCAACGAAGGCGAAGTCGACCTGATGAAAGGCATCGGCGAAGCGAAGCCGAACATCTACCTGGTCACGACGCCGCCGCTGATCGCACGCAACCTCGCAGTCGTCGGCACGCGTGTCGCGGACAACTTCGAAGTCAACGAGCCCTCGGGCGTCGTGCGCGCTTACGACGCGATCACCGGCAAGTTCGCGTGGGCCTGGGACATCGGACGGCCGGGCGTCAACACGGAGCCCGCCGACGGCGAGCAGTACACGCGCGGCACGCCGAACGTCTGGACGCTGATGAGCTACGACGACCAGCTCGGACTCGTCTACGCGCCGACCGGCAACAGCACGCCGGACTTCTTCGGCGCGCATCGCACCGACGCTGCGGAGAAATATTCGAGCTCGATCGTCGCACTCGACGTCACCGACGGCTCCGTGCGCTGGAGCTTCCAGACCGTGCATCACGACGTGTGGGACTACGACGTGCCGTCGCAGCCCACGCTCGTCGACTTGCCGCAGGCCGACGGCAGCCTGCTGCCCGCGCTCGTGCAGCCGACGAAGCGCGGCGAGCTGTTCCTGCTGGATCGGCGCAGCGGCGCGCCGATCGCCAACGTCGAGGAACTGCCGGTGCCGCAGGGCGCGGTCGAATACGAGTGGCTCTCGAAGACGCAACCGTTCTCGACCGGCATGCCGCGCTTCCGGCCCGACGTCAGCGAAGCGGACATGTGGGGCCTCACGCCGTTCGACCAGATGTGGTGCCGCCGCGAGTTCCGGCGCATGCGCTACGAAGGTCACTTCACGCCGCCGTCCCTCGAAGGCACGTTCGTGTTTCCCGGCAACGCCGGCGGCTTCAACTGGGGCGGCGTCGCCGTCGACGAAGATCGACAGCTGCTGGTCGCGACGCCGCTGCTCATGGGCAGCCGTCTCGCGCTCATTCCGCGCGACCAGGTGCCGAAAGATCTGCAGCGCTACTTGCAGCTCGGCACGCCGTACGCCGCCGACATCAGCATGTTCATGTCGCCGCTGCAGGTGCCGTGCATGCGCCCGCCGTACGGGCGCATCGCGGTCATCGATCTGCAGACGCGGCAGATCGTCTGGAACAAGCGGCTCGGAACAACGAACGAGAGCGGGCCGCTGGGCAAGAAGATCGGCCTGCGCCTGCCGATGGGTGTGCCGCTCGCCGCAGGCTCGATCGTCACGCACGGCGGACTGATCTTCTTCGGCGGCGGGATGGATCGCTACTTCCGCGCGTTCGACGTGAATACCGGTGACGAGTTGTGGCGCGACTTTCTGCCGGCGCCGGCGCAGGCGACGCCGATGAGCTATCTCTCGCCGCGCACGCAGCGGCAGATCGTCGTGATCACGGTGCCGGGCGCGAGCCGCTTTGGCATGGCGGAGTCGGACGACAAGTCGCCGCCCGATCCGCTCGGCGGTCACATCATCGCGTACGCTCTGCCGCCCCGGTAGTCACGCCCGCGGGCAGATCGTCGCGTACCGTGTCGCGGCGTTCGCACTCTGATTTGTCGATGCCACGCAGCTGCGAGCAATCCCGCTGGTTGACCGTAGCCGCCGCCACACGCGTGCGGTTGCGTGCCGTTGCATCGGCGCGATTGGTTGCAGGATTGGCCGCTGCCTGATTCTCCGGCGTCGGTGCAGCCCGGTTCTCCGGCGTCGGGGTCGACGGCGATGGACGCGTGGCCGGTTGACGCACCGGCGTAGCCGGACCCCGCGCCGGCGCAGCGGGGGTCATCGTCTGCGCGGCAGCGAGTCCGCTCCACGCCGTCGCAATACACGTCGCCAGCAACAGATTTCGCCTACACATGAGTGCCACCGTTTCGCAGTCTCTGACTGAGGCGAAACGGCCGGCGCCCGGCGCTGTTCCCTGCTACTGGCCGCTCGCGGGCGCAGTGCCCAGGAACTCCTCGTTCACGGACTGCTCCAGCAGGTCGAACGGCAGCGGACCCTGCGCCACGATGAAATCGTGATAGCGGTGCTCGTCGAATTTCCCGGCGAGCGCCAGCTCGAGGCGCGTGCGCATCGCGTTGAGCCGCGAGTAGCCGTAGAAGTAAGCGGTCGCCTGCCCCGGCGCCTGGAACGTATAGCGATCGACTTCCTGTTTCGCCATCGGCTCGGACAGCATCACCTCTTCCATCAGGAAGCGCTTCGCGGCGTCCGGCTCGATCATGCCGAGGTTCAGCATCGGATCGAGGAAGGCGCGCGCCTCGCGCATCATGCGCATCTGCAATGCGCCGAGCTGACCTTCCGGCGGCAGGTACTGCTTGAGAACCGCCTCGGCGTACAACGCCCAGCCTTCGACGTTCGCGCTGTTCAGCGCGAAGATGACGCGCGCCGTCGAGACGCCCTGCTCCAGCATGCTCGCGAACTGCAGCTCGTGCCCGGGCCGCGCCTCGTGCGCCGTGAGCGTCCAGGCAATCGCGTCGTAGTTGAAGTCGTCCATCACGGTGCCCGGCGCCGCGTTCGGATTGCTCGTCGGCAGCACGAACTCGGCGGGCTCGCCGGTGTTGCCGATCAGGCGCGGCGGATCGATGTGCGGCGCGGGACTGGCGGCGGATTCCGCCAGCGTCGCCAGCCGGATCGCAGCTTTGCGGTTCGGCAGCGTCACCAGGTTCTGTTGCCGGATGATCGCTTCGATCTGCTCCAGCCGCCCGGTGTACAGCTTCAGCAGCTGATCGTCCGCAATGCGCTGCTTCTTCAGCTCGCGGATCACGCTGCGATAGTCCGTCTTCTGCCACTTGTGCTCTTCGGCGATGCGGCGCGCCAGCGGCTCGATCTCGCTGCGCGTCTGCTGATAGCTCGCAAGCGCGCGGGCCATGATCTCGCGCGGATCCATCTGCACGCCGAAGCGCTTGAGATTGTCCGCGTAGAGCTCGGCGGGCAGCTGACTGCTCTTGCGCGCACGCGGCATCACAGTCTGGTTGGCCCACTGACTGTATTCGCTGAACTGCTTGCGCAGCGCTTGCATGTCCTTCTGCCAGCCCTTCAAGCCGCTTTCCTCCAGCAGCTTCTGGATGCCATCGAGATAGCGCGGCTGGTTGTCGAGGTATTGCTGGGCCTCGACGGTCCAGGGACCGATGAGCTTCGCGTTGGCGGCCTGCTCTTCGTAGCGCTTGCGCGCGAGCGTGGTGATCGGCTCGGAGCCGCGCTCGGCGCCGACGTAGCGATGCAGACGCGTCAGTGCCGCCTTCTGCCGCTCCTTGGGCACGCGCGCGTCGAGCAGATTCTGAAAGCCGCCGAACACCGCCTGGCCGACGTCGAAGAACGGCAGCGCCAGTTGCCGATTCAACTCCAGCGAGTGCTTCTGGTCGCGCGCCGCGCCGATGAGGATGTCCACGTCGCGGCGAACCAGCGGATCGCTCGCGCTGCTGCGCAACTGCTCGAGCCGCGTGATTGCCGTGCCGAGGTCCGCCTCCTGGCGCTCGGAGAACTGCGGCTTGAGATCGAAGATCTCATTGTCATGGCCCTCGACGCCGAACGTTGCGGCGCTCTCCGCGTTGTAGCGCGCCATGACGTCGAGCAGGATCTGCGCGTTCTTGTTGCTCTCTTCGATCCAGCTCGGCTGCGCCGCAAACGCAGCCGGCGCGACGAGCGCAACGATCAATACCGCAGCTCGAATCATTCTGATCTCTCCTGTCATGCGACAAATCGGCAACGAGATACACCGTTCGGTGCACTGCTGAAATATATCCGACGATGTAACATCGTTGGCGTATCCCCGCTGCGCGCGGGCAGCTTTTGCACGCAATGCTACGCGAAGTCAGGGGGCTGAGGACCCACGGTCGGGCGGTCTAATTCAGGCGGGCAGTCGAAAGTTCGACGCCGATGCCTAGAGGTCGCTATGAGCAATCACACACCAGGACCGTGGATCATCGGCACCGACCCCAGGTATCCCTCCGAGCCTTGCGTCGATGCAGTGGTCGACGGCGTCGTGTGGCACATCGCACTGTGTCATATGGGCCTCGGGCCCGACGACTCTTCCGCCGAAGCGAATGCGCGGCTCATCGCTTGCGCTCCCGAATTGTATGCAGCGTTGAAGGAAGCATTGCCGGCGCTGCGCGGCGAGCGTCATGAAGCCGCGCTGGCAGCAATCGAGAAGGCCGACGGAGTGCGGCCCCTCACCCGGCGCAACGGCATCGCCAAGAATCACGGCTAACGCAGCACGGCTAACGCAGGCGGGCGCGCAGCCGCTCGATCGTCGGGTCGCCGAGTCCGATCGCACGCAGATAGCCTGCAGCGCCTCCGTATTGCGCAAGGTACGCGAGCATGTTGTGCACGCCCTCTTCCGGACAGCGCAGCGCTTCCAGAATCTCCGCGCGATCGAGGTTCATGTAGCGCTGCAAGTACGCGTCGGTGAGCTGCGTCGTGCTCGCTGCGTAGTCGGCGGCAATCGCATCGGGCTCGACGTCGGCGAGCGCCAGCAGGAGTGCCGCGATCAATCCCGTCCGATCCTTGCCCGCAACGCAATGGAACAGCAACGGCTCGGCCGCAGCACCCGCGATGATCTCGAGCACTGCTTTGAGTTGCGGACGCGTGTGCTCCAGCACTGCGCATTTCCACATTTCCTTCGTGCACTCGCCGGACAGCGACGCCCATTCCATCTCGTCGTCCGCGAGCAATGAGATGCTGTGATAGCGGACCTTGCGCTCGCCGAGCGCAATCGGATGCGGTCGCGCCGCGATCTCGGCGGGCCAACGCAAATCGATCACGGTGCGCACGCCGTAGTCGGCGAGTGCTTGCACGCCCTCCGGCGTGAGCTGCACGAGATCGTCCGCGCGCAGCAGGGAGTGCAGGCGCGTCGTGGCGCCGTCGAGCGTCGGATGGCCGCCCAACTCGCGCACGTTCAACAGACCTGGGAACTGCAACAGCCTCACTGACCCTTGTTCCGCCGTTGCACGAAATCGTCGAACTGGCGCTGCCGCGCTGGATCGAGCGGATAGCGGCGCAGCAGCGTGCGCGCGCCTTCCATATCGCTCTGCGACAGTTGCATTGCAGCCATCAACACCGCGTGCGAGCGGCGCTCGGGCGTCTGGATCTGGTTGATGAGCGGCAGCACATCGTCGACCGAGCCGCCGCCGCTACGCATGACCAGCTGCTGGAGCGCCGCGTCTTTGGCCGGACCGTCGTCGAGCGACAGGATCCACTTGCGCGCAGCCGGCGCGTCGTATTGAGTCCAGACAGCAGCAACTTCTCCGATGGAGCGCTCACGTTGCTGATCGTCCGTCACTCTCTCCGCCCAACGAGCAGCGAGCGCCGGCGAATGCTCGGCCAGCGGCTCCAGCAGGCCGCGCAACAGACGATCGCGCTCGCGATCATCCACGATGCCGTCGACCAGCTGCACTGCCTGCTCGGGACTGCGCGACGCGATGACGCGTGCGAACTGAAACGCAGCGTCGCCCGGCTCGTTCGCATACTTGCGGATCCACTGCTTGCCCTTCTCGAAGTCCACATCCGCGTACGCCAACGCAACCGATGTGATCCAGCTCGCGCGCGCCTCCTTCGGGACGCGATCGATCATGTCCGCCGCAACTTCGACGTCGCGGCGCGCAAGCGCATAGCCGAGCGACTGCGCCGCCTGGGTCCGCATCGACTTGTCGTTGATGTCGTTGAGCCAGTCGAGCGCGGCGGTCGGCGTCAGCGTCGCGACGCTGGTCGCCACTTCGCCGAGGATCTCGGAGCGCATCTCGCTCCGCGGCATCTTCAGCAGCTGCGCCATCGCCATCGACGGGTTTGTCTGCGCGATCGCGGCGAGCACCTTGCCCATGGCCTCCGAGCGCGCTGCCGGACTCTCCGCCGACTGCGCCAGCTGCAGCGCCTGGTCCGGGTCGTACTTCGCCAGCTGCCCGAGCATGGTGGACCACAGGTACTTGCGCGGCGAGCCGGCGAGACGCTGCGCCCACATGAGCGCTTCGCTCTGCTTCTGCGCGAGGTAAGGCTCCGCGACGCGATACGCGTAACGGCCTTGCTCCTGACGCGGCAGACTCTCGACCCAGCGCGCCGCTTCGCTGGGATTGTTGCGCGCCCACAGCGCCGCGATCTGTTCGACCATCGCGCCCGACATGTCCGGCGTCAGCGTCTGCGCGAGGCGGATCGCGAGACGCGGATCGCGCTCGGCGATGTCCACCGCGACCGAGCGCAGCAGTTCCGTGCGCTGCCAGTCCGCGGGCAGATCGGTGACTTTAGCGAACACACGCTCCGCATCCTGCTCGACCCATGCGTCGCTGACCGCCCTGAGATAGGCGAGCCGCTCCGCAGGATTCGTCACCTCGCGCGCGCGTTGCCACGCCTGCTCCGGCGCGACCGCAGTCAGTACGCCCAACAAATGTGCGGCCAGCTCACGGTCGTTGTTGAGCGCCTGGCCGATCGCGCCGTCGGCGTCGAGCTCCGCATAGCGCAGCAGCAGGATCTCCAGCGTGCTGCGACGCTCGACCGGATTCGCGAGCGTGCGCGCCTCCGCGATCATCGAGTCGAGGTGCTCGCGATCGGCGCGGGCGGCGGACTCGTAGACGGTTTGACGATGGGAGAACTCCGACGACGACATGCGGCTGCTGGCACGCGCCGGCGCGTCGTCGCGGCTCGCTTCCGACGGCGTGAGGTAGTTGGGGCGCTGCTCGTGTCGCTGCGTGAAGGGCGAGCGGATCGTCTCGCTGCGGTTTTCCGCAATGGCGGGCGGTGCAACTTCAACACTGCGATTGCGATTCCACAGCCAGCCACCCGCGATACCGGCAGCAATGCCGGTCATCACCCAGATGAGCGAGGAGCGTGTCACCATCGGCGGGAGTTCCGTGAAACGAGTCTGCGCCCTATCGCGGCGCAGGACAACCGCCGCTGAGCGCCGCGATCCAGTCGCGAATCAGCTCGACCCCTTCGGCGTGCACCAGCGAGCGGCCGAGCTCGGGCATCGCGACGTCGGCCTCGGTCGAAAGCATCCTGTGCAACAGAATCGACTGGTCCGGCGCGCCCGGCACGATATCGAACAGCGCGTCGCCGGAGCCGCGGCCGGTCGCGATCGGGATCTTGCAAGCGCCGAGCCGCACCCGGTCCGTTTCCTGCGCGTGCAGTAACAAGCCGGACGTACTCGCCGCGCCGCGCGGCCGGTGACAGTGACCGCAATTTACATCCAAGTACGCGCGCGCTCGCGCTTCGACATCGCCATCGTCGGGATCGTCCCAGCGCGCGTTGCGCGGCGCCTGCGCAGGTTCGGGCGCACCCGTGAGCAGCCCGGTCTTCTGCCAGTGCAGCAGCTGGTTCTCGCTGCCGCCCGGATAGCGGTAGCTCTTGTTCAGGTGACGCGCGCGAATGCCGATCGGCTCGATCCGCTGCGAGTGATGCTCGAGCACGTGACAGCCCGCGCACTGATTCGAGTCAGGCACGAGGTACGCGAACGGCTCACGACCGTCGTCACTCACGAGCTCCAGCGACAACACGTCGCCGGCGAGCGCGAGCGTCGCTTCGGTCTGCTCGGCATTCCAGACGTACGGAATCGCCACCCAGCCGGAAGCTGTGTTGATGAGCAACCGCGTTTCGAGCAGCCGCACCTGCGACAGATCGAGCGCGGGATCTGCCGATTGTGCGAGCACCTTGCGAACTGCGATGCGACCCTCAGCACCGTCGCCGCCGCGCGGGTAGTAGAAAGTTTTCGAGATCACCGTGCCGACGGGAAACTCGAACGCATCGTCACCGTAGCGGACGCTCGCGCCTTGCGGCAGCACGATGGTGCGCAGCTTGTGCGCGTAGTCGCTGAAGAGCGGCGAATTGAGGTCGTACGGCGTGACACCTTCGTTCGGCATGAGCTTGCCGTCGCGCTGCTCGAGCAGGCGCCACTCGCTCAGGCGCTCGGGAAACTCGCCCGCGAAGTCCAGGCCGGTGCGCGGCGCCTGGTGGCAGGCGCTCGCCGCGAGCGCCAGCAGTGCAATCAAGAGTGCTCGATGCAAAATGAGATCTCAGGTGAGCCTCGTCAGCTCGAGGGCGGCGAGTCCAGACCCGGCCAGCTCACCGGCGGCAGCGCAGGCAGCTCGCAAGCGTGCGGCTTGAGATCGGTGCTGAACTTGTCGAGCTTGCCGGCGTAGTCGATGTTGGCGAAGTCGGCGGCGCCGTTGCCGTGAATGCAGATCTTCGTGGCGGCGACGTCCATGCCCTTGGCCACTGCACCGTCCCACAGAATATCCGGCAGGCTCCCGGTCAGGCCGAACTTCGCGACCTTCATCGCTTTCAGCTCGAGCTGATCGGGGCTGTCGCCGCCGCCCGCGAAAAGATTGTCGTGAATCGCGACGTTCTGCGGATACGGATCGAACGAGGCGTCGTTCGCCGGCTTGCCCGTCGTGTCGAACGACAGGATCAGCGCGTTCGCGGTGCGGTTGTTCTCGACCTTGTTGTCGAAGAACTCCACCTCGTCGTTCGCCAGCACCATGAAGCCGGTGCCCGTCGGCACGGTCGCGACGATGTTGCCCTTCGGCGCGAAGTTGTCCGTGTTGTTGTCGTGGATGTGATTCGAGTACACCCGCGTCTTGCGCCCGTCCTTCACCGGCAGCCCCGGCAGATTGAAGACGAGGATGCCGCCGGTGTTGTTGGTCGCGGTGTTGCGATACACGTCGGCGAGCGTGCTGTTCTCGATCTCGATGCCGGCGACGTTGAACTCGGCGCGGTTGTCGCGCAGGACGATCAGCGACGACTGCCCGACGTAGATGCCGGCGTCGGAGGCGCCGATCACGGTGGACTTCTCGATCAGCACGCGCTCGCACTGCACCGGGTACAGCCCGTACGCGCCGTTCTTCTCGTCCGGTCCGCCGGTCCACTCGACGCGCACGTTGCGGATCGTGAGGTCCTTGCAGCCGTTCGCCTTCAGCCCGTCGCCCTTGGTGTCCTCGATCGCGAGATTCTCGATCGTGACGTGCTCCGCCGCGTTGATCAGCAAACCCTCGGCGCCCTGCACCTGGCCCTTGAACGACAGCACGGTCTCGTCGGGGCCCGCGCCGCGGATCGTGACGTTCGACTTGTTCAGGCTCAGCGAGCGGTTGAACGTCCATTTGCCCGCCGGCAGGTCGATCACCTCGCCGGCCTTCGCTTCGATCAGCCGCAGCTGCAGCTTCTTGTGGAAGTCCGCGTCGGACGGTGAGACTTTCGCCGGCTGCTTGCCGCAGCCGGCCACGAGGAGAGCGAGCACTGCCGCCCAGAACGCAAACCGCATGGTCATATCCCCCTGGTCGATTATTTTCAGATCCAGCGCCGCACGCGACTCTTATAGCCGCGGTACTCCTCGCCGAAGATCTCGTCGAGGAACCGCTCTTCGCCACGGATGAAGCCTGCCTGGATGATCCAGATGAAAACCGCAATCGGCAACAGGGCGCTGGCGGTTCCGAGCAACAGCCACGTGCCGATCAGGATCAGCGTCAGGCCGACGTACATCGGGTTGCGCGTGTAGCGGTACAGGCCGCCGGTCACGAGCCGGGTGGAACGCTCGAACGGACGGATCGGCGTACCGGCGCGGCTGAACGCGCGAGCGGCCGCCGCCGTGATACCCAAGCCGGCGAGGAGCGGCGCGAGCCCGAGCCAGGACAGCGGCGGCGTGACCAGGCGGGCGAGCGGCAACTCGTAATGCAGCCCGAACATCGCCAGCAGCGCCAACAGCATGTACACGGGTGGAACGAGCTTGCGTTGGTAGTTCACGGCGCTTCTCCAAGCGCATTTTTTTGGGCGCATTTTCCGGGCGCGGGCAGTATAGCCCCCTCCGCCCGGCCCGGGAGTATGATTCCCCGCCATGACATACGCCGCCATCACGGGCTGGGGCAAGTGCATGCCGCCGGCCGTGCTCGACAACGCAGGCCTCGCCAGCTTCATGGACACGAGCGACGAGTGGATCACGAGCCGCACCGGCATCAGGGAACGGCGGGTCTCGCACGTGCCGATGACGACGCTCTCGCACGTCGCATCGATGCGCGCCCTCGCCTGCGCCGGCATGGATCCGCAGGACATCGACCTCGTCGTGCTCGGCACCTGCTCGGCAGACGAGCAAGTACCGAACACTGCTTCCGCGATTCAGCTGCTGATCGGCGCGAACAAGGCCGCGGCGATGGACATCAATACCGCGTGCACGAGCTTCCTCTACGGCTTGTCGACTGCGACGGCGATGATTCGCACCGGCGTCGTGCGCAACGCGCTGGTTATCGGCGTCGAAGGCATCACGCCGTACATGGACTGGAGCAATCGCAACGTCGCAGTCTTGTTTGGCGACGGCGCAGCGGCCGTCGTCGTGCAGGCGAGCGACAACGCCGAGGGCGTGATTGCGGAGAAGCTCGGCTGCTACGCCGATGCGCGCGCGATCCTGCGCGTGCGCGGCATGGGCACGATCTACGGCAACATCGGAGTGCAGCTCGGCGACACGTACTGGGACTTCGACGGCCAGGAAATTTTCAAGCGCGCCGTGCACGGCATGTCGAAAGCCTCGCGGAACGCGCTGCAGCGCGCCGGCATCTCGAGCGAGCAAATCGATCTCGTGATCCCGCACCAGGCGAACCTGCGCATCATCGAGTCGGT
>DASYRK010000114.1:0-11670 GCA_036004505.1 Steroidobacteraceae bacterium
TTCCGCGCGCGCGGCCGCAACGAGCGATTGCATTTCAGGCAGCCTGTTTGAGCAGGCTGTCTTTCGCCTTCTGCGCGATCACGCCGAATGCCGCCGGATCGTTCATCGCGATGTCCGCCAGCACCTTGCGGTCGATCTCCAGACCCGCGAGGTTCAGACCGGCGATCAGCTTGCTGTACGACAAGCCGTGAACGCGCGCTTCGGCGTTGATGCGCGTGATCCACAGCGAGCGCATGTTGCGCTTGTTGGTCTTGCGGTCGCGGTAGGCATACTGGCCGGCCTTGATGACCGCCTGCTTCGCCGCGCGGAAAACCTTGCGACGGGCGTTGTAGTAACCCTTCGCCTTCTTGAGGATCTTCTTGTGACGGGCGCCCGCAATGACGCCTCTCTTAACGCGTGCCATCTGTCAGCTCCTCTTCAGGTTAATGGTTCGGGAGCAGCTGCTCGAGCCGCACCAGATCCTGCTTCGCCACCATGCTCGGAGCGCGCAGCTGACGCTTACGCTTGCTCGGCTTCTTGGTGAGGATGTGCCGACGATGGGATTGGGCTCGTTTGAACCCTTTGGCAGTCTTGCGAAAACGCTTCGCCGCTGCCCGGTTGGTCTTCAACTTGGGCATAACAACTCCGAGCTCATTCGAGCTCTCTCTTGATTTAGCCCTTGGGGTACTTGAGTACCTTGGGGCGGGACAACAGCCCTAGTCCGTCAGACCTGGGCCGTTGCTCACTTCTTGTGTCGGGTCGAAGCCCGACCTACAGCTCGGGCCTACTTCTTCTTCGGCCCGAACATCATCACCATCTGCCGCCCTTCCATCAGCGGGTTCTGCTCGATCTGCGCATAGGGCGCCAGATCCGCCGACACCCGCTGCAGGAGCTCGCGGCCGACTTCCTGATGTGCCATTTCGCGGCCGCGGAACCTCATGGTCACCTTGGCCTTGTCGCCTTCCTGCAGGAAGCGGATCAGGTTACGCAACTTCACCTGATAGTCGCCCTCTTCCGTTCCGGGGCGAAACTTCACTTCCTTGATCTGAATCTGCTTCTGCTTGCGCTTCGCTGCGTGCGCCTTCTTGTTCTGCTCGAACAAGAATTTGCCGAAGTCCATGATGCGGCAGACCGGCGGATCGGCGGTGGGCGACACCTCGACCAGATCCAGCTCGGAGCTCTGCGCCATCTGCAAGGCTTCCAGGCGGGTGATCACCCCGACCTGATGACCCTGGGCGTCGATCACTCGCAACTTCGGCGCGTTGATCTCTTCGTTGCGCCGAACGCGCTTAGTAATAGGGGCAGCGATGCGTCATACCTCCAAAACAGCCCGGCCGCGGCTCGCGACTTCCTCGGCAAGCCTCGCAGCGATCGTGTCCACCGACATCGCTCCGAGATCTTTGCCATTGCGCGTGCGCACGGCCAGGGAATTTGAACCTGCTTCGCGATCGCCAGCTACCAGAAGGTAAGGAACGCGCTGCAGTGTGTGTTCGCGGATCTTAAAGCCGACCTTCTCGTTGCGCAAGTCAGCTGCGACTCGAAGCCCCTGATTTTTCAGGATTTCGGTCACTTTCAGTGCATAGTCGGCCTGGTTGTCCGTGATGTTCAGGACGACGGCCTGCACCGGCGCGAGCCAGGCGGGCAGCCGGCCGGCGTGATGCTCGATGAGAATTCCGATGAATCGCTCCAGCGAACCAAAGATGGCGCGGTGGAGCATGATCGGCGTGCGCTTGTCGCTGTGCGCGTCGATGTAGTGCGCGTTCAGTCGCCCGGGCATGTTCAGGTCGACCTGCCAGGTGCCGCACTGCCAGTCGCGGCCGATCGCGTCCTTCAGCACGAACTCGAGTTTCGGGCCGTAGAAGGCGCCCTCGCCCTTGTTCAGCGTGAATTCGACGCCGGCGGCCCGCGTCGCGTCCTGCAGCGCCTGCTCGGCGCGATCCCAGACCTCGTCGCTCCCGACGCGTTTTTCCGGGCGATCCGAGAACTTCACCTGCACGTCGTCGAAGCCGAAGTCGCGATAGATCGAGAGCAGCAGGTGAATGCCGCGCACGCTCTCTTCGACGAGCTGATCCTCGGTGACGAACACGTGCGCATCGTCCTGTGTGAAGGCTCGCACCCGCATCAGGCCATGCAGCGCGCCGGACGGCTCGTAGCGGTGAACCTTGCCGAACTCGGCGAACCGCAGCGGCAGGTCGCGGTAGCTGCGCAGGCCCTGGTTGAAGATCTGCACGTGGCCCGGGCAGTTCATCGGCTTGATCGCGTAGACGCGCTCGTCCGGCGTCTTCGTCATGAACATGTTCTCGCCGAACTTCTCGAGGTGCCCCGAGCGCCGCCACAGCTCCGCGTCCATGATTTCCGGCGCGTTCACTTCCTGGTAGCCGGCCTGGCGCTGCTTCTCGCGCATGTAGGCGATCAGCGCCTGGAACATCGTCCAGCCCTTGGGATGCCAGAAGACCGCGCCCGGCGCCTCTTCCTGGAAGTGGAACAGGTCCTGCTCCTTGCCGATCTTGCGGTGGTCGCGCTTTTCGGCTTCTTCCAGGCGCGTCAGGTAAGCCTTGAGCTGCTTGTCGTCCGGCCAGGCGGTGCCGTAGATGCGCTGGAGCATCTCGTTGCGCGAGTCGCCGCGCCAGTACGCGCCGGCGATCTTCATCAGCTTGAAGGCGCGCAGCTTGCCGGTGCTCGGCACGTGCGGCCCGCGGCACAGGTCGACCCAGTCGGATTGTCCGTACAGGCTGATCTCCTCGGCCGCCGGAATGCTCGAGATGATCTCTGCCTTATAGATCTCGCCCTGGTCCTTGAAGAACTGCACGGCGTCGTCGCGGCGCATGACCCGCCGGGTGACCTTGTGATCGGCCTTCGCCAGCTCGCGCATCCGCTCTTCGATCGCCACCAGGTCCTCGGGCGTGAAGGGACGCTTGTAGGAAAAGTCGTAGTAGAAGCCGTCTTCGATGACCGGGCCGATCGTCACCTGCGCGTCCGGGAACAGCTGTTTCACTGCCTGCGCAAGCAGGTGTGCGGTGGAGTGCCGGATGACCTCGAGGCCTTCCGGGTCGCGGTCCGTGACGATCGCGAGGCGGGCATCCCGGTCGATGACGTACGAGGTGTCGACCAGCTTGCCGTCGACCTTGCCGGCGAGCGCAGCCTTGGCCAAGCCCGGGCCGATATCGGCCGCAACCTTCTCGATCGAGATCGGTTCGGCGTACGTGCGTTGACTGCCGTCCGGCAGAGTGATTACAGGCATAGGGATGCGAAATGGTGGGCGCTACAGGGATTGAACCTGTGACCCCTTGCTTGTCGAGCAAGTGCTCTACCGCTGAGCTAAGCGCCCCGAAAAGGCGGGGAAGGATAGCGGCGGGCCGCTGCAGTGGCAAGGGAAACCCGGCCGGTCAGGGGGTTACAGGGCGACCGGCGAAGAGAGGCGACCACCCCGAGTTGTGCGAACCGATAGCGTAGAGTAAGTCCACCCCGACACCGTCAATAATCAGCCTTGCGAAAGCGCCGCCATGATCCGTGCTAAAGGCCTGCCCGCCTCCGCCGCGTTGCTCGCGCCGCTGCTCCTGATCGCCCTGGTTGCTGCCGCCGCCGCGCCGGCATCCGCGCCGCGGCGACTCGTCACGCTCGACGACATGAATCAGGTCAAGTGGCCGGACGAGCCGTGGCCGTCGCCGGACGGCAAGCAGATCGCGTACGAAGTCGACGGCCGGATCTACGTCGTCGCGACCGGCGGCGGCGAGCCCCGCGCGATCACGTCCGCCGGATCGTCGGCCTCCGATCCCGTATGGTCGCGCGATCGCGCATGGCTCTACTTTCTGTCCGATCGCGCGGACAAGAAGAGCCAGCTGTGGAAGCTGCCGCTGACCTCGTTCGGCGAAGCGACCCAGGTCACGACGTTCGAGCGCGGCATCGACGAGCTCAACTTCTCGCCGGACGAATCGCGCCTGCTGCTCTCCTTCATGGGCCCCGTCGAGGAGCAGGCGCCGAAGTCGAAGCCCGAGCCGTGGGTGATCACGCGATTGCACTTCAAGGAAGATGCGCAGGACGGCTATCTCACCGGCGACCGGGCCGAGCATCTCTACGTCTACGACCTGAAGTCGAAGGAGCTGCGTCAGATCACCTCCGGTGATGACTCCGAGTCGGAGCCCGCGTGGTCCCCCGACGGCCGCTCGATCGTGTTCACCAGCAACCGCGAAGCCGACCCCGACGAAAGCTACAAGAACGATCTGTGGATCGTCGCCGCGGACAACACCGATCGTGGCCAGAGCCTGCGCCGTCTGACCAACGACGATTGGGTGAAGAGCGCCCCGTCGTTCAGCCCGGACGGCCGCACGATCGCCTACATCACGGCCGAGGACGGCGTCTACGGCATTCAGCATGTCGCGGTCATCGACGCGAACGGCGGCCAGCCACGCATCCTGACGCGCTCGCTCGATCGCTGGGTCGACGAGCTGCACTTCTCCGCGGACGGCCAGTGGATCTATTTCTCGTACGAGCAGCTCGGCGGCGTCGACATCGCTCGCGTGCGCATCGCGGATGGCAAGCTCGAAACCGTGCTCGGCGGCGCACGGCAGATCGACGCGTTCAGTATCGCGCGCAACGGCACGATTGCTGCGCTCGTCGAGAACACGAACGAGCCGGTCGAGGTCTACTCCCTCACGCGCGGACAGCTGCGCAAGTTGAGCGACATCAACGGCGCGTTCGTGCGTGACCTGCAGGTCGGCAGCAAGGAGAAGATCGAGTTCGCGAGCGCCGATGGCACGAAGGTCGAAGCGTTCGTGACGAAGCCGCCCGGCTTCGTCGCAGGCCGTCGTTACCCGACGATTCTGCAGGTGCATGGCGGCCCCGTCGGGCAGGTCGCCTACGGTTACGACTTCAGCAATCAGTACCTCGCGGCGCACGGTTACGTCGTCGTCGAGCCGAATCCGCGCGGCTCCACCGGCCGCGGACAGGAGTTCATTCGCGCGATCTATCGGACCTGGGGCATCACCGACTACGACGACGTGATCGCCGCGATCGATCACGTCGTCAAGCTCGGCTACGCCGACCCGGACCGGCTCGCGGTCACGGGCTACTCGTACGGCGGCTACATGACCAACGTCATCATCACGCGCACGAATCGCTTCAAGGCGGCGGCGTCCGGCGCGGGGCACAGTCTGATCGCCGCGAACTACGGTCACGACATTTACCAGAAGTGGTACAGCTGGGAGCTGGGCGTGCCGTGGGAGAACGCAGATAAATATGAGCGGCTCTCGCCGCTGATGCAGGCCGGCTCGGTGCAGACCCCGACGCTGTTCCTCGGCGGGCGCGAGGACTGGAACGTTCCGGTGCTGAACGCCGAGCTGTTCTACCAGTCGCTGAAGAAACGCGGCGTCGATACCGAGCTCGTCGTCTATCCGGGCACGCACCACGGCGGCTGGTCCGATGATTTCGAGCGCGACCGGCTGGTGCGCATCCGCGAGTGGTTCGACAAGTATCTGCAGGTGAAGCCGGCGGAGGCAGCAGCACCTTGAGATCCGCGACGACGATCGACACCAGCCTGGACGAGCCAGCGCCGGTCGCATGCGCTTACCCCGTGAGCCCCAGTTCCACGTTACGCAGTTTGTGAATTTCGTCGCGCAGGCGCGCCGCCTGCTCGAACTCGAGATTGCGCGCGTGCTTGAGCATTTCCTGTTCGAGCTTCTTGATGCGGCGGATGATCTGGTCCGGCCGCAGCGACGAATAGTCCGCTGCCGGCTCCGCCACTTTGAGCCCGCGCGCGCTGTCCGAGTACGCGCCCTCCATGATGTCCATGACACCCTTCTTGATGCCGCGCGGCGTGATGCCATGCTGCTCGTTGAATTCGAGCTGCTTGCGGCGACGGCGGTTGGTCTCGTCGATCGCGCGCTTGATCGAGCCGGTCTCACGATCCGCGTACAGGATCGCGCGACCGTTCAAATGTCGAGCCGCGCGGCCGATCGTCTGGATCAGCGAGTTCTCGGAACGCAGGAACCCTTCCTTGTCCGCATCGAGGATCGCGACCAGCGACACCTCCGGCATATCGAGACCTTCGCGCAACAGGTTGATGCCCACGAGCACGTCGAACTTGCCGAGGCGCAGATCGCGAATGATCTCCATGCGCTCGACGGTGTCGATGTCGGAGTGCAGGTAGCGCACTTTCACACCGTGTTCGTCGAGATACTCGGTGAGGTCTTCCGACATGCGCTTGGTCAGCGTCGTGATCAGTACTCGCTCGCCGCGCTCCGCGCAGATCTTGATTTCGGAGAGCACGTCGTCGACCTGCGTACGCACCGGCCGCAGCTCGACCTGCGGATCGACCAGGCCGGTCGGCCGCACCAACTGCTCGACCACCTGTCCGGAGCGCTGCAGCTCATACTGACCCGGCGTCGCGGAAGTGAAGATCATCTGCGGCGCGAGCTTCTCCCACTCATCGAAGCGCAACGGCCGATTGTCGAGCGCCGAGGGCAGTCGAAAGCCGTACTCGACGAGCGTCTCCTTGCGTGAGCGATCGCCGCGATACATCGCACCGAGCTGTGGGATCGTCTGGTGACTTTCGTCGACGACCAGCAATGCGTTGTCCGGCAGATAGTCGAACAGGCACGGCGGCGGCTCGCCCGGCGCGCGGCCCGACAGGAATCGCGAGTAGTTCTCGATGCCGTTGCAGTAACCGACCTCGCGGATCATCTCGATATCGAAGCGCGTGCGCTGTTCGAGGCGCTGCGCCTCCAGCAACTTGCCCCCGCTCTTCAGCTCGTTGAGCCGCTCGTGCAGCTCATCGCGTATCTGGTCGACAGCGGTGACGAGCCGCTCGCGCGGAGTCACATAGTGCGTCGACGGGAAGACGGTGTAGCGCGGCACCTTGCGCTTGATCTCGCCCGTCAGCGGATCGAACAGCATCAGCGAGTCGACTTCGTCGTCGAACAACTCGACGCGCAGCGCCTCACGCTCGGACTCCGCGGGGAAGATATCGATCACATCGCCGCGTACTCGATACGTGCCTTGCGTGAGATCGAGCTCGTTGCGCTTGTACTGCATGTCCGTCAGGCGTCGCAGCATCTGGCGCTGATCCATCCGGTCGCCGCGCGAGAGGTGCAGCACCATGGACAGATACGCTTCCGGATCGCCGAGGCCGTAGATCGCCGAGACCGTCGCGACGATGATCGCGTCCCGCCGCTCGAGCAGCGCCTTGGTCGCCGACAAGCGCATCTGCTCGATGTGCTCGTTGATCGACGAGTCCTTCTCGATGTAGGTGTCGGAGGAAGGAACGTAGGCTTCCGGCTGATAGTAGTCGTAATAGGAGACGAAGTACTCCACCGCGTTGTGCGGGAAGAATTCGCGGAATTCACCGTACAGCTGCGCTGCAAGCGTCTTGTTGTGCGCGAGCACGAGCGTCGGGCGCTGCAGTTCCTGAATGACGTTCGCCACTGAGAAAGTGTTGTGAACGTACAGGCCGCCGCTTCCCGCAAAGAACGTCTCCGGCCCCGGGACCGACAAGTCATAAACGTACGGATGTTCGTACTGCACGCGATCGAGCCGGCTGACCCTCGTCCAGCGCACCGAGCACAGGCCTGCCAACTGCTTGAAGCGGCCCCACCACGCGATATCTGCGACCGGCTTACCCAGAGCAGCCTGCGACAGCGCTTTGAGGAGTCGCCGCAATAGCTGCCGGCTCGGTTGACGATTGCCGCTTTCGAGCAGGCTGATCATCGAGCGTGTGCATCCGGCGCTGTGCGCGAGATCGAACTGATAGAGGGCCAGCGACTCGCGAAGATCACGTAGTAGCGACGGCGGGATAGCGACCACATCGACGTTTGTGTCGCTCTTGCGCCCCCCGAACGACCGCAGCCGCTCGCGCTTTTCGGGGTGCTCGAAGCCGATCTCCTGCTCGAAGCGATCGAGCTCCGTCTTCCCGGAGATGACGACGTTCACGTACACATCGCCGGCGTGATTGGCGTTCGTGGCGCGCTTCCACGTCCTGCGCAGTCGTGCGTGTATGCCAAATCGTTTCAGCGCATACGCCAGATCAGACGCAAGGGACTCGCTCGCGGTGGTGGCGACAACTTCTCCGTTGCAACCCACCGTCCCGTCGCCGTCGAAGTACGCACGCAGAAGTATGCCGAGTGAGCGGTTCGACAGCCTCGGCCAGAAATCCGGCAGTTGCTTCCTCCACGCAGACGTTCCACACGTCCTAGCGAACAAAGTCGTGAGCGCCGTCGAAGAGATTTGGTAGTCCGAGCTCGGGCGCACATGGAAAGGCATTCCGAGCTCGTGCAGCGCCACCTCGATCCGCGCACGAATCACCGGGTGACGGTTAGCCAGAATGAAATACCGATCCTGCGCGCAGCCCTCGGCAATGTAGTAGCCAAAGAGCGCAAGGATGGAATCGGTCAGCGGCAGTTGTGCCGGCAAACGGCAGGCCGCGTGCTTGCCACCGATCCTGATGCCATCGGCGTGCGCAAAGCCCGCCAGGCCGTTGGTGTTCTGCTCCAGGCGAACGTAGTCACGCACGTTCACGCCAGAGCCGCGTACGCGGTTGCGAATCGCAAACAGCTTGGAGTACGGAGCAAGCCCGGACTCCTTGAAGCTTGCGACGATACCCGAGTAACCACCCGATGCTGCGCACGCCATGATTGCGTTCTCGGCGTAGACCGAAAGATCCGTGTCGGCGAGATACGCAATGACGTCTATCGCGCGGAGGTCCTCCTGCGGAGGAATCACCTCCGGAGTGGGAATGTGGTCGGACGTGCGCACGTCCTCGGTTTTGATCAGCTGCAAGCGACCTTCGCGCAACACCCAAAGATTGTGGTCGCCGGTCAACGTGACCCTGCGCCCGCACGTCGTCGTCAGCTGAAACATTTCTGCCGGCGCTCGATGCCGCAGAAACGCTGCCACCGGGAATCGCGCCGCGCCGCCACGGACAGGATCGTAAGCGTGCGTGTAGTACATCGCTGGTACGCACGCATAGCGCTCCGTCTCTGCTTCTTCTGCGAGAGCCGGAACAGACTCAATCAGACGATCGATAAACGGGCCCGCGCGAACGATACGTGTACGAAGTTCACCGTTGGCGTTCTCGACCAGATACAGCGGGTCGTCGTAACCGATGCTCTTTCCACTTCCCGTGACTCCGAGCAGCGTCTGGTGCGTAAGCCCCGAGCGCAGGCCGTCGACCAGGGCCGCGATCGCCTGCGGCTGGTCGCCGGCGGGCTTGTAATCCCCCGTCAGCTGGAATTGGGTTGCGGTGCTCTCGGTCATGAGAAACAATCCTGCGTCGTCGACAGCAGTCCCTGCGGTGCATCGTGAGTTTACCAGTTTCAAAACGTGTCCAGCGCGTCAAGCCCTCGCCCACCGTCGCGCTCACCGGGCGCGTCGCGCAGCTCAAAGCTGAAGGCAAGGACATCATCGGTCTCGGCGCCGGCGAGCCGGATTTCGACACGCCGACGCACATCGCGGATGCCGGCGTCGATGCGATTCGCAAAGGCCACACGCGCTACACGCCGGTTGAAGGCACGGCGGAACTGAAAGACGCAATCATCGCGAAGTTCAAGCGCGAGAACGGCCTGGCGTATCAGCGCAAGCAGATCCTGGTTTCGACCGGCGCGAAGCAGACGATCTTCAACCTGATTCTCGCCGTGATCGATCCGGGCGACGAGGCGGTGATTCCTGCGCCGTACTGGGTGTCGTATCCGGACATGGTGATGCTCGCCGACGGCGTGCCCGTCACTCCATATGCGGGCGCGGAGCAGGGTTACAAGCTGACGCCGGCGCAGCTGGAAGCGGCGATCACGCCGAAGACGCGGCTCTTCATATTGAATAGTCCGAGCAATCCCACCGGCGCCGCCTATACGAGAGCGGAGCTGCGCGCGCTCGGCGAAGTGCTGATGAAGCATCCGAACGTCGTCATCTGCACGGATGATATGTACGAGCACATCTACTGGGCCGACGAGCCGTTCGTCAGCCTCGCGAGCGTGTGCCCGGAGCTGTACGAGCGCATCATCACGACCAACGGCGTCTCGAAGGCGTACGCGATGACAGGCTGGCGCATCGGCTATTGCGGCGGACCTGTCGAGATCGTCACCGCGATGAGCACGATCCAGGGTCAGAGCACCTCGAATCCGTCTTCCATCGCACAGAAGGCGGCGACAGTTGCGCTGAATGCCGATCAGTCGTGCGTGCGCGAGATGAACAAACACTTCAAGCAGCGCCACGACTTCATCGTCGCAGGTCTCAACAAGCTGCCCGGCGTGTCATGTCTCAAAGGCGCGGGCACCTTCTACGCGTTTGCAAACGTCGAGCGCGCGATGAGTATCGTCGGCGTGAAGGACGACAACGCGTTCGCTGAGCATTTGCTGACGCACGGCGGCGTCGCGGTCGTTCCCGGCAGCGGATTCGGCGCGCCGGGACACATGCGGCTCTCGTTCGCATGCAGCATGCAGACGCTGGAGGAAGCGCTGCGGCGCATGGAAAAAACGCTGCGCGCCGCACAAGCCGCCTAGCTCTACCTCCTTTGTAGGTCGGGCTTTGGCTCGACACCGCTTAAGGGTCCGTCTCCCCTGCTCTGCCGGTTCCCGCTGGCAGCAGCCGCGTATATCCCGGCGTAAGGTGTCGCCCGCTCGCGAGACCGATAAGGGATAGATGAAGGGATGACCATGCGCAGCCACGCCCGCCAGATCCGGCTGAATCGACCGTTTTCCGAATACGCCCTGCACGTCTGGACGATGGTGGCGCGCCACGGCATGACGCCGGCGCTGGCCGCGCGCCGCCTGGAAACGAGCACCTGGCGCGTCGAGCGCATCGTGGTCGGGGTCAGCCGCCGCAACGCCAGTCGCTGGTAAGCGCCGGATTTCTCCCGGTTTCCTTGACACCACGGAGCGCGATTCCGCACAATCGCGCGCCTTCCGACCTTCCTGCCGTTCCCCGGTAGCTCAGTGGTAGAGCGTTCGGCTGTTAACCGATTGGTCGCTGGTTCGAATCCGGCCCGGGGAGCCATCCAGAGACATAGACGACCGCTGACGTCCATCGCGCTAGCTCACGCCTCACATTAATAAGCTGCTGTTTCGTCCATCGACGTCCGGCAACGTCCACCCGCAGCCATCGCTTCGTGGGGGTACATCTGGGGGTACGCATCGATTCCTTTGAAGCGATACCCCCAAGTGCGCAAGTCGGCGGAATTTCATGCAATCAGATGCCGGAATGCGGATACAGATCCAGTGAATTCGAATCCCGATTTGGGATTCGAATTCACGATAGCTCAAGTGACGCCGGTCCCGTTCGTAGACAGTTTTCGATCAGACTTTCGCCACCGTTGAAGCGGACGCCGAATGCTGCCCTCGGCGTCCGGCCGTTCTCATCTCAATTTGGAAGACCAAATGCGTACAGCGCCTGCTCCGCGTTGCCGCCAGTGGCCGCAAACACATCGTAGCCCGTACCCCAGAACACCATTCCGCCGGAAATCGCGGCGCCGCCATTGCAATTCGCGCCGCTGGTGAAGTCCCACAGGACGGCTCCCGTCGCTGCATTCAGCGCATACATATGGCCTGCATCGTCCATTGAGCAGCCATAGACAACGCCGTTTGCGACGCTAACCGGACCCATCGCGCGTTCGTAGGCCGGATTGGGCGTCTGCCACAGAATCGCGCCGGTCGAGGCGTCCAGGGCGCTCCAGCCTCCGCGATACCCGCCGCTCGATCCATCCTTCAA
>DASYRK010000115.1:0-118684 GCA_036004505.1 Steroidobacteraceae bacterium
TCGTCGTTCTGCTGGTTGACCACGACGCCGGTGGTCATCCCGAGGAACGAGTAGATTTTCCCCATCCACTCGGCGTCGCGCCTGGCGAGGTAGTCGTTGACGGTGACGACGTGCGAGCCCTTGCCGGCCAGCGCGTTCAGGTAGACCGGCGCCGTCGCGACCAGCGTCTTGCCTTCGCCGGTGCGCATCTCGGCGATCTTGCCCTGGTGCAGCACCATGCCGCCGATCAGCTGCACGTCGAAGTGCCGCATGCCGAGCGTGCGGCGCGACGCCTCGCGGACCGCCGCGAAGGCCTCGGGCTGCACGTCGTCGACGGTCTCGCCGGCTGCCAGCCGCTGGCGCAATTCCGCGGTCTTGCCCTGGAGCTGCTCGTCGCTCAGCGCTTTGAACGATTCTTCGAGCGCATTGGTGCGGGCGACGCTCTTGTTGTAGCCGTGCAGAAGCCGTTGATTACGGCTGCCGAACAGCTGGGCAAGCCAATTGGCCACGTCAGCGAACTCCGGAAGGGGAGGAGAAAAAGGCGGCTATTGTAAGGCGCTAGGCCCCGGACGCCACTCCCGGGTCAAGTTGGAGGCTGTCGCCCCCAAAGCAAGGTGACCCCACTCAGATTGGGGGGGGTTTTTGCGGGGCTTTTCGCGCCGCTCAGCGCTTGACGAAGCTCATCGGGTCGACGGCCCGGCCCTGCTTCAGCACTTCGAAGTGCAGGTGCGGACCGGTCGAGCGGCCGGTCGAGCCGATCAGGGCGATCGGCTGCCCCTTCTGGACAGTATCGCCGGCCTGAACGAGCACGCGCTGGTTGTGCGCATAGCGCGTCACGTAGCCGTTGCCGTGGTTGATTTCGACGCACTTGCCGTAACCGAAGCGCTCTTTCGAATAGGTCACGACGCCGGAGGCGACTGCGACCACTTCGGCGCCGGCCGGGCCCGCGAAATCGAGGCCGCGATGGAACGCGTTGCGCCCGGTGAACGGGTCGGCGCGATGACCGAAATAAGAGGAGATCCAGCCCTGCATCACCGGACGGCCGCCCGGCACGATCTGGCGGCTCAGGTTGCGCGTCGAGATCAGGCTCTCGAGCACCGCGAGCTGGCGCTCGCGATCCTTGATCTGGTTCGTCAGGTCGTCGAGCATCTGCGTCAGTTCCGGCGCAGCCGCGACCGCGCCTTCGACGACGCCTTCCGGACCGCCGACCGCGGGCTCGCGATCGAAATCGAATTCGCCCTTGTCGAGATTCGCCATGTCGGTGAGACGGCGGCCGAGGGCATCGAGGCGAATGACGTGTGCGTTCATCTGGCCGACGCGGCCGGCGAGCGCATCGAGCCGGTCCTGCAGCTCGCGCCGCGTGGCGAGCACTTGCGCGCGCTGCTCTTCGAGGTTCGCGGTCCACTCGACCACTTGCTTCCCCGGATCGCTCACCGCGCGGCTCGAGCCGATTTTCACGCCGGCGAACAGCACGACGCCGAGAACCGCAACGACCGAAGCGATCGTCACCGTCATGGCAAGCGGACGGCCGAGCTCGATCTGGCGGGCTCTGCCGTGCCTCTTGGAAAAGACGATGACGTTCATGCGATCAGCCTCGTGCCAGCCCACTTGTACAACATGTCATCACAGCGCAGCCTCGTCCCGGAGGGCCCGACAACTCACAATGAGCGGCGGCCTCGCCGAGTTCAAAACACTTCCGACCCGCGTTGGACGTAGAACCGACAAAGTTCGTGTTGTACATCCTGGCAACCCCGCTATCGTGATCGAACGAGCGACCCTTAGACCGGTGGCTTTGCGTCCCCGCCTTTCGACGGGTTTGCCCTGAGCAGTGCGTGCTTTCCAGCGGGAATATGCAGAATCCTCCGACGAAGAATCAAGCAGACACGCCTCACATAACGATGCTTTCAGTTTATGTCTGACCGCTTCAAACACGTCGTAGAAGACCTCGGAGCACTGTTCTCGGACCTGGAACGGCGCGTGCAAAGCACGGTCGATTTGACCGTGCAGGTGCGTACCGCTCTGCAGGGCGCCGAGAAAGACCACATAGTTTCAGTCACTTGTCGGGACGACACGCTGGTCGTCCTGGCCGATTCCGCGGCCTGGTGCCCGCGCATCCGCTACGCCCAGCAACAGGTGCTCGACGCTCTTCGCGCCAACGGTGAGACGCGGTTCACAAAACTGAAGGTGAAGGTCGGTAGAAGAAGCGCTTAGCGGTTCACGTTCGGCCGCTGCCGCAGAAGCCATCACGCCGTGACCATCGCAGCCGCCGGCATGTAGGAAATCGGCGCATCCTGCACGTTCTCGAACGTCACTTCTTCCCACGCAGTCGGCGTGTTGATCAGCGTGCGCAGCAGCTTGTTGTTGAGCGCGTGGCCGGACTTGTGGCCGCTGAACTCGCCGATGAGGCTGCGGCCGAGCAGGTACAGATCGCCGATCGCATCCAGGATCTTGTGCTTGACGAACTCGTCCTCGTAGCGCAGCCCGTCTTCGTTCAAAACGCGGTAATCGTCGAGCACGATCGCGTTGTCCATCGTGCCGCCGAGCGCCAGGTTCTTCGAGCGCAGGAATTCCAGATCGCGCATGAAACCGAAGGTGCGCGCGCGGCTGATCTCTTTCAGGAACGAGGTCGTCGAGAAATCCATCGACGCGCTCTGCGCGCGCTTCTTGAAGATCGGGTGATCGAACTCGATCTCGAAATTCACCTTGAAACCGTGGTAGGGATCGAAGCGCGCCCACTTGTCTTCGTCCTGCACCAGGATCGACTCGAGGATGCGCACGAAGCGCTTCGCCGCGGGCTGCTCCTCGATGCCCGCCGACTGCAGCAGGAATACGAACGGGCCGGCGCTGCCGTCCATGATCGGCACTTCTTCCGCCGACAGATCCACGTACGCGTTGTCGAGGCCGAGCCCGGCGAACGCCGAGAGCAGATGCTCGATCGTCGAGACGCGCACGTTGTCGCGTACGAGCGTCGTACCCAGCATCGTGTCGCCGACGTTCTCCGCATACGCGCGAACGTCGACGGGCTCATCGAGATCGGTGCGGCGGAACACGACGCCGGTGTCGATGGGCGCAGGGCGCAGCACCATCAGCACCTTCTTGCCGGAATGCAGCCCGACGCCGGTGGCGCGGATCGTGTTCTTGAGCGTACGTTGTCGCAGCATTCTCGTCGGACCTCGAAAAGCCGTCCTCCTCACCTGTACCGGTCAGCGGGGCGCAGACCCTAACATCGCCGCGCGGCAGCGGCAAGCCTCTGACTTGCCGCTGTTTTTGCGGCGGCGCCCGGTCCTGGGCGCCGGCCCGCCCGCCCCAAGGCGCGTCGTCGCAGCAACGCGCCCTCGCGATACAGCCCCCCCTTAATTGAATAAGGGCCGTCAGTCCGCCTGCCGTCGCAGGAACGCCGGGATATCGAGCATCGAGGTGTCCTCGGCGCTCAGCCCGTCGCCCACGGCCCGTCTCGGCGTAACCGACTGCGGGTCCCGCTGGTTGCGGATGTAGGTCGGCACGTGCAGGTCGTCGAGCGTCGGCACCCGGTGGTTGCGTCCGCCCGCGATCGCCGTCATGCGCCGGCCGTCCTGCTGCGGCATTTGTCCGGCAACCGGCCGGCCGATTCCCGTCGCGACCACGGTGACGCGGATTTCCTCGCGCATCTCCGGGTCGATGACGCAGCCTACGACCACGTTGGCGTCCTCGGAGGCGTACTGCTTCACTGTATCGCCGACCATGCTGAACTCGCTGGTCCGCAGATCCATGCCGGCGGTGACGTTGATCAGCAGGCCATGCGCGCCTGAAAGATTTACGTCCTCCAGCAGCGGGCTGGAAACAGCCGCTTCCGCAGCCTCGCGCGCCCGGTTGTCGCCGCGCGCCGAGCCCGAGCCCATCATCGCCATGCCGGTTTCCGCCATCACGGTGCGGACGTCGGCAAAGTCGACGTTGATCATGCCCGGCCGCGTGATCAGCTCGGCAATACCTTGGACCGCGCCCTGCAGCACCTGGTTCGCTGCTTTGAACGCGTCGAGCAGCGTCACGTCGCCGCCCAGCACTGTCAGCAGTTTCTGATTCGGGATCGTGATCAGCGAGTCGACGTGCTTGCCGAGCTCGGCGATGCCGGTGTCGGCTGAGCCGAGACGCTTGCGGCCCTCCATGTCGAACGGCTTGGTCACGACCGCGACCGTGAGAATGCCGAGCTCCTTCGCGACCTGCGCCACGACCGGCGCCGCGCCCGTGCCGGTGCCGCCGCCCATGCCGGCGGTGATGAACAGCATGTCGGAGCCCTCGATCATCTCGATGATGCGATCGCGGTCTTCCATCGCCGCCTGGCGGCCCACCTCCGGATCGGCGCCGGCGCCGAGGCCCTTGGTGATGTTGCAGCCGATCTGCAGGCCGACCTTCACCTTCGAGTGCTTCAGCGCCTGCGCATCGGTATTGATGCAAATGAAATCCACGCCTTCGATCCCGGCGGAGATCATGTGCGCGACAGCGTTACCGCCGCCGCCGCCCACACCGATCACCTTGATCACGGCGCCCTGGTTTTCTGTATCAGCGAGTACGAACATCGTTAGTCCCCTCGATGTCTGCGAGACATCTTCACAACCACCTGCAACACGCTGCGCCATCGGTTGCGCTCAGAGGACGCAATCGAGGCGCAAGCCCTTCGACGAAAAATCGAGTCATCAAAAATTGCCCTGGAACCATGCCTTCATGCGATCGAACACTCCGCGCACGTTGCCGAGCGGCTCGCCGCGCCGGCCGCGCACGTAGTTCTCGCGCCCGTACAGCAGCAGGCCGACGCCCGTCGAATGAATCGGATTGCTCACCACGTCGACCAGGCCGGTGATGTGCTGCGGAATGCCGAGCCGCACCGGCATGTGAAACACTTCTTCCGCGAGCTCCACCGCGCCTTCCATCTTCGCGCTGCCGCCGGTGAGCACGACGCCCGCGGCGATCACTTCCTCGAAGCCCGAGCGGCGCAGCTCTTCGCGAATCAGCGCGAACAGCTCTTCGTAGCGAGGCTCGACGACTTCCGCGAGCGTCTGGCGCGCGAGCCGGCGCGGCGGGCGATCGCCGACGCTCGGCACTTCGATCGTCTCGTCGGTGTTCGCCAGCTGCGACAGCGCGCAGGCGAACTTCAGCTTGATCTCCTCGGCGTGATGCGTCGGCGTGCGCAGGCTCACCGCGATGTCGTTGGTCACCTGGTCGCCCGCGATCGGGATCACGGCGGTGTGACGGATCGCGCCGCCGGAGAACACTGCGATGTCGGTCGTGCCGCCGCCGACGTCGACGAGGCACACGCCGAGCTCTTTCTCGTCGTCGGTCAGCACGGCGAAGCTCGACGCCAGTTGTTCGAGCACGATGTCTTCGACCGACAGGCCGCAGCGCTGCACGCACTTCACGATGTTCTGCGCCGCGCTCTCCGCGCCGGTGACGATGTGCACCTTGGCCTCGAGCCGCACGCCGGACATGCCGATCGGCTCGCGGATCCCTTCCTGGCTGTCGATCAGATATTCCTGCGGCAGGATGTGCAGGATCCGCTGGTCCGCCGGGATGGCGACCGCGCGCGCCGCGTCGATCACGCGATCGACGTCCTCGGACGTCACCTCTTTGTTGCGGATCGCGACGATGCCGTGCGAGTTGAGACTGCGCACGTGGCTGCCGGCGATACCTGCGTACACCGAGTGGATCTCGCAGCCTGCCATCAGCTCCGCTTCCTCGATCGCGCGCTGGATCGACTGCACCGTCGACTCGATGTCGACCACGACGCCGCGCTTGAGGCCGCGCGAGGGATGCGAGCCGAGGCCGACGACCTCGATGCGCCCGTCGTGCGTGATCTCGCCGACGATCGCGACGACCTTCGACGTACCGATGTCGAGGCCGACGATCAGGTTGCGGTCATTCTTTCTAGGCATCTGGCGTAGCATCCTCGGCGCCGTGCGCGAAGCGCGTGGGCGCGTTCCAGCCGATCGAGAACCCGTTGCTGTAGCGCAGATCGACGTAATTGATCTCGCTGGCGCGCGCCGCGACGACCGGGCTGGCGATGGCGATGAAGCGCTCGAGGCGCCTCTCCACGTCCTGCCTGCCCAGGCGCACGTGCGCGCCGTTGCCGAGGGTGAGCTCCCACGCGCCGCGCGCATCGAGCTCGACCTCCGACAGGCGCATGCCGACGGCAAGCAGCCGCGGATAAGTCTTCAGGTACAGCTGCGCGACCTGCGCCTGCGTGCCCGGCGGCCCGATCAGCTGCGGCAGCTCCGGCGGGATGTGCCGCGCGTGCGGCAGGAACAACTCGCCGCGCGTATTCATCAGGCCGTCCTCGCCCCAGCGCGCGACCGCGACGTGCTCGGTGATGAAGACGCGCACGCCGTTCGGCCAGCGGCGCTCGACGCGCGCGCGATCGACCCACGGAATGCTTTCGAGCGCGGCGCGCAGCTTGTCGAGATCGACGGAGAGGAAGCCGGCGCCACGGAACGGCGCGACCATTTCCTCGATCTGCACCGGCGCGACGCGCTGGAAGCGGCCACCGACTTCGACCTGGCCGATCGGCCGGTCGAACGCGGCCGCCACCCCCCACAGCATGATGCCGATGCCGATCAGCATGCCGGCGACGCCGAGCACCGACTGCACGCCGCCCTTCAGCATCGGCTTGAGCCAGGCGAGCGAGAAGCCGTCGCCGGAGCGCTCCGGCTTGCGACGATTGCGCTTGCGGTTACCCAGGATCATGGCTGCACTCCTCGCGCGAAACTCGTTTCGAGAATCCGCCACACCAGGTCGTCGAACTCGATGCCGAACGCCTTCGCGGCCTTCGGCACGAGCGAGTGATTGGTCATGCCGGGCGTGGTGTTCACTTCCAGCAGGTAGTTCGCGCCGTCGCGATCGCGCATGACGTCGACGCGACCCCAGCCGCTGCACGCGGCCGTGCGAAACGCTTCGAGCGCGAGCGTGCGCATATCGGTCTCCGCCTGGCCGTGCAGGCCGGGGCAGATGTACTGCGTGTCGTCGGAGACGTACTTCGCGTGATAGTCGTAGTACTCGCCAGGAGGCACGATGCGGATCGTCGGCAGAGCTTCGTCGTGCAGGATGCCGACGGTGAACTCCTCTCCTTCGATGAGCTGCTCCATCAGCAGCTCGCCCTCGTAGCGCGTCGCGAGCGCGACCGCCTGCTGCAGATCGGCTTCCTTGAAGACGCGGCTCACGCCGACGCTCGATCCTTCGCACGCCGGCTTCAGAATGACCGGCAGCCCGAGCCAGCGGGCCGCGGCAGTTACATCGTCGGTGCGCGACAGACGCGCGTAGCGCGGCGTCGGCATGTTGAGCGACAGCCAGACCTGCTTGGTGCGGATCTTGTCGAGCGTCAGCGCGGAGCCGAGCACGCCCGAGCCGGTGTACGGTACGTGCAACGCATCGAGCAGTCCCTGCACGACGCCGTTTTCGCCGTCGCCGCCGTGCATGATGTTGAACACGCGGTCGCAGCGCTTCGCGTTGATGTCGGCGAGCAGCGCGGGCATGCCGTCGACCGGATGCGCGTCGACGCCGCGCCGGCGCAGCGCATCCAGGCAATTCTGGCCGGAGTTGAGCGACACCTCGCGCTCCGACGAAGTCCCGCCCAGCAACACCGCTACGCGGCCGAAGTCCTTTGGATCCGTCGTCTGCCTGCTCATCGTCCTGCTCCCACGACGCGCACCTCGGGCTTGAGCTGCACGCCGTGTACTCGCTCGACTGTCGTCATCACATGTCCAATCAGCTGCTCGATGTCGGCCGCGCTCGCCGTGCCGTCGTTCACGATGAAGTTGGCGTGCATCTCCGAGACGCGTGCGCCGCCGATGCGATGACCCTTGAGGCCGGCGGTGTCGATCAGCCGCGCGGCGTGATCGCCCGGCGGATTCGTGAACACCGAGCCGCACGACCACTCGCCGATCGGCTGCGTCGCCTTGCGACGCGCCAGCAGCAGACGGATGTCTTCGTTGCTCACGCCGGGACGCAGCTCGAAGGTCAGGCGTGCGCCGAGGAACCATTCGTTCGCCGGGCCGCTCACGTGGCGATAGCTCGCGACGTAGTCGCTGGCCGGCCGCTCGCGCTGCACGCCCGAGCGATCGATCGTCGTGACGGCGAGCACGTGCCGCCAGGTCTCGCCGCCGAACGCGCCCGCGTTCATCGCCAGCGCGCCGCCGAGCGTGCCGGGAATGCCCGCGAAGAATTCCGCGGGACCGAGGCCCCACTTGATGCACTGCTTGGCGAGCTTCGCGCACGCGACGCCGCTGCCGCAGCGGATCTTGGTGTCGTCGACCCGCTCCAGGTCGTCGAAGACGCCGTGCGTTTCGATCACCGCTCCGCGGATGCCGCCGTCGCGCACCAGCAGATTGCTGCCGAGCCCGATCCACATCACCGGCGTGTCCGGCGCGAGGCTGCCGAGGAACGCCGCGAGATCGGCGGCGTCCAGCGGCCGGAAGAACAGGTCGGCCGGGCCGCCGACGTGCCACGAGGTGTGCTTCGACATCGGCTCGTCCCTGACCGCGCGCGACTTCATGGCCGCCTCCGGTCGACGACGGTCGCAGGCTTGAGCGTCGCCAGCGTCGCCGGCAGCTCCGCGGCCAGGGCGCCGATGCTGCCGGCGCCCATGGTCACGATCACATCGCCGTCGCGCGCGATCTGGATGAGCGCCTGCGGCAGCTCGTCGATCTTCTCGACGAGCAAGGGCTCGACGCGGCCGTGCGAGCGGATCGCGCGGCAGATCGCCTTGCCGTCGGCGCCGGCGATCGGCGCTTCGCCGGCCGGATACACCTCGGTGACGATCAGCGCATCGACATTCGCCAGTACGCGCGCGAAGTCATCGAGCAGATCGCGCGTGCGCGAGTAACGATGCGGCTGGAACGCCAGCACGATGCGCCGCTGCGGCCAGCCCTGGCGGATCGCTTCCAGCGTCGCGGCGAGCTCGGTCGGGTGATGGCCGTAGTCGTCGATCAGCGTGACGCGGCCAACAGCCGTCTGCACATCGCCGTACTGCTGCAGCCGGCGATCGACGCCGTGGAAGTTCGCGAGCGCCGCCTGGATCGCGGTGTCGGGAACGTTCAGCTCCAGGGCGACGGCGATCGCGGCGAGCGAGTTGAGCACGTTGTGCGTGCCCGGCAGATTCAGCTGCACCGGCAGCACCGAACGCGAGTCGCGCAGCTTCACGTCGAAGCGCGTCTGCGTGCCGTTGCGAACGATATTGGTCGCGCGAACGTCGCCGTCCGCTTCGATGCCATAGGTCACGACCGGGCGCGCGATGCGCGGCACGAGGTCCGCGAGCACCGGGTCGTCGGCGCACACGACCGCGACGCCGTAGAACGGCATGTTGTGCAGGAAATCGATGAAGCTCTGCTTGAGCCGCTCGAAGTCACCGTCGTGCGTGGTCAGATGATCGTTGTCGATGTTGGTGACGATTGCCATCATCGGATGCAGGTGGATGAAGGAGGCGTCGCTCTCGTCCGCCTCCGCGACCAGGTAGTTGCCGGTACCGAGGCGCGCGTTGCTGCCTGCGCTCTTGAGCCGCCCGCCGATGACGAACGTCGGATCGAGCCCGCCTTCCGCGAGGATCGACGCGACCATGCTGGTCGTCGTGGTCTTGCCGTGCGTGCCCGCGACCGCGATCGCGTAACGAAAGCGCATCAGCTCGCCGAGCATCTGCGCGCGCTGCACGATCGGAATGCGCCGCTCCTTCGCCTCGACCACTTCCGGGTTGTCGGGTTGCACGGCGCTCGACACGACCAGCACGTCGGCTTTGCCGACGTTGGCCGCTGCGTGACCGAACGTGACGTTCGCGCCCAGCTGCGCGAGCCGCTGCGTCACGGCGTTCGGCTTCAGATCGCTTCCCTGCACCTGGTAGCCGAGATTCAGCAGCACTTCGGCGATGCCGCCCATGCCGCTGCCGCCGATGCCGACGAAGTGGATGCGGTTGATGCGGCGCATGCGATCGGTCATCGCGCGCCTCCCGCGACCGCGTCGCATGCGTCGGCGAGCCGCACGTCTGCATCGACGATTGCAACTCCGCGCGCCCGTGCGGCCATGGTCGCCAGCAATTGACGCCCGCCGTGCATCAGTTTCTGCAGCTCTTCCGCGAGCCGCGGCGGCGTCAGCTGCGACTCGGCGATCGAGGTCGCGGCGTGCGCATCGACGAGGAACTTCGCGTTGAGCGTCTGGTGATCGTCGACCGCCGCAGCGAACGGCACGAAGATCGCGGGCAATCCCGCCGCGGCCAGCTCCGAAACCGTCAGCGCGCCCGAGCGGCACACGACGAAGTCCGCCCACGCGTACGCCTCGGCCATGTCGTCGATGAAAGGGCGAACGTCAGCCTGCACGTTGTGCTTCGTGTACAGCTCGCGCGCCTGCGCGAGATGCCGCTCACCCGCCTGATGAATGACGAGCGGTCGCGAGGCCGCGTCAATCGTCGCGAGCGCCGCCGGTACGACTGCGTTGAGACGAGCCGCACCCTGGCTGCCGCCGATCACGAGCAGACGCAGCGGACCGCTTCGTTGTCCGAACCGCTCCGCCGGCGTCGCCAGCGCGGCGATTTCGCGGCGCACGGGATTGCCGACGCGCTCGGCGTGCGCGCCCGGCGGGAAGCTCGCGGGAAACGCTTCGAGCACGCGCCGCGCCAGGCGCGCGAGCAGGCGATTGGTCATGCCCGCGACTGCGTTCTGCTCATGGATGACGAGCGGCCGGCGCGTCAGCCACGCGGCGACGCCGCCCGGACCCGAGACGAATCCGCCCGCGCCGAGCACGACGTTCGGCTGGCGGCGGCGCATGACCTGCAGGCTCTGCCAGATCGCCAGCGACAACTTGAACGGCGCGGCGAGCCAGGTCGCGAATCCCTTGCCGCGCAGCCCGCTCACGCTGATCCACTCGATCTCGATGTGCTGCGGCGGCACGAGCTTCGCTTCGAGCCCGCGCTGCGTGCCGAGCCACACCGGCTCGTAGCCACGCTCACGCAACACGCGCGCAGCAGCGAGCGCCGGAAAAACGTGACCGCCGGTGCCGCCCGCCATGATGAGTACGATGCGGCGCTTCATTGCGCTCGCTCCCGTCGCGGCACGGCGAGCCGTCCCGCGACGCTCGCCTCGTGATGAATGCGCATCAGCACGCCGAGCCAACCGAGCGTGACCATGATGCTGGAGGCGCCGTACGACATCAGCGGCAGGGTCAGACCCTTGGTCGGCAGCAAGCCGAGGTTGACGCCGACATTGACGAACGTCTGCAATCCGAGCCACAGACCGAAGCCGGCAGCGAAGTAGGCCTGGAACGGCAAGCCGGCTTCCGCCGCCTCGCGTGCGATGTGGAACGCGCGCCACGCGAGCACGATGAACAAGCCGAGCGTGACGATGACGCCGGCGAGCCCGAGCTCTTCCGCGAGCACGGCGAATACGAAGTCGGTGTGCGCCTCCGGCAGATAGAACAGCTTCTGCACGCTCGAACCGAGGCCGACGCCGAACAGCTCGCCGCGGCCGATCGCGATCAGCGACTGCGTGAGCTGGAAGCCGGAGTTGAACGGGTCCGCCCACGGGTCCATGAATGCCGTGAGTCGCTTCAGGCGATACGCCGAAGTCACCGCGATGATGGCCATGCCGCCCGCAGCGAGCAGGACGAGCGCAAGAAAATGGCGTACCTTCACGCCCGCGAGGAACAGCAGGCCGAGACCGGTCGCCATGATCACTGTCGCCGCGCCGAAATCCGGCTCCAGCAGCAGCAGCAACGCCGCGCCCATCAGCACGCCGAGCGGCTTGAGAAATCCCTTCAGATCCTGCTTCAGCTCCGCCTGCTTGCGCACCACGTAGCTCGCGAGATAGGTCAGCAGCAGCACGCGCGCCAGCTCGGATCCCTGGAAGTTCATGAAGCCGGCGCGCAGCCAGCGGCGGCTGCCGTTCACCTCGTGACCGATCCCGGGAATCAGCACGACGACCAGGAACGCGAAGGCCAGCAACAGCAACGGCACGCTGAGCCGCTCCCACACCGTTGTCGGGATCACCATGGCAATGACGGCGCAGAGCAGTCCGAGGCCGACGCCGACCATCTGGCGATCGAGGTAGTGAAGGGGCTCGTGCACCTGCCTGTCCGCGATCGCGATCGATGCCGACGTCATCATGACCAGGCCGAGCAGCAGCAGCGCCGCGACGGTCAACATCAGGATCGTGTCGAACGCGAAGCGCCGTGGGCGGCCGCTCGATCGCGAGAAGCTGAGTGTCGTGGCGTTCACGCGTCCAGCCTCCGCACCGAAGCTGCGAACATGTAGCCGCGGTGCGCGTAGTCGCGAAACATGTCGAGACTCGCGCACGCGGGCGACAGCAGCACTGTTTCGCCGGAGCGAGCTGCACGCGCGGCGCGTTGCACGGCGTCGTCCATGTCTTTCGCGAACTCGATGCTCGCGACGCCTTCCAGCGCGGCGGCGAGCAGCTTCGCGTCCTGGCCCAGCAGGACGACGTGCCGCACTTTGCCGCGGAACGCGGCGGCGAGCGGCAAAAAGTCCTGGCCCTTGCCCTGGCCGCCCGCGATCAGCACGAGCGAACCCGGCATGCCGGCCACGGCCGCCAGCGTCGCGCCGACGTTCGTGCCCTTCGAATCGTTCACGTAACGCACGTCGCGCACGTCCGCGATCCATTGCGAGCGGTGCGGCAGTCCCGTGAATTCGCGCAGCGCGTTCACGCACGGCTCTTGCGGGAGCTGCAGCGCATCGCACATCGCCAGGGCCGCCAGCGCATTCGCGACGTTGTGCAGGCCGGCGATCTTCATCTCGGACATCGCCAGCAGCTGGCGCCCGCCGTGCATGAGCGCAACGTCGTCGCCCAGCCGGATCGCGTAGTAGTCGCCGCCACGATCGGCGCGCAGAGTGAACGAGAGCACGCGCGACGCGCGGGGCGTCATCGCATGCACGAGCGGATCGTCGAGATTGATGACGGCGGCGTCGCAGTGCTGGAAGATCCGCGCCTTCGCCGCCGCGTATTCGCCGACGGACTCGTAGCGATCCATGTGGTCGGGCGTCACGTTGAGCACGACCGCGGCGGCCGTACGCAGAGATCGCGTGGTCTCCAGCTGGAAGCTCGACAGCTCCAGCACGTACAGCTCCGGCACCGGGTCATCCAGCAGGTCGAGCGCCGGCCGGCCGAGATTGCCGCCGGCGAGCACGCGCTTGCCCGCCGCTTCGGCCATGCGCGCGACGAGCGTCGTCACCGTGCTCTTGCCGTTCGTTCCCGTAATCGCCGCGACCGGCGCCTGCGCCTCGCGCGCGAACAATTCGATGTCGCCGATGATCGGCACGCCGCGGATCGCGGCGCTCATCATGAAGGGCTCGCGCAGCGACACGCCGGGCGAGGCGATCACGCGCATGGCGTCGTCGAGCAATGCTTCATCGAACGCGCCGAAGTGCACTTCCGCCTCGGGCGCGAGCTGCTGCAGCGCCGCCGATTCCGGCGGCGCAGCGCGGCTGTCGGTCACCGCGAAACTTTCGTGGCGCGCATGCAGATAGCGCGCGCACGACAGTCCCGTGCGACCGAGCCCGACGACGATGCTGCGCGCGCTCTGGGTCATGCTCAGCGCACCTTCAGGGTCGCGAGCCCGACCAGCACGAGGATCACGGAGATGATCCAGAACCGCACGATCACTTTCGGCTCGGCCCAGCCCTTGAGCTCGAAGTGATGGTGGATCGGCGCCATGCGGAAGATGCGCTTGCCGGTGAGCTTGAACGACGCCACCTGCAGCATCACCGAGACCGTCTCCATCACGAACACGCCGCCCATGATCAGCAGCACGATCTCCTGGCGGACGATGACCGCGACGACGCCTAGTGCCGCACCAAGCGCGAGCGCGCCGATGTCACCCATGAACACCTGCGCGGGATAGGTGTTGAACCAGAGGAAGCCGAGTCCGGCGCCGACCAGCGTCGCGCAGAACACCAGGATTTCACCGGTCCCTTCGATGAAAGGAATACCGAGATAACCCGAGAAGACCGCATTGCCCGTTGCATACGCGAACACCCCCAGTGCTCCGCCGACCAGTACGGCGGGCATGATTGCGAGCCCATCGAGCCCGTCGGTCAGGTTCACGGCGTTGCTGGAACCGACGACGACGAAGTAAGTCAGCAGGATGTAGCCGTAGCCGAGCGGCACCATCACCGATTTGAAGAACGGCACGTACAGCGCGGTCTCTGCCGGCGCTTTTGCCGTGACGAACAGCGCGATCGCGCAGCACAGGCCCGCGACCGATTGCCAGAAATATTTGTAGCGGGCGATCAGCCCGCGGCTGTTGCCGACGACCAGCTTCAGGTAGTCGTCCCAGAAGCCGATCAGCCCGAACGCGAGCGTCACGCCGAGCGTGATCCACACGAAGCGGTTGCGCAGGTCCGCCCACAGCAGCGTCGAGGCGCCGATCGCGACGAGGATCAGCGTGCCGCCCATGGTCGGCGTGCCGGCCTTCGGCAGGTGCGACTTCGGTCCGTCGTCGCGCACGCGCTGGCCGATCTGGTTGTACGACAGCCGCCGGATCATCCACGGTCCGATCAGGAACGAGATGACCAGCGCCGTCAGCGCGGCCAGGATCGCGCGCAACGTCAGGTAGTTGAAGAGGCGGAACGCGCCCTCCAACGCCGTCAGTTTTTGTGTGAGGTACAGCAGCACCCTTACATCCCCTCAATGCCCATCTGCGTCTTCCTGCTTGTGCAGCGCCAGCGCCGCCGACACGCGCTCCAACCGATTGGCGCGCGAGCCTTTGATGAGCACTGCGACGCCGCTGGTGAGCGATTTGCTCGCTTCTGCGACGAGCGCGTCGATGCTCGCGAACCACTGCCCGCCGCGGCCGAACGCCTCGACCGCGAAGCGCGAGCCTTCGCCGACTGCGAGCAGACGCTCGATGCCGGCCTGGCGCGCATAGCGCCCGACTTCGGCGTGCAACTCGTCGGCGCTCGCGCCGAGCTCGCGCATTTCGCCGAGCACCAGCCAGCGCACGCCGCCGAAACTGCGGAACGCATCGAGGCCGGCCTTGAGCGAGCTGGGATTGGCGTTGTACGAGTCGTCGACCAGGAAGGCGCCGTTCAGCGCAGGCTTCAGCTCGAGCCGGCCCGCGACGCTCTTCATCGCGGCGAGACCTGCGACGATCTCGTCGAGCTCGATGCCGACTGCGCACGCAGCTGCAGCCGCGCCGAGCGCATTGCGCAGGTTGTGCAAGCCGCCGAGCGCGAGCGTCGCCGGCCGGCTGCCGTACGGCGTCACGAGATCGAAGTCGGTGCGGAAGCCACCGGCGTTGCTCTGCGCGCGCACCTTGTGCGCCATGAAATCGGCGGGCTGCTCGAAGCCGAACGTCAGCACGCGATCGGCCGCGCTCGAATCGCGCCACTGCGCGGCGAACGCGTCGTCGGCATTCACGATCGCGACGCCCTCGGGCGGCAGCGCGCGAAACATTTCGCCCTTGCCCTGCGCCACGCCCGCGAGACTGCCAAAACCTTCGAGGTGCGCGGCGCCTGCATTGGTCACGATGCCGACCGTCGGCTCGGCGAGGCTCGCGAGATGCGCGATCTCGCCGATGTGATTCGCGCCCATCTCGATCACGGCGAAACGATGCTCGGCCGTCAGCTCCAGCAGCATCAGCGGCACGCCGATGTGATTGTTGAGGTTGCCGCGCGTGACCAGCGTCTTGCCCTGCCGCGACAGGATCGAGCCGATCAGCTCTTTCGTCGTGGTCTTGCCGTTGCTGCCGGTGACGCCGACCAGCGGGATGTGGAACTGCCGCCGCCACTCGTGCGCGAACGCCGACAGCGCGCCGAGCGGATCGGGCGTCACGATCTGCGGAATCTGCGTGGCGAGCGGCCGCTCGACCAGCGCAGCAGCAGCGCCGCGCTCCGCGGCAGCCGCGACGAAATCGTGGCCGTCGAAGCTCGGACCGCTCAGCGCGACGAACAGCGCGCCCGGCTTGAGCGTGCGCGAATCGGTCGAAACGCTGTTGAACGCGCAGTCGTTGCCGACGATCTGCCCGGGCGTGTAGCGGACCAGCTCGCTGAGGCGCCACGCCATCATGAGCGTCGCTCCAGCACAGCACGCGCGACTTCGCGGTCGCTGAAGTGGCGGCGCTCGGTACCGACGATCTGATAGTCCTCGTGACCCTTGCCCGCGATCAGCACGACGTCTCCCGGCTTGCCGAGAGCGATGCCTTGCGCGATGGCTTTTGCACGATCGCGCTCGATCAACGCGCGCGCCGGCGCGGTGAATCCTTTGACGATGTCCGCGACGATCGCATCGCCGTCCTCGGTGCGCGGATTGTCGTCGGTGACGATCACCTGATCGGCGAGTCGCTCGGCCACAGCGGCCATGATCGGCCGCTTGCCCGGATCGCGATCGCCGCCGCAACCGAAGATGCAGATCAGTTTGCCGGTCGTGTGCTTGCGGGCGGCAACGAGCAATTTCTCCAGGGCATCGGGTGTATGTGCATAGTCGACGATCGCGAGCGGCTTGCCGGTCGCGATGAGCGTCTCCATGCGTCCGGGCGGCGGGCTGCAGCGCTCGAGCGCCGCTAGCGCATCGTGGAACGGCACGTTGCAGCCGAGCAGCGCGCCCAGTGCCGCGAGCAGATTCTCGACGTTGAAGTCGCCGATGAAGCGCGAGTGCAGCGTCGCGACGCCCCAGCTGCCGTCGACGGTGATGTCGAGGCCGGTTGCGCCGGGAATCGCACGAACCGCGAACAGGTGACGCACGCCATTGCGCATGTCGGGCAGTGATGCCGAGCGGGAGTACGAAGTGAGCATCTCGGCGCGCGCCGACGTCTGCGAGGGTGTCAGCAACGTACGGCCGAACGCATCGTCCGCGTTGATCACCGCATGCTTCAGCTCCGGCCACACGAACAACTTGGCCTTCGCCGCGGCGTAGCTCTCGAACGTACCGTGATAGTCCAGATGATCGCGCGTCAGGTTGGTGAACACGGCGGTGTCGAACCGCACGCCGGCGACACGATGCTGATCGAGCGCGTGCGACGACACTTCCATCGCGAGACTTCGCACACCTGCCTCGCGCAGTTCGGCGAGGTGACGGTGCACCGTGATGGAATCCTGGGTCGTGTGCGTCGTCGTCTGCAATGCATCGATGCGCCCGAAGCCGATCGTGCCCGCGTACGCGGCAGCGGTGCCGAGCAGCTGCGTCGCAGTCGCAATGACGTATGCCGTTGTCGTCTTGCCGTTCGTGCCAGTTACGCCGACTGTGCGCACGGCCTGCGACGGCGCACCGAAGAAGCGATCGGCGATCGTGCCGAGAATCGCCGTGAGATTCGGCACGGCGAGCAGCAGCACACTGTCGGGCACGCGCGGCGCGGTAACACCCAGTGTCGGTTCCCAAAGGATCGCTCTAGCGCCGGCGTTCACCGCTTGAGCTGCGAAGCCGATGCCGTGCGTCCGCGTTCCAGGTAGGGCGATGAATGCGCCGCCGAACTGAACGGCGCGACTGTCGAGCGTGAGATCGACGATGTCGATGCCTGCAGGCACGGTAACGGCTGACCCTGCGAGCAGCGTTCGAAGATCTTTCGCAGAGCGTGGTTGCATCGTGAGTCCGGTTAGCGCCGCCGCTCTCATGGAATTCGGCTCGCCTGCACGAGCGTCGTCGCCGGCACGCGGTCGAGCCCGTCCGGCGGCACGCCGAGCAGGCGCAGCGCACCGGCCATCACGTTGGCAAAGACGGGTGCGGCAACGTCGCCGCCGTAGACGAGCTTGCCGCCGGGCTCGTCGATGACGACGAGAGCGGCGAGCCGCGGATGGCTGGCGGGCACGACGCCGCCGAACGAAGCCTTGTACCGCGACGCCGAGTATCCGCCCGCGTCGGCGGTCCACGCTGTCCCGGTTTTTCCGGCAACGCGATAGCCGACGAGGGCAGCGCGAGTGCCTGTTGCGCCATCCTGCGCGACGACGCTTTCCATCATTTGCAGCAGCTCGTGCGCCGTGCGCTCGTCGATCACGCGCTCGCCCGGCACGGGACCGTCGACGCGACGCAGCGACACCGGACGACGGATGCCGCCGGCGCCGAGAATTGCGTACGCACGCGCGAGCTGCAGCGGCGTCACCGACAGACCGTAGCCGTAGGAAATCGTCGCCTGCTCGATTTTTCGCCAGTGCGACGCGTCGTACAGCAGGCCGGCGGACTCGCCCGGGAAACCGCTGCCGGTCACGTCGCCGAAACCGAACGCCCGCAGCGTCTGGTACATCGATTGCGGCGACAGCGTCATCGCCATCTTGGTCATGCCGACGTTGCTCGACTTCGCGAGCACGGTCGTCAGCGGGATCGCGCCGAGGTTGTGCTTGTCCGGAATCTTCTTCCAGCCGATCTGCACCATGCCGGGCGACGTGTCGATGATCGTGTCGGGGTGATAGCGACCCGTCGCGATGCCCGCCGCGGCGACGAACGGCTTGATGCTCGAGCCGGGCTCGAAGATGTCGGTCGCGGCGCGATTGCGATAGCGCGACGCGGCGACCTGGTCGCGATCGTTCGGGTTGTACGCGGGCTGGTTCACCATCGCGAGCACTTCGCCGGTGTCGACGTCGAGCACGACGACCGAGCCGCCCTTCGCCTGCTGCTCCTGCACCGCCGCCTTCAGCTCGCGATACGCGAGATACTGGATGCGCAGGTCGATGCTGGTGATCAGGTCTTCGCCGGGACGCGGCGCGCGAATGCTCTCGACGTCTTCGACGGTGCGCCCGTAACGATCCTGGATCACGCGCTTGGCGCCGGCCTGCGCGCCGAGCCAGCGGTCGTACGCGAGCTCGAGCCCTTCCTGGCCGATGTCGTCGTACTTCTTGGTGAAGCCGAGCAGGTGGCCGGTGACTTCGCCGGCGGGATAGAAGCGCTGATATTCGCGCAGCAGATACACGCCGGGGATCTTCAGGTCGGCGACCTGCTGCGCGTCGCTCGGCCGCATGTGGCGCACGAGGTAGACGAACTCGCGATCGAGATTGCTGGTGATGACCTGCGTCAGCCACTTCTTGTCGCGGTTGAGAGCTTCGGCGAGTCGCGGGATCTGGTCGGCGGCGCGCATCACTTCCGGCGGGCACGCCCACACGGTGTCGACAGGCGTGCTCGCTGCGAGCGGCTCGCCGTTGCGATCGTAGATGCCGCCGCGAACCGCGGAGAGCTTCGCGACGCGTGTGAAGCGCGCATCGCCCTGCCCTTCGAGAAAGCCCTCGTCGAACATCTGCAGATCGACGGCGCGCACGACCAGCGCAACGGCGATCAGCACCAGCGCGCCGAGCACCAGGCGCAGCCGCGAGCGAAACTGCTCCTGCGAGAAACTGCGATTCTGCTCGTTGCGGATCATCGCCACTTGCGGTCTGCGTTCATTGCGTCACCGGCGCCGGTTTGACGATGCGGACTTCGTCGGGGCGCGGAATCACCATGCGCAGGTCGACGCGCGCGGTCTGCTCCACGCGGCCGTGCGTCGCCCACGCGCTCTGTTCGAGCTTGAGCTGGCCCCATTCGATCTCGAGCGCGTCGCGCTCGCCGTTCAGTCCCTGCAGTCGAATGAAGAGGTCGCGGGCTTCGTGCTTGGTGAAGACGACTGCGATCCCGGTCGCCGCGAGCCCGAGGGCAAGCACTGCGACTCCGGCACGCATTGCGATGCTCATGCGGCAACCCTCTCGGCGACGCGCAGCACGGCACTGCGTGCGCGCGGATTGGCAGCGACTTCTGCGGCGGATGGATGCACGGCGCGGCCGATGCGGCGCAGCTTCGGGCGCGCATGCTCGGGAATCTGCGGCAGGCCCGCGTACACGGGATCTTCCTGCGAGTGCCGTTGCATGAAGCGCTTCACGATGCCGTCTTCGAGCGAGTGAAACGCGATCGCACACAGGCGCCCGCCGGGCGCGAGCACTTCGAGACTGCCGCGCAAAGCGGCCTGCAGCTCGCCGAGCTCGTCGTTCACGTGCATGCGGATCGCCTGGAAAGTGCGCGTCGCGGGATGTTTGCCGGGCTCGCGCGTCTTCACTGCGCGCGCCACTAGCTCCGCCAGCTGGCCGGTGCGCTGGATCGGTCCCTCGCGCCGCGCCGCGACGATGTCGCGCGCGATCCGCTTCGCGAACTTCTCTTCACCGTATTCGCGGATCACGCGCGCCAGCTCGTGCTCCGGCGCGCGCGCGAGGAAATCTGCGGCGCTGGCCCCGCTCGCGGGGTCCATGCGCATGTCGAGCGGTCCATCGTGCGCGAAGCTGAAGCCGCGCGCGGCATCGTCCAGCTGCGGAGAAGACACACCGAGGTCGAGCAACACGCCGTCAATTCTCCCGGCCAGCCCTTCTTCCGCGATCAGCGCCGCGAGGCGCGAAAACGGACTGGCCCTCAACGTCAAGCGCGCTTCGCCCGCGAAGCGCTCGCGCCCTGCGCGCAGCGCGTCCGGATCGCGGTCGAGCGCGACCACCCTGCCCTGCGCGTTCAGCCGCTCCAGCAGCGCGGCCGTGTGACCGCCGCGGCCGAACGTCGCATCCACGTAGCGACCGTCGGCGCGAATCGCGAGCGCCTCCAGCACTTCGCGCAGAAGCACCGGCGTGTGTCGCCCCATCGCGCGCGCCTACAACGACAGCGATTCGAGCTCCGGCGGCAGCGGCTCGGCGCTCTCGTCGGCCTGCAGCCACTGCTGGCAGCTCTGGTTCCAGTGCGTTTCGTCCCAGAGCTCGAAGCGATTGCCCTGACCGATCAGCATCGCGGCGCGGGACAGGCCCGCGTATTCGCGCAAACTCGGCGGAATCAGGATCCGCCCGCTGCTGTCGAGGTCGAGATCGGTGGCGTGGCCGATCATCAGGCGCTGCAAGCGCCGCGCGAGCGGGTTCAGCGTCGGCAGGCGCCGCAGCTTCAGCTCGATCTCTTCCCATTCCGGCAGCGGGTAAATCAGGAGGCAGCGGTCGGCGCGATCGACGGTCGCAATCAGGCGCCCGTTGGAGCGCTCGACGATGCGCTCGCGATAGCGGGTCGGCATTGCCAGCCGGCCTTTCGCATCGAGCGTCACCTTGTTTGCACCGCGGAACATGCCGGACCGAACCCCCACTCAAATGGGCGGTCCCAGACAGCACCTGCATGCCATCTGGGCCCACTGTTTTCCACTTTTTCCCACCTCGCGGCACTATAGGTACCGGCAAACCTGCAAGTCAAAAAAATCTCGGAAGTTTCCTGTTTGGCGACAGGGACTTAGGATGGATATCCAGTCCTCGCCAAAGATTGCAGGAAAGCGCTCTGACGTAAATCAACCGCTTATGAAAGCTTCTTGACGTGGAAGCACATACGCATGCGGACTGGGCGCCCGGAGCCCGTTTCATCGCATGGGGTTACCTTGCGCGCGGATTTGCGCAGCGGAAGCGCGGCGAGGTGGCCAGGGAGCGATCAATCCGGGCGAAATGAGGCAGCGCGCGAAAGTCCGCACAATCCCTGCACAGCGGACAGTTTTTGTATACCAGGCCGGAGCGCCTTGCTCTATTCCTGGGGCGCTTCCGGCGGTCAATCGTTAAGAAAAAGGAGTCGGCCGATAAGCCGGGTTCTGTCGAGGACAATCATTCATCTGCGATACGCGTCGCCGCGTACCTCAAGCGACCTACCCGGGAGCACGTGTGGGCCACACGCGCGACTCCGTCCGAGGACGAAGCCGCCTGCTCCCCTATTTGGTCTTGCTCCAGGCGGGGTTTGCCGTGCCGCCGAGTGTTGCCACCGGCGCGGTGCGCTCTTACCGCACCCTTTCACCCTTACCGCCCCCTTTTCAGGGGGGTTGGCGGTTTGCTTTCTGTTGCACTTTCCGTGGGCTCGCGCCCCCCAGGCGTTACCTGGCGCCGTGCCCTGGGAGCCCGGACTTTCCTCCACGCTTGCGCGCAGCGATTGTCTGGCCGACTCCGGCGCGGATTCTAGCCCTTCTTCTCGCCCGCCACCCGGCCGATCTGCAGCGCCGCCTCGTACAGCTCGCTACGCTTGCCGCCCGTCAGGTGCGCGGCGATCTTCGCGGCCTGCGAGGGCGGCAATTCCTGCAGCAGCGCCCGCAACAGCGAATCGGCGTTGAGGTCGAGCGCGGTGCCGGCTGTCGGCGCACCACTCACGACGATCACGATTTCGCCGCGCGCCATGTCGCTGTCGTGCTCGGCAGCAGCACGGAGCTCGGCGAGCGTGCCGCTGTACGTGGTTTCGAAGCGTTTCGTGAGCTCGCGACTGATCGATGCGCGGCGCTCCGCGCCCAACGTTGCGGCCATGTCGCGCAGCGCTTCAGCGAGGCGATGCGGCGCTTCGTAGAAAATCAGCGTGCGCTCTTCGCCCGCGAGCTGACCGAGACGCTCGCCGCGCGCCGCGGCTTTCGCAGGCAAAAAACCCTCGAAAACGAAGCGATTCGTCGGCAGGCCCGCGACGGACAGCGCCGCGATCGCGGCACACGCGCCGGGAATCGCCACCACCGCGATGCCCTCGCGGCGCGCAGCCGCGACGAGGTCGAAGCCTGGATCGCTGACCAGCGGCGTGCCCGCGTCGCTGACCAGCGCGATCGAATCGCCGCCTGCAAGTCTTGCAACGAGCTCCGCGCTCTTCTGCCCTTCGTTGTGTTCATGCAGCGACGTCAGCGCCGTGCCGATCCCGCAGGTCTGCAGCAATTGGCGGGTATGGCGCGTATCCTCCGCCGCGATCAACGCGACGCTCGCCAGCACCTCGCGGGCGCGCGGCGTGAGATCGCCGAGATTGCCGATCGGCGTGGCAACGACGTAGAGGGTGCCGGACATTGAGAGATCCTATAATGGCCGCAGCACTTACTTAAGAGAGATCGGATGGTCGCAAGGTCGAAGTGGCTGAATGTCGCCGGCGCCGCGCTGCTCGCAGCTCTGCTCGCGAGCTCGTGCACCGTGCCGGTCACGCAGCCCGGGCGCGAGCCTATCGACCGCAAGCTGGTCACGCAGGCCGAGAAGCTGTCGCGCGATGGCGATCATCCCGGCGCAGCCCAGGCATTCGAACAGGCGGCGGCGCAGGCGCCGGGCGAACTGCGTGATCGATTCCTGCTGCGCGCGGCGCGCGAATATCTGCGCGCCGATCAGCTCGACCAGGCCGGAGCGTTGCTCAAGCAAGTCAGCACGACGCTGCCGGGCGCAGATTTCGCGCTGCGCGCAGCGGTCGCTGCGGAAATCGATCTGAAGCAGCAGAAGCCGGACAGGGCATTGGCGGAGCTCGATCGCATTCCGCAGCCGCTGCCGCGCGAAGATGTCTCCGATCTGCTCGCGCTGCGCGCGCGCGCGTTGTTCGCGATGAATCGGCCGGCGGCGGGTGTAACGACAGCGCTGGAGCGCGAGCGCGGACTCAACAGCCAGGACGACGTGCGCGCGAATCGCCGGCTGATCTGGCAGGGCCTGCAGCAGAGCGCATCGGGCAACGCGGATTTCTCTGCGCCGCCCGGTTCGAGCGCGACCGTCACTGGCTGGCTCGAGCTCGGCCGCTCGGCGCTGACTGCTGCGCGCAATCCGTTCACCGCGAACGAGGATCTCGCCGACTGGCGCAGCCGCTATCCGTCGCATCCCGCGAACTCGCTGCTGACCGAAGACGTGCTGCCCGAGCTCGGCGTCGGGCTCGACTATCCGACGCAGATCGCACTCATCCTGCCGCTGTCCGGCCGGCAGCAGGGTTCGGGCGTCGCAGTCCGCGACGGATTTCTCGCAGCGTTGTTGCAGCAGGAGCAATCGAAGCGGCCCGTCGTAAACGTCTACGACTCCGCGGAGATGGGCGCGACGACAGCTTATCGACGCGCCGTCGCCGACGGCGCGCAGTTCGTCGTCGGGCCGCTCACGAAAGACGACGTCACTGCGATCGCAACGTCCGGCGAAGCGTCCGTGCTGACGCTGGCGCTCAATCAGACTGGCGACGAAGTGAGCGTGCCGTCGCTGATGTTCCAGTTCGCGCTCGACCCCGAAGACGAAGCGCGCCAGGTCGCGCAGCGCGCCGCCTCGGATGGCCGCATGCGCGGTCTGCTGCTGTTGCCGAACAACGAGTGGGGCCGGCGCGTGTTCAAAGCGTTCGACACCGAGCTCAAGACGCTCGGCGGCTCGATCGCCGCGATGCGCTTCTACGATCCCGAAGCGCGCGATTATTCGACGCCGATCACGCAGCTGCTGCTGATCGACGAAAGCCGCGCACGCGCCAACGCTCTCAGCGCGACGCTCGGCACGCGCCTGGAATTCGAGCCGCGCGCGCGTGGCGACGCGCAGTTCGTATTCGTCGGCGCACAGCCGGTACAGGGTCGCTCGCTGCGGCCGGCGCTGCGCTTCCATCTTGCCGAGGATCTGCCGGTCTACGCGACTTCCGAGATCTTCGAGCCGGACGCCGACGCGAACAACGATCTGGACGGCGTGATCTTTCCGGACATGCCCTGGGTGATTTCGCCGGATGCAGTGTCGACCCAGTTGCGCACCGCATTGAGCAAGCACTGGCCGGCGCGTGCGCGCGGACGCGGTCGACTCTATGCATTCGGTTTCGACGCCTACCGTCTCGTGCCGTTGCTCAAGGCCGGCAAGTTCGGCAACGAGCACACGGTGCCTGGAATGACCGGTCTGCTGGCGATCGACAGCAAGGGCCGCGTGCGACGCGAGCTCGACTGGGCGCAGGTGGCGGGAGGTAAACCGAGCCCATTGAGTACCGCAGCGACGACAGCTACGAATTAGAACAGGAGAGCGATCATGGACGATCGGCAACGCAAGGAAGCGGGCCGCGCGGGCGAGGCTGCGGCGCTCGCTCATCTCGAAAGCGCAGGCTTGCAACTGGTGCTGCGCAATTTCAGGTGCAAGGCCGGCGAGATCGACCTGGTGATGCTGGACGGCGCGACGCTCGTGCTGGTCGAAGTGCGCTATCGTTCCAGCGAGCAGTTCGGCGGCGCCGCCGCGTCGGTCACGTGGCGCAAGCAGCGCCGGCTGGCGAACGCAGCGGAATATCTGCTGCTCGCGCACGCGGAGTTGCGCCGCTACCCGGCGCGCTTCGACGTCGTGGCGATCTCCGCCGCGCCGCAGCGCAGGATCGATTGGATCAGGAGCGCGTTCACGCTTTGACGTCATGCTCGAGACCACCGCAGAAGTCACCTGCCCGTATTGCGGCGAAACGATCACGCTGCTGCTCGACCTCTCGGTCGAAGAGCAATCGTACATCGAAGACTGCAGCGTCTGCTGCCAGCCGATGATCGTGTCGTATCGCGCCGAGGACGGCGAGCTCGCTGCAGTGAGCGTCGAGGCCGCCGGCTGATGTGGCGTCGGCTGCGGATTGCGATCCTGCTGCTGATCCTGCTGGTCGTGGCGGGGAACACGTACTTCGCTCGCGTCTATTCGACGGACTGGAACGTCCCGTTGTACGTCGCCGTGTTTCCGATCAACGCCGACGGCAGTGCCGTCAGCGAGCAGTACGTGCAGCAACAGCGCCCCGAGTCATTGCAGAGCGTCGAGGCGTTCTTCGAGGAAGAGGCGAGGCAGTATGGACTGCAGATGGAACGGCCGATTCGCCTGACGCTCGCACCGCCGCTGGCGCGGTCGCCGCCTGCACTCGCGCCGGACGCCGGCATGCTGTCCGCTGCGCTGTGGAGCCTGCGGATGCGATTCTGGGCTTGGCGCGTCGACGCGCCGCCCGGCCGCGCGCCGGACATCAAGTTGTTCGTGCTGTATCACGATCCCGCGATCTCACCGTCGATCCCGCACTCGCTCGGCGTGCAGAAGGGATTGTTCGGCGTCGTGCACGTTTTCGCGGATGCCGGCATGCGAGGCTCGAACGAAACGGTGATCGCGCACGAGCTGCTGCACACGCTCGGCGCCACCGACAAATACGATTTGCGGACGAACCAGCCGACGCAGCCCGACGGTTACGCGGAGCCCGATCGTGAGCCGCTGTATCCGCAATCGTTCGCCGAGCTCATGGGCGGACGCATTCCGGTCTCGGGCTCCGAGTCGACCACGCCCGAGTCGTTGCAACAGGTCATCGTTGGCGCGAAGACAGCGAGCGAGATCGGCTGGAGCAGGCGATGAGCGCGCTGCCCAGGAGCGCGGCCACCGGGCTCGCGTGCGCGCAACTGAACGTCGAAGTCGCAGGACGCGCGCTGGTTCGCGAACTGGAATTGTCGATCGCGGGCGGCAGCGTCACGGCGGTTCTGGGTTGCAACGGTGCGGGCAAGACGCTGACGCTGCACACGCTAGCCGGCTTGCGCGCTCCAGCGCACGGCAGCGTCACTCTCGAAGGTGAACTGCTCGCGAGCTGGCCACGTCGTGCGCTCGCCCGCAAGCTCGGCCTGCTGACGCAAACGACCGAAGATCCCTTCCCCTCGACGGTGCTCGACAGCGTGCTCGTCGGCCGTCATCCGCATATCGACTTCTGGCGCTGGGAGAGCGATGCCGATCGTGCGATCGCGCGCACCGCGCTCGCAGCTGTCGCGCTCGAAGAGCTCGCCGAGCGCGACGTCGATACGCTGTCCGGCGGCGAGCGCCGGCGCGTCGCACTCGCGGCCTTGCTCGCGCAGAATCCTGCTGTGTTCTTGCTCGACGAGCCGATCAATCATCTCGATCCGCATCATCAGATCGATGTGCTGAAGCTGCTGCGCGAGAAGGCGCAGGCAGGATGCACGGTCGTGATGAGCCTGCACGATGCGGGGCTCGCCGCGCGCTTCTCCGATTACGCGCTGCTGCTGTTCGGTAACGGCGAATGGCTCAGCGGAGCGACGACTGCAGTGCTCACGCCCGAAACGATGACGAAGCTCTACGGCGTCGCCGTGAGAGAAATCTCGTGGGCCGGCGGACGGACCTTCGTGGCGGAGTGAGAAGATGTCGGGCTGAAGCCCGACCTACACGAGAGATCTCAGCACCTCGTCGTGCAGCTTGCCGTTAGTCGCAAGCACTGAAGTGGTCTCCAGTCCCGGTGCGCGGCCTTCCAGGTCCGTGAAGCGCCCGCCGGCTGCTTCGACGATGACGGCGAGCGCGGCGATGTCGAGGATGTTCACGTCGGATTCGATCACGACATCGATCTTTCCCGCCGCAAGCAAGTGGTAGTGCAGGAAATCGCCGTAGCCGCGGATGCGCTGCGCACGCGTGACCAGCTTGCCGAATGATGCCCAGCGCGCGCCGCTCGCGAGCGTCTTGAGATTCCCGGTGGAGATCGCACCGGACTCGATCGAGCCGATGTCGCTGACCTTGATGGGCTGCTCGTTGAGCCACGCGCCGCCACCGATCTGCGCGTACGCCAGCTCGCCGTACACCGGCGCGGACGAGACGCCGACGATCAGCCGGCCGCGATGCATGAGCGCGATCTGCGTGGAGAAGAACGGATACTCGCGCACGAACGCTTTGGTGCCGTCGATCGGATCGACCAGCCACAGGTACTCCGCGTCGAGCGAGCTCTGGCCGGTTTCCTCGCCGTAGAACCCGTGGCCGGGAAAGCGCGCGCCGATGATGCCGCGGATGACCTGCTCGGTCTCGACATCCGCCTGTGTCACCGGCGACTTGTCGGCCTTGAGCGTGACCTGCACGTTGCGCTGGTAATAGCGCCGGATCACTGCGGCGCCGGCGCGGGCGGCGTCGAGTGCAGTTGCGAGAAAGTCTGAGTGAGCCACGCGACGACTCTAGTGAGCCTTGATCGCCATCGCAATCCCGGCGACGACCAGCGTCACCGAGTCGCACACCGCGGCCATGTCCTGATTGAGCCGCCCCTGCTCATCCTGGAAGCGCCGCGCGAGCGACGACGCCGGCACGATGCCGGAACCGACTTCGTTCGAGACCAACAGCGCCACGCCCCGATATTCCGCCAGCCAGCTCAACATGGCGGAGCGCTCGGCGTCCCAGCGCCGTACCGGCGCATTCGGCTGCGCTTCATCGAAATCGGGCAACAGCGCGTTCGAAAGCCACAACGTCAAACAATCGACCACGATGATCGCGGGCGGCAAGGCGCGCAGCGCGGCAGCCAGATCGCTCGGCGCTTCGACGGTCTGCCACGACTGCGGTCGCTCCGCGCGATGCCGGCCGATCCGGTTGCGCATTTCATCGTCGAGCGCCTGCGCGGTCGCGACGTAGACGACCGGGAGGTTGCGCGCCGCGGCCAGACTCGCAGCGAGCGTAATCGCATGATTTGTCTTGCCCGAGCGCGCGCCGCCCAGAATCAGATGTCGTTCAGGCATGATGTGCGCCCGCTCAAGCGATACGGATTCATCGGAAGATCACCATGCAAGCAATGATAACCATGCAGGCCCTGCAGCGCCGGCTCGATACGCGCACCAAGCCGCAGGGCTCGCTCGGCGCACTCGAAACGCTCGCACTGCAGCTCGGCTCGGTGCTGCAAACCGAAACGCCGGTGCTGCGCGCGCCCGCCCTGTTCGTGTTCGCCGCGGACCACGGCATCGCGGCCGATTCCGTCAGCGCCTATCCGCAGTCGGTCACGGGGCAGATGCTGGAGAACTATCGCAACGAAGGCGCGGCGATCAACGTGCTGGCGCATCAGCACGGGCTCGACCTCACCGTCGTGGACGCTGGCGTCATCGGCACGGCCGCGCGCAAAGGCCAGCCGCCGAGCTGGATCGCGCCCGGCACGCGCAATTTCCGCGTGGAGCCGGCAATGAGCGCGGAGCAATGCACGCGCGCGATCGAAACCGGTCGTACGTTTGCCGGTGACGCGATCGCTCGCGGCTCGAACGCGCTGCTGCTCGGCGAGATGGGTATCGGCAATACCGCGTGCGCTGCGTTGCTGCTGCATCGTCGCACCGGGTGGCCGCTCGTCGATTGCGTGGGCCGCGGCACGGGCCTCGATGACGCCGCGCTCGAACGCAAACGGCAGCTGCTCGCGGAGTCTGCGGCGCGCTGCCCGCAGGCGCTGTCGCCGTTCGAAACGCTGGTCGAGTTCGGCGGCTTCGAGATCGCGATGCTCACCGGCGCGATGCTGGAGGTCGCGCGGCATCGCTGCGTCGTAATCGTCGACGGCTTCGCGGTGAGCGTCGCCGCACTGCTCGCGACCGAAATGGATTCGCGGGTGCGCGCACAGTGCGTCTTCAGTCATTGCTCGGCGGAAGCCGGCCACCGCAAATTGCTCGAACACCTGCAGGCGCAGCCTTTGCTCGATCTGCGCCTGCGCCTCGGCGAAGGCTCGGGCGCGGCGCTCGCGTGGCCGCTGATCGACTCGGCCGCGCGCCTCATGACGGAGATGGCGAGCTTCGAATCGGCCGGCGTTGCCGACAAGGAAGCGCGGTGACTGAGATCCGCTTGCTGCTCACGGCCGTGCAGTACTTCACGCGCATTCGCGTGCCTGCATGGGTCGGTCATGCGCAGGAGCAGCTGGCGGGTGCGGTTCGCTACTTTCCGGTCGTCGGTCTGATCGTCGGCGCGAGCGGCGCGGCCACATTGTGGCTCGCAGCGCAGGTGCTGGCCGCACCGCTGCCAGCGATTCTCGCCACCGTCGTGACGGTGCTCATGACCGGTGCGCTTCACGAGGACGGGCTCGCCGACACGTGCGACGGACTCGGCGGTGGCGCAACGCGCGAGCGCGCGCTCGAAATCATGAAGGATCCGCGCATCGGCGCATTCGGCGCGATCGCGCTGATCCTCACGCTGCTGCTGAAGATTTCCGCATTGAGCCTGATGACGCCGTGGACCGCGATGACTGCGCTCTTCGCTGCACACGCGTTCTCGCGATTCTGCGCGGTGCTCTTCAGCTTCGCGGGTCGCTACGTCGGCAACGCCGAACGATCGCGCGCAGCGCCGCTCGTCACGCAAGTGAAGCGCAGCGACGTGCTGGTCGCGGCAGTATGCGGATTGCCTGCACTCGTGCTGTGCGGGCGCGACGCGATCGTCGCGGTCATCGTCGCGCTCGTGCTGCTCGGTCTGCTGTTCCGCTGGTGCGTGAAGCGGATCGGTGGTTACACCGGCGACACGTTGGGCGCGGCTCAGCAGGTCACCGAGATTGGGTTCTACGTTGCACTCCTGGCAGCACAGACGCGTCTGCCATAAGCGCGGCGAATGTCAGGCTAAAGCCTGACCCGCTCCCCTTGACGGCAAAAGTCCTTCGGATCATTCTCGCCGCGCGCGACAAGTTCCCCCTGTGGGATTCAAAGGGAACTCGGGTGTAAAACCCGGGCTGCCCCCGCAACTGTAAGTGGTGCGCCGCGCGTCGAGACCACTGGACCTGCAGCAATTTGCCGGCCCGGGAAGGTGACGCGTCGGACTTCAAGCCACGAGCCAGGAGACCTGCTTGCCGCTGTCGTCCATCGCTCAGCCGGGGTAATGCTGAACGAGCGGGAGTTCCCGAGCGACGACCGGTCTTGCCCGAAACGGCAAGGGGTTCAGAGTCTTTGGAGCTTTCGCCTATGTCCGCTTCATCCGCATCGCGTTCCTTTCCCTTCGTGTTGTCATGCCTGCTTGCGCCCGCCGGTGCTGCGTTCGCCGATACGTCCGGCAGCGGCAAGGATGAGCTCGAGCGCGTCGTCGTCACTGCCAACCGCGACGAGCAGCCGCTCGCGCGCGTCGGCGACTCGGTGACGCTGATCGAGCCCGAGGAGGTCCGCGCCAGCCAGAAGCTGGCTGTTTCCGATCTGCTCGCAACCACGCCCGGCATCACCGTGACGCGCAACGGCGGCCTCGGCACGACGACGCAGCTGCGCATCCGCGGCGCGGAGTCCGACCAGACCGTCGTGCTGATCGACGGCGTCAAGCTCAACGATCCGTCCTCGGCCGGCGGCGGCTTCGATTTCGGCAACCTGCTGACCGGCGACTACATGCGCATCGAAGTGCTGCGCGGGCCGCAGTCGACGCTGTGGGGCAGCCAGGCGATCGGCGGCGTGATCAACGTCGTCACGACGGTTCCGGAAGGACCGCTGATGACGGAATACTCCGCAGAAGGCGGCGCTCGTGGCTCCGCGACAGTGCGAGCACGCGCCGAAGCCGGTGGCGAGCGCTTCGCGTGGCGAGTCGCGGGTCAGTACCTCACGACCGACGGTGTCTCCGCATTCGACGACGACCTGGGCGGTCGCGAGAAGGACGGCTATCGCAATGTCGGCGCGAACGTGCGCGGCTTGTGGCGGATCACCGATGCGGTCTCGGCCGAGGTGCGCACGACCTACAGCCGCGGGCGCACTGACTTCGACGGCTTCCCGGCGCCCTTCTTCGAGCTCGCCGACACGCGCGAGTACAGCGACACCAATGAGGTCGTTGCCTACGCCGGCGTGAACGCCGCGACGTTTGGCGGCCGGCTGCAAAACCGTTTCGGCTTCGCGTACACCGATACGGATCGCGAGAACATCGATCCGGACTCATCGGTGCGCACGACGTTCGACGCGACCGGCAGCAACAAGCGCTGGGAGTACCAGGGCACGCTGACGCTGACCGACAGCGTCGGCGCGGTGTTCGGCGTGGAGTCCGAGCGCTCGGAGCTCAATACCCGCTCGCCGAGCGAGTTCGATCCGAATCCGGTGCCGCTAGCACACGATGCGCAGCTCGACAGCCTGTACGCGCAGGTCACGGTTGCGCCGATCGAGACGCTGTCGCTGACGGGCGGTCTGCGTTATGACGATCACGATACGTTCGGCAGCGAGACCACCGGCCGTGCGACGCTCGCGTGGGCAGCGACGCCGACGACCATCGTGCGCGCGACTTACGGCGAAGGCTTCAAGGCACCGACGCTGTTCCAGCTGTTCAGCGATTTCGGCAATGAAGACCTCGCGCCGGAGCGCGCGGACGCATGGGATGCGGGCATCGAGCAGCACTTGCTGGACGATGCGCTGGTGCTGTCGGCGACGTACTTCGGTCGCAACACTCGCAGCATGATCGACTTCGTGTCGTGCTTCCCGGCCACGGATCCGCGCTGCGCGACCCGGCCTTTCGGTTTCTACGACAACGTGCAGAAGACCGAGGCGGAAGGCGTCGAGCTCGGTCTGGTCGCACGCGTCGGCGAGCGCCTGAGCGTCAACGTGAACTACACGGACATGGACACGAAGAATCGCGGCGCCGAGAACTTCGGTCTCGAGCTGGCGCGCCGCCCGGGCCAGACGCTCAATGGCGAGCTCACGTACGACTGGGCCTTCGGCCTGACGACGACCGTCGCCGTGACACACGCGGGCCGCAGCTTCGATGACGCGGCCAACACGGTCGTCAACGACGGCTACACCGTGGTCGACCTGCGCGCGGCATACCAGGTGCGCGAGAACTTCGAGCTGTACACCCGGCTCGAGAACGCCTTCGACGAAGAGTACGAAACCATCGCCCGTTACGGCACGCCGGGACGCGGCGTGTTCGTCGGAGTGCGACAGAGCTTTTAGTGCACCCGCAGACGCAGATCGCGGCGGGCCGCTTTGCCCATCACGGCGGGCGGCTCGGCGTTGCGCGCTCGCTGTTTCCCGACGTGCCGCAGCCGTGGATGGATCTCTCGACGGGCATCAATCCGCGTCCGTACCCGGCACCGCGGGCTTCGCAGCGAGCGCGCAATCGACTGCCGGACCCTACTGAGCTCGCGCGTCTCGAAGCGCTCGCGGCGGCAGCGTTCGGTGTCGACGATCCGTCGCGCGTAGTCGCGACTGCGGGCAGCGAGTGCGTGCTGCGGCTGCTGCCGCAAGCCGCAAATCTGAACGCGGCGGTCATCGTCGGGCCAACGTACGGATCGCACTCCGAGGCATGGACGCGCTCCGGCGCGCTGACGCAGACGATCGATCGCGATGAGATGCACTCGCACGCGGCGCGAGCGGTGTGCCTCACGATCGTCAACCCCAACAATCCCGATGGGCACATCGTCACGCGCCCGCAGCTGCTGGCCCTGCACGATTCGCTCAGCCGGCACGGCGGGATGCTGCTCGTCGACGAAGCGTTCGCAGACGTCGCGCAGGAAGTGAGCGTTGCAGGCGAAGCCGGCACTGCCGAAGCGCCGCGCCTCGTCGTGCTGCGCTCGTTCGGTAAATTCTTCGGTCTCGCCGGCCTGCGACTCGGTTTCGTCGTCGCCGCGGAATCCATTGCCGCGGCGATTCGCGGCCTCGTCGGCGAATGGCCCGTGTCGAGCGACGCGCTCGCTGCCGGGCTGGCGGCCTACGCCGATCGATGCTGGGCGGAACGCGAGCGCGCGACGCTGCAGAAGTCGGCGCAGCGTCTCGACGAGCTGCTCGTGCGAAGCGGCTTCGAGATCGTGGGCGGCACCTCGCTGTTTCGCCTCGCGCGTGCGACCGATGCGCGCGAACGTTTCGCGCGGCTGCTCGCGGCGGGAATCCTGGTTCGTCCCTTCGACTTCGATCCGCACCTGCTGCGCATCGGCCTGCCGCGCGGACGCGAGCAATGGCGCCGGCTCGCCGCTGCACTGGGTGCGAAAGCATGAGCGAGCCCAGCGAAGCCGAGCGCGACCTGCAACACGCGCAGGCCATGAAGATCCTGCAGCAGGAGCGACGGGCCGAGCTCGCCACGAAGACATTGCGCGGCGGCCTGCTGATCGTGCTCACCGGCGCGGGCAAAGGAAAATCGTCGAGCGCGTTCGGCATGGTCGCGCGCGCGCTCGGCTGGGACATGCGCGTCGGCATCGTGCAGTTCATCAAGGGCAAGTGGCAGACCGGCGAGAAGCATTTCTTCCGCCGCTTTCCCGAAGCGGTGACGTTCGAGGTGATGGGCGAAGGCTTCACCTGGGACGTGCAGGACCGGCAGCGCGACCTTGCAGCGGCGCGCCAGGCCTGGCAGCGCAGCCGCGCGATGATCCTCGACCCGCAGTTCGACTTCGTGCTGCTCGACGAGCTGAACATCGCCTTGCGCAACGAATATCTCGACGTCGCGGAAGTCGTCGCGTTTCTCGAGCAGCGCCCGCGCGACAAGCACATCTGTATCACCGGCCGCGATGCGCCAGCGCGGCTGCTGGACATCGCCGACCTCGTCACCGAGGTGAGCTCGCCCAAGCATCCGTACCAGGCCGGGTTCAAGCCGCAGCGCGGAGTCGAGTTCTGATGCGCTGGCCATGCATCTGCATCGCTCTGCTCGCGATCAGTGCCCATGCGCGGGCGGACGACACGCCGCCGGCGCGCATCGTCTCGCTGAACCAATGCCTCGACGCAATCCTCGTCGAACTGGTGCCCACTGAACGCATCGCGGCCGTGAGCCACTACGCGCGCGACCCGCTCGTCTCCTCCATCGCGCCGCTCGCGGCGCATCTGCCGATCACCTACGAGTCTGCGGAAGAGATCGTCGCGCTGCGGCCCGACCTGGTGCTGGCCAGCCGGCATTCGGCGATTCCGACGCGCAACGCGCTGCGGCGGGTCGGCATCCACTACGAGTTGTTCGAAGTGTCGTTCTCGATCGAGCACAGCATCGCGCAGATCCGCCGGATTGCGGCGCTGGTCGGCAGTCCTGCGGCGGGCGAAGCGCTGGTCACCAAAATCGAGCGCGCGATCGACGCCGCGCGCCTGCCACGCGGCGCACCGCGCATGACCGCCGCGGTGTACGAAACCGGCGGCCTGACGGCCGGCTCCAGCACCGTCACCGACGAGCTGATGCGGATCGTCGGCTTCGACAACCTCGCCGCCCGCTACGGGATCAAGACGCATCTGCCGATGCCGCTGGAGCTGATCGTCGCAAATCCGCCGGACCTCCTGCTCGTCGGCGACATCCCCGCGGCCGCCGGCACTCAAGCCTCCCGCATCGTTCAACACCGCGCGCTGCGTCAGCTTCCCTCCGCGCGGCGCATGTTTCCGGCGCGCTTCATGTACTGCTCCGGTCCGACGATCGTCGAAGAAGTCGCGGCGCTCGCTGCGGCGCGCGACTCGCTCTCCGCGACCTCGCCGGCGAGGGCCGCGCGATGACGACGCATCGCTGGATCATGCCGACGCTCGTGACCCTGGTGCTGCTGCTCACGATCGCTTCGATCGCGATCGGACGCATCGTGCTGGACTGGAATGTCTGGCTCGACCAGGACGTGATCGGCCGCACGATCCTGCTCGAGCTGCGGCTGCCGCGCGCACTGCTCGGCATCGTGATCGGCGCGGCGCTCGGTCTCGCCGGCGCGGCGCTGCAAGGCTATCTGCGCAATCCGCTCGCCGACCCCGGCACGCTCGGCGTCTCTGCGACGGCAGCGCTCGGCGCGGTGCTGAGCATTTTCTTCGGGGTCGCAGGCCTGCATCCGTCGATCCTGCCGCTGAGCGGCGTCGCCGGCGCGATGCTCGGCATGCTCGCGTTGTTCCTGCTCGCGGGCCTGACGGCGAGCACGCTCACGCTGGTTCTTTCCGGAGTCATTCTCAGTGCAATCGCCGTCGCGGGCATCGCCCTGGTGTTGTCGCTCTCGCCGAGTCCGTGGGCGGCGGGCGAGATGGTGCGCTGGATGCTCGGCGCACTCGCGGATCGCAGCCTCGATGACCTGATGCTCGGGACGCCGCTGATCGTGATCGGCGCAGTCCTGATCCTGAGCAGCAGGCGAGCGCTCGATGCGTTGACGCTCGGCGAAGTCGGCGCGCGCTCGCTGGGTATCGATCTCGCCCGCGCGCAGTGGCTGCTAGCCGGCGGCGTCGGCCTCGTCGTCGGCGCGAGCGTTGCGGTCTCGGGAATCATCGGGTTCGTCGGACTCGTGGTGCCGCATCTGCTGCGACCGTTCGTCGGCGCGCGGCCCGCGGCCTTGCTCGTTCCGAGCGCAGTCGGCGGCGCGGCGCTGGTGCTTGCAGGCGACGTCCTGGTGCGCTTGCTGCCCGGCGGCTCCGAGCTGCAGCTCGGCGTCGTGATGTCGTTGATCGGCGCACCGTTCTTCTTCGCTCTGTTGTATTCGATGCGCAGGCGGGTCACATGAAAATCGATTCTCGTCTGAGCGTCGCGGAGCTGAGCGTCGAGCGCGGCCAGCGCAGCGTCCTCGAACGCATCAGCGTGCAGTTCGCGTCCGGCAGTGTGACTGCCGTGCTCGGTCCCAATGGCGCGGGCAAATCCACACTGCTCAGCTGCATGGCCGGACTGCTGCAGGCGTCGCACGGACTCGTCGATCTCGACGGCGTGCCGCTCGCAGCCTTGCCGCCGGACGAGCGCGCGCGACGCATCGCGTTCCTGCCGCAGATCCCGGAGATCTCGTGGCCGGTCGACGTCGCCACGCTGGTTTCGCTCGGCCGGATTCCGTTTCGCCGTCGCGCCAGCGACGCGGACAACGAAGCGGCTGTGCGACGGGCGATGCAAGCGACGCACACTACGCAGTGGTCGCAACGTGTAGTCACGACGCTTTCCGGCGGCGAACGCGCCCGCGTGCTGCTCGCGCGCGTGCTGGCCGGCGAATCCGACTGGATCCTCGCCGACGAGCCGTTCGCTGGCCTCGATCCGGCGCATCAGTTCGAGGCCGCGGATCTGCTGCGCTCGCTCGCGACGCAGGGCCACGGCGTCGTGCTGACGATCCACGACCTCGCACTGGCGGCGCGCATCGCGGATCGCGTCATCGTGCTGCATCGCGGGCGCATCGTTGCCGATGGCGAGCCCGAAACGGCGCTCACGCCCTCGACGTTGCGCGAGGTGTACGGGATCGAGGCGCAGTGGCTGTCGGTGCGCGAGCGCGGCGTGCCGATGATCGCAATCCACGGGCGCCATGCCGGTTGAGCTCTGGTTGCCGGCGGCCGCGCTCGCGGTCGAGGCGTGCATCGGTTACCCGCAGGCGCTGTACGCGCGCATCTCGCACCCCGTTGTCTGGATCGGCAAACTCATCGAAACACTGGAACGTCGCTGGAACGATCCCGCGCGCAGCGACGTCGCGCGACGCATCCTCGGCATCGCCGCGACGATCATCGTCGCCGGCAGCGCTGGCGCAGTGGGCTACGCGATCCAGGCGAGCGCACGGGAGTTCCCGTTCGGCGCAGTCGTCATCGTTCTGATCGCGACTGCGGGGCTCGCGCAGCGAAGTCTTTACTTGCACGTACGCGATGTTCTGCGGCCCTTGATGCGTGACGATCTCGCCGCTGCGCGTGCAGCAGTTTCGAAAATCGTCGGACGCGACACCGCGCAGCTCACGCCGTCCGGCGTCTCCGCCGCGGCGATCGAAAGCCTCGCCGAGAGTTGCAACGACGGCATCGTCGCGCCCGCGTTCTGGCTCGCGGTCGGCGGCCTGCCGGGCTTGTTCGCGTACAAGGCGCTGAACACTGCCGACAGTCTCATCGGTCATCGCGAGCCGCGCTGGCGCATGTTCGGCTGGGCCGCGGCGCGTGCGGACGACGTCGCCAATCTCATTCCGGCACGACTCGCGGGATTGTTGATCGTCGTCGCAGGCGGCGGCGGGTTTGGCGTGATGTGGCGCGACGCCTCGAAGCATGCGTCGCCCAACGCGGGCTGGCCCGAGGCCGCGATGGCGGGCGCGCTGCGCGTACAGCTGGGCGGCGCCGCGACGTATGAAGGCGTCCTGCACGAGCGCCCGATGTTCGGGGCGGGCCGTCATCCGGACACCGGCGATCTGGAGCGGGCCTTGCGGATCTACCTCGGATCCTGCGCGCTGCTCTGGGCACTCGCGCTGGCGTTCGCAGTCGGAGTAAGTTAGCCGCTGGCGACGCGCACGCATTCGAGCCGGCATTCAGGAGCACCCATGGGCCACCGCCTCAGCAAGATCTACACCCGCACCGGCGACGACGGCACGACGGGGCTCGGCGACGGCTCGCGCGTGCCGAAGACGCACGGGCGCATCGAGGCCTACGGCACGGTGGACGAAGCGAACAGCGCGATCGGCGTCGTGCTCGCCGTGCCGGGTCTGCCGTCGGACGTGAGCGAGGCGCTGACGAAGATTCAGCACGAGCTGTTCGATCTCGGCGGCGAGCTGGCGGTACCCGGCTATCGCGCGATCCTCGACCGTCACATCGACGAGCTCGAGCAAGTCCTCGATCGCTTCAACGAGCCGCTGCCGATGCTCAAGGAGTTCATTCTTCCCGGCGGCGGGCCGGCCGCTGCCGCATGCCACGTCGCGCGTGCGATCACTCGGCGCGCGGAGCGTTGCACGTGGGCACTGGCGCAGCACGATACGGTGGCACCAGAAGTGATGCGCTATCTGAACCGCTTGTCCGATCTGTTGTTCGTCGTCGCGCGCGTGCTCGCGCGGCACGAGAACGGGCATGAAGTGCTGTGGAGAAGGCAGTAGGCCTATCGTCTCTAGTGACCGGCGAGCAGCGAGCCGTCGCGCGGATCGATCCGGATCGTGATCTCTTGCTCCAGCTCCGGCGCGACGATCAACGAGGCTTCGAGGCGGTTCACGACGACCGGCCGCACCGTCGCGCCGCTCACTGAGTGCGTGACCATGAAGCTGTGGTACTCGCCGGCATGCGTCGCCGCGAATTGCACCAGGATGTGTACCACGTGCGGCTCGCTCTCTTCGTTGATGCGCTCGTCGCAGATCACGTAGAACGCCTGGTCGGGCGGCACCGCCGCGAACGCGCCGGCGTTTTGCAGCTCGCGCAGGAACCGCCGCACCTGCGCCGCGACCCGCTCCCAGACCGTCGTGTCGCCGGGCCGCAGCACGCACCAGCGCGTGCCGCGCTCGATGGAATTGATCACGAACAGCGCGAACCGGCGCTGCGACAGATACGACCAGTCCGAAGATGCACTCGCGCCGCACGCGAGCGTTCTCAGCGGCGGGCGCTCGCGGTCCGCACTGCGCACTGCCTGCAGGACGTTCACTCCATGCGCTGCGAGCGACCAGCGATCCGCTGGCTGCACGTCGCCGGCAAGGCGCGCACCGGCGCGGAGCAGCGGCTCTGGATCCTTCGCCGCGATCGCGGCTGAAACCGCCTCGCCGGTGCGCGACAACAGGCCGGCGACTGCGCCCCCGTTGCCGAAGGTCTCGATGCGCCCGCGGAGCCTGTCCGTCGCGGCAATGCGCGGAAAGAACATCAGTGCATGATCGCTGTGAAAGTTCAGCCGCTTCAGCCCGCGCACCGCTGCCGCGGCGCTGTCCCACGCGGCCGGCGGATCGACGATCAGCATCGCGCGGCGCTGGCGACAGAACTTTGCGGCGACCAGCACCGTGCTGACGCCGACGTCAACCGTGCGCGTCAGCGGCGGTATATATAAGAAGGCCAGCTCGTCGACGTCTTCGAGTGCGAACACCCCGGAGCGCCGCGTCGCGGAGCCGATCACGTCATAGTCCGAGATCGGCCGGCCGTCGTTGCCGTCGGGGTTCGAGCTCACGTAGCCGACCGGCAGGTTCGTGCCCGGCATCAGCGTGCGGTCCGGCCGCACCGCCGGCACTTCGCCCCGCGCCCGCACGAGATTGGATTCGAGCAACGCGGCGCTGACGAAGCGCGGCGAGGCGGGATCGATCGACAACGCCCGAAACGTTTCCTGCGACTCGATGCGCTCGGAGCCCGGCGCCCGCACGCGCTGCACGACCAGGTTGAAGCGCTGCTCGTCGTCGGCGTCGATGTGATCGTAGTCGATCGAGGCGCGCAGGAATTCCCGCGTGCCCGGCGCTCGTGCTTCCAGGTGCAGGAACTCGCGGCCGCAGCGCAGGCAGAGCGTGACCGGCGCGGCGCCGTTCGCAACGCGAACGATGACTGCCTGGCGTCCGCCCTGCTCGAAGAAATGTTCGACTGCGTAGGAGAGCGGGCTCGGCTGCCACAGGCCGCCGAACTCCTGCTGAAAATCCGCAAAGCTGTGAACGATGAGGGCTCGGTTGACGGGGCCGCGCAGCGTGCGGCCGACGAAGGCCGTCAAGTGCGCGCTCGCTCGTGCGATCGGTTGCTCCGCGCCCGGCGTTTCAGTGATCTGGATACCTTCGAGCGAACGCTCGGGCACCTGGCCTCCCGCTTCTTGTGGCGCGTAACTTAGCACAGGCAATCCGCGCGAGGGGGCGTGTCGGTGGAGCTTACAGTGGCGATTCGCTAAAGATTTCTCGCGCCGAATGTGTCGCACGACTCCATCTGGCCCGACTCGAAGCCGCGCTTGAACCAGTGCACGCGCTGCTGCGAGCTGCCGTGCGTGAACGACTCCGGCGAGACGTAGCCGCGCGACTGTTTCTGCAAGCGATCGTCGCCGATGGCGGCGGCAGCGTTGAGACCTTCCTCGATGTCGCCCGCCTCGAGCAACTGGCGCGAGCGATCCGCGTTGTGCGCCCAGATGCCGGCGAAGCAATCCGCCTGCAATTCCTGCCGCACCGACAGCGCATTCGCTTCTTCTTCGCTCGCACGCTGGCGGGCTGCCATGTTGCGCTCCGAGATGCCGAGCAGCGTCTGCACGTGATGCCCGACTTCGTGCGCGACCACGTATGCCTGCGCGAAATCGCCGGGCGCGCCGAAGCGGCTCTGCAGCTCGTCGTAGAAGGACAGGTCGATGTACACCTTTCGATCGCCGGGACAGTAGAACGGTCCGACCGCAGCCTCGGCGAATCCGCAGGCCGACTGCACGGCGCCCGAGAACAGCACGAGCTTGGGCTTCTCGTAAGTGCGTCCGGCTGCAGCAAACAGCGCGGTCCAGGCGTCCTCCGTATCCGCCAGCACGACGGAAACGAACTCACGCTTGCGCGCCTCTTCCGCCGTCTCGTTATAGGGGACCTGTTCGCCCTGCTGCTGCTCGGAGGGCTGCGTGCCCTCCAGGACGACGGACGGGTCTACGCCGAAGTAGGCCGCGACCAGCGCCAGCACGACCGCGCCCAAGCCGATGCCGCCGGCCCGGCCGTAGCGAGTGCCGCGACGATCTTCGACGTTCTGGCTTGCGCGCCGCCCTTCCCAACGCATGGTGCACCCCGGGAGAAGTGACTGGTCACTTCGCAGTCTATACGGGTTGCGAGACGGGCGAGTTCCTCGACACCGGGTCGATGACGGCGCAGTACAGGCCGGCCAGCCGGTCGGCCATCGCGCTGGCCGACCACGTCGCCGCGTACGCTCGGGCCTCGGCGGACATTGCGGCACGACGCGGCGGATCCTCGAGCAGCTTCACGACGATGCTCGCGAAGGCCCCCTCGTCATCCGGAGCTGCGTGCGCACCGCGCTGCGGGTTGACGATATCCGCCGTGCCCATGTGCGCCGTCGAGACGACCGGCACGCCGAGCGCCATCGCTTCCAGCAGCACCAGCCCCTGCGTCTCGGTCTTCGACGAGAACACGAACAGGTCGCCGGCGCGATAGCAGTCGAGCAGCTCGCGCTCGCGCGCCAGGTAGCCGACGAAGCGCACCTGCTGCTCGATGCCGAGCGAGCGAACGTACGCCTTGCAGGAATTCAACGCCGGGCCTTCGCCCGCAACAACGAATACCGCGCCCGGCTTCGCGCGCACGACGAGCGCGAACATGCGGAACAGGAAGTCGATGTTCTTCTCGTGCGCGATGCGCCCGACGTGCACCAGCACCGGTTGCCCCGGCGCGATGCCGAGATGCGCGCGGAAGCGGCCGCCATCGCCGCCGGCGAAGCGCTCCATCTCCATGCCCGTCGGGATGATGTGCATCGGGCAGCGCACGCCGTAGTCGACCAGCGCCTGCTCCATCGCGCGCGAAGGCACGACCAGCGCGTCGAGCACGTTGCACTGGGAAACGGTGAAGCGACGCGCAACGAAGCGCATGAGCGCGCGCGGCATTAGCGGCACGTAGTGATGCAGGTACTCCTCGAAGTACGTGTGATAGCTCTCGATGACGGGGACGCGCAGCGCGCGCGCCAGCGCCGTGCCCTGGTAGTGAGCGATGAACGGCGTCTGGATGTGCACCAGGTCGGGCTCGAGACGCTCGATTTGCGGACGCAGCGCACGGATCGCGCCGAGTTTCATCGCACGGTCTTCGGGATCGCGCGGCAGGTAGCGCGAGGGCACTCGCAGGATGCCCTCCTCCTCGGCGGACTGACCGGCGGGGTACTCCGGTGCGATCAGAAAAGTGTCATGGCCGGCGGCGCGCAGGCCGCGGCGGAAGGTCTGAATCGAAGTGGAAACGCCGTTGATCCGCGGAAAATAGACGTCCGAGATCATCACGATGCGCATGCAAGCTCCCGCGGTCAGTGAGACCGCGGCAGCGTATGGCGTGCAGATGACGGCGGGATTACAGAGCGGTCTGGCGCGGGGCCGATACGGCCCCGGCGGCGGTCGCCGGCTTGGTGGCGGTCTTCTTGGTGGCCTTCGGCGCCTGTTTCTTCGGCAGAGGCGTACCGTCGCGGGCCGCCTCGAATTCCTCGGCGGTGTAGTACATCTCTTCGCTGCCGTTCCAGTTCGCGCCGGGCGGTACGCGATTCTCGACGTGACGCGCGCCCGCGACGTAACCGTCGAGCGTCATCTTCGGCTTCGACACCGGCAGCGCGATGCCGCGCGGCTGAGCCATCAGCCCGTTCACGACCTCGAGGTCGATCGCGGAGCCGTGGTACTTCACCTTCTGCCACATCTCGTCGGAGATCGCGGCGTTGAGCAGCTTGTCCGCAGCCTTCGGATGCTCACGCTGATCGTCTTCCATCACCGGGAACGCCTGCACGTACAGCGCGCCCTCGTGCCAGCCGAACACGAACGGCTGATTGACGACCGTCACTTTCGTACCGACCGGAATCTTGCTGTACAGCTCCGCAATGTCCTCGGGGTAGAACCGCATGCAACCGTGACTGGAGCGCAGTCCGACGCCGTACGGCTTGTTCGTGCCATGGATCAGATAGCTCGGCCAGCCGAGCGTCATCATGTACGTGCCGAGCGGATTGTCGGGACCGGGCGGCACCTTCGAGGGTAGCGGATCGCCCGCTTCCTTGTGCTCCTTGCGCACCGAGGCCGGCGGGAACCACGTCGGGTTCGTGCGCTTGCCGGTGACCTTGGTCGTGCCTTCCGGCGTCTGCCAGCCGACCTTGCCGATGCCGATCGGATGCGTGATGACGGTCTGCGGCTCGCCGTCCTTCACCTTCGGGTAATAGAACACGCGCAGCTGCGCGAGGTTGATCACCAACCCTTCACGCGGCGCGCTCGGCAGCACGAACTGCGTCGGCAGCACGATCTCGCGCCCTTCGCCCGGCACCCAGGGATCGACGCCCGGGTTGGCGCGCGCGATTTCTTCATAGCCGAGATTGAAGCGGCGGGCGATGTCCGGGAGGGTGTCCTCGCCCATCACCTTCGTGACCTGCAGCTCGCCGACGACTTCGTCCTCCGGCGCGATCTGGAACAGGTGCGTCGCGACCGGCTCATGGATCGTGGGCGCGACCGGTGCGGGCGGAGGCGGCGCCTCGTGCTGACGCTGGAGCAGCTGGCAACCGGTGGCGCTCAGCGCGATGCAGGCGGCGGCGGTGAGGCGGGCGGCGAACGCACGATTCATGGCGGCATTATTACCTGTTTGGCGCTGTCCGGCATATCGGGCGGCCTGTCCGCCTACAGCAACACCGGCCGGTTCGGCAGCTCGTCGCGGTCTACCGCCGGGAAGTGGCGCGCAATCAGGGCACCGACGGCGCGAATCCCTTCCACCACTGCTTCGCGCGCGGCGCCGCGAGCGAACGCCTGCTCCATGTGGCGGCACACTTGCGCCCATTCCTCGTCGGTCACGCGCCCGTTGAAGCCGCGATCGGCGACGATCTCGACGTCTCGGTCCGCCCACGACACATAGATGAGCACGCCGTTGTTCGCCTCGGTGTCCCATATGCCAAGGCGCGCGAACGCGTGCACCGCCTGCTGACGCGGCGTGACGCCGCGCATCAGGTCGATCGCGCCGCGGCTCGCTTCGACAGCGAAGCGAATCTCGCCGCCGTGACCGCGCTCCGTGTCGGCAATCGCCTGCTCGATGGCCTGGAGCGTGGCCGCGTCGAACGCCCGGCGCAGACCCCAGCCGGTCGTGAACAGATGTCGCCCGATGCTCACCAGCGCCCTCCTGCTCCGCCGCCACCGAAGGTTCCCCCACCGCCGCTCCAGCCGCCGCCACCACCTCCACCCCAGCTGCCGCCGCCGAAACCGCCGCTGCTCCAACCGCCGCCGAGTCCGCCCCGGCGTCCCGACGTCCAGCCTCCGCCGCCACCACCGCCGCCGAGCAGCGCGATCACGAACGCGACGACGGCCGCGCCGATCGCGATCACGAGCGTGCTCGTGAGAAACCACACGATCGCCGCAGCGATGCCCGCAGTCACCGATGCTCCGCCGAACGTCCCGAGCATGCGCCGCAAAATTCCTCCGCCGACGAGCACGAGCATCAGCAGCACGGGCAGAACCGAGCCGATGCCTTCGACGCCGCCACGCGGTGCTCGCCGCGCCGCGGGCGCAGGCAAGGGCTCGCCTTCGATCAGCGCCGTCAGGCGCGTCACCGCTTCGCTCAGCCCGCCGTAGAAATCGCCGCTGCGGAAGCGCGGCACGATGACCTGCTCACGGATGCGATTGGCCATCACGTCGGGTACGGCGCCTTCCAGGCCGTAACCGACCTGGATGAACACGCTGCGGTCGTCTTTGCCGACGAGCACGAGGATGCCGTCGTTCACGCCGCGGCGACCGAGCTTCCACGTCTCGGCGACCCGCAGGGAATATTCCTGGGCAGTTTCGGGCTGCGTCGTCGGCACGATCAGCACTGCGATCTGGCTGCCCTTCTGCGCTTCGAACGCGCGGAGCTGCTGATCGAGGAGCGCGACCTGATCCTGCGTCAGAGTGCCGGTGAGGTCCGTCACCGGTCCGCGCAACGGCGGGACGGCAACCTGAGCGAGCGCGCTGACGCTGGACAGCAGCAGCGCGAGTGCCGGCAAGGCAAGCCAGCGCGCGAACATCGTGCGGCTTCGTCAGCCCGGCGTCTCGGGCTTGGGCTCGGGCGGTTGCGCCGGCGTGCCGAAATCCACGGTCGGCGGCTTGGAGATCGTGGCTTCGTCCTGCACCGTGAAGTTCTGCTTCGGCTGGTGGCCGAACATCTTCGCGGTCAGGTTCGAGGGGAACGAGCGCACCGTGATGTTGTACGCCTGCACAGCCTCGATGTAGCGCTTGCGCGCGACGGCGATGCGATTCTCCGTGCCTTCGAGCTGTGCGCGCAGATCGCTGAATCCCGAGATCGACTTGAGCTCGGGATAGCGCTCGACCACGACCATCAGTCGCGACAGCGCCGAGCTCAGCTCGCCTTGCGCGGCCTGCCACTGCTGGAACGCCTGCGGATCGTTGATCAGCTCCGGCGTCGCCTGGATCGAAGTCGCCTTGGCGCGCGCTTCGACGACGCTGTCGAGGATGTCCTTCTCCGCCGCGACCGCGCCCTTCACCGTGTTCACGAGATTCGGCACGAGATCGGCGCGGCGCTGATACTGGTTCAGCACTTCCGACCACGCCGAAGTCACCTGTTCGTCCTGCTGCTGCAGCGTGTTGTAGCCGCAACCGGCCAACACGGACGCCAGCAGCAGCAAGACAGCAGCACGCATAAATGACATACCCGGGCCCTTCATTCGTTCGACGAAGACGACACACTGCGGCCCCTCCCAAGGGGGCACATTGGCCGAAAGCCCTGAGTGCCTGTCGGAGTTCCGACGACTACCAGATTTTCACGCGGTCCGCGGGCGCCCGATACATCTTGTCGCCGGGTTTCACGTCGAAGGCGCGATAGAACTCCGGCAGGTTGGACACGATGACGTTGGTGCGGTACTCGCTCGGGCTGTGCGGGTCGTTGGTCAGGCGCCGGCGCAGGTCGTCGTCGCGGTACTTGCGCGCCCAGCCCTGCGCCCAGCCGATGAAGAAGCGCTGATCGCCCGAGTAGCCGTCGATCACCGGCGCTTCCTTGCCCTTGAGCGACAGCTTGTACGCGCGATAGGCCATCGCGACGCCGGCGAGATCGGCGATGTTCTCGCCCATCGTGAGCTTGGCGCTGATGTTCGTGCCGGGCAGCGGGCTCGAGGCCGCGTATTGCGCGCCGAACGCGTCCGCGCGGCGATTGAACTCCTCGTTGTCCGAGGACGCCCACCAGTCGTGCAGATTGCCGTGGCCGTCATAGCGGCGGCCCTGGTCGTCGAAGCCGTGGCTGATCTCGTGGCCGATCACCGCGCCGATCGCGCCGTAGTTCATCGCATCGTCGACGGTCACGTCGAAGAACGGCGGCTGCAAGATCGCCGCCGGAAACACGATCTCGTTCTGCGGCGGGTAGTAGTACGCGTTGATGGTCTGCGGCGTCATCAGCCACTCGGTGCGATCGATGGGCCCGCCGAGCTTGTTGACGCCGCGGTCGAACAGCACCGCCGCGGCGCGCATCTCGTTGCCGACCAGGTCGTCGCGGCGGATGTCCAGCTTCGACCAGTCGCGCCACTTGTCCGGGTAGCCGATCTTGGTGGTGAACAGCGCGAGCTTCTCGTGCGCGTGGCGCTTCGTGTCCGGCGTCATCCACTCCAGCTCATCGATGCCGCCGTCGAACGCCGCCAGCAGGTTCTTGACGAGCGCGTCGATGCGCTGCTTCTGCTCGGGCTTGAAGTGACGCTCGACGTACATCTTGCCGGCGAGATCGCCGATCGTGCCCTCGACCGTGTCGACGCCCCGCTTCCAGCGCGGCTTCAGCTCCTCGATGCCCGACACCGTGCGGTCGTTGAACTCGAACTGCCGCTGCACGAACTTCGCCGGCAGGTCCGACGCATAAGTGCCGAGCAGCTTGTAGCGGTAGTAGACGCGCCAGTCCGCGAGCGGCACTTCGTCGAACATCTTGCCGAGCGCTTCGAAGTAGCTCGGCTGCGTGACGATCACGGCCGCGACCTTGTCGCTCGGGATCTGCGCGCCGCGCAGGAACGCATCCCAATCGAACCCCGGCAGCACCTTCGCGAGCGCCGCGCGGTCGTAGCGGTTGTAGGTCTTCACCGCGTCGCGGTTCTGCTCGGGCGTCCAGTGCGCGGCGGCGATGCGCGATTCGATCGCGTAGATCTTCTTCGCGGCGCCTTCCGGATCGGGCGTGTCGGCGAGCGCGAGCAGGTCGCGCACGTACGGCTGATACTTCTCGCGAATGGCCCTCAGGCGCGCGTCGTCCGAGAGGTAGTAGTCGCGATTCGGCATCCCGAGGCCGGACTGCGTCACGTTGCTGACGTACTGCGTGGAATTCTTGTCGTCGATGGCGACGAAGAACGCGAACGGATGCGCGACGAACAACCGCTGCGCGCGGCCGACGTAGCCGGCGAGGTCCTTCTTCGTCTGCAGCGCGTCGATGCGCGCGAGCTCCTGGCTCAGCGGCTTCAGGCCGCGCGCCTCGACCGCCGCTTCGTCGAGAAAGCTGGCGTAGTAGTCGCCGACCTTCTGCTCATCGCTCCGGGGCGCGGCCTTGCTGCGCGCCGCCTCGTCGAGGATGTCGCGCAGGTCGCGCTCGGCATCGTCCTGCAGCTTGGTGAACGTGCCGTAGTTGGACTTGTCGGCGGGAATCTGCGTCGCCGCCAGCCAGCCGCCGTTGATGTGTCGATAGAAGTCGTCCTGCGGGCGGACGGACTGGTCGAGGTTCTGCAGATACACGCCCGACTTCAGGATGCCCTGGGGAATCGAGTGCGCCGCGTCCTGGGCGCCGGCCGCCAGCGGCGCGCAGGCGAATGCCAGGGCAAGCAGTTTCGTGTTCATGATTTCCTTCCGATTCTCAGGTGCAGCGGCCAGACGACCGGTCGGCGCCCGGAGCCCCAGAGCGGAGCGATTTCAGCACGTAAGACCGGCAGCGGGTCGGCGCCGGACACTTTGGTATACCGCTGCGTCGCCGACCAGGTTCCGACGTAGCCGATGAAGTCGTCGAGGTCCCAGTCGAGCCGCAGCTCGAATTGCGGCGCAGCGACCTCGCGCCACGGAAACGGCAGGTCGCGGTAGGCGCTCTCGACGTGGCGCCGCTCGGGCGGCCAGTACGGCCCGACGATCTCGTCGTAGTAGTGCCGGACGACTGCATCGATCGGTGGTGCGACGAACGCCAGGCCGTAAGTCCACAGCGCCAGCACGCCGTCCTCGCGCAGCACGCGGCGCATTTCCGGATGGAAGCGGTCGTGATCGAACCAGTGCGCCGCCTGCGCCGCGGCCGCGAGATCGACGCTCGCGTCCTGCAGCGCCGGTTGCTCCGCGAGATTGGCGAGATACGCGACATGCGGATGAGCTTGCGCATTCCGCAACTGCGCGACGCTGCCGTCGGTCGCGATCACGCGGTCGAAGTGCTTTGCCAGCCCGACGGCGGCCTGGCCGCTGCCGGTCGCACAGTCGAGCGCGACTTCGTGGCGCGGCGTCAGCGTCGCGAGATAGTCGAACAACTCACGCGGGTAATCCGGACGGTAGCGCGCGTACGAACCCGCGTGTCCGGAGAAATGGTCCTTGAAGGCCATGAGAGTTACCCGCGCAGGTTGGCGAGGAACGCGTCGATCGCACGCACGCTGTCCGGCTCGTCGAGCTGCGGCGCGTGACCGCGGTTCGGCACCGTCACCGCGACGAGACTCGGGACTTCCTTCTGCATGCGTTCGAAGGTCGCCGTGGCGAGCAGATCGGAATGCGCGCCGCGAATCGCCAGCGCCGGCAGGTTGCGGAGCTGACCGAACGCCAGCCACATCGCCTGCACCGCGTTCGGCGGCGCGGGGATGCTGCGGATCGCGTCGCCGATTTTCGAATCCGAGGCGAGGCGCGGCACGCCGTCGTCGCCTGCGTCGTAGGACTTGCGCGCGAACTCGAGCCACTGCGGCTCGTCGTACTCGGGGAACGCCAGTCCGAACGTCATCTTCATCTGCGCGGCCGCATCGTTCCAGTTACGCACCGGCGGCAAGCGACCCGCGTACGATTGAATGCGCGCCACGCCGACCGGATCGATTTCCGGACCGATATCGTTCAACACCACACCCGCGATCGTTTGGGCACGCGTCGCCGCCATCAGCATCGCCATCAAGCCGCCGAGCGACGTACCGATGACGACAACCCGCTCGACCGACAGCTCGCTCAACAGCGTCCACATGTCTTCGATGTAGGTGCCCGGGTGATAGTTCAGCCAGTGCGGGTCGTATTGCGACTTCCCGCGACCTCGCTGGTCCGGCACGAGCACGCGCCGCGCCGGCGCGACGTGCTCGGCGAGCGCGGCAAAGTCGCGGCTGTTGCGCGTGAGCCCGTGCAGACACAGCACCGGCTCCTTGCGCTCATCGCCCGGGTAATCGCGATAGTAGAGTTGCAGCCCGTCGCGGCTGCGAAAGAACTTTTCGTCGAAGGTCATGACGCGCAAGGATAGCGCGCCGTGAATCGGCGGCCCCAAAAAAAGACCCCGGGGGATGAGCCCGGGGCAGAGAAGCGGACTTTCTGAAGGGAAGTAAAGCCCGCTAGGGGATTCGCAGGAAACCAGCGCTACAGATCAATGCAACCGTGACCACTGAAGAACCTTGATATCCTTCGACTCGCACTCGAAGTTCTTCGCCAGCACCGAGGCGGCCTCTTTCATATCGCCGCGCGACAGCACCCGGTTAACCTCCACCACGCCACGGAACTCGCTCATGCCCTTGGGGGAGCGTTCCTGCAGCAGGAAGTGCGTGTAGTACTTGATGCTCATGGGACGTCAGACTAGAGACGCCCCCGCCCGCGTACCGTGAAGGAATTCGCAATTTGCAGGCCATTTGACGATATCAGGCGCCGCCTGAGCACCGCTTAGCAAACCAGCTCACATGTCGCGATACCGCCCGCCGCAGCCGCGCGGCTCCAAGTTCATTACCCCCCAGGGTGCAGCGCGGCTGAAACAGGAACTGGATCACCTTTGGAGGGTGCTGCGCCCGCAGGTGACGCAGGCCGTGCAGGAGGCTGCAGCGCAGGGCGATCGCTCGGAAAACGCGGAATATATTTACGGCAAGCGGCAGCTGCGCGAGATCGACCGCCGTGTCCGCTTCCTGCGACAGCGCCTCGACGGGATGGTGGTCGTCAGCGCGCCGCCGTCGGACCGCTCGCGCGTGTTCTTCGGCGGGTGGGTGACGCTCGAGGACGACGACGGCAACGAAGTCGAATACCGCATCGTGGGACCGGACGAATTCGACGCCGCGACGGGCCTCATCAGCATGGATTCGCCGCTCGGCCGCGCGCTGATGGGGAAGCGGCTCGACGATGAAGTGAAGGTCGAACTGCCGGGGGGAGCGAGGACGTTTGCGATCGTCGCAGTGAGATACGAGTGAATTACAACCCGAACAGCGACAGCAGTTTTCTCAGCCCGCTGCCCGCGCTGTCCAGATCGCGACGACGCCGCTTGTGCATGCGCTCCTGCAAGCTCGCACAGCGCTCCTCCAGCCAGCGCTCACGGTCCGCATCGGGCGCCGCGTGCTTCTTGTCGTACGAGTCGCGGAAGCGGCAGAAGTCGCGATACGCCTCCAGGTCGTGGTGCAGATCGCGGCTGACGAGCTCGATCATGATCGCGTGATCGAGCAGGCCGCTCGCCTGCGCGGTAGCGGTCGACGAGCCGAAGCACGCGAGCGCGTTGAGCGTGCGCTGCCGATCTTCGGCGCTCAATCCCCACTGCGCATCCTCGACCATCTGCAGCATCGACTCGAGCCGCGAGTAGCGCTCTTTCACGAAGCCGGCGAGCTGGGCCCGATTGGCGGTCTCCAGCACCTCGCGTGCGCCGGCGACGATCGCCTCGGCCGGCTCGCTGCGGGCGCGCAGCTGCGTTTGCTGCGCGATGGCAGCGAGATGCTCCAGATCCGCGTCGTCGAGATTGAAGCTGACCCGGACGCTCACACCAGCACGTTCTTGAACTGCCACGGATCGCTGCGATCCAGGTCTTCTTCGAACAGCTCGCCGCGCTCGGTGAGCGGGGTCCATTGGCCGTAGACGCCGACGACCGGGCCGAGGTACGGCATGCACACTTCGAGGTTGCGACGGAAGTCCATCTCGTCGGGCTCGACGATGCCGGCCTGCGGGTTCTCCATCGCCCACACCATGCCCGAGAGCACCGCGACGCAGACCTGCAGGCTGGTGGCGGTGTTGTGCGGCACGAGCTTGCGCGCTTCTTCGATCGACAGCTGCGAGCCGTACCAGTACGCATTCTTCTTGTGACCGGCGAGCAGCACGCCGAGCTCATCGATGCCTTCGATGATCTCCTTGTTGAGGATGCGCTTGCGCTCCTGCAGGTGCCAGTTGCGCCCGGCGAACTCGTGCACCGAGAGCACCGCGTCGTCGCACGGGTGATACGCGTAGTGCACCGTCGGCCGGTACACGACCTTGTCGCCTTCGCGGTGCGTGAGGTAGTGCGGAATCGAGATCGACTCGCCGTGCGTGATCAGGAAGCCGTGGAACGCGCCGGCCTTCGGCGTCCAGGTCCGTACGCGCGTGGCGGCGCCGGGCTGCAACATATAGATGGCGTTCTGCGGGCCGAAGTCATAGCGCTGGCCGCGCGGCGGCAGCGTCTTCTCGTGCGTGCCCCAGCCGAGCTCGGCCGGCTGACTGCCTTCGCTGACGAAGCCGTCGACCGACCACGTGTTCACGAACTCGCCCGGACGTTTCGGGACGTTCGCGACCTGCGTGTCGCGCTCGGCGATGTGGATCACCTTCACCTGCAGCTTGGCCGCGAGCGCCGCCCACTGCTCGCGCGTCGACGGATTGCCGGCGGCGACGTCCAGGTCCGACGCGAGATTGAGCAGCGCCTGCTTCACGAAGTGCGACACCATGCCGGGATTCGCGCCGTGCGTGAGCACTGCCGTCGGACCGTTCGGGTGCGACTTGCGCAGCGCCAGCGCTTCCTCGCGCAGTGCGTAGTTCGTACGGCGCGCCGGCGAGATCGACGGATCGGTGTAACCGCCCGGCCACGGCTCGATGCACGTGTCCAGGTAGAGCGCGCCCTTCTCGTGCGCGAACTTGACGAGCGCGATGCTCGAAACGTCCACCGACAGGTTCAGCAGGAAATCGCCGCGGCCGAGCAGCGGGTCGAGCACCTGCTTGAAGTTGTCGCGGGTCAGCGGGTTGACGATGAACTTGATGCCGTACTCCGCGGCCTCGCGCTTGCCGGCCTCGTCCGCGGTGACGATGGTGATGCGCTCGGGCTTGATGCCGATGTGGCGCAGCACGAGCGGCAGCACGCCCTGGCCGATGCTGCCGAAACCGACGAAAACCAGACGGTGAGGAAACTGAACGTGGACGGGAAAATCAGGCATGGCGAGCTACTCGCAGAGGGAGGGAAACGGGCGGGCGGGAGTTTACTGATTTCTTCACTCTTTCCAATGCGGCGGCACGGTGCGCTCGTAGCCGGGCAGCGCCTGGACGCGGCCGATCCACGCGGCGATCGCCGGGAAATTGCTTTCCAGCGGCAGGAAGCGCGCGCGCAGCTCGTGCGCCTCGCGCCGCTCCAGGCTCCGCAGCAGCATCTGGATGCCGGGAAACACCACGATGTCGGCTGCCGAGAACGCTTCGCCGACCAGCCAGGCGGACGTCGCGAGTCGATGCTCGATCGTGGCGGCCTCCTTGAGGGCCAAGCCCATCACGCGCTCGATTTCCTCCATGCGCCCTTCGACGCCCTGGAAGAGGATCGCCTGGATGATGCGCATGATGTGTTCTTCGGCGTACGACTGGTACTCGCAGATCACGCGCTCGATCGTGCCGGCCTCCTGCGCCGTGCGGCCGAACAGCGGCGGCTCCGGATACTTGCGGTCCAGGTAGTGCAGGATCGCCAGCGACTCGAAGCAGACGTAGTCGTCATCCTTCAGCACCGGCACGCGGCCGCGCGGATTCATCTTCACCAGCGCCGGCGCCTTGTGCTCCTGCTTCGCGAATTGCACCAGGTGCGACGTGTACGACAGCTGCTTGTACTCGAGCGCGAGCAGCGCGCGCCACGAATACGGGCTGCCGCTGCCCCACCAGATTTCCAGTGCCATGTTCCTGCCCTTGCGTTACGGTTCCTGCGTCGGGCGCGATTGTAACGGTGCGGCGCAGTGAGCAAACTACTTCGCATGCCGACCCCCTTCACGACATTGATCTCGGCGGCCGAGCTGGCGCCGCACGTGGCTGACCCCGACTGGCTGGTCGTCGACTGCCGCTTCGAGCTCGGCAAGCCGCAGACCGGCGAGCTCGCCTATGCCGCCGGGCACGTCCCACATGCAATTTATGCCCATCTCGATCGGGATCTGGCCGCTCCAATCGCGCCGCAGACCGGACGTCATCCGCTGCCGCAGCCGGACAAGTTCGCGGCGACGCTCGCGAGCTGGGGACTGACGCCGGCGACGCAGGTCGTCGCCTATGACGCCGACAACGCGGCGTACGCCTCGCGTCTGTGGTGGCTGCTGCGCTGGGTCGGGCACGAAGCGGTCGCGGTCCTCGACGGTGGATTCAAGGCGTGGACCGCCGCGGGGCTGCCGACGACGACCGAGGTTGCGAAACGCCGGGCGGGTCACTTCGTCGCGCGTCCCAGGCGCGACATGTGGTTCGACGCGGGCGAAGTCGCCGAACGTGTCCAGCGCGCCGACTGGCGTCTGCTCGACGCGCGCGCGCCGGAGCGCTTCGCCGGAACGGTCGAGCCGATCGACCCGGTCGCGGGTCACGTGCCGGGCGCGCGCAATCATCCGTTCGCGAGCAATCTCGGCAGCGATGCGCGCTTCGCGCCGCTGCAGGAATTGCGGCGACGCTTCGAGCAGTCGCAGGCCGGCGTCGCCGACGATCACACGATTGTCATGTGCGGCTCCGGCGTGACCGCGTGCAATCTGTTGCTCGCGATGGAAGCTGCCGGCAAGCGCGGCGCTCGTCTATACGCGGGCTCGTGGAGCGAGTGGATCCGCGATCCGTCGCGACCGACTAAGAAAGGAACCGACTAGTCACTGGCGAGGAGTATTTCTGCTATCTTTCGCGCGCCTGAGCAACCACTTAAGGCCTGCAACCGCCTTGGACCAACCTGCCAAGAAATTTACGCCGAGTCCTGCGTGGGACACCGAGGACTCGCTCGACCTGTACCAGGTCACCGCGTGGGGCAAGCCGTACTTCGGCATCAACGAGGCCGGTCACGTGGTGGTGCGGCCCGACGGCACCCTGGAGCGCGACATCGATCTGTTCGAGGTCGTCGAAGGTCTCAAGGCGCGCGATCTCACGACCCCGGTCGTGGTGCGCTTCTCCGACATCCTGCATCACCGCCTGACGCGCCTGCACAAGGCGTTCGCGCAGGCGATTGCCGAGAACGACTACAAGAACCGCTACTGCGCGGTGTTCCCCATCAAGGTGAACCAGCAGCGCCTGGTCGTCGAAGAGGTGTATCGCTACGGCAAGGAGTTCAGCTTCGGCCTCGAAGCCGGCTCGAAGCCCGAGCTGCTGGCGGTCATGGCGATGACCGAGGATGCGCCGGAGCGCATGATCGTCTGCAACGGCTTCAAGGACGACAGCTACATCGAAGCCGTGATCCTCGCGACCAAGCTCGGCCGCACGATCATCCCGGTGATCGAGAATTTCGACGAGCTGAAGCTCGTGCTGCGCCACGCGGACAAGTACCAGGTGCGGCCGCGCATCGGCGTGCGCGTCAAGCTGGCGAGCGAAGGCGCCGGACGCTGGCGCGACTCGGCCGGCGAGAAATCCAAGTTCGGGCTGTTCGTCAGCGAGATCCTCGAGCTGGTCGACACGCTGCGCGAGCACGAGATGCTCGACTGCCTGGAGCTGGTGCACTGTCATCCGGGCAGCCAGCTGCAGGACATCCGCCGCGTCAAGGATGCGATCAACGAGCTCGCGCACGTGTACGCCGAGCTCAAGCTGATGGGCACCGGCGTGAAGTACATCGACGTCGGCGGCGGCCTCGGCGTCGACTACGACGGCAGCGGCACGAACTTCGAATCGTCGATGAACTACACGATCAACGAGTACGCGAGCGACGTCGTGTACCGCATCGCCAGCGTGTGCAACGCCCGCGAGATCGAGCACCCGGTGATCGTGAGCGAGTCGGGGCGCGCGACCGCCGCGCATCACAGCGTGCTGGTGTTCAACACGCTCGGCTCGTCGGCGCTCGACCAGTTCCGCGTCGCCGGCACCATCGAGGAAGACTACAGCGGCCAGGAAGAGCTGCCGCAGCCGGTGCTCGACCTGTTCGAAGCGCATCGCACCGTGTCGGAACGGCGCCTGGTGGAGTGCTATCACGACGCCCTGCAGGCGCGCGAGCAGGCGCTGCAGATGTTCAATCTCGGTCTGCTGAGCCTGGAGTTCCGCGGTCTCGCCGAACGGCTGTACTGGGCCACGTGCGCGCGCATCCGCGACTACTGCCGCAAGCTCGAGCGCTCGCCGGAAGAGCTCGAGGGCCTCGAGCTGATCCTGTCCGACACGTACTTCTGCAACTTCTCCGTGTTCCAGTCGCTGCCCGACAGCTGGGCGATCGGACAACTGTTCCCGATCATGCCGATCCACCGGCTGAACGAGAAGCCGATGCGCAACGCGGTGCTCGCCGACATCACCTGCGACTCCGACGGCAAGATCGATCGCTTCGTGAGTCAGCGCGACCCGAAGCGCACGCTCGAGCTGCACGAGCTGCGCGCGGGCGAGGAGTACTACCTCGCTGCGTTCCTGGTCGGCGCGTACCAGGAGACGCTGGGCGATCTGCACAACCTGTTCGGCGATACCCATGTGGTGCATATCCGCCTGCACGACGAAGGCGGCTGGTGGATCGAAGAGATCGTGAAGGGCGACACCGCCGGCAAGGTTCTCAGCTACATGCAGTACGACGTCGATCGCCTGTTCCCGCAATTCGCCCGCGACTGCGAGCGCGCCGTACGCGAGAACCGTCTGACGCTCGCCGAAAGCCAGGCGCTGCGGCGGTTCTACGAGTCCGAGCTGAACGGCTACACCTACCTCGAACCGGATTGATGGACTTCAAAGCGCTTCTGACGGTCTTCGCCACAGTCTTCATGGCGGAGCTCGGCGACAAGACCCAGCTCGCCACCGTCCTGTTCGCGGCCGACGCCAAGCACAACCCCTGGCTCATCTTCGTCGCCTCCTCGGCCGCCCTGGTCAGCGCGGCCGGGCTCGGGGTGCTGGCCGGCGGCTGGCTGTCGCGGCACGTCGATACACGGATGCTGTCGATCGTCGCCGGCATCGGCTTCATCGCCATCGGCGCCTGGACCGTCATCGCAGCGGTCCGCAGCTAGCCCGCAGGGCGGGCCGGTCGGCCCAGCCCCTTGTTGCGTCTGCAAAAAGGCGGGTGTCCGGCCCGGCGTTGCAAGGCCCAAAACCGTGACGTAACATCGTCCGCGGTCAGCTGACTACGCAATCAACTAATACGAGCGACCGCTTCGAGTCACCGCTTCTGCCCGTCTTCGGGACAACCTCCGCAGCCGTTCTCTCCTCATTGGACAGTTGACTTGTCAGCGACCACACCCGTAGTCCGTCTCCATAAACCGGGGTTCTCGAGACCACCGGAAGCGACCGGCTGCGTAACTCCTGTCTGGCCTCAAGAGTGATGACATCGATGACGACGATCTACGTTGGAAATCTGCCTTTCAGCGCGACTGAAGCAGATGTGCGCGGGCTGTTCGAAAAGCACGGCGCCGTGCAGTCAGTGAAACTGGTGAACGATCGCGAGACCGGCCGTCCCCGCGGCTTCGGGTTCGTCGAAATGTCGCCGACGGACGCGCAGACCGCGATTCAGCACATGAACGGCTTTCAGATGGGCGGCCGCCCGCTGCGCGTGAACGAAGCACGCGAGCGCGAAGCGCGCCCGCCGCGTCAGAACAACCGCTGGTAGACGTAGGCGCCGGGCCCGGGTAGCCGGGCCCCGCCGATTCCACTATCTTCGCGCTCATCGAAGCGCAGGAGATCGGTGGAAGTGATTGTGCGACTCGCGCCGCTGCTCGTAGCCGCTGCCGGCCTGTTGGCGAGCGGCTGCGCCACGCAGCGTGCCGGCGACGCTGCCATCGATCAGGCGCTCGCCGCCTCCCACCGTTCGGCCGAGAATCGCGCTCGCGATGCGTCCCGCCATCCGCGGCAGACGCTGCAGTTCTTCGGCGTGCGTCCCGACATGACGGTGGTCGAGGTGTGGCCCGGCGGCGGCTGGTACACGGAAATCCTCGCGCCGCTCCTGAAGGACCGCGGTCGGCTGTACGCCGCCAATCTCGATCCGGCAGCGAGCGAGTACGCGCGCAAGACGGTCGATGACTTCCGCGCGAAGCTCGCTGCGCGTCCCGACGTCTACGGCAAGGTCATGGTGACCACGCTCGCCGCGCCGCCAGCCAGTAACCAGATTGCGCCGCCCGGCTCCGCGGACATGGTCGTGACCTTCCGCAACCTGCACAACTGGATGATGTTCGGCTGGCAGCGCGAAGCGTTCGAAGCAATGCATGCCGCGCTGAAGCCCGGCGGCGTGCTGGGTGTCGTCGAGCACCGCGGCGATCCCAAGCGCCCGCAGGATCCAAAAGCCGCCTCGGGCTACGTGCACGAGCAATACGCGATCGACCTGATCGAAAGCGTCGGCTTCAAGCTGGTCGCGCGCTCCGAGGTCAACGCCAATCCGCGCGACACCAAGGATTACGAGCAGGGCGTGTGGGCGCTGCCGCCGACGTTTGCCGGCGGTGCTGCGAACCACGATCGCTTCGCCGCGATCGGCGAGAGCGACCGCTTCACGCTGAAGTTCGTGAAGGTCGCGCGATGAGGCGCGTTGCGATCGTCGCGTGCGCCGCGCTCGCGTGCTCGCCCCTGCACGCGCAGCAACCCGATGCGAAACCGTCCGCAGCGCCGACCGAAACTGCGGCAGCAACGGCGCTGAAAGCAAAAGGCCGCATCCGCCTGCTCGGCGCCGAAGTGCCGCCCGGCACCAGCAAGCGACTCACGTGGACCAGCGGCACCGCCATGGAAGGGTTCGTCGTGCCCGTGCCGGTAATCGTGCTCAACGGCACAGGCCCGGGCCCTGTGCTGTGCCTGACGGCGGCCGTGCATGGCGACGAGCTGAACGGCATCGAGGTGACGCGTCGCGTGCTCAACGACATCGACCTCGAGGAGCTCAACGGCGCAGTGATCGGCGTGCCGATCGTCAACATCCAGGGGTTCTACCGCGGCACGCGTTACCTGCCGGACCGCCGCGATCTGAATCGCTACTTTCCCGGCAACCCGCGCGGCAGCGCCGCCACGCGCATGGCGCATTCGTTCTTCACCGACGTCGTGAAGCACTGCTCCGCGGTGATCGATCTGCACACGGGCTCGCTGAATCGCACCAACCTGCCGCAGGTGCGCGCCGACCTGCGCATGCCGCAAGTCCAGCGCATGACGCAGGCGCTCGGCGCGACGGTCGTGCTCCACAGCGTCGGCGAGCGCGGCTCGCTGCGACGCGCGGCGAGCGAGGCCGGCATTCCGACGGTGACGTTCGAGATGGGCGAGCCGATGCGCGTGCAGCCCGAGCAGGTCGAGCACGGCGCGAAGGCGATCGAGACGCTGATGTACTCGCTCGGCATGACCAAGCAGCGCCGCTACTGGGGCGACCCGGAGCCGGTGTACTACGCGTCGAAGTGGGTGCGCGTCGATCACGGCGGCATCCTGTTCTCCGACGTCGCACTCGGCGAGCGCGTCAGCGAAGGCGAGCTGCTCGGCGTCGTGACCGATCCGATCTCGAACCAGCAGCATCGCATCTATGCGCCGATCAGCGGCCGCGTGCTCGGCATGGCGCTCAACCAGGTCGTGCTGCCCGGCTTCGCGGCGTATCGCATCGGCACGGCGACGTCGAAGTCCGATGCGGCGATCCAGTCCGGCGACGAGACGGGCGAGGATGCGCCGGACGACGAAGCGACCCCCGAAGACGAAGACGCGCCGCCGCGCGGCTGAGCGACCCCCGGCAAGGAACTCGCGGAGAACTCGTGGAAAAACTCACATTCACCGGCTTCGTCTTGCGCGCGGCATTCGCGCTCGCGCTGGTGCTGCTCACGTACAACCCCAGCGGCTATTCGTACGTGCACATGTTGCAGGCGGGCTTTCCCGCGGTCACGCCGCTCGAAGCGGTGCTCGGCATCGTGCTGCTGATCGGCTGGTTCGTGTTCCTGCGCGCCACGCTCAGCTCGATCGGTCCGCTCGGCATGGTGCTGGCGCTCGCGCTGTTCGCCGCGCTCATCTGGCTCATCGTGTCGTGGGGCTGGGTGAAGCTGTCCGACACCGGCGCAATCCTGTGGATCGCGCTGGTCGTGCTCGCGCTGATCCTCGCCGTCGGCATGTCGTGGTCGCATATCTACCGCCGCTGGTCCGGGCAGGCCACCGTCGAGGACGGAGACGATCGTTGAGCCGGGTCGACGTCACGCGCGTCTTCACCGGGCGCGTCATCGAGGTGAACATCGAGCGCGTCGAGCTGCCGAACGGCACGACTGCGTCGCTCGAAATCATTCATCATCCCGGCGGCGCCGCGGTCCTCGCGCTCGACCCGGACAATCGCGTGTGCCTGCTGCGCCAGTTTCGTCACGCCGCCGGCGGATGGGTGTGGGAGCTGCCCGCGGGCAAGATCGATAACCGCGAGCCCCCGCTCAACACGGCGCGGCGCGAGCTCGAGGAAGAGGCCGGCGTCGCGGCGGACTCGTGGGAGTCCCTCGGGGATTACCTGAGCTCGCCCGGCGTTTTGACAGAAGTCGTTCATCTGTTCCTCGCGACGCAGCTGACTGCCCTGCCGCCGCGCCCGGAAGAGCACGAGGTCTTCGAGGTTCACTGGCTGCCTTTTAACGACGTTCTGCAGATGGCCCGCTGCGGTGAGCTTCGCGACGGAAAGTCGCTCGTAGCCGTTTTCCGGGCCTCTGCGCGCATCCCTGGCGCCGCCTGACATAGCGCGCGGCAGCTGTCGATACAGCTGACAGCCGCGCTGCGCCATTCGGGTACCAGTTCACACTTTCGCGCCTTGCTGCTGCGGGCGTGACGCCCTTCAATAGCGTCTGAAGCGCACTCGTGAAGCCGCACACAAGGGGCTGCGGGCATGCGACATAGAATCGGCGGCAACGGTGTTAGGGACGAAGGCGTGAAGGACGAACTGAAAAAACTGGGCTTGCGCATCCGGCCGCGCGTCGTGGAGTCGCGCGCGCAGAAGCCGAGCCAGCCGGGTCAGATTGCATTCGACGATCGCGGCAACGCGGTCTACGAGTGGCAGGAAGACTATCTGACCGAAGACGGCGCAGCCGGCGAGCGCGCGCGCAACAAGGCGCTGGCGCATCCCGGCCTCGCGATCGTCGAGGACGAGTCGCCGGCGAACGCGCCGATCCGCTCCAATCCCAAGGGTCTGCGCAACGGCTACAACCCGTATGAGAGCGGCGTGCTCGCGAAGAAAGGGCCGCGCAGGAAGGTCGATCTGCGCGAGCTGTCGAAGTGGATGGAAGCGAAGAAGAACGCGAAGAGCGACGGGCAGGAAGAATAAGAGTCAGGCTGAAATCCGACCTACACAGCGAGCTGCCTGATCTTTTCCTGATGACCGCGGCGGAAAAAGCGCCGCAGCTCCCCGAGCCACAGTTCCGGCCGCTGCCGCCGCGCGCGCAGGAATTTCTCTTCCAGTGAACGGCAGAAGCGCGCCGCGTGCCGGTTCGCTTCCTGGTAGCGGTTGCGGCTGATCTCATCCAGCTGCGGCAGAAAGCTCACTGCATGAAACAGCCGCGCATGCAGCGCGCCGGGAAAACGGCCCGATTGCTGCCGCGTCAGCAACGCAACGGCGGTTGCGTACTTGTCGACCTCGGCCTGCAACTCCAGCTCGAGCAGCGATACGTTGCGGCCGCGCGCGAGACTCCAGACCAGGTAGTGAAAGTGGCTGACGCCTTCGAGCGCCGTGCAGTAGTCGGGCAGGTTCTCTTCGTCGAGCGCTTCGAGCGGATCGCGTTGCGCCAGCCTCGCCAGCACTTCGCGATCGATGAACAAGCCGAGCCGCACGCCCCGCTCTTCCTCGACGACGAAGACCTGTTCGTCGCTGGCGTGCCCCGCCTGCTCGCCGACGACTTCGCGCAGGCGCTGCCGATCGCTGAGGACGAAGTCCTGCACGTCTTCGCGCACCGGCGCGTCGTAGAGCTGCGCCAGCAATGTCTGCATGCGGCGCAAGAGCTGCACGTTCAGTGCTCCTTGCGCGCGCCCTGCGCGACGGGCGCGACCCCCAGCCGCTGCAGGATCGCGAAGGCGCGCGGACTGCCGGTCTTCAGCCAGATCTCGTACAGCCGCAGGATGTCGCGATCGGTGTGCGTGTGCGCCATCTCCGCGACGTCGTTGAGCACGTCGACGAGCCGCTGAAACTTCTGCGCGAGCTCGAGGAACACCGTCGCGAACGCCTGCCCGCGCGTCGTGCCGCGCAGGTTGTCGGCGAGCGTGCCGTACGCGCGGCCGCCCATCGCGATGTGGTAGTCGACGTCGATCAGCCTGCGCGCGAAGCTCTGCGCGAAGAACCCGGCCACGAACAGCGAGACATCGCCGAGCCGGCGCAGCGCCTCGTCGCGCTGCTGCGGCGAAGGCGCTTCGGCAGCGTCGGCGAGCATGTGAGCGAGGGGCTTGAGGCGAATGCCGTCGGGCGTGTTGTCGTACAGCTCTTCCGAGCGGGCGAACATGGTGAGGATGTTGACGACGTAGTGTTCCGTGTGGTCGTCCACGTCGACGCGTTGCTTGCGCAACGCAGCCTGCACCGAGTCGTGAAAGAACTCGCGCAGATTGGTCACTGCAACCAGCGGCTTAGCTGCTTCGTGCTCCTCCATCGCCCGACACCTCTTTGACGCACATGTTCGCCATGACCTTTACATTCAGGATTCGTGCCCGGTAGCGGGAGTTCCGCTGCGGGTCAAGGTTACATAGTGATCGCGCCAAACCGGTGCAATGTCTGTGCTGCAAATCGCGAAATGAGCGCATGGCTGCATTGGCAGCCACCGGTGCAGAGTGCTGAAAAAGAAAACCCCGCGGTGCTTGCACACCGCGGGGTTTTCGTTGCGCTTTGGAAAGCGTAGGAGCGCTTACCAGCGTCCGCCGCCGCCACCGCCACCACCGCCGCCGCCACCACGGGGACCGCGGCCACCACCGCCGCCGCCACCGCCGCCCTGACGCTCCTGCGCCTCGTTGACGCGCAGGGGACGGCCTCCCATGTCCTTACCGTTCAGCGACTGGATGGCGCGCTGTGCGTCGGGACGCGGCATTTCCACGAAGCCGAAGCCGCGCGGACGACCAGTCTCTCGATCGTTGATCAGCGCAACCGACTCCACGGTGCCGTGCTGCTCGAACAGCTGGCGCACCGCAGCCTCGTCTGCCGAGAACGGCAGGTTACCCACATAGATCCTCGTCATAGAAGTACTAACTCTCTCTGCTGAAAAAGCCCCGAGCGCGGATAGATCCCCACTGCGAGGCCTGGTTACAAACGGGCTCCGCCGCCGTCCCCTGTCTTGTTCCTCTTCGGAGCGACAGCTGGACGGTTGTGGTCCCAGGCCTAACGTTCGCGGTCTCGTCGGATTTTTCAGAAGTTGGCCGTGAGATGAGGGTCTTCAATGACCCGGCTGGCCAAGCCAGAGAAAAAAGCGGGCAAAGGCACTACGAACGGCGCGGAATGTACGCCAAACGTTTTGGCAAGGCAATTGGGCCGCCACCGGGTCTGCGGACGGCGTATATCCCTGTATACGCACCACTTACAACAGCTGAGCCAGCTCCGCCAGCGAGCGAATCGTGTGCGCCGGGGGCGCGATTTCGCAGGGCCATTCGGCGCCCTGGCGATCGATCCAGATTGCGTGCATGCCGGCGCCGCGGGCGCCTTCGACATCGAGGTGCGGATCGTCCCCGACATAGACCACGTCCGCCGCCTGCAGATCGGTCCCCTCGATCACCTTGTGAAAGATCGCCGGATCCGGCTTGAGCGCGCCGACGTGACGCGCGGCCACGGTGCGCTCGAAGAAGTGCGCGAGGCCGATCTTCGCCAGGTCGGCGTTGCCGTTGCTGGCAGTGAACAGGCGATAGCGGCTGCGCAGCTGTTCGAGCGACGGCAGGACGTCGTCGTACAGATCGACTTCGTTGCGCGCCTGGATGAACGCGTCGAACGCCTCCTCCGCCATCGCCTCCGCGTAACCGAATTCGCGCGCGTGGTCGCGCAGCGTCTGCTTGCGCAGGAACGTGAAGTCATGAGCCATCTGCGGATACGCAGCTGCAGTCTGCTCGCGGGCAGAGCGCATCATTTCGAGCGTCATGGTCGCGACCACGCGCGGGTAACGCTGCGCGAGGAATTCATACATCTTCTGCTCGGCGCGGATGATGACCGGCCACACGTCCCACAGCGTGTTGTCCAGGTCGAAGCAGATCGCGCGGACCTTCAAGCGCGCACCGCTGCGAGGCCGCGCTGCAGGTCCGCCTTCAGATCGTCGAGGTGCTCCAGGCCCACCGAGATGCGCAGCAAGCCTTCCGTGATCCCGGCGCGCTCGCGCTCCGCCGCAGTGATGCGCGAGTGCGTCGTGCTCGCCGGATGCGTGATCGTGGTCTTCACGTCACCCAGGTTCGCAGTGATGGACATCAACCGCGTCGCATCGACGAACGACCATGCGCCGGCCCGGCCGTTGCCGACTTCGAAAGCGATGATGCCGCCGAAGCCGCTTTGCTGGCGTCGCGCGAGCGCGTGCTGAGCATGCGACTCCAGTCCGGCGTAGTGCACCTTGCGCACTCCTTGCTGGCTCTCCAGCCAGCGCGCCAGCTCGAGCGCTGCGACCGAGTGCGCGTGCATGCGCAGCTCCAGCGTTTCCAGGCCTTTCAGGAACACCCAGGCGTTGAACGGGCTCATGCTCGGGCCGGCCGAGCGGATGAAGCCGAACACGTCGCGGCCGACCAGCTCCTCGTTACCGACGATCGCGCCGCCGACACAGCGCCCCTGGCCGTCGAGATACTTGGTCGCCGAGTGGATCACCAGATCCGCGCCCAGCTCGAACGGTTTCTGCAGCGCCGGCGTGCAGAAGCAGTTGTCGACGCAGAGCAGCACATTGCGCTCGTGACAGATGTCGGCGATCGCGCGGATATCGGCGATCGCGGACAACGGATTCGAAGGCGTTTCGAGGAATGCGAGACGCGTGGTGTCGCGGATCGCGGCGCGCCACGCTTCGTTGTCATCGGGCCGCACATAGGTGACTGCGACGCCGAACTTCGTCATGTAGCGGTTGAGCAGCGCAATGGTCGAGCCGAACACGCTGTCCGAGCACACGATGTGGTCGCCGGCCTTGAGCAGCGCCATGCACATCGCGAGGATCGCCGCCATGCCCGAACCCGTGCCCACACACGCAGCGCCACCCTCCATCGCCGCCAGGCGCTCCTCGAAGCAGCGCACCGTCGGATTCGTGAAGCGCGAATAGATGTTGCCCTTCTCCGTCTCCGCAAACCTCGCGGCCGCCTCGGCGGCATTGCGGAACACGTAGCTCGAGGTGGTGAAGATCGGCTCCGCGTGCTCGCCTTCGTGCGTACGCTGCTGGCCGGCGCGAACGCCCAAGGTTGCAAGATGAGGGTTGGACATGGGCAGCGCCTGAGGTTGGTGCGGAAACGGGGCGCTTAGTTTAACTTCTCTGCCCATGCTCACTCTCGTCATCGGCAACAAAGAGCTGTCCAGCTGGTCGCTGCGCCCCTGGCTGGTCCTCAGGCACTACGGCGTCCCGTTCAGCGAAATCAAGCTGCCGCTCGATACGCCGGAGTTCTTCGCGGGGATCGTGCAGTACTCCGGGGCGCAGCGCGTGCCGGTGCTGATCGACGGCGACCTGCACATCTGGGATTCGCTGGCGATCGTCGAATACGTGAACGAGAAGGTCGGCGGACGCGCCTGGCCGGCGGATTCCTCGCTGCGCGCGCACGCCCGCGCGGTCAGCGCCGAGATGCACTCCGGCTTCCAGGCGCTGCGGCAAACTTGGCCGATGCACACGACCGGCAGCAACCCGCACGTTCCGCTGCCGCCGCAGGGCAGGGCCGACGTCGCGCGGGTGCAGGCCATCTGGGACGACTGCAGAACCAGGTACGCCGCGCGGGGACCGTGGCTGTTCGGCGAGTTCTCGATCGCGGACGCGATGTATGCGCCGGTCGTGCTGCGCTTCAATCACTACGGCGCAACGGGTCTCACTGCGAATTCGCAGGCGTATATGCAGCAGTGGCTGCAGGACACGCTGATGCGCGAATGGATCGCGGACGCGGTGAAGGAGCTCGCTCGGTAGGTCCGCCAACTTCCTACGGGGGAACGATCGGACAACCCTCCCTGCCCTCGCTACAATCCGGCCATGCGGTGGGCGTCAGCAGTCGATACCGATAGCAATCTGAGCTCGGCCGTGGAACGCGCCGCCGGCACTGTCTTCGCCGGACTCGGCCGCCAGGAACCCGATCTGCTGTTCGTCTTCGTCGGCGCCGACCATGCGCCGCGCTTCGATGCCGTTGCGGATCTGCTGCTGCGTGAATTCGAGAGCGCCTTCCTGTTCGGTTGTTGCGCGGGCGGTGTGATCGGCGGCGGTCGCGAGATCGAAGACCGTCCGGGTCTGTCGCTCACCGGCGCGCTGCTGCCCGGCGTCAAGTTCAAGGGCACGCACCTCGACGCCGCGCAGGTGCCGCCGGTGTTCGCCGAGCCCCGCGTCTGGGAAGACACGCTGCGGATGACCGCGAATCAGCAGCCGGCGTTCCTGGTGCTCGCCGATCCCTTCAGCTTCGAGACCGAGGCGTTCGTCCGCGGGCTCGACCGCGTCTATCCGCTCTCACCGAAAATCGGCGGGCTCGCCAGCGGTGCGCAACAGGTCGGCGGCACGGCGCTGTATCTCGGCAACCAGGTTCATCACTCCGGCTGCGTGACGCTCGCTCTGACCGGCAACATCGAGCTCGACGCAGTGGTCGCGCAGGGCTGCCGCCCGATCGGCGATCCGATCTTCGTCACGATGGCGCACGAGAACCTGATTCGCGAGCTCGACGGCCGCCCGCCGCGCGAAGTCCTGGCGCGCCTGTTCGAGCGGCTGCCGCCGGGCGATCGCGAGCTGTTCAGCCAGTCGCTGTTCTTGGGCCTGGCGATGCGCACCGACGCCAGCGAATACCAGTCGGGCGACTTCCTGATCCGCAACATCCTCGGCATGGATCCGCAGAGCGGCGCGCTGTGGGTCAGCGCGAACGTGCCGGCGAACAGCGTCGTGCAGTTCCACCTGCGCGATGCCGCGACCTCCGCCCACGATCTCGAGCGCACGCTCACCGGCTACGGCGCATCGCGCCCGCTGCAGTCCGACGCCGGCGCGCTGCTGTTCTCGTGCAGCGGCCGCGGCATGGGCCTGTACGGACAGGCGGATCACGACAGCAATGCCTTCCGCCGGCTGGTCGGCGACGTGCCGCTCGGCGGCTTCTTCTGCAACGGCGAGATCGGCCCGATTCACAACGCGACCTACCTGCACGGCTACACCAGCGCCTTCGCGGTGTTCAGAGAGAAGAAGTAGGCCTCCCGCCTTATACTGCCGCCCTTTCGCCGCTCATCGGGGTTTCCATGCTCACCGCCCGCTCGCTGCTCGCGTCGTGCATTGCGCTCGCATTCGTGTCGACCGCCGGCGCGGCGGCGGCCGAGCGTCATCCGTTCTCGGTCGAGGACCTCGTTCGTCTGCAGCGTGTGTCTGATCCTGCTCTGTCTCCCGACGGCAAGACGGTCGTTTACGTCGTGCGCGAGACCGACATGGCCGCGAATCGCGGCCGCCAGGATCTGTGGTCGCTCGACATCGTCACGAAGGGCGCGCAGCCGCGCCGGCTCACGAGCAATCCCGAGAACGACAACTCGCCCGAGTGGTCGCGCGACGGGCGCTATGTTTACTTCATCTCCGCGCGCGGCGGCTCGGCGCAGGTGTGGCGACTGCCCTCTGCCGGCGGCGAAGCCGAGCAGGTGACGAGCCTGCCGCTCGACGTCGGCTCGTTCCGTCTCGCACCCGATGCGACTGCGCTCGCAGTGTCGATGGACGTTTTCGCCGACTGCCAGGACTTGCCCTGCACCGCTGCGCGCGTGAAGCAGACGGAAGATTCGAAGGCCACCGGCAGGATCTACGACCGCACGTTCGTGCGTCACTGGGACACGTGGGACGACGGCCGCATCTCGCAGCTGTTCGTGCTGCGCATGGAGAACGGTGGCGCCGTCGAGCCGCGCGCGCTGACTGCTGCGCTCGACGCCGACGTGCCGTCGAAGCCGTTCGGCGACGCGAGCGAGTACACGTTCTCGCCGGATGGCAGCAAGGTCGTGTTCGACGCGCGCGTCAAAGGCAAGTCGGAGCCGTGGTCGACGAACTTCGATCTGTACGAAGTGAGCGTCGAGGGCGGCGAGCCGCGCAATCTCACGGCCGACAACCCGGCGTGGGATGCACAACCGGTGTTCTCGCCGGACGGCAGCATGATGGCGTGGCGCGCGATGCGGCGTCCCGGCTTCGAGGCCGATCGCTTCCACGTGATGGTCATGGACCTGAAGAGCGGCGAGCGCCGCGAGCTCGCGCAGGACTGGGATCGCTCGGCGGAGCAGCTCGAGTTTGCCGCTGACAGCCGCACGCTGTACGCGGTCGCGGATCACTTCGGCCAGCGGCCCGTGTGGGCGATCGATGTGAAGACCGGCAAGGCGAACATGCTGACCGGTCCCGGTCACGTCGACGCCTTCACCGTCGGCGAGCGCGAGATCGTGTTCGCGGTCTCGACGCTGAAGTCGCCGGCGGAGTTGTACGCGGTCACGCTGAAAGGCGGCGACCTGCGCGAGCTGCCGCGCATGAACGCGAACGCGTTCTCGCAGCTGCAGATCGGCGAGCCGGAGCAATTCACGTTCGCGGGCGCGAACGGCGAAACCGTGTACGGCTACGTGATGCGCCCGGCGGGCTACGATCCGAAGCGGCGCTATCCGGTGGCGTTCATCGTGCACGGCGGGCCGCAATCGTCGTTTGCGAACGCGTGGAGCTATCGCTGGAACCCGCAGACGTACGCGGGCGCAGGCTATGCCTCGATCTTCATCGATTTCCACGGCTCGCCCGGCTACGGCCAGGCGTTCACCGATTCGATCAGCCAGGACTGGGGCGGCAAGCCGCTCGAGGATCTGCAGAAGGGTCTACAGGCGGCGCTCGACCGCTTCCCGTGGCTGGACGGCGCTCGCATGTGCGCGCTCGGCGCTTCGTACGGCGGCTACATGATGAACTGGATCGCCGGCAACTGGAACGAGCCGTTCAAGTGCATCGTCAGCCACGCCGGCATCTTCGACACGCGCGGCATGGGCTTCATGACCGAAGAGCTGTGGTTCAGCGAGTGGGAGAATGGCGGCACGCCGTGGGAAGTGCCGGAGAGCTACGAGAAGTACAACCCGCTCAACCACGTCAAGGACTGGAAGAAGCCGATGCTGGTGATCGCCGGCCAGAACGACTATCGCGTGCCGTACTCGCAAAGCCTGTCGATGTTCAACGCGCTGCAGCGGCGCGGCATTCCGAGCCGGCTGCTGGTCTATCCGAACGAGAACCACTGGGTGCTGAAGCCCGCGAACAGCATCCAGTGGCATCGCGAAGTCGAGAAGTGGCTCAACCAGTGGACCGCGCCAGGAGAATGAAATGGAGAGTGACCTGCGCCTTGCGCAACCGCGGCTGCCCCCGCTTGCACCCGGCGAGTGGAACGACGAGCAGCGCGAGCTGCTGACACGCGGCAATCCTGCGCGCGTGCTCAACGTGTTCGCGACGCTGGCGCGGCACCAGGATCTGTATCGCCGCTGGATGCCGTTCGCGAATCACGTGCTGTTCAAGTCTTCGCTGCCGCCGCGCGAGCGCGAGATGGCGATCCTGCGCATCGGCTGGCTGTGCCGCTCGGGATATGAATTCCACCAGCACACGCGCATCGGCAAGGCGTCCGGACTCAGCGACGCGGAGATCGAGCGGCTCAAGAGCAGTCCCGACGCGGCGGGCTGGAGCGCAGCGGAATCGGCGTTGCTGCAGGCCGTGGACGATCTCCATGGCGATCAGTTCATCAGCGACGCGACCTGGCAGCGGCTGGGCCAGTACTTCGACACGCACCAGGTGATCGATCTGGTGTTCGCCGTCGGCCAGTACACGCTGGTGTCGATGGCGTTGAACTCTTTCGGCGTGCAAATCGAACAAGAGTCAGGCTGAAGCCTGACACTCTTCACGTCTCGTCGACCCGCCACGCCGCCTGGTAGTTCGTCCCCGTCCGGATGATCTGCTCCAGCAACGACGGATAATCCACGCCCGCCGCCTTCGCCGAATCCGCGTAATCCTCTTCGCGGCTGATATTCGGATTCGCGTTCGCCTCCAGCACGAATACGCTGCCGTCCGGCCGCATGCGGAAATCCATGCGTGCGTAGCCGGTCATGTACAGCGCGCGATAGATGCGCTTCGACATCTTGTCGAGATACGCCGCCGCGCCATCGGGCAGCGACTGCGCGGCGCCCGTGCGAATGCCGTGCTTCTTCTGGTAGCGCCGGTCCCACTTCACCTTGCGCGTCGCGATGCCGGCCATGACTTCCGGCAGCGTGCCGAAATCCATCTCCCACACCGGGAACGTGCGCAGCCGGTCGTTGCCGAGCACGCCGACGTACAGCTCGCGGCCCTCGACGTATTCCTCGATCAGCGCATCCGAGTTGGTCTGCTCGTGGATGAACGCGATGCGCTCCTTGAGCTTGTCGGCGTCGCCGACGATCGAGGCCTGCGCGATGCCGAGCGAGGCGTCCTCGGTCACCGATTTGACGAACAGCGGGAACTTCATCCTGCGCGGCGGGCGGTAGCGCTGGCCCTGGCGGATCACGGCGAAGCCCGGCGTCGGGATGCGGTGATACTGCAGGATCTGCTTCGACAGCGCCTTGTCGCGCGAGATCATCATGCCGCGCGGGTTGCAGCCGGTGTACGGCAGTTTCATCAGCTCCAGGAACGCGACCACGTACTGGTCGTAGGTGACGATGCCCTGGAATTCTTCGAGCAGGTTGAACGCGACGTCGGGCTTCCAGTCGGTGATCGCGGCGCGCAGCTCGCCGAGGTTGTCGCCCAGGCCGAGCGCGCGGACCGTGTGCCCGGCCTTCTCCAGCGCGGCGACCACGTCGTACTCGGTGCGGAACTCGTCGATCTCCTTGTCGCTGTAGCCCTTGAGGCTCGGAGGCGGCACGAGGCTCTCGTGCATCAGGACCAGCACGCGCAGGGATTTCATACGGCGGGCCCGCCGTTCATGTTCATAGAGCGTAGCGCTCGCGATCACGGCGCAGGGTATCGATCAGAATCCGCTCCAGGACCCCCAGCACTGCGCGCTTCGCCTCCCGCTTCGAGGTATCGAGCACCAGATCCAGCTCGCGGCAACGACGGATGACCGTGCGCAGCACATGGTGCACGAGATATGGGTACAAACGCGAGCGCCGCATGAGCAGCCGCTCCAGCTCCGGTCGCGACTGGCGCACGAACGTGCTGGCGGACATTCGCTCCCGACTCTTGCGTCGCTTGCCGAACACCCGCTTCAGGCGCAGGTCGTACGCGTCCGGCTTGTCGAACTCGTAGCGCGCGCGCTTGCGGCGATAGTGCTCGCCGAGGGTGATGGTGTTGTCGCTGAGCGGCTCGATCAGGTCGTCGTTCTCCACGATCGGCGGCCGGCCGCTGATCTGCGCCATCAGCTTGTCGACGTATTCGAGCTTACGCAGCGCCGGCCAGCCCTGGTACTCGCGGCGCCAGCGCGCGCGCGGCTGCAGCCACACCGCGAACGTCTCGGCGAAGTCCTCGGTCGGATGGCTCTGCGCGTACCAGTGGCCCAGGTGCAGCACGAAGTCGTGGCTCGCCGGTCGCGGCCGATAGGTATCCGGATAGGGGCGTGAGGCCCGGCCGAACGTGCGCCGCCATGCCTTGCGCCGTCGCAACCGATAGGCGTTGTCGAGCGCGTGCGCGACTTCGTGCCGCAGGATGCGCGTCAGCCAGTTGGCGTTGCCGCCCTCGACCTCGCCCATGAAGCGCCGCTCCAGTCGCTGCAGGCGCGGATGCGCCATGTAGAACGGCACTGCGATGCCGGGCACGCCGTCCGGCGAGAACCACTCCTCCGACAACCAGACGTGCGGCCGGAAGCGGATGCCGCGCGCGGCGAGGTTGCGCCGGACCTCGCGCATGTGGCGCTCGACGACCGAGTCGCGCAACGTCAGTGGCAGGTCGCAGAAGCGGGTGCGCAGCAGCTCCGCATCGGACAGCCGGATCCACGCAGGCCCGCGCGGTCGGCTGCGTCGCGTCTTCGTTTTGCGTCGGGACCGCGCTGCCATCGTCAGCCCAGGAGATTCCGCGCGAGCGAGCGCAGCGGCGCGTCTTCGGCGAGTTGCCGGCGCCAGTCGGCGGGGATCGCGTCGATGCCGTAGTGCGCACCGGCCAGCGCACCGCACAGCGCCGCCGCGGCCGGCGAGCCCTGACTCGTCGCGACTTGCAGCAACGCGTCGGACGCGGTCGCAGCGTTCGTGAAAGCGGTCAGCGCCGCACGCGTCGCCGACATCGCGTCGCCCGACGCGTCGGATTCGCGCCGCGGCTTGTGCTCGAGCAGATTCTTGACCGGGGTCTTGAGCGCACGATTGCGCAGCAGCGTGAGCGCCGGCCCGGTGAACGCAACGAGCTTCGCTTTAGCGGCGCCGGACAGCGCATCGGTCAGCAGCGCCGACCACAAGCGGCACAGATCGAGCACGAGCGGCGACTGCTGCGTCGTCCGCGACACTTCAGCGGCCGTATCCATGGCCCGCTGCGGATCCGCGCGCAGATACAGCGCCGCGGCCAGCGTGCGCGGCAGCGAGTGCGGATCGAGATTCTTCGGGTCGTGCGTCCCGGCGTTCGGCTTGCGCGACCACTGCCACGCGCCGAGCGCGCGCCTGAGCTCCGCGGGCACTGCGGAGTCGGCGGTGCGCGACCATTGCAGGTAGCGCTGCATCTGGTCTTCCGGATTGTGCGCACACGAGGCGAGCAGACTTTCCGCAACGGCCCGCGTCGTCGCAGTCAGCGCGCCGGTGCGCAGCGAGCCGCGCTCGCGCATCGCTGTCACCAGCGTTGCCGCATCGAACTTGCTCTGCGCGACGAGCAGGCCGAGCGCGTCGCCGAGCGCGAGGCCGACGAGCGCACCTTCGTAACGCGGCGCGAGGTCGAGCTGCGCGACTGCATTCGGACCCGGCTCGCTCCAGCGCAGCACGAAGTCGATCTGCTCGGACGTTTCCGGAATCGATGGCCAGCGACGCGAGCGCGCGGACTGCTTCCACAGGCCCTGCAGATAGTCGTACGCCTCGTCGTTCGTCATGCCGTTGCGCACGAGATGACACCCGACCGCCGTGCCCGTGCGGCCGATGCCGGCACGGCAATGCACGTAGACGCACTGACCGGCGTGGAGCTCGTTGTCGATCAGGTCGAGGATGCGCGCCATGTGCGCGGGCGAATCGGGCACGCTGTGATCGAGGATGGCCAGCCGCTTGTAGCGCACGCGCCGCTCGGTCAGCTCGGGCAGGAGCTTTTCGTACTCGGGCAGCTCGCCCACCTCGGTCAGGTCGATGAAGCTGGTGACGCCCGCGCCCAGGAGCTTGCGCACGCGCTCGATGGCGTCGGCACGCGACATGGACCCGGGATACTCGCCGGCGAGCAATGCCCCCGGCTGGACCCAATAGCAGTTCGGAATCGGAAGGGAATCGTCCGTGGCCATCGGCCCCGGATAATACGGGAAGCCAGGAAGCGTGCGGAGCCGGAAGCCCGGGCTTCCTGTCCGCCGGCCTCAGCCTGTAGGCTGTGCGCCCGATGCGGATCGCAAACACCTAAGAAACCGCTGCCTTCCCAGAGGTCCCATGTCGTCCTTCCTGCGCCGCCTGTTCGCCGTCCGTCCCGTCGAAGCTATCGTCGCCGAGCTGGACAGCGCACCGCCGCTGAAGCGCGTGCTGACCGCCAGCTCGCTGACCGCGATCGGCCTGGGCTCGACCATCGGCACCGGCATCTTCATCCTCACGGGCCAGGTCGCCGCCCACCACACGGGACCGGCGCTGACGCTGGCGCTGCTGATCGCCGCCTTCGGCTCAACCCTCGCCGCGATCTGCTACTCGGAGTTCGCGGCGATGATCCCGGTCTCGGGCAGCGCCTATACGTACGCGTACTGCACTCTCGGCGAATCGCTCGCGTGGATCATTGGCTGGAATCTGTCGCTCGAGTACTTGATGTCGGCCTCGGCGGTCGCGGTCGGCTGGTCCCAGTACGTCGTCAACATCCTCGCCGACTGGGGCATCCACCTGCCCGCGCAGCTGACCAACGCCCCGCTGGACAAGGGCACGGACAGTTTTCTCGTGACGACGGGCTCGATCGTCAATCTGCCGGCAGTGCTGATCGTGCTGCTGCTCGGCTGGATCCTGTACATCGGCATCAAGGAATCCGCGACCGCCAACAGCATCATGGTGTGGATCAAGGTTGCGGTGATCGTGATCTTCATCCTCGCCGGCCTGAGCTTCATCGACACCGCGAACTGGCATCCGTACCTGCCGCCGAACACCGGCAAGGAAGGCGAATTCGGCCCGAGCGGCCTGCTGCGCGGAGCGGCGATCATTTTCTTCTCGTACGTCGGCTTCGACGCCGCATCGACGACGGCGCGCGAAACGCGCAATCCGCAGCGCGACGTGCCGCTCGGAATCCTCGGCGCGCTCATCATCTCCGCCGTGCTTTACGTAGCAATGGCCGCGGTCATGACCGGCATGGTGCCGTACACGAAGCTCGGCGGGGACGCGCCGGTCGCGGTCGCGCTCGATGCACATCCGCAGCTGGCCTGGCTCGGCGCCCTCGTGAAGATCGGTGCGATCGTCGGCATGACTTCGGTGATCCTGATGTCGATGCTCGGCCAGCCGCGCATCTTCCTCGCGATGGCCGACGACGGCCTGCTGCCCAAGAGCATGAGCAAAGTGCATCCGAAGTACCGCACTCCGCACATCGCCACGGCGATAACCACGGTACTGGCCGCCGTCATCGCGGGCCTGTTCCCCCTGAACATCCTCGGCGAGCTGATCTCGCTGGGGATCCTGTTCGCGTTCGCGGGCGTGTGCGTCGGCGTGCTCGTGCTGCGCTTTACGAAGCCGAACGTGCCTCGGCCGTTCCGCGTGCCGCTGGCACCGGTCACCTGTACGGTGGGGGCGCTGGTGTGCCTGATCCTGATCACTTTCCTGCCGATCGAGACCTGGCTGCTGTTCGGCATCTGGTCGGTGATCGGCTTTTCGGTCTACGGGTTCTACGGCTACCGCAACAGCCGCATGCGGGCCGAGGGCAAGTAATCGCAGCTTGAAAGGCGGCGAAGGATCCCGATCGTGGTGTGAGCCAGGCCTCGGCCTGACTCCCAGCGAGGTATTCCCATGCGTCCCAAGCCCGTCCCGACCACTTCCGCGAGCGGTTACGACCTGCGCCCCCTGAGCGCGGCCCAGCGCGACCAGCTCGCTGCAAAACTTTCAGCGGAAGAGCGGCGCGTGCTGCTGCACCAGGGCACCGAGGCGCCCTTCTGCGGCACGTTGCTCAACAACAAGAAGGACGGCATCTACGCCTGCCGGCTGTGCGGGCTGCCGCTGTTCAAGGCCGATGCGAAGTTCGAGTCCGGCACCGGCTGGCCGAGTTTCACGCAGCCGTTCGACCCGGATCACATCGCCGAGCTGGTCGACGAGAGCCACGGCATGATCCGCACGGAGATTCGCTGCCGGCGCTGCGACAGCCACCTGGGACACGTGTTCGACGACGGCCCGCGGCCGACGCGCAGGCGGTATTGTCTGAACTCGGTGTCGATGGAGTTCGTGCCGGCGGGCACCGAACCGGAACAGAGTCAGGCTGAAGCCTGACCCACACAGAAGTCCGACGGACGAGGGAGGGGTTACACCTCTGCCTTGTGACCGCGGGCTGCGGGGTCAGGGCTTCTTGCGCGCGAGGTCGTCGGCGGCGACCGGGAAGTCCGGGAACTCCTCGCGGAAGCGCAGCCACTCGCGATCGGCGTCCGCGGTCTTGCCGGCGCGGCGCAGCTCGCGAATCTCTTCGAGCCATGCCTGCGGGTCGGACCGGTCGGCCTGCTCGTCCGCCGTCGGCCGCGTCTCGCCTCTGGAGGCGTTGGTCGAGATCGTGTTGCGCGGCCCGGCGGTGCGGCCGGTCGCACGACGGCGCATGCCGGTGACCGAGACCTCCTGCACGTCTTGGGATGAGTCGGCTTCCGGCGAAGTCTGCCCGGCGGCACCCACCTGCTCCTGCGTGACGGCGGTAACCGGCGATGTCGCGAACTGCTTCTCATCGCGCCGCGACTGCCCCGTCACGACAACTTCCTGCACAGGCGCGGCGGATTTCATCCGCTCGGCTTCGGCCTTGGCGACAGTGGACGCCGCGGGCGCAGGCGCGACGAGCGGAGCCGGCGGCGGCGCGAATTCGCGCGCCGGTTGCGGGGAATTCTGCAGGGGGACGTTGTAGCTGGAATCGACGCCTTGCTGCTTGCGGAGCTCGTCCGCGAGTTTGCGCTCGTCGTCTGCATGCGCCTTGTCGTCGCTCGCCGCGATAGCGGGCTCGACACTCGGCTCCTGCCGGACTTCGGCCGGCGCTTGCGGGAGCGCGACCGTCTTCTGCTCCTGCAAACCGCCTTCCAGAACGACCGTCACCACGAGAACGAGAGACGCCGCCAGCGCCACGGGCGCGCTCCAGCGCAGCCACGAGCGCGAACGACGCGCACCTTCGTTCGCGACCGCATCGCGCGCCGCCGCGAGCACGCGCCGATCCAGCTCGGGCGGCACGTCGTCGCTGCCGAGCTCGCGATAGCGCGCGGACACGTCGGAGCCCCGCTTCAGGTACTCGTCCAGCGCCTTGATGTCGGTCGGGTCGCTCACGATTGCACACTCGGTTCGAAGGGCTGCGGCTGGTGCTGCTGCAGCGCCGTGCGCAGCTTGCCGACCGCGTAGCGCAGCCGGCTCTTGGCGGTTTCCATCGCCACGCCGGTGATCCGGCCGATTTCCTCGAGCGTCAGGCCGCTCTCCTCGTACAGCACGAACACGTCGCGCTGTTCCGCCGGCAGCTGCTCGAGCGCGCGGCGGAAATCGCGGCGCACCTGCGCTTGCGCGAGCGCCGCGTCGGGCCGCTCGTGGTCGGCGCCGCCGATCTGCTCGGCGACGTCGTCGATGTCCTGCGCGGCGCGCTCGTGGGGCCGGCCGCTGCGCCGGAAATAATCGATCGCGCAATTGTGGGCGATGCGGAACAGGAACGTATTGAACTGCGCCCTCGCCTCGTAGCGACTGCGGCTCGCGATCACTTTGCTCCACACCTCCTGAAACAGATCGTCGGCGACTTCGCGCCGGCCGCACATGCGGTGCAGGTAACGGTACAGCGGTCCCTTGTGGCGCTCGTAGAGAATCTCGAACGCGCGCGCGTCGCCATCCCGGTAACGCAACATGAGCGTCGCATCGTCCGTGGCGGCAACAGCTGGCGGCGCACCCGCAAGTGCGACCGCATCGACGCTGGGAACAGAGCCGAGTTCCATGCAGGCAAGCGTAACCGAGTTTCGCGCCTCTCAGTCAGGTGTCAGTGTGCGATGTCGCTCACCATATCTTTCACTGGCGCCGCGCCGTCCTTCGGCGTCAGCGAGTCGGCGAGCTTCACCAGCGACAGGAATTCGCGACGGTAGCCCTCCGGGTCGTCGTCCAGCGCGCCGCGCGCCAACCGCTCGACGTCGCCGTAGCCGTAATTGCCGACATACTTGCCGCCGCGCAACAGCTGGCCGAAGGCCGCCACGCTCGCGGCGAAGCGAAAGTCAGGGGAGAGCCTTTCGAGCGTGGCGACCGAACCCTTGCCGATCGGATATTCGAGCAGCTCGCTCGTGTCCGACTGCGGCTTCTTGTAGCGCAACTTCACATTCGCGAGCTCGTTGCTCGCGGCAGCGGCGCGCGCCTGCGGACCATAACGCAGCGGATCGAGCCGGCCCTGTTTGCCGACGGGCACGATCTCGTAAAGCGCCGTCACTCGATGCCCCGCGCCGATGTCGCCCGCGTCGACCTTGTCGTTGTTGAAATCCTCGCGCGCCAGCATGCGGTTCTCGTAGCCGATCAGCCGGTACTCGAGCACCGTCGCCGGATTGAACTCGACCTGGATCTTCACGTCCTTGGCGATCGTGAACAGCGTCGAGGACAGTTCCGAGACGAGCACCTTGCGAGCTTCGTTCAGCGTGTCGACGTACGCGTAGTTGCCGTTGCCCGCGTCCGCGAGCCGCTCCAGCAGCTGATCGTTGTAGTTGCCGGTGCCGAAGCCGAGCGTCGTGAGCGCGACGCCGCCGCCGCGCTGCCGCTCCGCCATGTCGACCAGCGCTTCGAAGTCGACCACGCCGACGTTGAAGTCGCCGTCGGTCGCGAGCACCACGCGATTGATGCCGCCTTTGATCTGCGCATCGTGCGCGAGCTGATACGCGCGCTCGATGCCTGCGGCGCCGTTGGTCGAGCCGCCCGCCTCGAGCCGATCGATCGCTTCACGGATCTTGTGCTTCTGATCGCCCGCGGTCGGCTCCAGCACGACGCCCGAGCTGCCGGCGTACACGACCATCGACACGCGGTCGCGCGCCGTCAGCTGATCCGTGAGCAGGCGGAACGCGTTCTTGAGCAGCGGCAGTTTGTCCGGCGACTGCATCGAGCCGGAGACGTCGATCAGGAACACGAGGTTTGCCGGCGGCCGCTCGGCGGCCGCGACTTCGAATCCCTTGATGCCGATCTTCATGAGCAACGCCTGCGGATTCCACGGCGCCGGCGCCACTTCCGTGGCTACGCGGAACGGCACGTCGCGGCTCGCCGGCGGCACATACCGATAGTCGAAGTAGTTGACCATCTCCTCGACGCGTACGGCATCCTGCGGCGGCAGCTGGCCGGCGCTGAGGAAGCGCCGGACGTTCGCGTATGCGCCAGTGTCGACGTCGATCGAGAACGTCGAGACCGGTTGCTCCGCTGCGAGGTGCACGGGATTGTCGTCGAGGTGCTGGTAGCGCTCGGTGTTCGTCGGTTGCTGATACACCGGCGCGCAGCAGACGTTGCCGGCAACTGCATTCGCACTCACCGCCGAGACGGCCATCGGCGCCTCATGCTGTGTGGATTCGCTCTGTCGACTGTTGGTGACGACCACTTCCTGGATGGCTCGAGTCTCGCGAGCTTCGGCCTTGTCGCGGCTGACATCCCCCTCGGTCGCGCGCTGCTGCGCTTGCGCATCCTGGCGGTCCCTGAGCGGCTGGCTCTCGTCGCGCTTGGCGGCACAAGCGGCGACGATGGCAGTGACGATCAGCAGCGAACTGCCGCGCACGACACGGTTCATGGAGGGTCCTCGTTAGAGACGCGAGCTGCGTCCCGGTGCGAGTACTAACGAGGGGTGAACGAAGTCGGGTTAAAGCCTAACGCGGCGCCCACAGGAGCTCGTCCAGGCGCTCCTCGCGCGGCGGCCAGCCATAGCGCCGCAGGTCGACCCGGCCGCCCACGAACACGATCCCTTCCGCCTCCAGCTTATGTCGCTGCCGCGCATAAGCGTCGCTCCCTGTCGGGAAGGAGATCCGGCCGCCGGCGTTGATGACGCGATACCACGGCAGTCCGCGCGCAGCCGGCGTCTGGCGTAGCACTGTCCCCACTAGCCTCGCGCGCCGCGGCAGTCCGGCGACTTCAGCAACGTTGCCGTACGTGCAAACGCGCCCGCGAGGAATGCGGCGCACCGCTGCGAGGATCATCTGCGGGACGGATTGATCGACGACCGCCGCGGGCCTGGGGCGCAGCGCCCGCTTCGCACTCTTTTTCTTCTTCTTCTTCAGATCGGCACCCGATCGTGCATCGTCTCTTCCGACCGGTCGGCGCGATCCGGATTGCGCCGGCGCTCGCCGCCGGTGAGCGCGATGCCGAGCGACGCGATGAACGGCAGCACGCGCTCCAGGAAATCGCCAGGCGAGTCCGGCAGCAGATGGAAGATCAGCGACAGCAGGAAGCCGGCCCACATCGCGCCGAGGGTCGAGCCCGGCCGGATCCGTTTGCCGCTCAACCGCACGAGCAGCAGCGGACCGAGCGACGCACCGAGCGCAGTGAACGCGAACATCGCGTGATCGCCGATCTTGCCCGGCGCATACAGCAGAGCGATGCAGGCGAGCACTGCGGTGACGAGCAGCATGCCGCGCAACAACGTGAGCGATGGCGGCGCCGTCGGCTTCTTCAGATCCACCGCGAGCCCGCTGGCGATGGTCAGCAACTGGCTCGCGATCGCGGAGATCACGCAGGCCGCGAGCGCGACGACGATCAGCGTCGCGAGCCACGGCGGCAGCAGACGACTCGCGATCACTGCGAGCGATTGCTCGGGATGCTCGAGACCCGAATACAGCACGCGCGCGCACCAGCCGCAGAACACCACGGCCGCGAGCAGGATCGCGATCCACACCGGCGCGGCCCAGCGCGCGATCCGCAACGTCGTCTCATCCTTCGCCGCAATGAACCGCGCGAGCGCGTGCGGCTGACCGCACATCGCCAGGCCAAGTCCGACGACGCCGGCTGCGAACGCGATCGCTGCGACGCCGTTCTTGCCGTCGAACCAGTCCATTGCCTCGGGCCCCACCGTCGCGAACGCGAGCTTGAGCTCGGTGAGTCCGCCGGCGGCGATCAGCGCGGGCAGCGGCAGGAACAAGGCGACCGCGATCAGCATGACGGATTGAATGGTGTCGATCACGCTCGCTGCGCGCATGCCGCCCGCGAACACGGTCGCTGTGATTGCGGCGAGCGCAAATACCAGCACTTTGCTCGGATCGAGCCCGACGTCCTCCAGCATCACGCCGGCGAATTGCAGGATCGCTGCGACCTGCATCAACAGCGTCAGGAGCGCGATGAAGACAGCCGAGCGCACGACGAGCGGCTGCAAGCGATCGCCCGCGTCCGCGCTCAAAAGGTGGATGACGGTGACGCCGCCGGAACCGATCGAAGCAGCACGCAGGCGCGGCGCGACGAACCACATGTTGAGTACGCAACCGAAGACGACTGCGGCCCAGATCCACGCAGCGGACAGGCCCCAGAGAAACGCGGCGGCAGCAACCACCATCAGCATCCACGCGTTGACGCCGCTCGCCGCGTAGCTGAGCGTGACGAGCCAGGGACCGAGGCGGCGATTGGCGATGGCGAAGTCCGCGGCGTTATGCGTGCGCCGCGACGTCCACGTCATGATCGACAGGAGCGCCGCCAGCAACGCGAACAGGGTCAGGAGAGCCGTGGCGGATCGCGTCATGGGAGTGCGCAGATGCTACACGAGAAGGCCGCCGCGCGGGTACTCGCAAGAGTCAGCGCTGGCCCGCGGCCCGCAATCGCTGTCTCGCTGTATCCAGCGTGCGACATACGGACTCGGCCGCGACCGTCAGGCGGGTCGTCGCGCGCGCGATGTCGTCCGAGCGCAGCGTATAGACGTTCCCGGTGCGCACCGCTTCGATGTGGCGCCAGCGCTCCCAGCTCGCGGCGGCATCGGGCACGGTGTCGTCGGTGCAGATGATCGCCTGCGGGTTCGCCGCGATCACCGCCTCGATGCTGATCGCCGGCGCGAGCTCGTTGAGATCGGCGAACACATTGCGGCCGCCGCACAGCTCGACGATCTCGCTGATGATCTGCTTGCCGTTCACCGTGTACAGCGGACGATCGTCGACTTCGATGAAGACGCGCAGCGGCGCGCGATCGCGGTAGAGATCGCGCAGCTCCTGGATGCGGCGCTCGTAGTCGGCTGCAGCACGCTCGGCGATTTCGCTCGTGCCGGCGAGCCGGCCGATCTCGCGCAACGCGGTCGCGACGTGCTCGATTCGCTGCGTCCGGAACGCCACGACCGGCAGGTGCAGCGCGCGAATGCGCTCGAGCATCGGTGCCGGATTGCCCGATTCCCACACCAGCACCGCGTCCGGCCGCAGCTCCACGAGCCGTTCCAGGTCGACGCGGAACGCATCACCGATCCGCGGAATGTTGCGCGCGGCATCCGGATGATTGCTGTATTCGACGGTCGCGACGATGCGCTCGCCGGCGCCTGCGGTGAACGCGAGCTCAGTGAGGTGCGGCGCGAGACTGACGATGCGCTGCGGCGCCGCGTGCGCCACGACAGTCGCGAGCAGCAAAAGAAAAAGAGCCAGCCTCATCCGCGCGGCAGCTGCAACAGCGCCCGCAGCCGCGGCCAATCGAAGGCCGGTCCGGGATCGGTCTTGCGGCCGGGCGCGATGTCGTTGTGACCGGCGACGCGCTCGAGCGATAGCGATGGATACGCGAGACACAGCGCGTGAATTGCATTGCTGAGCGCACGGTACTGCGCCGGCTCGTACGCGAGCTCATCGCTCCCTTCCAGCTCGATGCCGATCGAGAAGTCGTTGCAGCGCTCGCGCCCACGGTAGCTCGAAGCGCCCGCGTGCCACGCGCGCAGATGAAACGGCACGTACTGCACGTATTCGCCATCGCGGCGGATCAGCAGATGCGACGAGACCTGGAGCGCGGCGACGGTCGCGAAATAAGGATGCGCGTCGTGCGGCAACGAGTTCGTGAACAACCGATCGATCCACGGACCGCCGTATTCGTCCGGCGGCAGGCTGATGCCGTGCACGACGATGAGCTCGGGCAGCAGGCCGGGCGGCCGCTCGTCGCGGTTCGGCGAGACGACCTGCCGCGCCGGGTGCAGCAGCCCGTTGCCGGGATCGACGATCGGAATGGTGATGGTCCTCACGATGCGCCATGATGCCCCGGCCATGCGAATGAATCGAATCTTCTGTGAAGGACCGCTGGCGAGCGGCGCCGAGCTGCAGCTCCCACCCGCCGGTGCCTATCACGTCGCGCGCGTCCTGCGCATGCGTGAGGGCGCGCCGCTCGCAGTCTTCGACGGCAGCGGCCAGGAGTTCCGCGCGGAGATCGCCCGCGTCGCCGGCGACGACGTGACCGTCCGGTTGAACGAGGCGACTGCCGGCGCCGCGGAGTCGCCGCTGCGAATCACGCTGCTGCAAGGCGTGTCTCGCAGCGAGCGCATGGACTGGACGCTGCAGAAGGCGACGGAGCTTGGCGTTGCGGCGATCGCGCCCGTGCTCACTGCGCGCAGCGTCGTGCGCCTGGATGAGAAGCAGGCGCAAAAGAAGCAGATTCACTGGCGCGGCATCGTGATCGCTGCGTGCGAGCAATGCGGCCGCTCCAGGATCCCGCAGGTCGCGGCGCCGGTCACGTTGCGCGATTACCTCGCGGCCACGCGCCGCGAAGGGTTACGTCTGGTTCTGAGCCCGGCAGCGCCCGGCTCGCTCGCCGGCCTGGCGAGCCTGCCCAGCAAGGTCGAGCTGCTGATCGGCCCCGAAGGCGGCTTGGACGATGATGAGCTGCTGGCGGCGCAGAAGGCAGGCTTCATGCCGGTGCGGCTGGGGCCGCGGGTGCTGCGGACGGAAACGGCAGCGGTCGTGGCGCTGACGGTGCTGCAGGCGTTGTGGGGAGACCTGCAGTAGGAATCTACGAAGCCCGGGTCTCTTCCGAGATCATCTGCTCCAGGCACTCGAAGTCCGGGATCAGCGGCGACTCGTTCAGCATGCGTACCTGGCACAGGATCGGGCCGCGCTCCGGGAACGCGCGGCTCGGGTCGTGCTTCACCACGTCGCCATTCACGCGCACCAGCTGCGGGAAGCCCTGCGTGATCACGCCGAAATAGCCGCCGGCGATCTGATTCGACAGCGCGACGAAGATGACGATGCGCGTGCGCGTGCCCGGCGCCGGCGGCGACTGCCCGCACGCGGCCTCGAAGGAAATCACCGGCACGGCGCGGCCGCTCCAGTGAATCGTGCCGAGATACCACGGCGGCGCGCCTTCCATCTTCTCGGGCGCCTGCCACGTCACGACTTCGGCGACGCAGGCGCGCGGCACGATCAGCCGCTCCTGCGCCAGCGGCACCAGCAGGCTGTAGAGCTCGTGGGCGAGAACGTCATTCATGGAGGTGCTCATGCGCGGGACTCGCGCGCCGGGGCGGCGGCCCTGCGGCGCCGCGCTTCCACCAGCGGCTCGATCGCATCCAGCAGCTGGTTCTCCTGGTACGGCTTGCCGAGGTAGTCGTTGACGCCCAGCTCGATTGCGCGGGCGCGATGCTTCTCGCCGACCCGCGAGGTGATCATCACGATCGGAATGTCGGCGAGGCGCGCGTCGGCGCGCACCTGCGACGCCAGCTCGTAACCGTCCATGCGCGGCATTTCGATGTCGAGCAGGATCACGTCCGGCAGGTGGTCCTGCAGGATCGACAGCGCGTCGACGCCGTCTTTCGCGGTCATGACGCGCATGCCGTGACGTTCCAGCAGGCGCTGCGTCACGCGGCGCACCGTGATCGAGTCGTCGACGACCAGCGCGAACGTGCGGCGGTCCTCCGTCGGCCCTTCCACCAGCGGCTTGCGGCCGCGCCACTCGGAGCGCACCAGCGCGCCGAGGTCGAGAATGATGACGATGCGGCCGTCGCCGAGAATCGTCGCGCCGGCGATACCGCGAATGCCGGCGATCTGCGGGCCGACCGATTTCACGACCATCTCGCGGCTGCCGACCAGCTCGTCGGTCACGACTGCCGTCGAATGATCGCCGGCGCGGATCAGGATCACCGGCATCGACACGTCCGCCTCCGGCAGCACCGAAGCGCCGCCGCCGATGAACGCACCGAGGTGCTGGAAGCGATACACCTGCTTGCCGTACGTGAACGTCGGCGAGTCTTCGGCGAGGTGCTTCTGCACTTCCGAGCGCGGCACGCGCGCCACGCCTTCGACGGAAGGCAGCGGCAGCGCGTACAGCTCTTCGCCCGTCCGCACGATCAGCGCCTGCGTGATCGCCAGCGTGAACGGCAGGCGGATCGTGAACTTCACGCCGAGGCCCGGCTGCGATTCCGTGAACAGCGCGCCGCCGAGCTTCTTGATCTCGTTGACCACGACGTCCATGCCGACGCCGCGGCCGGCGTGCTGCGTGATGCTGCTCGCGGTGCTGAAGCCGGGCTCGAGGATCAGCTGCAGCGCTTCCTCGTCCGAGAGCACGCGGCCCGCTTGCAGCAGTCCGCGCTCCCGCGCACGCGCGCGAACCGCACTGACGTCGATGCCGCGGCCGTCGTCTTCCAGCACGATGACCATTTCCGAGCCTTCGCGATGCAGGCCGACGCGGATCGTGCCGCCTTCGGACTTGCCGCGCGCCACGCGCTCCTCGGGCGTCTCGATGCCGTGCACGACGGAATTGCGCAGCATGTGCTCGAACGGCGGCAGCATGCGCTCCAGCACCTGGCGATCCAGCTCGCCGGAGGCGCCGACCACGACCAGGTCCGCCTTCTTGCCCGTGTCGGTCGCGACCTGGCGCACCAGGCGGCTGAGACGCTGCACGTGCCGCTGGAACGGCACCATGCGCGTACGCATCAGGCCGTTCTGCAATTCGGTGACGACGCGCGATTGCTGCAGCAGCAGGTTCTGCGCCTCGCGCGTCAGGTTCTCGAGCAATCCTTCGATGCTGCCGACGTCGCTGACGGACTCGGCGAAGGCGCGCGACAGCTGCTGGATCGTCGAATAGCGATCGAGCTCCAGCGGATCGAAGTCGCTGCGGCCCGGATGCTCCTCCTCGTGACGGTGCAGGATCTGCGCTTCGGTCTCCAGCTCCAGCTTGCGCAGCTGTTCCTTCAGACGCGTGACCGTGCGGCCGAGCTCGGCGAGGTTGAACTCGATCGAGCTGACCTGCTGCTCCAGGCGCGAGCGGAAGATGCTGACTTCGCCGGCGCTGTTGAGCAGCGTGTCGAGCAGGTCCGCGTCGACGCGCGCGAATTCCTGGCGCTCCTGGACCTGCGCCTCGCGGCCCGGCAGCACCGGCGCGGCGTGTTCCGCCACGATCTGTTCCGGCTCGGGTGCATCCGGAGGCAGCTCGGGCTGATGTGCGGCGACGTCGAGCATCGCCTGCTCCGCCGGCTGGCTCGCAGCGTGCTCTTCGACACGCACGGCCTCACGCGGCGCGGCGGCGCCCAGCTCGTCGGCATCGAACTCGATGTCGAAATCGGTCTCGTCGAGCGCGGGGGCAGCTTCCTCGGCGGCTTCCTCGAGCGGTGCTTCAGGTTCTTCCGAGGTGAACGACTCGGTCAGGATCGGCACGACGCCCGTGGCGCTGCCGAAATCTTCCGCGACCGGCCCGACGGTCGGCTCTGCAACGGGCGCAGGGGCCGGCGCCGGCGCGGCCGCTGGCGCGGCGATCGGCGCATGTCCGCAGAGCGCGCGAATGCGATTGATCAGCTCATGCGCCGGCGGGCAGCGATCGCCGCGATTGACGACATCGCGCATGCGATGCAGCTCGTCGAGGCTCGACTGGAATGCATCGAACACTTCGGGCGCGGCCGGCACGGTGCCGGCTTCGACGCCCTGCATGAGCGTCTCGAGCTCGTGACTGAGATTGCCCATCGCGCGGATGCCGGCCATGCGCGCACCGCCCTTGAGCGTGTGCACGACGCGCTTCAGCTCGAAGACCAGCGCGGTGTTCGCGCGATCCTGTTTCCACGACGTGAGCGCGTGATCCGCCGTCTCGAGCAGCTCGATCGCTTCTTCGCTGAAGATCGCTGCGACCTCGGGGTCGAAGTCGACGTCGTCTTCTGCGTCTTCTGCGCTTTCCTCGACCGGCAGCACCGGCGGCGGTGGCGGTGGCGGTGCGGCGGCAACTACCGGCGGCGGTGCTACTGCCGCCAATGACGGACTGCGAACGGTCTCGCTCTCCTCTTCCGCGAGCAGGTCTTCGATCACGTCGATGGCGGGCTCGGGCTGCGGCTCGAAGGCCGCCGCATCGATCTCGATCTCCACCGAAGCGTCCTGGTCCGTTTCCTCGACGACGATTCCGCTGTCCTGATCGCCGCTCTCCTGCGGCGCTTCGTAGGTCAGCGACGCGAGGACGTCGCCTTCCACGAGCGCGGGCTGCACGTTGGTCGGATCGCCGTCCTCGAGCGCGCGCTGCACGTTCGTCGGCGCCTCGTCCGCGAGCGCTGCGGCGCGCGCGGTCGGGTCGTCGCGGAACACCGGCAGCGGCCGCATCATCGTCGGCGACATGTCGTGCGTCGGCGAGCGGTCGTCCACGACCGGCGGCGCCGGCGGGAAGTTGTCGTAGCTCCAGTCGAGCATGCTGAGCGCGTTCGCGTCGGTCGGCTCCAGCTCGATGACGTCCGCAGTCGCGGTCGCGGCGGCCGGCGCAACGGCCCGCGTCTGCATCGTCGACTCGACGGTTTCCGCGAGCCGCGAGATCTCGTCGTCGAGCGCGTGTTCCAGCTGGCCCAGCCGCGCGGCGATGCGCGGATGATCGAGGAAGAAGCCGGTGTTCTCGTCGATGTGCTCGACCACCTGCTGGATCGCCGTGCTCGCGTCTTTGATGACTGCGAGTCCCGCGTCCGGCATGCCGATCGAGTTGTCGTAGAGCTTGCGCACGTAGCGATTCAGCGGCTCGGCGATCTTGATGCCCTGGCGCGCGCCGGCGGTCTTCGCAGTGCCGCTGAGCGTGTGGCAGGAGCGATGCACGTCCTCGGTGATGACGTACGGCGGCGAGGACTGATCGCACGCCGTGATGAACTCACGCAGGGTCGCCAGGTGGCCGGCGGTTTCCTTGGCGTAGATCTCGTGCAGGCCGGGGTCCATCGCGGCGGGCGCCGGCGTTATGTCCTGAGCGGGAGACGTTTTTTTTTGCGGGCTGGCCGGCGGCGCGACGGACGGACTCGGCGGCAGGACCGTGGTGGTCTGCGTGTGCGAGATCGTCGGTGGGCTCGGCGCAGCGGCGGGCGCGCTCGGACGCACGCCGGCAATCGTGTTGATACCTTCGATGATGCGCGCGACGTTCGGTTGCGGCGCACGCCCGGTCTCCAGCTGTTCGACCAGCTCCGGCACGGCCCCGACTGCTTCGCGCAGCAGCGTCATCATCTCCGGGCTGCGATCCAGCGTCTTGTTGATGACGCGGTTGAGGAGGTTCTCGATCGACCAGGCAAATTCGCCGATGAGCTGCGCGCCGACCATGCGGCCGCTGCCCTTCAGCGTGTGGAAGGAGCGGCGCACGTTGACCAGCGAGTCCTGGTCCTGCGGATTCTCGTCCCACATCGGGAACAGGCGTTTGAGCTTCGTGATCTCGTCCTTCGCTTCCTCGATGAACAGCTCGAGGAATTCCGGATCGATCTCGCGATCGAGCGCTTTCGGCGGCGGTGCGGGCGGCTTCGCCGACCTCGCGGCCGCGGGCTGACGCACAGCGCTCAGCGGATCCAGCACTGCGGTGGGCTCGTGCTCGGTCGGCGCCAGCGTCGGCGACGCGACGGTCTGCGACAGCGGCTCGATGACCACCGTGCGCGCGTGGTCCGCGCCCTGAGCCAGCGCCTCGACGCGCGGGATCGGCTGCGCTTCGGCGAGGAAGCGCAGGCAGTTCTCCGCGTTGTCCAGCATGTACCAGGGATCCGTGCGACCGGCCTGCAGCGTCTCCATGTAGTACTCGACCGCGACGATCGCGTCCGCGAGGCGGTCGACCGCTTCCTGCGGCAACGTCATGCCGTCGCTGCGCAGGAGCTGCGCGAGCGCGCGATCGACGCCTTCCATGATTTCCACGACGCGCGTTTTGCCGAGCATCAGCAGGCCCGCGATCATGCCGCGCATCAGCTGCGGAATCTGGTCGACGGCCTGCGCTTCGCGCGGCTTCTCGAACGACAGCGCGACCGCTTCCTTGATGCGCGCCATGTTGACGATGCACTCGCGCAGCACCGCCTCGGTGACCTGGCGGAACTCGATGTCTTCCGGTCCGGCCGGCTTCGCCGGCGCCGCGCTGCCGTCGCCGCTCGGCACGATCATGCCGACCAGCTGCTCGTCGAGGCTGTCCTCGACCTTGATCAGCGTCGCGGCCATGCGCAGCAACGTGCTTTCACTCGCGCCCGAGCGCTGATTGACGATGGCCTGCAGGTCGCTGGTCTCGCCCTGCACTTTGTCGCGCAACTCGCCGAGGCCGAGTACCCCCAGGGTATCGGCGATCTTCTTCAGCAGCTCGAGCTGCGGCGCGAGCTCGTCGACCTGCGTGCCGCCCTGGCGCACGAAGATGTCGAGCGCGTCCTTCACGCGGCCGAGGTCTTCCTTGATCGCGGCGGCGACGGTCTTCATCAGCTTGACGGACGGCGCCGACAGGCTCTCGCGCGCCTGCTCGATGTGATCGTCGACCGGCAACAGCTCGGTCAGGCGGAACGACGCGCGGACTGCAGCGACGCGCGGCCCGGAGCTGCGGGCGCGCGCCACGTAGTAGAGAAGATTGTTGAGCAGCTCGAGCGGCGGCGAATCGGCGTAGCGGCCTTCGCCCTGTTCGTACAGCCGCTTCATCTCGCGATCGGCGTGACCGAGCAGGCGCTTGATCGACGCACTGCCGTCGAGCCCGCCTTCGCGCAATGCTTCGAGCACCGCGCCGACGACCCACCACAGCTGGAACACAGGCTGCGTGGTCGCGACCTGCTCGAGCTTCTCGGCCGAGCGCGACAGGATCTCGAGGTTCTGGTCGACGCGCTCGCCCTTGATCCAGCCGAGCAGGCCGAGCTGATAACGGGCACGGAGCTTGCGGGCCCACTGCCCGATCGTCAGCGCCTCGCCGGGTGCCGCCACCGGGTTCGCCTGCTGATCGGAGCTCAGGTTCAGCAGCAGCAGCGTTCCTTCGGAGAGCAGCGCGTGACCGCGCACGGCGCGCAGATCGTTCAGCAGCGGCAACAGCACGAGCGCCATGTCGCGGCCGCCGCTCATCACGCGCTCGAGGTACGTCGGCAGCTGCACCATCGCGCGCATCAGGGCGTCGAGCCCCTCGGCGAGATGGCGGCGCTCGGAGAAGTTGTCGATCAGGTAGCGCGCGACCTGGCCCATCTCTTCGGCAAGCAGCGCGGCGCCGTAAACCTCGGAGATGCGCAGCGCACCGTGCACGGAGCGCAGGTGCTCGCCGCACTTGCGCAGCAGCGCAACGTTGTCCTGTTGCTCGCCGAACGCTTCGAGAGCAGTGCGCGCGTCGTTGAGCTCGCTATTGAGCTCGCGCGCGACGATATGCAGTGTTTGCGATGACAGCTCGGCCATGAGTTCAGAAGATTATTAGGGTCTGGGCAATCGGCACTGGCTCAGGCGCTCAGACCGCTGACTTTTTTCGGCGGCGATGGCGGCGTCGCCGGACGGACCTGAGTAGCGGTCGCAGTGACCAGCGGCGGCGCGGGCGCCTTCTTGTCGGACTCGGTCAGCAACGCAGTGCCGCCTGACGCGCCGTCCGGCAGGCGGAAGCCTGCGACGGACTTGCGCAGCTGCGCCGACAGCTCGGCGAGCTTGCCGACCGAGCCGGAGGTCGCGGCGGAGTTCTCTGCGGTCTGCGAGCTGATCTCGCGCAGCACGCCCATCGTGCGCGAGATGTTCTGCGCAGCCGAGGCCTGCTGCCGCGAGCTCGCGGAAATGTTCTGCACCAGGCTCGCAATCTGGTTCGAGACCTGCTCGATCTCTTCCAGCGCCGCGCCGGCGTTCTCGGCGAGCAGGGCGCCGCCGACCACGTCGGTGGTGCTGCGCTCCATCGAGACCACTGCTTCGTTCGTATCCGCCTGAATCGTGCGCACCAGCACTTCGATCTGCTTGGTCGCGTTGGCGGCGCGCTCCGCGAGGCGCTGCACTTCGTCGGCGACGACCGCGAAGCCGCGGCCCGCCTCGCCGGCCATCGAGGCCTGGATCGAGGCGTTCAGCGCCAGGATGTTCGTCTGCTCGGCGATGTCGTTGATCAGCTCGACGATGTTGCCGATTTCCTGCGAGCTCTCGCCGAGGCGCTTGATGCGCTTGGAGGTCTCCTGGATCGTCTCGCGGATCGCGTTCATGCCGTCGATGGTACGACGCACGGCCTCGCCGCCCTTGTGCGCGACGTCGACCGAGTGGCGCGCGACGTCCGCGGAGCGCTCCGCGTTGCCCGAGACTTCCTCGGTCGACGCGGCCATCGCGGCGACCGACTCGGACGCGAGCGCAACCTGCTTCGACTGCGCCACCGACGCCTTCGCCAGGTGACCTGCCGAGGCTTGCGTCTGCTTCGCGGAGGCGTCGAGCGACACCGCCGAACCCGTGATCGTCGTGACCAGCTCGCGCAGCGCTTCGATTGCGTAGTTGATCGAGTCCGCGATCGCGCCGGTGATGTCCTCGGTCACCGTCGCCTGCACGGTGAGGTCGCCGTCGGCGAGGCTCGACAGCTCGTCGAGCAGCCGCAGAATCGCTTCCTGGTTGCGCTCGTTCTTGCCCGCCTGCATCTCCAGCGTCTTGCGGATGTTGCCGCTCATCGCGTGCAGCAGCGAGAGCACGAGCAGCGAGACCAGGCCGACGACCAGCAGACCGATCGGCAGCTGGCGGCTGCTGAGCACTCCCGATGCACCGACCGCCGGTACGCCGACGCGGCTGTCGAAGCGCGAGTAAATCTGATCGCCCGCGGTCGCCAGCGAGGCTGCCGCCTGGCGCGCCAGCTTGATGCGGTCCGCCGAGCTGATGGCGGTGCGCACTTTCTCGCTCAGCTGCGCGTACAGCGCGCTGGTCGACTTGAAGCGGGTCAACGCCTCCGGCGACGCGAGCTTCGGCAGGCCGAGCCCGGAATCCTCGCCGCTCAGGCCGCCGACGACCTGCCCCATGTAGTCGTTGTCGTCCGCCAGGCGGCGCGCCGTCTCGGTCGCGTCGCCCATGCCGCCCGCGAGCGCCTGCATGTTCTGCTGCAGACGCAGCCCGGTCAGCTCGAAACGCTCGAGGTGGCGCGTCATGCCATCGATGCCCGGCGAGCCGAGCGCGCTGGCGACGTTGCCGAGGCTCTGCAGCAGCTGCGGCATCAGCGAGCGCACTTCAGTCGCCGCCTTGTGCACGCCTTCGATCGCTTCGCTGGAGCTGAGAATGACCTGGCTCTGCTTGAGCATCTCGGTCGAGCCGTCGAACGACTGCACGTCGCCGCCGAGCGAGTGCGCCAGCTCGGAATAGCGGGCGCGCGACTTCGCCAGCTTGTCGAGGGACGCGGCATCGCCGTTCAGCGCGGCAGTCGCCTGCGCGGGAATCTTCTGCGACAGGGCGAGCAGCTCGTTCAGGCTACGCACGGAGCTCGCGCCCGCTTCCATGTCCTGGCCGCCGAACGCCAGCAGTCCCGCCGCCGCGGCGACGCACACCAGGGCGATGACCATCAGCGCCGGCAGGAACCGGACGCCGTACATCTTAGTCTCGGCCATGGCGGTGTCCTTCGGTCCGGGAACGATTGTTCGATACGTTGCGCATCTGTCGTGTCATCTGTGCGGGCGCGCCTACGAAGCGGCGGCCTGCAGGAATTCGGGGCTCTCGAGCAGCGTGCGCAGGCTGAACACCGGCCAGCTCTCCGTGCCGCGGCGGAATGCGCCGGCGAGATAGCGCTCGCAGCGCGCGATCGTCGGCGGCGGTGAACCTGAAAACTCGCCTTCGTTGAAGCGGCGGAAACCGAGCACCTCGTCGACCAGCAGCCCCGCCGGCACTTCGCGATGATGTGCGACCAGCACGCGCGTCGAGCGGTTCGTGTTGGTTGCGCCGCCGCCGAGGAACGCACGCAGGTCGACCACCGGCAGCAGCTGGCCGCGCACGTTGGCGATACCGCGGATCCAGGCCTTCGAGCCCGGCACGCGCGTCACCACCGAGGGGAAGCCGAGCACTTCGCGCGTCTCCTCGCGGGCGACCAGGAAATTCTCGGCGCTGAGGCGGAACGCCACGCCGACCCACTCGCGCTCGCTGCCGGCGTCGTGGCCCTGGCCGGTGAGCGCAATGCGCGCCAGGCGCTCGAGCTCGCGCAGCAACTCGAACGGCTTGTCACGCAGGGATTTGAGGGTGGCGTTGCCCGTCATGCTCGTTCAGTCCGGCCGGATCAGCCCGCCAGCGCGGCCTGCGCCTTCTCGATCAGCTTTTCCATCGACACCGGCTTCACCAGGTAGTCGACCGCGCCCTGGCGCATGCCCCAGATGCGATCGGTCTCCTGGTCCTTCGAGGTCACCATGATCACCGGGATCGACTTGGTGTCCGGGTCGGAAGCGAGCTTGCGCGTCGCCTGGAAGCCGTTGACGCCCGGCATCACCACGTCCATGAAAATCAGGTCCGGCTTCATCTCCTTCGCCTTGCGGATCGCCTCCGCGCCGTCGCCGGCGCTGGCCGTCTTGTAGCCATGGCGCTCGAGCGCCTTCTGCATGACGTGAACTTCCGTCGGCGAGTCGTCGACGATGAGGATCAGTGCCATACCTTGCTCCGCGGTGCCCTGCGCAGATCGCACTGCTGCTTGTCCGGCCATAATTGCAAATTCCTCGGGAGTACCCTCGGTAGTGCTCAGCGCGCCAGCGCGCCCACGTGAGTCTCGATCGCGTTCAGCAGCTCGTCCTTCGTGAACGGCTTGGTGAGGTAGTGCTCCGAGCCGACGATGCGGCCGCGCGCGCGGTCGAACAGACCGTCCTTGCTCGACAGCATGATCACGGGGATCGAGCGGAACACCTTGTTGTGCTTGATCAGCGAGCACGTCTGATAGCCGTCCAGACGCGGCATCATGATGTCGACGAACACGATGTCCGGCTGGTGGTCGGCGATCTTCGACAGCGCGTCGAAGCCGTCGACGGCGGTGTACACCTCGCAACCTTCCTTCGACAGCAGCGTCTCGGCGGTGCGGCGGATCGTCTTGCTGTCGTCGATGACCAGCACCTTCAGGCCCGCGAGCCGGGCGGACTGGTTCATTGCTAGATTCTCCATCGGTACCTCACGCGTCCGAATCAGGCATCGGCCGACGCGCGTCGCAAAGTACGAAATGGAGCTTGGAATCGTGTACTTGCGATGCTCTGCGAGGCGGCCGACGCAACACGCCGAACTTTTAACATATTGGTTATAGGGCCGCCATCGCCCACCTTCTTATACTATGAAGCTCGTCACACCCACTCGCGCGACGCGGTTTTCACCGTCACGCAAGCGTGTGAAGTACGTCGCTGATTTGGTGAACCGATGCCCGCAAGACCCTCGCAATCCCACCCGCCGCGTGTGCTCGTCGTCATGGATCCCATCGACGAGATCAAGCCCGCCAAGGACACCACGCTGGCCATGCTGCTGGCGGCGCAGAAGCGCGGCTGGGAGCTGTGGTACGTGGAACAGCGCGACCTGTGGCTGAGGGATGGCATCCCTTCCGGCCGGGTGCGCCCGGTTGCCGTGCGCAACGACCTGCAGGACTGGTTCACGCTCGATACGGCGCATACACGGAGGCTTGCGGACTTCCAGGTGATCCTGATGCGCAAGGATCCACCGTTCGACATGGAGTACATCTACACCACGTACATCCTCGAGCGCGCCGAGGAACAGGGCGTGCTGGTGGTGAACCGGCCGCAGGGCCTGCGGGACATGAACGAGAAGGTGTTCACCGCCTGGTTCCCGCAGTGCTGCGCGCCGACGCTGATCACGCGGGACATGGCCGACATGCACGCGTTCCTGCACGAGCACGGGCGCATCGTCTGCAAGCCGTTGTACGGCATGGGCGGCCGGTCGATCTTCGTCGTCGACCGCGGCGACAAGAACGCCAACGTCATCTTCGAGACGATGACCGAGTACGGCACGCGCTTCGCGATCGTGCAGAGGTACATTCCCGACATCGTGGCCACCGGCGACTCGCGGATCCTCGTCATCGACGGCGAGCCCGCGCCGTACGCGCTGGCGCGCATCCCGACCGAGACCGACCACCGCGGCAACCTCGCCGCCGGCGCGCGCGGCCAGGGCCGCGAGCTCAACGAGCGCGACCGCTGGCTGGTCGGCGAAGTCGGCCCGACGTTGCGGCAACGCGGGATGCTGTTCGTCGGCCTCGACGTGATCGGCGGCTACGTCACCGAGATCAACGTCACCAGCCCGACCGGCGTGCGCGAGCTGGACAAGCAGTTCGGCATCGAGATCGCCGGCCTGCTCATGGATGCGATCCAGAAGAGACTATGAACAGCGCTGGGAACAGCCTTGGGCCCGAAACCGCTCCGCTGCCGCTGGAAGTGCGGGAGGGGTCGGCGCCTGTCAAAGATCGGATGACGACGACGCTGTTCCTGGCGGCGCTGTTCCACGGCATCGTCATCCTCGGCGTCACGTTCGCAGTGCCGATGCTGAACAAGCAACCGACACCGTCGATCGAGGTACTGCTGGTGCCGGCCTCGGAGACGCGCGCAGCGGACAACCTGAGCGCGCAGTACCTCGCTCAGCGCAATCAGCAAGGCAGCGGCACGACGGACGAGCACGTGCGTCCGGCGAATCCCGCGTCGTCGGCAATCCCCGCGCAGCAGGCCGGCATTCCGGACGGCAACAGCAGCGAGTATCGCGAAGCGGTCTCGGGCAAGCAGTCCGCCGAGATCCTCAGCAGCCGCAGCGAGAAGAGCGAAGTCGAATATCGCAGCGGCGAAGACCGGCCGGCGCAGCAGGCCGAAGCGCCGCTGGCGCTCGCGCCGACGACGCCGCGTCCGATCGCGACCAACGCCACCGACGACACGCTGCGCCTGCGCGGCAAGCGCGCCGACGGCACGTTCGAAGTCGTGCCCAACACGCGTGAGTCGAAGCTGGCGCCGTACATCGATGCCTGGCGGCGCAAGGTCGAGCGGCTGGGCACGCTGAACTTTCCGCAGATCTCGCGCAACGGCGCCGGCAATCCGATCCTGGAGGTTTCGATCCGCCGCGACGGGAGCCTCGGCGACGTGATCATCAAGCGCTCCAGCGGCCGCAAGGACATCGATCAGGCGGCGCTGTCGATCCTGCGCCTGGCGTCGCCGTTCGACCCGTTTCCGCAGGAATTACGCAAGCAATACGCGGAGCTGCGCTTCGCGTACGAGTGGCAGTTTCTCGGCGGGCAGTGACACCTGCATCACTACCCGCATCCCCTGCGCCGCTGTAACCTTGAGTCCATGTCCGGCGATTTCCTCATGAACCAGTTCCTGATCGCGATGCCGGCGATGACCGACAGCAACTTCGCGCAGACGGTCACTTTCATCTGGGAACATAATGCGGAAGGCGCGCTCGGCATCATCATCAACCGGCCGCTGCAGATGCGGCTCGCCGACGTCTTCGAGCAGCTCAAGATGCCGACCGCTCCCGGCGTGAGCGGCCACCAGCCGGTCCTGCAAGGCGGGCCCGTGCAAACCGATCGCGGCTTCGTCGTGCATCAGGCGGGCGGCAGCTGGGAGCACACGCGCCAGGTGTCCTCACGCATCCACGTCACGACCTCACCCGACATCCTCGACGCGATGGCGCGCGGTGGCGGCCCGGAGACTGCGCTGGTCGCACTCGGCTATGCAGGCTGGAGCGCCGGGCAGCTCGAGAACGAGATCGCACAGAACGCGTGGCTGACCGCGCCGTGCGACGAGCGGATCCTCTTCGACACGCCCTACGAGCAGCGCTGGCGCGCGGCCGGGCGGCTGCTCGGCATCGATCTCGCCACGATCAGCCCCCACGTGGGACATGCCTGATGGCGGGCGAACCCGCACCTCCCTCGCCGCAACTGATCCTCGCATTCGATTTCGGAACCCGCCGCATCGGCCTCGCCGCTGGCGACACGCTGACGCGCACGGCCCGCGGACTTTCGACGCTCGATTGCGGCCGCGGCACGCCGTGGCCCGCGATCGACAAGGTCTGCAAAGACCTGCAGCCCTCGCAGCTCATCGTCGGCCTGCCCCTCAACATGGACGGCACGCCGACAGCGCTGACCGACGCCGCGCGCGCTTTCGCGGCCGAGCTCGAGACGCGCTATCGCAAGCCCGTCGCGCTGGTGGACGAGCGGCTCAGCTCCCGCGAGGCCGAAGCCGAGCTGCGCGACGCGCGAGCGGCCGGCCTCAAGCGCGGGCGCACCACGCACGCCGACGTCGACATGATCGCGGCGCGGATTCTGCTGGAACGCTGGTTCGCGGGAGAGGCAGAAGCTTCTACAATGCGCGCCCATGACTCGTGACCCCAGCCCTCCGCGTTCGCCTCCGGGTTCGCCTCCGGGTTCGCTAGCGCAGCGCGACGCCGACGGGCGCCTGCGACACCTCATTACGCTGGATGGCCTGAGCGCAGCCGAGCTGACCGAGCTGCTCGATCTGGCGCAGTTCTACGTGCGCCAGCCGGGCGATCTGCCGGCGCGCGACCAGAGCCTGTCCGGACACACGGTCGCCAATCTGTTCTTCGAGCCGAGCACGCGTACGCGTGTGTCGTTCGAGCTCGCCGCGCTGCGGCTCGGCGCGGACGTCGTGAACCTGGACATGCAGTCCTCCTCGCGCGTCAAGGGCGAGACGGTGCTCGACACGATCTACACGCTGCAGGCGATGCACGCCGACATTCTCGTGATGCGCGATGCGGAGCCTGGCCTGCCCGCCTACGTCGCGCAGTACGTCGCCCCGCACGTTTGCATCCTCAACGCCGGCGAAGCGCACCTGTCGCATCCGACGCAGGGGCTGCTCGACGCGCTGACGGTGCGCCAGGTGAAGGGCGACTTCTCGCAGCTGCGGGTCCTGATCGCCGGCGACATCAGCCATTCGCGCGTCGCGCGCTCGGCGTGGCAGGCGTTCACGACGCTAGGAGTGGCCGAGCTGCGCATCGCGGCGCCCGAGGACCTGATGCCCGGCCCGAGCGAGTTCGCCGGCGCGACGCGCTTCAACGACATCGACCGCGCGATTGCCGGCGTCGACGTCGTGATGACGCTGCGCATCCAGCGCGAGCGCATGCGCGGCACGGCGATCCCCGACGACGCCTCGTATCACCGCGTGTTCGGCATCACCGCCGAGCGCATGAAGAAGGCGCGGCCCGGTGCGATCGCGATGCACCCCGGCCCGATGAACCGCGACGTGGAGATCGCCAGCGAAGTGGCCGACGGGCCGCAGTCGGTGATCCAGCGGCAGGTCGCCAACGGCGTCGCCGTGCGCATGGCGGTGCTCGCGACGATCGCTCGCAACGTGCAGGCGCGCCGGCAGTTTCAATGAACGCCCAAGCGATGAGTGTGAGCCGGCCGCATCGCGGCACGATCTTCGAGGAGCGCGCCGAAGTCCTCGCGCACGAGCGCTTCGCCGGCGATCAGTTCATCCTGACCCTGAAGGCGCCGAAGTGCGCGCGGGCCGCCACGCCGGGCTCGTTCGTACATCTGGGCTGCGACGACCAGGTGCCGATGCGGCGGCCGCTGTCGATCATGCGCGCGCATCGCGAGCGCGGCTCGATCGAGGTGCTGTACAAGATCGTCGGCCCGGGGCTGGCCGCGCTCGCGGCGCGCCGCGTCGGCGAATCGATCAACGCGCTCGGTCCGATCGGCAACGGCTTCGTCGCGCATCGCGAGCGCCCGCGCACGCTGCTGGTCGGCGGCGGCGTCGGCATTCCCCCGATGGTGTTTCTCGCCGAGCGACTACGCGAAGACGCAGCCGGCGGCTGGAAGCCGCTGGTGCTGATGGGCTCCGAAATCCCGTTTCCGTTTCGCGCGCGGCCCTCGACGATCCTCGTGCCGGGCATGCCCGAAGGCGTCATCGCCTGCATGCCGCTGCTCGACGAATGGGGCATCCCGAGCCGGCTCACGAGCCTCGCGGGCTATGCGGGCTGCCACGAGGGCTACGTGACGGATCTGGCAGCGGCGTGGCTCGGTTCGCTGGATCGCGCGGCGCTCGCCGAAGTCGAGATGTTCGCGTGCGGGCCGACGCCGATGCTCAAGGCCGCCGCCGCCGTCGCCCGTCGCTTCGGGATTGCGTGTCAGGTCTCGCTGGAGGAATTCATGGCGTGCGCCGTGGGCGGCTGTGCCGGCTGCGCCGTGCGCGTGACGACGCCGGCGGGACCGGCGATGAAGCGCGTGTGCGTGGATGGACCGGTGTTCGACGCGAAGGCTGTATTTGCGGAGTCGGGCTGAAGCCTGACTGTTAGCCGAAGTTGATCTTCGCTTCGAGGTTCGTCCTCGAATCCGCATACGCCAGCGCATCCTCCAGGGTGATGCGCCCGGCGCGATACAGCTCGTACAGCGCCGTGTCGAAGTGCTGCATGCCTTTCTCGCTCGACGTGCGCAGCGCTTCCTTCGCACCGATCACGTCGCCCTTCTTGATCAGCTCCTGCACGTGCGGCGTGTTGATCAGCAGCTCGCACGCCGCTGCGCGGCGCTTGTTCTTACCCGGCACCAGGCGCTGCGCGATGATCGCGCGCAGGTACTGCGACAGGTCGAGGAAGATCTGCGTGTGCTGGTCGCGCGGGAACATGTTGATGATGCGGTCGAGCGTTTCGGCCGCGTTGTTCGCGTGCAGCGTCGCCAGCACCAGGTGGCCCGTGCCCGCCAGCATGATCGCCGACTCCATGGTCTCGCGGTCGCGGATCTCGCCGATCAGCAGCACGTCGGGCGCGGCGCGCATCGCGCTGCGCAGTGCGCGCGCGTAGGACTTCGTGTCGAGGCCCACTTCGCGCTGGTTGACGATCGACTTCTTGTTCGAGTGCAGGAACTCGATCGGATCCTCGATCGTGATGATGTGGTCCGAGGAGTTCTCGTTGCGGTAGTTGATCATCGCCGCGAGCGTGGTCGACTTGCCGGAGCCGGTCGCGCCGACCATCAGCAGCATGCCGCGCTTCATCATCATCAGGTCTTTCAGCAGTTCCGGCAGCCCGAGGTCGTCGAGCCGCGGCATGTCGGCGGTGATGTAGCGCAGCACCATCGCGGGATTGCCGCGCTGGTGGAAGACGTTGACGCGGAAGCGGCCGAGGCCGGGCTCGGAGATCGCGAAGTCGATCTCCAGCTCGTCGTTGAAGGCGTCGATCTGCTCCTGCGTCATCAGGCCGTAGGCGGCCTGGCGCACGACTTCCGGCGTCAGCATCTGCTTGTTGACCGGAAAGATCTGGCCTTCGATCTTGATCTTGATGGGCGCGTACGACGTGAAGAACAGGTCGGACGCCCGCTTGTCCACCATCAGCTTGAAGAGCGGCTTGGTATTGAGCACGACCTGACGGTCGTCCCCGCCGCCCATCTCGTTGTCGACTACATCGCCTTCGACTGCCATAGAGCTATCTGCCAATCACGCCTTCGGTTTCCTCTTCCATGATTCGCAAGGAGGCACCCGCTTCGTCGGTCAGTTTGGTCTCGCGCTTGCTCTCGAGCTTGATGCGCAGGCGCACTTCGTTCTTCGAGTCCGCGTTCCGCAGCGCGTCCTCGTAGGAGATCATCCCGGTCTCGTACAGCTCGAACAGCGCCTGGTCGAAAGTCTTCATGCCCAGGCGGTTCGACTTCGCCATCACTTCCTTGATGGCCGCGACCTCGCCCTTGAAGATCAGGTCGGCGATCAGCGGCGAGTTCAGCATGATTTCCATCGCCGCGATACGCCCGACGCCGGACTCGCGCGGGATCAGGCGCTGCGAGATGAACGATCGGGTGTTGAGCGACAGGTCCATCAGCAGCTGCTCGCGCCGGTCCTCGGGGAAGAAGTTGATGATACGGTCGAGCGCCTGGTTGGCGCTGTTGGCGTGCAGCGTCGCCAGCACCAGGTGGCCGGTCTCGGCGAACTGGATGCCGTACTCCATCGTGTCGCGGTCGCGGATTTCGCCGATGAGAATCACGTCGGGCGCCTGGCGCAGCGTGTTCTTCAGCGCCATGTGCCAGCTCTCGGTGTCGACGCCGACCTCGCGGTGCGTGATCACGCAGCCCTTGTGATTGTGCACGTACTCGACCGGGTCCTCGATCGTGATGATGTGGCCGTGGGTCTTCTCGTTGCGGTAGTTCACCATCGCCGCCAGCGAGGTCGATTTACCCGAGCCGGTGCCGCCGACGACGATGACCAGGCCGCGCTTGGTCATCACGATGTCCTTGAGGATCGGCGGCAGCTGCATGTCCTCGAGCGTCGGGATCTTGGCGTTGATCGTGCGCACGACGCAGCCGATCAGGCCCTGCTGCACGAACGCGCTGACGCGGAAGCGGCCGATGCCGACCGGCGCGATCGCGAAGTTGCACTCCTTGGTCCCGTCGAATTCCTTGGTCTGCTTGTCGTTCATGATCGAGCGCACCAGCACCGCCGCCTGCTCCGGCGTCAGCACGCGCTCGGACTGCGGGCGGATCTCGCCGTCGACCTTGATGGCCGGCGGGAAGCCCGAGGTGATGAACAGGTCGGAGCCCTTGCGGTCGACGAGGCGCCGCAACAGGTCCTGCATCAGTTTGATAGCTTGTTCGCGTTCCATTGATGGCTCCGGAAGTCAGTGGCGGCTTTAGAACGCTTCCTTGTTCTGCGCCCGGAAGCGCGCTTCTTCCTTGGTGACGATGCCCTTCTGCAGCAGGTCCTGCAGGCACTGGTCGAGGGTCTGCATGCCATCCTTCTGGCCGGTCTGGATCGACGAGTACATCTGCGCGATCTTGCCTTCGCGGATCAGGTTGCGGATCGCCGGCGTGCCGATCATGATCTCGTGCGCGGCTATGCGCCCGCCGCCGATGCGCTTGAGCAGCGACTGCGAGATCGCCGCGCGCAGCGACTCGGACAGCATCGTGCGCACCATCTCCTTCTCGGCCGCCGGGAACACGTCGACGATACGGTCGATGGTCTTGGCGGCGGAGCTGGTGTGCAGCGTGCCGAACACGAGGTGGCCGGTTTCCGCGGCGGTCAGCGCCAGGCGGATCGTCTCCAGGTCGCGCATTTCGCCGACCAGCACCACGTCCGGGTCCTCGCGCAGCGCCGAGCGCAGCGCCTCGCTGAAGCCGAGCGTGTCGCGGTGGACCTCGCGCTGGTTCACCAGCGAGCGCTTGCTCTCGTGCACGAACTCGATCGGATCCTCGATCGTGATGATGTGATCGGGCTTGTTGTCGTTGACGTAGTTGACCATCGCCGCGAGCGTGGTCGATTTGCCGGAGCCGGTCGGGCCGGTGACCAGCACCAGGCCGCGCGGCTGCATCGCGAGGTCCTTGAAGATCTTCGGCGCGTTCAGGTCGTCGAGCGACATGATCAGCGAAGGGATCGTGCGGAACACCGCGGCGGCGCCGCGACTCTGGTTGAAAGCGTTGACGCGGAAGCGCGCCAGCTTGGGAATCTCGAAGGAAAAGTCGGTCTCGTAGAACTCTTCGTACGCCTTGCGCTGCTTGTCATTCATGATGTCGTACACCATGCTGTGCACTTCCTTGTGGGTCAGTGCAGGCATGTTGACGCGCTTCATGTCGCCGTCGACACGGATCATCGGCGGCACGCCCGCGGACAAATGCAGGTCGGACGCGTTGTTCTTGACGGCGAAAGCCAGCAGCTGCGCAATGTCGACAGGCATGAATTCCTACCTTGAGAAATCGCCCACGGCTCCTGGCAGAGCGCAGTTTGCGCACCTTGAGCACAATGAGGTCACGAGTATAACGGAGCGATGTCGAGCTCAATATGTTAACTGGTCCGCACTTTTCGGCTCATGAGGCCGGTGGCGCGGCCGCCAGCAATGTACGGGACCGACTCGCCGAAACACGGAACCGCATCGCATCCGCTGCAATGCGGTACGGTCGCGAAGCGGATTCCGTGCGGCTCATCGCCGTCTCGAAGACACAACCCGCCGACGCGATTCGCACGGTGGCCGCGCTCGGCCAGACGGATTTCGCCGAGAACTATCTGCAGGAAGCGCTGCCGAAGCTAGCCGCCCTCGCCGACCTGCCGCTGACCTGGCACTTCATCGGCCAGCTGCAGGGAAACAAAACCCGCGCTGTCGCCGAGAGCTTCCACTGGGTCCACACGCTCGACCGCGAGCGCATCGCAGTCCGTCTCCACGAACAGCGCCGCGCGCATGCGCCGCCATTGAACGTCTGCCTCCAGGTGCGGCTCGAGGACGAACCCGGCAAGGGCGGGATATCCAAGACGGAGGTCGCTGCGCTGGCGCGAAAAGTGCTGGAGTTGCCGCGACTGCGGCTGCGCGGTCTCATGTGCATCCCGCCGCCGCGCGAAGGCTTCGAAGCGCAGCGGCAGTTGTTCGCCGAGCTCGCGGACTGCGCGCGGGCGCTGCGCGAGCAAGGCATGCCGATCGACACATTATCGATGGGCATGTCCGGCGATCTCGAAGCGGCCGTGGCCGCCGGCGCGACCTGCGTGCGCATCGGCACAGCGATTTTTGGGGAAAGGAAGTGACGATCGCATTTATTGGCGGCGGGAACATGGCGCGCAGCCTGATCGGCGGGCTGCTGGCGCGTGGCTGGAGCGCACAGCAGATGGTGGTCGCCGACCCGATGCCGGCGCAGCTCGACGCCCTGCGCACGCAGCTCGCGGTGCGCGTCACCGATGACAATGCGACTGCTGCGCGCGATGCGGACATCGTCGTGCTCTCCGTGAAGCCGCAGGAGATGCAGCGCGCGGCCATCGGTATCAGGGATGCCATCGCCGCCAAACGCCCATTGCTGATCTCGGTGGCCGCCGGCATTCGCGCATCCGATCTCCAGCGCTGGCTGCCCGGCGTGCCGATCGTGCGCTCGATGCCGAACCGTCCGGCGCTGCAGGGTTGTGGCATGACCGGGCTCTACGCGACAGCAGATGTCTCCGGCGAGCGACGCACGCAGGCGGCGCAGATCCTCGGTGCAGTCGGCGCGACGCTGTGGCTGGAGCACGAACAGCACATGGACGTCGTAACGGCTGTCTCCGCGAGCGGCCCTGCCTACTTCTTCCTGCTGATCGAGATGCTGGAGCACGCGGGCATAGCTCAGGGCCTCACGCCGGAGATCAGCCGCAAGCTCGCTGTCGAGACCGCGTACGGCTCCGGCGCCATGGCGCACGCGGCCAGCGAGTCCCCGGCAGTCCTGCGCCAGCAGGTCACCTCGAAAGGCGGCACAACGGCAGCGGCCCTGCAGGTGCTGGAAGAGCGGCGCATCCGCGAGGCCGTCGACGCCGCAGTCGCCGCCGCGACGCGCCGGGCAGCCGAGCTGGCGGACGAGTTCGGAGCGAATCAGTAGCCGCCTGTAGACTCTCGCGCCGGCGTAGTCAAAATACGCGTCCATGCGAGCAATCATCTTTGTCGTCGGCGCGCTGCTTCAGCTGGTAGTGACCATCTTCCTGCTGCGGGTACTGCTGCCGCTGGCGCGCGCCGATGCGCGCAATCAGCTGTCACAGGCGGTGATCCGGCTGACCAATCGTGTGGTGCTGCCGCTGCGCAAATTGCTGCCGCCGATCGGCAAAGTGGACACCGCATCGATCGTGGCGCTCGTGCTCGTGCAGCTGCTGTCGACCGGTATCCTCTGGTCGCTGCGGCAGTATCCGTGGGTCCTCACGCCCCCGCAGTTCTTCCTGGTGGCGCTGGCGAGCCTGCTCAGCACGATTCTGATGTTCTATATCTTCGCGCTGCTCCTCTACGTGCTGCTCAGCTGGGTGGCTCCAGGGACCTACAGCCCGGCCTCGATGCTGGTTTCCAGCCTGTGCGAGCCGCTGCTGGCGCCCGTGAAGCGCGTGATCCCGCCGCTCGGCGGCATCGACTTCTCGGCGGCGTTCGTCATCATCGCGCTGTATGCGCTCAACATCGCGGTCCGGGAATATCTCCTGCTGCCCGGCTATTGAACCGGCCGCGCGTGGCGCATAGTCTGTCCCGGTCGCTCTCTCGAAGGGAGAAAACGTCGGTGCCATCAGCAACACGGACTCTTGCAGCCCTCATCGGTTGCGCAGCCCTGGCGAGCGGATGCGACTACACTCCGCAGCATCAGGTGCCGACCGCGCAGCCGAGCGAGGAGTCGTTCCGCGACTTCGGCAACTACGAAGTGCATTACAACGCAGTGCGCACCGACGCGCTGACCCCGGAGATCGCGCGCAACTATGGCATCCAGCGCAGCGCCAACCGCGTGATGCTCAATGTCACCGTGCTCCACAAGGAAGCAGGCACGGCGCGCAAGCCGGTCCCGGCCGAGGTGAAAGTCGACGCACGCAACTTGAACCAGCAGCTGAAGAACATTGAGTTGCGTCGTATTTCCGAGAGCGAAGCGATCTACTACATCGGCGAAGTTTCGATCAGCGGCACCGAGATCCTGGTGTTCGACATCACCGTGACGCCGGAAGGAACGCAAACGCCGCTGTCGGTCAAGTTCACGCGCGAGTTCGTCTCGACCTGACACGCGCGCCTCGAAGCGCGTCCGAGGCTGAAAAAACCGGCAAAAAAAGTCGGTGCGCTAGTTAATCCCCGGCGAATCTTGTGCTATTTTCCCGCGCGCCTTGCAGGTTTCACGCGACCGGCCCTCGTTCACTGACGGCAGACGGCGCGACTCGTTACAACGTACCAGGAGATTACAAATGGCAAAAAAGAACGCAGCGCCGACCAAGTCGGAAATCCTCGCTCAGATTTCCAAAGACACAGGCCTTGCCAAGAAGCAGGTTTCCGACGTGTTCGAATCCCTCGGTGGCGTGGTCAAGAAGAGCCTGAAGGGCTCGGGACTGTTCACGTTGCCGGGACTGCTGAAGATGAAGGTCGTCAAGAAGCCCGCCACCAAGGCGCGTGAAGGCGTGAATCCCTTCACCGGCGAGAAGATGATGTTCAAGGCCAAGCCGGCCAGCAAGAAAGTGCGCATCGCGGCGCTGAAGAACCTCAAGGAAATGGTGAACTAGTCACCTGGGCGCGCGTCCGGCGGCTTCGCTGCCCGTACGCGCGCCGACTCTCAGTCGTCGAGCCGTCCGGCCATCACGACTTTCAGCTTCAACCGCACCCGATCCCGATCCGAGATATGCAGCAGCCCGGCGATCCGCTGGATCAGCTGCTCTTCGTGCTTATCGATGTGACCGTCGGCGTGACTGACACGCCACAGCATTTCCACGATGCCCAGCTTCTCGCTTTGCGGCAGCTCGGTGTTGAGCCGGTGCGTGAATTCGTGCAGTGAGACCGCGGCGTCGGCGCGGCGCCCGGCCTCGGCGAGCAGCTTTTCGACCGCGTCGGCAGCCAGGTCGAAGCGCTTGCGCAGCAGCTGGCGGATCGCGTCGAGCTCGGCCGGCGCTTCGGAGAAGTCCGAGCGCGCCAGCTCGATCAGGAGCGCGGCAGTGGCCAGCTCGATCGGCTCGCGCTGCTCGAGCAGCCCTTGCGCCGCCGGTTGGCCTGCGAACATCCGCTTCAACGTCTCGATCATGAGCCCGCCCCGGTGGCGTCCAGCCACTGCAGCACGACGGCGCGCAGCTCGTTGAGCCGGCCGTGAAAGAAATGATCGACGCCCGGCAGCAGCGCGAGCTGCGGCGGAGAAGCGAGCGTCGCGACCCAGCGTTGAATCGCGCCGGCGTCGACCAATTCATCGTTGTCCCCCTGGATCAGCAGCCACGGACAGCGCGGCAGCTCCGCGCCGCTGACAGCGAACCGGTGAACTGCCGGCGCGACCGTGACCAGGCGCTGCGCATCGCGCGCAAGGGCCGCACGCACTGCAATTGCTCCGCCGAAGGAAAAACCCGCAGCCCATAGCGCGGCGCCGGGCCAGCGCTGCAAGGCCCAATCGATCGCCGCGAGCGCATCCAGCGTCTCGCCCTCGCCTTCGTCGTAGCGACCCTCGCTCGCGCCCACGCCGCGGAAATTGAAGCGCAGCGCGGGCACGCCGCGCTCGTTGAACACCTTCGCCAGCATGTGCACGACCTTGTTGGTCATGGTGCCGCCGTAGACGGGATGCGGATGGCAGATGACAGCCACGCGCGAGCCGTCTGCACCTGCCGGAATCTCCAGCAGCGCTTCGAGGCTGCCCGCAGGGCCGGCGATCGTCGTGCGCTCGGTGGTGGGACGGATGAGATTGGCGGACATGTTCGCGGCGATACTATACGAGGGAACATCGCGCCGCGCCCGGTGTTGATGCACTGAGCGCACCGACGCGGGAGACGAATGTCATGAAGCTCACCTCCGCCAGCTTCCTGTCGGACCGGCCGATCCCGGAGCAATTCGCCTTCGGCGCGCCGGATCCCGTCCTGCACGTGCGCCTCGCCGCGAATCACAATCCGCAGCTGAAATGGAGCGGCGCGCCCGCCGACACGCGCTCGTTCGCAGTGATCTGCGTGGACAGCGACGTGCCGACCCGGCCGGACGACGTCAACAAGGAAGGCCGCCTGGTGCCGGCGAGCCTGCCGCGCGGCAAGTTCTATCACTGGGTGATGGTCGACATCCCGGCAACGGTGAGCGAGATCGCCGCGGGTGAGTGCTCCAACGGCGTCGTCGCGGGCGGCAAGAAAGAGCTGCACGGACCGCGCGGCTCACGCCAGGGCGTGAACGATTACACGGGCTGGTTCGCTGGCGATGCCGACATGGCGGGAACGTATCGCGGCTATGACGGGCCGTGTCCGCCGTGGAACGACATGCGCGTGCATCACTACCGGTTCACCGTCTTCGCGCTGAGCTGCGAGCACGTACCGGTCGAAGGCGACTTCACTGCGCCTGAAGTGCTGGAGGCAATCCATCGCTACGTGCTCGCAGAAGCGATGCTGGTCGGCACCTACTCGCTCAACGAGGCGGCGACCTGAGTCGCTACTTGCTGGGCGCTTCGATCGCGAGCAACTCCACGTCGAACACCAGCGTAGCGCCCGGCGGAATGACACCGCCGGCGCCGCGATCGCCGTAGCCGAAGTCCGGCGGAACGACGAGCCGCCGCTGACCGCCGGGCTGCATGCCCTGCACGCCCTCGTCCCAGCCGCGAATCACCTGGCCCGCGCCGATCGCGAACTTGAACGGCTCGCCGCGATCGCGCGAGCTGTCGAACTTCGTGCCCTTCTGCTCCGGCGCAGCGGGGTCGAACAACCAGCCCGTGTAGTGCACGACGGCGACCTGCCCCAGCGAGATCCCCTCGCCCGTGCCCTTCACCACGTCCGTCTTCTGCAACTCGGTGGGCGGCGCGACGGCTGCGGCCGCAGGCGCGGCCTTGGGGCTCTCTTCCTTCTTACCGCACCCGGCCACGAGCAGGGCGGCCACGCAAATCGCAACAACAGGGAGCGCTTTCATAGGTCGCGAAGATTACCTCAATGCATCGTGAGCAGCAGCCGGTTGAGCCGTTGCACGAACGCCGCCGGCTCGGCGAGCTGGCCGCCGTCCGCGAGCGTCGCCTGGTCGAACAGCAGCAGCGTCAGGTCATCGAACGCCGCGGCTTCTTCGGTCGACTCGATCCGCTGCAGCAGCGGATGCGTGACGTTGATTTCCAGAACGGGCTTGGCGACCGGCACCTTCTGACCCGCAGCCTCGAGGATGCGGCGCATCTGCGCGCCCAGGTCGTGCTCGCCGAGCACCAGGCACGCCGGCGAATCGGCGAGCCGGTTCGTGACGCGCACGTCGCTGACGCGCTCCTCGAGCGCCTTCTTGATGCGCTCGAGGAGCGCACCGTGCTCTTTCGCGAGCGTCTCGCGCTGCTGCTTCTCTTCGTCGGACTGCACCGACCCGATGTCCAGCTCGCCGCGCGCGACGTTGCGCAGCGGCTTGCCGTCGAACTCGCGCAGGTGATCGACTAGCCACTCGTCGACGCGGTCCGAGAGCAACAGCACTTCGACGCCCTTGCCGCGCAGGACTTCGAGGTGCGGGCTGGATTTCGCAGCCGCGAAGTTGTCGGCGATCACGAAGTAGATCTCCTTCTGCCCCGGCTTCATGCGCGCGACGTAGTCCTCGAGCGTGACGTCCTGCTCCGCCCTGTCCGCGTGCGTGCTGGAGAAGCGCAGCAGCTTCGCGATGCGCTCGCGATTGGCGTGATCCTCGGCGGGCCCTTCCTTGAGCACCGTGCCGAACTCCTTCCAGAACGTCGCGTACTTCTCCGGCTCGTCCTTCGCGACCTTCGCGAGCAGGTCGAGCACGCGCCGCGCCAGACCGGTGCGCATGCTGTCGATCGCCGCATCCTGTTGCAGCATCTCGCGCGAGATGTTCAGCGGCAGGTCGGCCGAATCGACCACGCCTTTCACGAAGCGCAGGTACAGCGGCAGGAACTGCTCGGCGTCGTCCATGATGAAGACGCGCCGCACGTACAGCTTGAGACCGCGCGCTGCCTCGCGATGCCACAGATCGAACGGCGCGCGCGCCGGCACGTACAGGAGACTGCTGTATTCCTTCTTGCCTTCGACCTTGCCGTGCGACCACGCCAGCGGATCGGTGAAGTCGTGCGTGATGTGACGGTAGAACTCCTTGTATTCCTCGTCCTTCACCTCGGTGCGCGGCCGGGTCCACAGCGCCTGCGCGTGGTTGACCGTCTCATACTCGGGCGCGGCGGTCGCGTCCTGCTCGGGCTTGCCCGTCTCCTTGTCGTCCTTCTGGGCGGGCATGCGCACGGGGAACGCGATGTGGTCGGAGTACTTCCGCACCAGCGAGCGGATGCGATAGGCATCGGCGAAGTCCTGCTCGCCTTCCTTGAGGTGCAGCACGATGCGCGTGCCGCGCTCGGCGAGGTCCAGCGTCTCGACGCTGAATTCGCCGTCGCCGCTCGACTGCCAATGCACGCCCGCCGCCGCATCGAGACCGGCGCGGCGCGAGTAGACGTCGACGCGGTCTGCAACGATGAACGACGAGTAGAAGCCGACGCCGAACTGACCGATGAGCTGCGCGTCCTGCTTCTGGTCGCCGGTCATGCGCGCGAGGAACTCGGCGGTGCCGGACTTGGCAATCGTGCCGAGGTGCTCGATCGCCTCGTCGCGGCTCATGCCGATGCCGTTGTCGGCGATCGTGATGGTGCGCGCCTGCCGATCCGCTTCGATGGTGATGGCGAGCTCGCCGCCTCCCTGCAGCAGCCCGGGCTGCGCGAGCGCCTCGAAACGCAGCTTGTCGAGCGCGTCGGAAGCGTTGGAAATCAGCTCGCGCAGGAAGATTTCCTTGTGGCTGTACAGCGAATGGATCATCAGCTTGAGCAGCTGCTTGACCTCCGCCTGGAAGCCCAGGGTCTGGGGCTGGGTGTGCGCCTGAGCCGCGTCGCTCATCGTCGAATACTCCGGGTCCGCGCCGCCAAAGGGGCGCAATGATAGGGGACGCGGGGGCTTATTGGGACCCGGACGATGGATTCAAGCTGCAGGTCGGGGCTTTAGCCCGACAGCAACGCCTACAAGATCTACTGTTGCTCGGCGGCGGTGCGTGCGCGGCGGCGGCGCAGCGTTTCGAAGAGCGTGGCGGAAAGGACCACCGCGAACACGACGAGCGTGACGTGCGGTGCGAAGATGAGCGCGAAGCCGGTCGCGGCGAACAGTACGAGCGCGGCGATCAGCCCGAGGATGCGCGGGGCGTAATGCCGCAGCACCGCCATCGCGTCGTCAAGCTCGTCGGCCCACTGCAACAGAAATTCCATGCACTCGTTCCCCGCTAATTCCGCGACGACTGTACGCACAACATTCCCGGCGGGATGTGAGACGACTCACAGCGTCCGGCACCGCGAAACGTGAACATCGTCACACTGCCGAGAAGGGCAGCAGCGCCCTGAAACGGTGCCTGCACCTTCGCCCTAAGGGCCGTCGAGCATTCGGCTGATTGCCACAGAACTGTGCGAGAACACACTGCCGGGGGACAATGTTCATTCGTCACGATGACCCTTCGGTTGCAGTGGCTCGTACTGCTGCGTAGGCTTCCCCTGTCAAAGCGGATCCAGCGGCGAGCATGCAGAAGATCGTCCTTCTCAATCCGAAAGGTGGTTCCGGCAAAACCACGATCGCGATCAATCTCGCCAGCTATTTCGCCGTCTGCGGGCTCAAGCCCACGTTAATGGATCTGGACGCGCAAGGTTCCAGCACGCGCTGGCTCGGCAAGCGCGCCAGGGGACAGCCCGCGATTCACGGCATCGCCGCCTATGAGCGCAACTCGCGCGTCACGCGCAGCTTCGCGACGCGGCTGCCGGCGGACACCGAGCGCCTGGTGGTCGACACGGCGGCGGCCATGGAATCGCAGAACCTGCCGGACATCACCCGTAACGCGACCGCGGTGCTGGTGCCTGTACTCCCTTCGGATATCGACATCCACGCCGCCGCGAAATGTATTTCCGACCTGCTGCTGATCGCGAAGATCCGGCGCGAGGACCAGCGCATCGCGGTGATCGCGAACCGCGTGAAGAAGAACACGCTGGTCTACAAGGCGCTCATGAAATTCCTGGAAACGCTCAACATCCCGGTGGTGGCGACGCTGCGCGACTCCCAGAATTACATCCGCGCTGCCGAATTGGGCCAGGGCTTGTTCGAGATGAAGCCGAACCAGGTGCGGGAAGACATGGAGCAGTGGCTGCCGCTGATCGGCTGGCTGGCGCAGCGCCGTCCGCTGCACATTCCCGCGGGAACGCCGGCGATCACTTCGGCGGCGAGCGTGAATTCGTTGCCGATGATGGCGCCTGCCGCCCCTGCGGTGACTTCGCCTGCGGCTGCCGCGATCGCCGCTGGCGTTTCGACATCGACGCCGGCCGAGCCCGAACCCGCGCCCGCGCCCGCGCCCGCGCCGCCGACCACGCCCGAGGTCGGCTGAAGCGGCTTACTTGCCGCTCTTGTCCTTGTCCCAGTTGCTGCGGACCTTGTCCGTCCAGCTCTTGTAGTTCGACCAGCTGTTCAGCGAGCGCGTGATCGCGGAGTGCCGCGAGTTGGCGGGCTGATTTGCGGGCAAGGTCGGTACGTGTGCGCGATCGAGCCAGTTGCGCTGCGGATCGCGCGGCGCTCCCGCACGCACCACCGGGCCGGCCGTTTCGCCGGTCCAGACGCGATGCGATCCGGTCGCGCTGAGCTCATCGCCTTTGTGCTCTGACATGGTCGTGCTCTCCTGTTGCACGCACCGTATCGACCCAACGCCGGATTAAGTGAGGAACTGCTTCACAGCGATCCTGCATCGTCGCGGGAGTGCGACAGGCATCTCGCTCGAACGCTGCAAGTGTGGAATTTCGCAGGCGAATTTAACCGGCCGTTATCCATTATTGGAGTGTTCGCAACGTCGCGCGCGCAAGACGGAAGCGTGCGCAACACACACTCTCGCTCACGCGGCATCTACTCAGATGCTGGGCGGCGGCTCGCTCAGCAACGCGGCGAACGCCGGTTTGATCTCCGCGAGGATGTCGTGGATCGCTGCGGGCACGAGGCTGCTGTAGACGTCGAGCAGCACGATCGCGTTCACGATGGCGTCCTGGCGCGTCGCTGCGCGCAGGCGTTGCGCCATGCCGCGATTGACCGCATGCACGCCGCGATAGACGCCGCCGAGATCGTCGAGATTGAAGTCCGCCTTGCCGCCTTGGCGAGCGATGAAGTGCTGCGCGACCAGGTACATCGCAGCGACGCGATACGCCGTCTCCGATTCGTTCGAGAACGGCAGGTGGAAGCGCGCCATCGGCCGGAACACGGCTGTGCGCGGGCAGCCGCTCGACGCCATGATCAATCCCATCAGCGACGCCAGCGCCTGCTGCGCGGACAGCGTCGCGATCACCGAACGCTCATCGGTCTCCACCGCGACGCGCACCTTGTCATACGAGACCAGGTCCGTGAACCCATCGATCACCGTCGCGAGATGCCGCGCCGCCGGGCAGTGCGAAACCTCGGCCTTGTTGAGCGGGCAGCCCGTGCACTGATGGAAGCCGAGCTCGGTCCAGGCGGGCGGATTGGGATCGGCCGGCGGCGTCAGCTCGGCGGTGTCCTTGTCGAGCTGAAGCTCGAAGGTGCGCTCGCGCGAATCGGGAAACGTGAAGTGGTACTTGAGGGCAACCTTGCTCATGCAACCAGCCGATAGCACGGCCGGTACTTGCCGGCGAGCTTCATGCGCTTCTGCGCCACGAACGCGGACAGCAGCTCGTCCAGCAACCGCATCAGCTCCTTCTCGCCATGGAGCTCGAACGGGCCGCGCTCCTCGATCGCCTGGATGCCCTTTTCCTTGACGTTGCCCGCGACGATGCCGGAGAACGCGCGGCGCAGATTCGCCGCGAGAATGTTGGGCGGGAGGTCGCGCCGCAGCTCGAGCTGCGCCATCGCCTCGTGAGTCGGCTCGAACGGCCGCTGGAAGTCCGGCGGGATGCGCAGCAGCCAGTTGTAGTTGTATGCGTCGCTCTTGGTGCGGCGGTACTCGCGCACCGCTTCGACGCCGCGCAGCACTTCGCGCGCGGCCTGCGGCGGATCGCCGATCACGATCTTGTAGCGCTTCTGCGCGGTCGGACCGAGCGTCGCGCCGATGAACTGATCGATGTGGCCGAAGTACTCGGCGGCCGCAGGCGGCCCCGTGAACACGATCGGCAGCGGCTGATCCGCATTCGCGGGATCGGTCAGGAGGCCGAGCAGGTACAGGATCTCCTCCGCCGTGCCGGCGCCGCCCGGGAAGACGACGATCGCGTGCGCGCAGCGCACGAACGCCTCCAGGCGCTTCTCGATGTCCGGCATGATCACCAGCTGGTTCACGATCGGGTTCGGCGGCTCGGCGGCGATGATGCCGGGCTCGGTCATGCCGATGTAGCGGCCGTCGCGGATGCGCTGCTTGGCGTGACCGATCGTCGCGCCCTTCATCGGGCCTTTCATCGCGCCCGGTCCGCAGCCGGTGCAGACGCTGAGCGCGCGCAGGCCGATCTCGTAGCCGACGCGCTTGGTGTAGTCGTACTCGGTCGAGCCGATCGAGTGGCCGCCCCAGCACACGACCAGGTCGGGCTTGCCGCGATAGTCGAGGATCCGCGCGTTGCGCAGGATGTGATAGACGGCGTTGGTCACGCTCGCCGGATCGTTCATGTCGAAGCGGTGGGTGCCGAGAATCGCGTCGTGGATGTAGACGATGTCGCGCAGCACCGCGAACAGGTGCTCCTTGATGCCGCGGATCATCGAGCCGTCGACGAAGGCGCTGGCGGGCGCGTTCTTGATCTCGAGCTTCACGCCCCAGGCCTGGCGGCCGAGGCGGATCTCGAAATCCTTGTAGCGGTCGAAGATCGCGCGCACGTCGTCGGATTCGAGGCCCGAGGCGAGCACGGCCAGCGCGCAGCGCCGGAACATCTCGTAGACGCCGCCGTGGCCCGAGCTGAGCAGCTGTTGCACTTCGCGCTGCGAGAGATTCTCGAGGCTCCCCAGGGGAGAGACCCGCGCATCGACCAGTCCTTCGGCTTCGAGCTGCGTGACCGACGCGGAGGCCCGGGCGTCGTTCTGGGGAACCGTCACGGTCTGATCTCGATCGGCGTGTCCAGCGGCGTCATGAGCCAGATCTCGACCATGTCGGAGTTCGACACCGCGATGCAGCCCTCGGTCCAGTCGACGTTGCTGTAGTAGTCACGCGGTTTGCGCGGCACGTTCGGCTGGCCGTGGATCATGATCGCGCCACCAGGGCGCACGCCTTGTCTGCGCGCACGTGCGACGTCGCGGTCGTTCGGGTAGTCGATCTGGATCGACAGGAAGTATTCGCTGTTCGCATTGCGCCGGCTGAGGTGGTACAGACCCTCGGGCGTGCGGAAGTCGCCTTCGTATTCCTTGTGCCCTTCGGGACGCAGGCCGAGCACAATCTTGTAAGTCCGCAGCACCTCACCGTTACGCAGCAGCTGGAGCTTGCGTTCCGACTTGCTGACGACCACACGATCCGCCACCGGCAGGGCGGGCTCGACGCTCGGCGTGAGCAGTGCCGAGCTCGGCAAAGGGCTCTCGGCGCTGGCAGCGGTCGAGCCTGCGATCAGCGCGAGCGCAAGCAGGAGGGCGTGGACGCCGGTGGTTGACGACATGGCGACGATTATAGCTTGCTGCAGTTGCGCGCCCCGCAGGGGGTCAGAAATCCACCGTCTGAAGTGTGACCTGAGTGCACTCTCGCAGTCCCGGACCCGCCTCGGCGACGAGTTTGTAATGTCGCCCCGCGGAGACTTCGACATCGACGGCGTGGCGGCTGACGTTTTGCGTCTCGGCGATCCGACAGTCGACGAGCAGTCGGTGCTTGCCCGGCAGAATGTCGACCGCGTTCTGCCCGAGGTTGAGCTCGACTTCGTCGACCTGGCGCAGGACGACCGTCAGCGGCGAGCCCGCGTTGATGCGCAGATCGCCAGCGATGTGCGCGACTTCGTCATTGCTGCGGCGTGGGCCGTCGTACAGCTGCGCCGTCGCGCAGCCACTGCACGTAACGACGACTGCCAGCGCGACGAGCCGCAACTTCATGCCGGCGCAGGATCCGCGGGCGCCGTCGGCTCGACGATCGGAATCACGAGCTTCGTGCCCGGACGAATGTCGCCCAGATCGAGATCGGGGTTGTACTGGCGTAGCAGCCAGATCGGGATGTTGTAGCGCTGCTGCGCGAGCACCCAGATCGACTCGCCCGGCTTCACCACGTGCGTGGTCGTGTCCTTGATGCGGAACTGCGTGAAGAACGCTTCCTGCAGCTGGCGGTGGTATTCCTGGCGCCGCGCTTCGAACTGGTCGTGCGTGACCTTGGCGAACGACAGCTTCACCTTGCGGCCGACGATGACCGGCGTCGCGAACGACATCTTGTTCAGGCGGCGCAGGTCGCTCGCGCGCACGTCGAGCCACTCGGCGTAGTGGCCGAGCGTTTCTGCTGCCTGCACGATCACGGTGTCGGCGTCTCCGACCGAGTAATCGGCGGGATCTGCCGAGTCCGCGGCCTGCGTGCCCGGGACCAGCGCGGGACCGATCTCCTCCGCTTCGCGTTCGGAAACCGGCTCGGCCGCTTCCGTTTCCGCGGCGGGCTCGGGCACCGGCGCGGACGCGACGACTTCCACCGGCACTTCCGCCTCGACCGGCGGCGCGGCGCGCGCCGCCTTGGCGAGCGCGAGCACCTGGCCCTCGTACAGGAAGTTGCGGTTGCGGATGTCGTTGAGCTCCATCAGGGACTCTTCGCTCATGCCGTGGTGCGAAGCGATCTTGCCCAGCGTGTCGCCGCGCTTCACGACGTAACGCTCCTCGGCGCTGCCCACGACGCCGGTCGGCGGAGTCGGCGGCTTCGCCGGCGCGGCAGCAGGCGCGGGCCTGTCGTTCGATGCAACGACCGCGACCGGCGCCTGGCCGCCGCGAGCGCCCGGCAACGCCAGCACCTGCCCGGCCCGAATACGGTAAGGACGATCGAGGTTGTTGAGTTCCGCAATCGCGTTGACGCTGACGTTGTAGCGCGAGGCGATCGCCGAAAGGCTCTCGCCGCCGCGCACGCGATGCTGCGACTCTGCCACCTGCGCCTCGTAGCGCTCACCGGACGAAAGCTGGCTGAGCACAGCGTTGAGGTCGATGCTGTTCGGCACGCGCAGCTCGAATCCGCGCGGCACGTGTCGCGCGCCGCGCCACACGGACGGCAGGAGCGAGGGATTCAGGCGCTGCAACTCATCGCGATCCAGTTCGAGCACGTTGGCGAGGCGGCTCGCCGGCAGGAACGCCGGCACTTCGAGCACGACGCTGGTGTCGTTCGCATTGCGGCGGATCGAGCCGAAGAACTTCTCGGGGTTGGCGTCGATCTCCAGCGCGGCCAGGAACGCGACGTAGAAGTTGCGCGACGCGAAGCCGAACGAGCGGCTGTTGTACTTGCGGACGACGGTGACGATGTCGCTCGTGCCGAGCTGCTCCTGCGCGCGCTTCATGCCGCCGGGGCCGTGGTTGTACGCCGTCAGCGCCAGCGGCCAGCTGCCCAGCACGATGTAGTTCTGCTCCAGGAAGCTGGCGGCAGCTTCGGTCGAGCGATACGGATCGAGACGCTCGTCGACCGCCGCGTCGATGCGCAGGAAGCGCCGGCCGGTGCCGCGCATGAACTGCCACATGCCGGCGGCGCCGACTTTCGAATACGCATACGTGTTGAACGACGACTCGACGTGCGGCAGGGCTGCGAGCTCGGTCGGCAGGCCCATCCTCTTGAAAGTCGCCGCGATGTGCTCGCGCCAGGCGCCGGAGCGCACGATGCCTTCGCGGAACCGGTCGGCCTGCCCGAGCTGGAAGCGAATCCCTTCGGCGGCCTCCTCGAAGCGCGAGCGGCGCGTGTTCTGCGGCCACAGATCGAGAACGCGCTGCTCCTCTTCGTTCAGGTCGGTGGCGCCGGCGGCGAGCCGATCGAGGATGCGCGAGTACTTCTTCTTCGCCTCTTCGATGCGCTTCTGGCGCTGCCTCTGCGAAAGGTCCGGGGGCAGCTTCATCACTTCGTAGACGATGCTCAGGTCGTCCTGGTCGTGCAGCAGTCCGCCCTCGGTCGTGACCTCGGTGTAGACGCGTCGCCAGAACGCGATGTCCGGCTCGAGCTCCGCGGGACGCACGAACGGGCTCTCGTCCGCGACCGCGGTCAGCGGCGGCAGAGCGAAAGCAAAGACGACGAAGAGCAAGAGGAAGCTGAGACGAGCCTTATTCATTGAATGAGAGAGACCATCGACCGCACCCGGAGTGCCGTCAAGACTATGTAAAACCGGCCGGTTTCGACAGTGCTCCAGTTCGCATTTGGCAGGGCGAACGGACAAATGCAGGGGACGCCTAACGGGTTAGTCGACCCAGGTCACCCACGTGCTACTGAATCCTGAAGACCAGCAACGATCGCGAGCTGTGGCAGTGCAGACGGGCCTTCACCGGATCGACGACGCCCGGCCCGACGGCATAAGCAAAGAAACGGTTGTGACGGCAGATGCCGCAATGAACGCGACCTGCCGGGCGGATCGCACCGCCCGGAAGGCACTGCGCCCTGGCTTGTCTCACCCGCACTTCGAGTCGCCGCAGTTCAGGCACGTCATGCAACCGTCCATGAGCACGACGGCCGCGGTGCTGCACTTCGCGCACAGCTGCGCGCCTTCAGGGAAGTGGCTCTTGGCGAACGCGTCGGTCTGCTTGTTGCGCGCCTCGAACTCCGCCTTCTTCTCTTCGATGAGCTTCTTGCGCCCCTCGTCGAGCTCCGGCGCCTTCAGCAGGCCGATCATCTGCAGGTGCTTCTCGACCACATAGCCGAGCTCCGCAATGATCGACGGCATGAACTTGCCGCCCGTCTGCCAGTAGCCGCCGCGTGGATCGAACACGGCCTTCATCTCGTCGACCAGGAACGTCACGTCGCCGCCTTTGCGAAACACGGCCGAGATGATGCGCGTCAGCGCCACGATCCACTGGAAGTGATCGAGGTTCTTCGAGTTGATGAAGATCTCGAACGGCCGGCGTTGCTCGTTGGGCGTACCCTCGTTCAGCACGATGTCGTTGATGGTCACGTACATCGCGTGCTCGGAGACCGGCGTCTTGATCTTGTAGGTCGAGCCCAGCAGCATCTCCGGCCGCTCGACCTTCTCGTGCATCCAGACGACGTTCGATTCCTTGGCAGCGGGCACTGCGGCCAGCGCGGTCTTCTGCGCATCAGCCGCGGCCGCCTTGTCGGCGGGCTTCTCGACCCGGTACTTGACGATGCGCTTGTCGATTTTCGTGGTGCTCATGACTTCAGAACTTCCCGTAATAGCCTTCTTTCAGCGCATCGAAGAGGTTCGCGGCGGTGTGCATCTCGCCGTCGTACTCGATCTCCTCATCGCCCTTCACTTTCATTTCCGTGCCGTCTTCCAGCGTGAAGACGTAGGTCGTGTTCTTCAGGTCCTCTTCCTTCACCAGCACGCCCTGGAACGCTTCGGGGTTGAAGCGGAAGGTCGTGCAGCCCTTCAGGCCCTGCTCGTAGGCGTACAGGTAGATGTCCTTGAAGTCCTCGTAGTCGTAGTCGGTCGGCACGTTCGCGGTCTTGGAGATCGACGAGTCGATCCACAGCTGCGAGGCGGCCTGGATGTCCACGTGCTCGCGCGGCGTGATGTCATCCGCGGTCGTGAAGTAGTCCGGCAGCTTCTCGGCCGCATTCGTCGAGTTCGGCATCGCGCGCGGATTCACCATCTCGCGGTACGCCAGCAGCTCGAACGAGAACACGTCGATCTTCTCCTTCGACTTCTTGCCCTCGCGGATCACGTTGCGGAAGTAGTGATGCGCGAACGACGGCTCGATGCCGTTCGACGCATTGTTCGCCAGCGACAGCGAGATCGTGCCGGTCGGCGCGATCGAGCTGTGATGCGTGAAGCGGCCGCCGACTTCGGCGAGCTCCTCGACCAGCTCCGGCGCCGCCTCGGCGACGCGTTGCATGTAGCGGCTGTACTTCGCGTGCAGGATGCGGCCCGGGACGTTCTGACCGACGCGCCAGCCGTCGCGCGCCATTTCCGGCCGCTTGCGCAGCATCTCGGCGGTGACCGGGAACTCCTCGAGCATGATCGGCGCCGGGCCCTTCTCTCGCCCAAGCTCGAGCGCCGCTTCCCAGCCGGCGATCGCCATCTCGCGCGACACGTTCTGCGTGAACGCGACCGACTTGCGCGAGCCGTACTTCATGCACTGCATGGTGATGGCCGAGCCGAGACCGAGGAAGCCCATGCCGTGACGGCGCTTGCGCAGGATCTCGTCGCGCTGCTGGCCGAGCGGCAGGCCGTTGATCTCGACGACGTTGTCGAGCATGCGCGTGAACACCTTCACGACCTTGCGGAACTCTTCCCAGTCGAAGCGCGCCTGGTCGGTGAACGGCTCGACCACGAAGCGCGTGAGATTGATCGAGCCGAGCAGGCACGAGCCGTACGGCGGGAGTGGCTGCTCTCCGCATTGCCCTGTAACCAGGCCGTTGAAGATCACCGTGTTGTGATCCGCCTGAGTCGTATCGAACACGGCCTCGCGACCAGCGTGCTCGATTCGCGCAACGCGGCTCGTAAAACGTTGTGACTTCCTGAGCGCCTTGTCTTGAACCCATTCGCGATACTTTCGATCCTTCTCGTCAGTCAGGAACCCGACTTCCGACATGAAGCGCTCTCGCGACTCTCCATCGATGATCAACTCGTAGTCGGCCTGACACTCATACAACCGCTCACCGCCTGCACCATCCGGCAACAGTCGCTTGCCCGCCTCGCGACGTTTGTGAATTCGCGAAAACACACCGAGATTCGCGAGCAGCACCTGCACGTCTTGCAGCAGGGTGGGCTGACTCGATGCAAGTCGCAGCGAACAGCTCGTGGTGTCAGGGCCAGACGTATTGATCGTACCGTCCGACTGGAACAACCCGCGCAGGTAGCCCTTTACGCACTCCTCGCTGCCACGCCACACGACCTCGGGAACCTGCATCTTCGTCCGTGCAGTGAACCCGTAGTGCTCCAGGACACGCGCCAGCAAAACGGAACGGATCATCACGAGGTTGCGCTCAGGTACGGCAACCGCACTGACCTCATAGTCACGCGGCCCCGCAGCAACTCCCGCAATCAGCGCGTTGATGTGGGCGACAACCGAGTCTGCGTAAGTGCGATCCAGGCCCCACAGATTCACAACCGCAGCCTGCTGACCCTTGCCGCGATTCGTGAAGTGTCCGTCGCCCGTGATCAGCCCAAGAAGCAGCCCGAGCTGG
>DASYRK010000116.1:0-13259 GCA_036004505.1 Steroidobacteraceae bacterium
CGTGCTCAGCGCTGCGAGCAGCATCGCGCGCAAGACGATGCGGCGACGACCGGCGCTATCCGACACGCCACCGAAGAAGAACAGCGACGTCAGGTTGCCGATGACGTAGGCAGCGTAGATCAAGGTCAGCACGACGGCGGAGAAACTGAACTCGCGTGCGTACAGCGAGTACAGCGGCGTGACGATGGTGCTGCCCATGAACATGACGCCGATCATCGAGCCGACCGTGAGGGTCGCTGGATTCATTGACTGCGGGCTCCAACGGGGGTGAACAAGCTTGACGCAGCTTACACTGCCGCAGTTCCCACCCTTCGAGCCGGATCGAACTACTGAGTCGGCGGTCTTCCGTACGGCGTCTTGAAGTCCTGTGCTTTCACGGGCGCATTCGCATCGTCACCCGCTTCGCGCACTGCCGGCAGGATGTAGCTCGGCACGTATTCCTGCTGGAGAATCAGGCTCGCACGGTCGGCGTAGTTGCCGCCGTACGCGGCGATCACCAGATCGAGATCGGGCACGACCATCACGACCTGGCCGCCGTTGCCGCCGGCGAAGAACGCGCGCACTTTGCGGTTCTTGTACGGGTACTCGATGCTCCACCAGAGATAGCCGTACTGGATGCCGCGCAGATCGTGCAGCGGCGAGCCGGCATTCTTCGCGAAGGCAGCGTCGAGGATGCGGCGGCCGTGCCAGTTGCCGCCCTCCAGCATGACTTGCCCGAGCTTCATGAAATCGCGCGGCAGGAGCCACACGCCACCGCCGCCGTAGGGTTGTCCCGCAGGGCTGAGCGGCCAGGCGTACATCGAGTTCTGCAGCGGCTCGGCAACGAGCCGATCGTACACATCGAGCGGTGACTCTCCGGTCGTTCGATTGAGCACGCCGAGTGCGAGGTTTGGATCGATGCTGCAGTAGACGCCTTGCGCGCCGGGCTCGCGATCGAGCGGCAGTTTCAGAGTGTAACGGTAGTAGTCGGGCTCTTCGGTCTGATCGAGCATCGTGTCTTCGTTGCCCGGCGCGTCAGGATTGGTGTCGTCGCAGAAGTAGCCGGAGCGCATCATCAGCAGATGCTCGAGCGTCATCGTGCGCTTCTGCGCGTCGAGATCGGCGGGCATCTTGCCGCCGTTCATTGCGGCGTAAACCGGCGTCGAGAGTTGCAGCGGAGCGCGCGCCTGCATTGCTGCGCCGATGATCGTCGCAGTGAGACTCTTGGCCGCGGAGCGCGTTTCGTGCATGCGGTCGCGGTGCTCGCCGTGGAAGTATTCCTCCAGCACCAGCTTGCCGTGGCGCGCGATCAGCACGCCATGCACTTCGGGCGTGTGAACCGTCTCGATCGGCATGTCGATCAGCATCTGCACGAACTTCTCGATCGCCGCGCGATCGATCCGCTCCTGTTCCAGCGTCGCGGTGGGCCAGCCATCCTCGCGCGCGGACGGTGCGCGATAGGCATAACGTTGCGGATTCTTGCCGCGCGGATAGAACTCGCTTTGCTCGCCTTCGCGGCGGAAGTCGTACGTGCCGCCGCGCTGCGGGAAGGCGATCGACAGGAGGTCGTTCTCTTTGTCGTAGCTGCCTTCGAGCAGCACCTGCTCGTTCTTCTGTCCGAGGCGATGACCCATCAGCCGCACGGCGTTGCCGTCGCGAACCAGGTGCGAGACGTCGTAGAACACGCCGATGTTGCGCTCCGGGTTGCGCATGAACGCACTGAGCTTGCCGTCCGGTTGCTGCTGCACCATCAGGAACAGCGTGAAAGTGTCGTCGCGGGGCGTAACGACGCCGCGCCAGCGATTGGCGCCGTCGGATGCGAGCCTCACCGGCGAGGCGTAGCTCGTTCCGTTCACGCGCGACGTCGGCGTGATCCAGTGGCCGACGATGCGATTGCGATCGAGACGACCGCGGAACGATCCTTGTTCGTTCGGCAGCGCGAAGATCAGCTCCGCGCCGTTGCCCTGCACAGGCAGAACGCGGCCTGCGAAATCCGCAGTCCATCCGGATTGTGTCTTTTCGACCATGAGCGGGCCGCGCGCGTAAGGCCCGAACCATTGCCGCGCCTTCCAGAGACCGACGAGCTCGGACGACTGCTGTTGAGAGTGCGCATCGCCGAGCAGCAAGAGGAGAGCGACGCCGAGCAGCGTCGCGAGCGAAGCCTTGTTCTTCATGATGTGGGACTCTCCGCTGGTGTTGCCGGCGTCGCCGGCACGGCAGGCACCGCCGGCACGACAGGCACCGGTGGCACCGGAGGTGTGGGAAGTGTTGGCAATTCCGGCAGCGGTGGCGGCTCCGGAGTCTTCGGCGGCTCCGGCGCCGTCTCGACGCTGGCCATTCCAAGAAGAACGGCAATCGTGAAGAGCGCCGCGCAGGATGCCAGAACCGGCGTGCGTCCGGCCTGAGAGCGTATCGCTTGAGGATCGAGAATCGCGACGATGCGTGCGCGCAGCGAGGAGTGCGCCATGCCGATCGCACTCCGGTTCGGTCGCTCGATGCCGCTCACGTGTGCAGCCACGTCCAGCAGGAACTGAGCGTAGTCGGACGGAACTGCGCCCGCGCGCAGAACTGCATCGTCGCATGCACGCTCCTGCAGGTTACGAGCACGTGCCGCGGCAAACCATACGAGCGGGTTGTACCAGTGCAATACGCACGCGAGTCGCGAGATCAGTGCGCTGACGGTGTCGCGACGCTGAACGTGAGCGAGCTCGTGCATGAGCGCGCTGTGGCGCGCCGATTCGGACCACGCATCTCCGGCCGTCGGGAGCAGCAGCACCGGAGTCAGCACACCCCAGGTGCAAGGGCCTGCGATGTGTCGTGATTCGAGCACGCGCACGCGGCAATCGAATTTCGCGAGCGTCGCGGCCCAACGCGCGGATTTGAGCGCGTGCGCATGACGTCGCCAGCGCGCGAGACCGACGCCGCAGAGCAGCTCGCGCGCGAGAAAGATGGAAGAGCCGACGAGCCAGATCCAGACCAGCAGCCCCCACCCTGACCCTCCCCCGCGCGCGGGGGAGGGGACAGAAGGCAACGTCGCGATCGTGTGCGACGGAAGCAGAAACACAGCGAGCGGCATCAGTACGGCTAGCGTGAGCGCGGACGTCCACAGCAGATGGCGAAACGCCGCCGACTGTCGGCGCAGCGCCAGCGATAGCAATCCGGCCGCGACGATGAGCAGGCTCGTCTTGAGCGCGATGCCTGCAATTGTCACGAGGTCGGGCATGTCAGCGTCCCTGGCGCCGTGCGTTGACGATGATCGTGTTCAACTCCTCCAGCTCGTCCTTCGTCAGCTTCTTGCCGTGCATCGAGCCAAGCAGTGCGGCCGCTGCACGGACCGCCGAGCCTTCGAAGAAGTTGTCGACGACGCCGGCAAGCGCTGCGGCGCGCGCCTTGCTCCGCGAAACCGTCGGCCAGTAGATGTAGCGCGGACCGTCCGCGCGATGTTGCAGATGTTGCTTCTCGACCAGGATCCGCATCAGCGCGCGCAGGGCCGAGTAGCTCGGCGGATCGTGCATTGCCTCGAGCACCTGCTGCGCGGTGGCTTCGCCGAGGCGATACACGATTTCCATGATCTGCCGCTCGCGGCGGCTGAGGCTCTGCGCTTGCATGGCTGCCTGCTGCTTTATTAGCACTGTGCTAAGAAACTAGCACTTCCGCAGGCGAAGTCAACCACCGGGGGGCGCCGGCGCCGGGCTGCGATCAGTTCTGCGCGCTCAGGGACAGGCCGGGCACACGCAGCAGCTCGCGCGAGATCTGCGCGCTGAGCTCCTGCAGCAGTCCGAGACGCTCACGGACGAGCTTCGCTTTCGAGATCTTCTTCGAGTGGCTCGAAGTGTTCAACGCTGCGACCACGCGTTGCGCCTGGTCGTACACCGGCACTGCGACCGCGACGACGCCATACGCAAGCTCGTCTTCCACGGCTGCATAGCCGACGCGCCGGCATTCCTCGATCAGCTTCATCAGCTTCGCCGGATCGGTCACCGTGTGGCTGGTCAGCGCGACGAAGTTCTCGGTCGCGAAATAATTCTGCAGGCGCTCGGCGCTGAGTCCCGCGAGCAGCACTCGACCCATTGAAGTCGGATACGCGGGGAAGCGGCTGCCAACGTGCGCTTCGAGGCGCATCAGCGTGCGCACCGACGTGCGCGCCACGTAGACGATTTCCGTTCCATTGAGCACGGTGAGCGCGGCCGAGTCGCCGGTCTGCCGTGCGAGGTCTTCGAGATAGGTCTGGGTCAGCGTCTCGATGTTCATCGACTCGAGATACGCGGCGCCGAGCTCCAGCACCTTCGGACGCAGCAGGAAATTGCGTCCCGACTGCATGACGTAGCCGAGCTCGGCGAGCGTGATCAGGCAACGGCGCGCGGTGGCGGCGGGCAGGCGCGCGTGAGCCGCGATCTCGCTCAACGTCAGCGAGGGCGACTCGCGCGTGAAGGCGCGGATGACGTCCAGTCCCTTGGCGAGCCCGTTCATGGCTTCGCGGCGCGGCGCGGTGGTGCGGCGTCTCATGCAGGCATTCTATTTCGCTATCCGAAAAGCCGGGCCGAAAGTTGACGTCCGGCGAGCCAGCGCGGACGATGCTCGCCCATATTCGCATTCCGAAGCGGAATTCGCTATGCGAAAAAGGTGAACGCATTGAAGATCGGCTCGCAAGCGCACCGCACCTCGGCGATCTCGTCCGCCAACGAGGACACGATCCTGGTGCGCGGCCGCGATCTGTGCGGCGAGCTCATCGGCCGCGTCTCGTTCACGGATCACATCTGGCTGCTCGTCACGGGACAGATGCCGAACGACGTGCAGCGACGCGTGCTCGATGCAACGCTGGTCGCGATCGCGGAACACGGTCTCGTGCCGAGCGTGCAGGCAAGCCGCATGACGCTCGCTGCCGCACCCGAAGCCTTGCAGGGCGCAGTCGCCGCGGGAATTCTCGGCTGCGGCTCGGTGATTCTCGGCGCGTCGCAGAACGCCGGACAGCTGCTGCATGACGTCGTGACGCGCGCTTCTTCAGCGGCGGTCGACGCGGCAGCGCAGGAAGTCGCCGGCGAGTATCGCGCGGCCCAGCGCTCGATCCCGGGCTACGGCCATCCGTTGCACAAGAAGGGCGATCCTCGGGTCGTGCGTCTGTTCGATGTTGCTGTCGAGGTCGGTTGTCGCGGCCGCTACTGCGAGGCAGCACACGCAATCGAACGAGTGCTTCCCGGTGTGACCGGCAAAGCGCTCGCGATGAATGTTTCCGTGGCGATTCCCGCTGTACTGCTGGACGCGGGCTTCCCGCTCGACGCGCTCCGAGGCGTGCCGATCCTGGCGCGCACTGCCAGCCTGATCGCGCATCTGCTCGAAGAGCAGAGCCGGCCGATCGGCTTCGTGCTCTCGCACGCCGGCGCGGCTGCGATCGGTTACGACGGCCCCGCGCCGGACGGCTTCGTGCCGCGGGATCAATAGCCGCCATGAAATCCGTGCTGTCAGGCGTTCGCGTCGTCGAGCAGGGCACCTTCATCACCGGACCGTGCGCCGGGATGATGCTGGCCGATCTCGGCGCCGACGTCGTCAAGGTGGAGAGTCCCACGGGCGATCCGTATCGCTCCTACCAGGGCGGGCAGTTCTCGCCGCACTTCCAGGCGTACAACCGCAACAAGCGCAGCATCGCGCTCGATCTCAACGTCCCGGCGGATCGCAAAGTCTTCGATGAGCTGATCGCGAGCGCCGACGTCTACATCCAGAACTTCCGCCCCGGCACCGCCGAGCGACTCGGCGCGGGCCGGCAGCGGCTGCAGAATCTGAATACGAAGCTGATCTACTGCTCGATCAGCGGTTTCGGCGCGAGCGGTCCGTACGCGGACCGGCCGAGCTACGACTCGGTCGCGCAGGCGCTGAGCGGCTTTCTCAGCGTCGTCGTCGATCCGCAGCGGCCGCGCTTTCTCGGCCCTGCGCTCGCGGATGCGATCACCGGCATCTACGCGGCGTACGGTGTTCTCGGCGCGTTGTTCGAGCGCAGCCGCACCGGCAGCGGCCGGCTCGTCGAGGTTTCGATGCTCGAAGCGATGGCGCATTTCGCCGTCGAGCCTTTCGCGGCGTTCTTCGCGCTCGATCGAGCGCCGACGTCGAGCGATCGTCCGCGTCTCGCGCAGGCGTACATCCTGCGCACCGCCGACGGCGGCCTGATCGCGATTCATCTGTCGTCGCTGGAGAAGTTCTGGGAAGGCCTGGTCAGCGCGCTGGACGCGCCGCAGATCAGGGGCGACGAGCGGTACCGCACGCGACAAGGTCGCATCGACAACTATGAAGCGCTCGGCGCTGCGCTCGACGCGCAGTTCTCGCGTCATCCATTGACGCACTGGGTGGAGCGGCTCGGCTCGAACGACGTGCCGTTCGCGCCGATCCATCGTATCGACGAGGTCGTGCAGGATCCGCAGGTGCGTCACCTCGGGCTGGTCGTCCCGGTCGAGCGTGCGCACGGCGGCAAGCAGGCCGTTCGTCCGGCCGTGCAGTTCGACGGCGCGCGGGCCACGGGCGTGACGAGCGCACCGCTCCTCGACGAGCACGGCGCCGATATTCGCCGCGCGGTTGCTGCGGGCACGAGCTGGTCATAACAGAGTGCGCATCATGCTATTTCCAACCACGCTCGTCGGCAGCTATCCGCAACCGGACTGGTTGATCGATCGCGCGAAGCTCGCGGGCCGGTTTCCGCCGCGCGTCCGTGCACTCGAGCTCTGGCGCGTTCCCGAGCAATGGCTCGCGCAGGCGCAGGACGACGCCACGGTGCTTGCGATCAAAGCACAGGAGCAAGCGGGGCTCGACATCATCACCGACGGCGAGATCCGCCGCGAGAGCTACTCGAATCGCTTTGCGACCGCGCTCGAAGGCATCGACATCGACAATCCCGGCACTGCGCTCGACCGTAGCGGACATCCGAATCCTGTGCCGCGCGTCGTCAGCCGTATCCGTCGCAAACACGCGGTGCAGGTCGAGGATCTGCTGTTCCTCAAGCGACACACGCAGCGCAAAGTGAAAGTCACGGTGCCCGGCCCGTTCACGATGGCGCAGCAGGCGCAGATCGACTACTACGACGGCAGCCGCGAGCAAGCAGCGCTCGACTACGCCGCGGCGGTGAACGAAGAGATTCGCGATCTGTTCGCGCACGGCGCGGACATCGTGCAGCTCGACGAGCCCTACATGCAGGCCCGGCCCGACGATGCGCGCGCGTATGGTCTCAAGGCGCTCAATCGCGCGCTCGAGGGCGTAAGCGGTACGGTCGCCGTGCACATCTGTTTCGGCTACGCGGCCATCATCCATCAGCGGCCTTCGGGCTATTCGTTCCTGCCGGAGCTGGCCGAGTGCAGCTGCTCGCAGGTGTCGATCGAGACCGCGCAGTCCAATCTCGATTGTGCCGTGCTCGGCAAATTGCCCAACAAGAAGATCCTGCTCGGCGTGCTCGACCTCTCGGACATGAATGCCGAGACGCCGCAGCAGGTCGCGGCGCGCATTCGTCGTGCGCTGCCGTACGTCGATCCGCGCAACGTCATCGTCGCGCCGGATTGCGGCATGAAGTACCTGCCACGGGACGTTGCGGACGCAAAGTTGCGCGCCATGGTCGAGGGAGCGCGCATCGTGCGTGAAGAACTGGCGTGAATGGGGGAGACATCTATGAATACGAAGAACCTGCTCACCGTTACGTGCATGCTCGCGCTGTGCTTGACGACGCAGCAGCTGCATGCACAAGCGCAACCTGCGGCGTCGAGCCTGGAGGAGGTCATCGTCACGGCGCGTAAGCGCGACGAGGCATCGCTCAACGTGCCTGTCGCCGTCAACGTGTTCACCGCCGCGGACATCGAGGCGGCGGGCATCGAGCGTCCGCAGGACTTCATCGACCTCACGCCCAACATGACGATGGTTCAGACGCAGAACCAGGGCACGTCGTTCATCACCGTGCGCGGCATCTCGCAGGCGCGCAATAGCGAGCCCTCGGTGGCGGTGGTCATCGATGGCGTGGCGATGGCGAATCCCTCGCAGTTCAACCAGGAGCTCGTCGACATCGAGAGCATCCAGGTGCTGAAGGGACCGCAAGGCGCGCTCTACGGCCGCAACGCCATCGGCGGCGCGATCCTGATCACGAGCAAGCAGCCGACGGACGAGTTCGAGGGCAAGATCTCGGCCGGCTACGACTCCGGTCCCGGCTATCGCCTCGGCGCGACGATCAGCGGACCGATGACCGACACCCTCAAGTACCGGTTGACTGCGTCGTACTTCAACACCGACGGCTACATCGACAATCCGTTCCTGCACGAGGAAGCCGATCCGTACGAAGACCTGTCGGTGCGCGGACTGCTGGTGTGGGAGCCGAGCGACGGATTCCGCGCCGATCTGCGCGCGTACGTCTCGGACGTTGCCACGCAGGCGCTGTACTTCAACATCACCGAGAGCGTGAATGACACGCACTTGCCGGTGCGGGTCAACAATCCCGGCGTCAACGATCGCGACCTGTACGGCGCGTCGCTCAAGCTCGATTGGAGCGGGAGCTGGGGCACGATCACGTCGGTGACCGCGTACGACAAGCTCGAAGAAATCCTCACCGGCGATCAGTTCAACTTCCTGCCGATCGAGGAATCCGTGCTGTTCCAGTTCTTCCAGGCCGACCAGGCGCAGCATCAGTTCCTCGACGTCGACGCGGTCAGCCAGGAGCTGCGCTTCACGTCGCCGTCCGACCGGCGCGCGCGCTGGATCTTCGGCGCGTACGCCATCTCCACCGACCGCTACATCTCGACGGGGAACGTCATCGACATTGGTGATGGTCTGGTACCAGAAGTGCGCCGCACGCCGCTGACCAAGTTCGATCTGGCCACGAGCTGCTTCCCGCCGGCCTGCCGGCAGTTCACTTATCTCGCGGACTCGCAGGACAACTTCGCGTGGGCGGTGTTCGGCGACTTCAGCTACGACATCACCGACAAGCTCGAAGGCTCGGTGGCGTTGCGCTACGACAATGACGATCGCGAGAACACGACGCAGACGCCGGCGAATTTCCTGCCGACGCCGACAGCGTTCCCGGGCCAGGTCCGCAAGCACAGCTGGGACGAGCTGCAGCCGAAGGTCACGCTGCGCTACAAGCCGGCGGACGATCGCACGTGGTATGTCGGTTACAGCCGCGGCTTCCGCAGCGGCGGTTTCAATCAGACCGGCGTCGGCGCCGCCAACATCGCAGGCATCGACGATCTGTTCGACAAGGAGACCGCGGACACGTACGAGGCGGGCTTCAAAGGCGAGTTCATAGACCGGCGGCTCGCCACGAACCTGAGCGTGTACTACACGCAGGCGAACGGCTCGTACTTCTTCGTGTTCGATCCGAACACCAGCACGCAGAACCTTGGCAACCTCGGCGACGTCGACTACAAGGGCGTCGAGCTCGAGCTGAAGGGACGCGTGACGGACAGCTTCGAGGCTTACCTCGGCCTCGGCTACACCGACAGCGAGATCAAGGAGTCCGATCGCGCGGCCAGCGACGTCGGCAACCAGGCGCCGCTGGTCTCGGAGTACAGCGCCAACCTCGGCCTCGCGTATCGCCAGGAGCTGGCGGCATTCGGCGGCGCGAGCCTGTTCGTGCGCACCGATCTCGACGTGACCGGGCCGACGTGGTTCTATCCCGACAACTTCACCAAACGCGACACGGTCAGCCTGCTGAACCTGCGCGTCGGGCTCGACAGCAAGTCATGGTCCGTCACCGCGTGGGCGAAGAACCTGACCGACGAGGACTACAACGCCGAGTGGTCGCCGGGCCCGCAGTTCTTCCCGAGCCCCGGCTACACGAACAACTTCGTTTTCAAGGCGCTGCCGCGACGCTGGGGCGTCGATCTCGCCTATCGTTTCTGATGACCTAAAGGGGCGGAGAATGCCGCCCCGTGGAAATGCCCGTAGGGCTGGAGTAAGAGTCATGGCCACCGCCCGCAAACTGCCGTCCCGTCTGCATCACACCGCGTACGTGTCGAAGAACCTCGAACAGACGCGCAAGTTCTACGAGGACATCATCGGCCTGCCGCTGATGGCCACGTGGTGCGAGTCCGACATGCTGTTCGGCGCTGAGCGCACGTACTGCCACCTGTTCTTCGGGCTCGGCGATGGCGGCGCGCTCGCGTTCTTCCAGTTCGCGAACAAGTCGGACCAGGACCTGTTCGGCCCGAAGATGCCGGAGACGCCGTTCCATCACATCGCGCTCAAGGTCGATGCGGACGTGCAGAAAGCGATCGAGCAGCGCCTGCACGCGGCTGGCTACACGGAGCCGAAGACATTCGTGCTGGAGCACGGCTACTGCCGCTCGCTCTACGCGGTCGATCCGGACGGCATGATCGTCGAGTTCACGGTCGATCATCCGGACGTCGAGAAGATCAACGCGACGCGGCGCGCAGATGCGCATGCGGAGCTGAAACGCTGGCTCGGGGGCGATCACACCTCGAACAACATGTATCGCTGAGGAGCCGCGTTGAAAGCGAGCAGCGAGCGCATTCTCGTCACGCACGTCGGCAGCCTACCGCGGTCGCAGGCAGTCGCCGATGTGTTGTTCGCGCGCGATCGCGGTGCAGCGACAGACGCCGCGGCAAGCGCGACGATCAGCGAAGCCGTGCGCGACGTCGTGCGCCGACAAGTCGAAGCGGGCGTCGATGTGGTGAGCGACGGTGAGATGAGCAAGATCACGTACGCCACGTACATCAAGGATCGCATCACAGGTTTCGCCGGCGATACGCCGCGCGAGCCGGGCCAGGACCTGGTCGAGTTTCCGCGCATCCTGAAAAAGCTTGCGGAGAGCGGCGCGACGGCGAAATACCAGCGGCCGCGCTGCGTGAGCGAGATCCGCGTGCGCAGCCTCGAGCCGGCGAAGGCGGACGTGCAGAACATGAAAGCTGCGACGGCAGCGAGCACGCCGGCCGAAGCATTCCTGAACGCGGCTTCGCCCGGCGTCATCGCGCTGTTCCAGCCGAACGATTTCTACAAGTCGCAGGACGAGTACCTGGAAGCGGTCGCGGAGGCGATGCGCACGGAGTACGAGCTCATCGTCGGCTCGGGCCTGCTGGTGCAGATCGACGCGCCGGACCTGGCGATGGGCCGCCACACGATGTATCGCGACCGCAGCGTCGAGGAATTCCTGGAGCGCGCGGCCAAGCACGTCGAAGTGCTGAATCACGCGCTGCGCAACGTGCCCGCCGACCGCGTCCGCATGCACGTGTGCTGGGGCAACTACGAAGGCCCGCATCATCACGACGTTCCGCTCGAGCGCCTGCTGCCGGTCGTCGTGCGCGCGAAGATCGGTGGACTGCTCATCGAGGGCGCGAACCCGCGGCACGCGCACGAGTGGGCGGTGTTCCGCGACGCACCGCTCCCCGAGGACATGATCGTGATCCCGGGCGTGATCAGCTCGACCACGAACTACATCGAGCATCCGCTGCTCGTCGCGGAGCGCATTGGCCGCTACGCCGATCTGCTCGGCCGCGAGCGCGTGATCGCCGGCAGCGACTGCGGCTTCGGCACGTTCGCCGGCTTCGGGCCGGTCGATCCGGACGTCACGTATCTCAAGCTGCGGTCGCTCGCCGAGGGCGCCGCGATTGCGTCGCGTCGGTTGTGGGGCAGGCGTTGAATGAATTCATCGACCAATTGATCGACGTGGGTGGCGCGCGCCTGCGCGTGCGCACTGCCGGCGAAGGCCCCGCGGTGCTGCTCATTCACGGCTGGGCGCTCGACCTCGACATGTGGACGCCGCAGTTCGCCGCGCTCACGAGTCGCTATCGACTGATCGCCTTCGATCGACGCGGCTTCGGGTTGTCGTCAGGCACGCCCGGCATCGAAGACGATCTTGCCGATATCGAAGAGTTGCTCGCGAAGCTCGGCGTCGATCGAGTTGCCGTCGTCGGCATGTCGCAGGGCGCGCGCGTCGCGCTGCGCTGGGCGATCGAGAATCCTGCGAGGATCACGAGTCTCGTTCTCGACGGACCGCCGCGCGATCTGCTGGCGGTCGACCGGCGGCAGGGCGAGATCACGCTTGCGGCCTATCGCGAGCTGGTGCGCAATCGAGGCATCGACGCGTTCCGCAAGGAATGGCTGGACCATCCGCTCATGCAATTGCACGCCCACGACGCCCGCACCCGCGCACTGGTGCGCGAGATGGTCGCGCGCTACCCAGGGCACGATCTGCTCGCGGACGATTCGCCGCAGGCTGCACGCATCGGTGACCTGCGTGGGCTCGATGTCCCGGTTCTGATCGTCAACGGCGAATACGATTCGGATGCGCGCATCGGCGCGGGCGCAGAGCTGGCGCGCGCGCTGCCGCAGGCGCGGTTGGCTGTGATTCCCGGCGCCGGCCACCTGTCGAACCTCGACAACCCGGCCGCCTACAACAAGGTGCTTTCGGAGTACGTGTCATGCAGAGCAGAGTTGGTGTGATCGTCGGCAGCCTGCGCAAAGGCGCGCACACGCGCATGCTCGCGCGCGCCCTGCCCGAGCTGACCCCGCCGTCGTTGCAGCTCGTGGACATCGGCATCGGCGACTTGCCGCTCTACAACTTCGACCTCGAGACGAAGACGCCGCCGCCGGCGTGGACCGCCTTCAGGACCGCGGTCAAGTCGGTGGACGCTATCCTATTCGTGACGCCCGAGTACAACCGCAGCATGCCGGGCGCTGTGAAGAACGCGATGGACGTCGGCTCGCGGCCGTGGGGCGACAGCGCGTGGTCGGGCAAGCCGGCTGGCGTCATCAGCCTGACGCCCGGCGCGCTCGGCGCGATGGCCGCGAATCATCATCTGCGCCAGGTGCTGTACGCCGTCAACCTCGCGGCCATGCCGTATCCGGAAGCCTACATTCCCGGCGCAGAAAAGCTGTTCGACGAGAACGGCAATCTCACCAGCGCCGACACGCGCCGCTTCCTGCAGGAGTTCCTGGAAGCGTTCGCGCAGTGGGTCGCGCGGTTCCGGCCGGCGCGTTGAAGCCCGACCGCTCGACGGTGGCCATCGACCGTTCGACACGTAGTTTGCGTCGCGGCCGTCGCTCGCCGTAGATTTTCCCGACGCATCCGGTCGGGGAGGTTCCATGCGGCTCATCGCGGCGACGACAGCGCTTCTGTTCGCAACCCTTAGCGGCAACGCTGTTGCCCTGGACACTACTGCCAAAGAGCTCACGCGCGCCGACGTCGAGGCGTGGCTCGACGGTTACGTGCCCTATGCGATCGGGACAGCCGACATTGCGGGCGGCGTCATCGTCGTCGTCAAGGGCGGCGAGATCATCGCGCAGAAGGGCTACGGCTACGCAGA
>DASYRK010000117.1:0-29596 GCA_036004505.1 Steroidobacteraceae bacterium
TTCTCACCAGCGAAATCGAATGTGTCCGGATCGAAGGCGCTGACGAACTCGCTGATGCGGCGTGGATCAGCGCCGCGGAACTCGTAGCTGCGCTGCTGTGCATCGGCCAGCGCAATCAGACGACTCGACCGGGATTTCGGCCAGTTCGGGTCCACGACTTGAAGCACACCTTCGGGCGGCGACTGTGCGCTGCAGGCGTGTCGTTCGAGGATCGTCAGGACCTGCTTGGCCACAAGAGTGGGCGCATCACGACGCATTACTCGGCGGCCGAACTTGCGAATCTCATCGCTGCCGCGGAGCGCGTCTGCGCCGAAAGCTCCCGCAAATCTCCCGCAAGCACCTGGTTACGGCGTCGAGCGGGTTAGAGAAATGGGCAGCAACTCGTTGATCGAAGAGCGTGTGGAGTGGTGCCGGCTGAGGGACTCGAACCCGCGACCCCCTGATTACAAATCCGAATGAGGCGGAGCCATAGGAACTTCGTCAGCACTGCGACTGCATCGTAGATAATTGTTTTGATGCGCGATAAGTAGAGATCGATTCAACCAACGCCTGCGTGACGCCCGTTGCAGATCGTCACGACTGAGCACAACGAAGCAGCACTGAGTCCCGCAAAAGTCCCGCAACCTCATGGCGAAGTATCGCGCCTGACTGCGGCTGCTGGTCGGATTGGAGGTGGATCGCTTCCCCGGCGGGAACTGAGGAAAGGGCACCGATTGTTGACCAATCCACGCCCTACGACCAAAGATTGTCATTCGACAGATCGATGAGAGATCGATCGCTCAGACCATAGCGAGGACCATCGAGCAGTCCAACGAAATTGGACCCTCGGGGAGCATCGGCAACGCACACTGTAAGTGACTAACTGTCCACTCGAAACTACCGCACGAGGTTCGAGTGGCGACGATCAGCGTGTTGATTGCGGCCAGCCCGCACGATGTTCAGGCCGACGGCATCAAGATAGCCGTCAAGGCCAGGGCCAGCGAGGGTATGAGCGTCGTCGGCGGCGATGTCATCCCGTTCGACCAGATCGCGGACGCGCTGGCCACGATCCCGCATTCGCAGCCCTGCGCATTGGTTCTGGTTGGCTCGCATCCGAAGGTCAGTGCCGCGGAGACGCGCTGGCTGGAGGAACGGCCACGTCTCGTGGTGCTACGCGTCGAAGTGGTCGGCGACCTGGTTCGCATCGGGCTGCGCGATCCGAACATGAAGATTTTTCTCGACTATCTGCGCGAGCTGGTGGAACGCGCAGGAGTCCACCCGCTGGACCGCGTGTCGCATCTGCAATTGCGCTCGCAACCGGTCGATGACTCGCAACACGAACCACTGCAGCCACTCGCGCTCGGCGCGCGTCCGCTGCTGAGCGCCGCACTGGTCTGGATCCAGGCGGTACTGCGGCGCGCTGGCCTCAATCTCTCGAACGAAGATCGGGTTCCGGTCGTAGCGACGAGCCCGGCTGCCGGTGCGCCGGACGTGACACGCGTCGAGCCGCGCAACGACGCAGCCGTTGAGCAGGCTGATGCGGCCCTCGACGAAGCGCTGCGGGACGCCGACGTCAACGACGAGCCGCTCGCCGCTCTGACGCGTCGCCTCGGCCTCACCCCGCTCGAATTTCGCTTTGTACTGCTCGGGCTGGCAACTGAACTCGACACACTCTACCAACGCTGCATGGCCGAGCTGCTCTGCGAGGCCGGGCGGCGCGTAGGCACGCTCGGGCTGTACGCCGCGCTGGTTGGCGATCCAGTCGCGACGCGCCAGCAGCTCGCGCGCGCGGGCAATCTTGCGCGCTGGCGCCTATTCGAGAGCCGAGCAGGTCAGGGATTGCCGGCCGCCGACGAGCCATTGAGGCTCGACCCCTGCGTGGCCGAATGGTTGTTGGGTGACAAGGGCGCGCTGCAGCTGGATGCACGCGTGCTCCGTGCGTTGCGGCTTGCGCCCTGGCCGGGCAGCAGTCTCATCGAACAGGGCCCCGAGGCGCAGCGCCTCGCGCATCAGCTGCAACTGTTGCAGCAGCCCGCGTCGCGCACTTTGGCCGGCGCGCACTGGCTGCTGTTCAACGGCGATCAGACTGCAACCTGGCACGCGATGATAGAACGCGCCGCGGATCTGCTCGCCTGTCCGCCGCTACGCGTGCAAGTGGCGCGCATCGTCAGCCTCGACGTTGCCGAAAATCGCGAAACTGCGGGGCGTCTTGCCCGTCTCGCCCGGGTTCTTCACCGGCCGCTGATGCTCGACGCCGCCAGTGTCGACGCCTCGACGGACAACGACGAATCGCTGCGCCTGCTGCTCGGCGAGCTAGCCGCCGCGAACTGCCGTGCCGGCATCATCTGCACCAATATCTCGCGGTTCGTCGGACTGCTCGGCAGCAATGCTATCGAAATAGCGCCCGAGAGCCGCGTGCCGCAGCTTGCACGCCGCCATAGTCTGCAAGCCGCCGCGCACCATCTGAATCTCGCGCTCTCGGACGAACTGATTGCCACGCTCGAGCAGCAGATTCCACTGCAGACGGACGGCTGGGAGCGCGCGCTGCGTCTGACACGTGCACGCCGCCAACCGAATGACACGCGCGCGCAGCTGACTCAACAGTTCATCGCCGCCTGTCGCGACGTGGCGGCGGAAACCATCTCGGATCTGGCCGCGCGCCTCGACCCGAACTGCGATCTCGGTGCAGTGGTACTGCCCGAGGAGCGCAAGCAGCAGCTGTGGCAGATCGTGCACGGTGTTCGATTCGCGCGGCACGTGCTCGATGACTGGAAATTCGGGGAGCAGCTTGCCTATGGACGCGGGGTCACGGCGCTGTTTCACGGGCCGAGCGGTACCGGCAAGACCATGTCGGCACTCGCCATCGCGCGCGAGCTCGGCAGTCAAGTGCTCCGCATCGATCTGTCGCGCGTGGTCAGCAAATACATCGGCGAGACCGAGAAACACATCGATGCGGTGTTCCGCGACGCCGCGCAATGCGGCGCGGTGCTGCTGATCGACGAGGCGGAAGCGCTGCTCGGCAAGCGCGGCGAGATCAAGGACGCGCACGATCGCTATGCCGCGATCGAAGTTGCGTACCTGCTCACGCGCATCGAGACCTACGACGGCGTCGCATTGTTCACGACCAACGCGCGGCAGAATCTCGATCCCGCCTTTCTGCGCCGCCTGCGCTTCGTCATCGAATTTCCGCGCCCCGACACGGCGGCGCGCGAGGAGATCTGGCGTCGTTGCCTGCCGGAGGGCTCGCACGAGCTCGGCGAAGCCGCGTTCCGTCTGCTGGCGCGCAAGATCGACATGACCGGCGGTCAGATCCGCCAGATTACGCTGCTAGCCGCGTTTCTCGCGGCCGCCGGCAACACCAAGATCCAGCTCGACCACATCGCACAGGCGAGCCGCGCCGAGCTCGCGAAAGTCGGTCTGCCGCCCGTGGCCCTCGAGCTGCCCACTGCCAGCAGGGCTGCGTGATGAGCGCGGATGCCATCTTCAATGTGACGGCGGCGCTGACCGCGCGCCTGCAGGCCGCGCTCGCGGCGGCGGGCATCCCGGGCACCGTGTTCGTCGGCCCCCTCGACGATCCGGATTCCGCCGGCGCGCCGCTGATCCTGTTCCTGTACCGGATGACCCCGAACGCATCGCTGCGCAACCGCGAGCATCGCGTGCTCGACACCAGCACGCCACCGCACGTCGTGGTCCATCGAGACTCGCTGCCGCTGGACCTTTACTACTTGATCACTGTCGGCACGCGCCCCGGCGCGAGCGAAGAGCCGCTGCTGCGCGCGCTCGGTTACGCGATCCGCGAATTGCAGAGCGCACCCGACCTCAGCGGCGCCATCGTGAACCAGGAAACCATTCACGTCTCGCTCGAGCCGCTCAGCACCGACGAAGTGAGCCGCGTCTGGACGCTGTTTCCCGCGGCCAACTACCGCACCTCGATCGCCTATCTCGCCTCTCCCGTATGGATCGATCCCGCGCTGCCGCCGGTGCCCGCCCCAGCGGTGGTGCAGGATCAGTTGAGCTCGGCCCCCGGCGAGGGCCACGCATGAGCGCCGGGTTCACATTTCGAGCGCTGCCTGAGACGGCATACACGCGCAAGGCGCGGCTCATCGTCGAGATACGCGATCCCGTGACGCTCGAGCCGGTGTGGGACGGACTGACGTTGCGCGCCACCGGACTCATGGCTGAACCGATCGTGAGCTCCAGCAGCCGCTTCGTCTGGTTCGAGGATCAAGGCGCGACGCCGCTCGAGCTCAGCATCGATCCCGGCCGCCTGCCCTATCTGCCGCAGATCCTGCCGGTGCCACCGCTGCCGGCGCCGCCCCCTCCGCCCGCGAAGCCGCAGACCTGGAACGCGATGCTGATCGAGCTCGCTCCGACGACGGCCTACCCGTTTGCGGGCGGCACTACCGTCCTGCGCGGCTCGATCATCCGCAACGTGGCGGACGACCCGCTCGTGAGCCTCGCCGGCGTCGACGTGCGGCTGCAGTGGATCGACGACAACGCCGCCGGCACCCAGTGGGTGAGTGCGCCGAACCTCGCGCGCACCAGCGCCAGCGGCGACTTCGCCGCCATCGCGCGTCTCGCTCCCAACCAGATTGCGCGCGCCGATGCTCAGCATCGGATGCGCGTACGCGTCGCCGCGACCCGCGCAGGCACCACGCTATTTTCGCCCGAGCGGCAGATTCCCTTCGGCCAGGTCTCGGATGCGCAGCAGAGCTTCGCGTGGGACGACCTACAACCGTGAGATCGGATTCAGGAGACAGATCCTATGCCACAGGAACAGCTGCCGCAGACGAACACCCCGACGGATAAATGCGCGAAGGATCCGGCACCGCAGCCGCACGATCCGCCTGAGAAGTGCGAGCCCATCGCCGTTGGCAACCAGCCACCGTGTTATGAGGAGCCGCCGAAGTGCGAAACCTGCTGCGATTGTCCGCCGGTGCCGGGCGACAAACCCGGTTGCCTCGAGGGGCTGATCAAGAGCGAAGCCGACGCCATCAACAAGGGCGAGCAGGCGAAGAAGTTCAAGTCCGACCTCGAAGCGCTGCTCGGCAAAGTGAAGGCGGCGACGCTCGAATACACGGCCGACTCGTACAAGGACCTCATCGAGCGCTGGAAGAAGGAAGACGACGCGATCGTCTGCCTGATCCGCAGCATCCGCTGCGCGCTGCCGTGCTGGTGGTGCGTGATCGAGTGCGAGCTGTGCCCGCTCATCAACGACATCGTGCGCCTGGAATCGAAGCTGAGCGGCGTCTTCAAGTCGTGCGACGAGAAACCAGCCGCTGCGCCACAGCCGGCGGAAGGCTGCGAGGAGCAAGGCAGCGAGGAGAAAAAAGAGAAGTGCCTCACCAGCCTCTACGACCTGCGCCAGTGGTGGTGGCGCGAGAAGCTGCGGCGCCAGGCACTGTTCGATCACGCCGCCAACGTCATGCGCTCCTGGGAAACGCCGTTCAAGACCATCGACTGCGTGCTCAAGGCCAACGCCGAGATCCTCAAAGTGGCGTCGGGCACCCTCGGCATCGATCAGAAGAAAGATGCCGCGAAGCTGCTGTTCGACGTGTTCTTCCGCCTGGTTCCGCAGCACATGGCGATCGCGCCGCCGGAGTCGGCAGCGAAGACGGCGATTGCCAACAAGTACGTCGAGCTGTGCTGCTGCGACAACTCACCGGTCCTGCACGAGTGCTGCGGTGTGATCATCCGCCTGCCGACCGTGCGCGATCGCATCATCGGCGCCCTGCCCTATCTGATAGCGCCCGACCGGTACCCGATTCTGGTCTGCTGCCTCGCGACCAATGTCTATCAACCTGCGAAGCAGAGCGCAGTCGAGGCGGATTCCAAGTTCTCGGAGTACGACACCGAGGTCAAGGCCATCGAGGCCGCGATCGTCGCGCAGCTGAAATCGCTGCCGGCGGACGCAAAGGTGCGGCTCGGCAAGACCATCGAGTGCAAGGACTATCAGTCGGGCTCGGATGAATGCTGCGACGACGACGACACACCGCCGCCGAAACCCGAAGACTGCAACAAGCAACCCGATCCGACGCAAACCGGCAACCCGGCACGCAACGCCAACCGCGCCTGAGCCGCATAGAAACGGTGGAGAATTCCCATGCCTGAATACCTACGACCTGGCGTCTACATCGAAGAGATCGAGCGCGGACCGCGCCCCATCGAAGGCGTGCCCACGAGCACCGCGGCGTTTCTCGGCGCCGCCGAACGCGGGCCGGTCAAGCCTCGGCTCGTGACCAGTTACAAGGACTACTACCGCTACTTCGGCAGCGTCTTCGGCAGCAACAACTTCCTGCCGTATGCGGTCAGCGGCTTCTTCGAGAACGGCGGCAAGCGCATGTACGTGGCGCGTCTGGTCGGCGAGAACGCCACGCCGTCGCAGGCGGAAGTCGGCGACTTCATCCTGCACGCGGTCGGCCCCGGCGAGTGGGGCAAGCGTGTCTGGGCGCGCGTCGATCCGAGCTCCACCAAGGACAAGAACGGCGATCCGGTCGGCTTCCGCATTCGTGCTGCGTACTTCGCGGCGAACGTCACGCCCTACGACCCGTTCCTGCCGGAGAACCGCACGCGCATCCCGCAGCCGCAGGTATTCGAGGATTACGACGATCTGGTGATCGAGGAGGCCTCGCCCGACTACTACGCGAAGCGCCTGAACTTCATCGACCTCGACAAGGGTCTCGAGAACCGCGGGCCGGACACCTCGGGGCTGATCGTGCTGGTGCGCAAGGCGGCGGTGGCCGCGGCCGCCAAGCCCGCGACGTTCAGCGGTCTGCTCGCAGACGCAGGCGCGGAAGACGCGGTGCTCGACGCCGCCGACTACGACGGCCTGCAGATCGCGCCACGCGCGGAAGAACAGGGCCTGGCGGCACTGGAACGCGATCCGTATCGCGAAGTGGCGCTCGTCTATGCACCGAACGTCGGCGTCGATATCGCACAGAAGATCGTCGCGCACTGCGAGCGACTGCGCTTTCGCTTCGCTGTGCTCGACTGCGCCAAGGGCGAATCGAATCCGGGCGGTCTCGATCCGCGCAGCAAGATCACCGATAGCTCGTATGCGGCGTTCTACTACCCCTGGATCTACATCTCCGATCCGGTGAGCGGCGCGCGCAAGCTGGTGCCGCCCGGCGGGCATACGCTCGGCGTGTACGGCCGCACCGATGCCGAGCGCGGCGTGTACAAGTCGCCGGCCAACGAGATCGTGCGCGGCGCGCTCGATCTGGAGTACGAGATCACCGACGGCGACCAGGAGGTGCTGAACCCGCGCGGCGTGAACGTCACGCGGCGCTTTCCCGGCCGCGGCATCCGCATCTGGGGCTCGCGCACGCTGACTTCCAACGCCCTGTGGAAATACGTCGCCGTGCGCCGCCTGTTCATCTTTCTCGAGCGCTCGATCTACGAAGGCACGCAATGGGTGGTGTTCGAGCCCAACGACACGCGCCTGTGGGCGCGCGTCAGCGACACGATCCGGCTGTTCCTGCGCGCGCAGTGGCGCGAGGGCGCGCTGTTCGGCCGGCGCGAGGAGGAAGCGTTCTTCATCACCTGCAATGAAACCACCATGTCGCAGGACGATCGGCTCAACGGCCGGCTGATCTGCGAGATCGGCATCGCACCGGTGCGTCCGGCCGAGTTCGTGATCTTCCGCATCTTCCAGAACACCGCCGAAGCGCAGCGTTAATCGGGAGCAGCCATGGCACGCAACGACCCCCTGCGGAATTTCCGCTTCCGGCTCGAGATCGACAACCTGGCGATCGCCGGCTTCAGCGAAGTCGCCATCGCCGAGACGCTGATCGAGGCGATCGACTATCGCGAAGGCAACGACCCGCCGCACGTGCGCAAGCTCAGCGGCCTCACCAAGTACGGCAACATCACGCTGAAGTACGGCATCTCGGTCGGCGCGGGCTCGCTCGATCTCTTCAACTGGCACGCGGCCGTGTCCGCCGGCCAGATCGCCGACCAGCGCAAGCGCATCACCATCGTGGTGCAGGACGAAGCGGGCCAGGACAAGACCCGCTTCGTCATCACCGACGCGTGGCCCGTCAAGTACGACCCCAGCGATCTGAACGGCAAGGGCAACGAAGTGATGATCGAGCTGCTGGAGTTCGCCAACGAAGGCATCGAGCGCAAGAACTGAGGTAGACAGACATGAGCACTTCCGCCAATCCCGGCTTCCAGACCGAAATCGAATTCGAGCTGCCGCGCGGCTATGTCGACAGCAGCGGCGCGCTGCACCGGCGCGGCGTCATGCGGCTCGCGACCGCCGCGGATGAAATCCTGCCGCTGCGCGATCCGCGCGTCACGCAAAACGAGTCCTACCTCACGGTGATCGTGCTGTCGCGGGTCATCCTGCGCCTCGGCACGCTTGCCGACATCCACACCGGCGTGATCGAGGGACTGTTCGCCTCGGATCTCGCTTACCTGCAGCGGCTGTACGAGCGCTTCAACGGCGGCGAGGAAACCGACGTGCAGGCAGCGCACGCATCGGGCAACGGCGCCGCGCTGCGCAGGATGACCACGCTGGGGGAAGCCTGAAGGCCTATCCCGTGAAGACGCTCTACGAGGAGATGGCCTTCATCGCCATGCACTTTCACTGGTCGCATGTCGATCTGATGCGTCTGGAGCATCGCGAGCGCCGCCGCTGGTGCGCCGAGATCTCGACGATCAACCGTGCGCGCAACGGCACACCCGCCAATCCGTTCGACGTCTGAGGCAACGAACCCATGGCGCGCGTCGATCCTCTGCGTGGTTTCCGCTTCCTGGTCGAGATCGAGGGCATCGCGAGCGGTGCATTCGTGCGCGTCAAGGGCCTGGCGCGCGAGCTCAAGCACGATTCCATCCGCGAGGGCGGCGTCAACGACTACGAGCACAAGATCGTGTCGCAGGTTTCCTATCCGCCGCTGGTGCTCGAACGCGGGCTGGCGCTGCCGACTCTGTGGCAATGGGCCGAGAACGCCGCGAACGGCATCATCGTGCGGCACAAGGTGTCGATCCGTCTGCAGAACGAGGCCGGCACGCCGGCGTGGGCCTGGCACGTCGATCACGCGCTGCCCGTCAAGTGGGCCTGCACGGATCTCGACGGCAACTCCTCGCAGGTGCTCATGGAAAGCATCGAGCTCGCGCACCACGGCTTGCGGAGAGACCCATGAAGCTGCGACGGATGCGCCTGATGCTCGTGCGCAGCGCACGCGCCGGCGGCATCACACTGCCCGCGTCGGACAAGGCCTGGCGTGCCTTGTCCTTGTGCTGGAAGCGTGCCACGTCACGTCCGACTGCGCCGCGCCCGCCGCGGATAGCGCGCCACTTGCATCAGGCTTTCCATACTCAGGTGCACTTGCACCTTGCGGAAATCCGACGCGCCTCAGCCGACCGCGCCGGCGAAACGCTGATCCGTACGCACGCGCCACACGCGCCCCTCCTCCGCTCCGCGACCGTGATACGCGCGGACCTCCGGCAGCTCAACGTGCGGCACGACATGACACATCATCTGCGCGAGCGCATCCGCTTCGAGACACTGAGCGCCATCGAACGCGTGCCGGTACTTGCGGCGCCGTTGCTACTGCCCAGCACAAGGTCGCGGCGTCCCGCGGCGAGCGCGCTCTCCGCAACTTCGCTTGCGCGGCACACGCATGCCGGCGCAATGGCGGGAGCGCCCAAGAGCATCGCTCGCGCGGCGCCGGTCACCGCGTTCGCTAGCGCCACGCCCGGCGCAGCGTCACGCGCGACACCACTCGTCAACACCAGATTGCACGATTGCCCGATCCGAGGCGATACCCTGGTGTGGCTGAAATCTGCGGCGCCACGGGCCCTCGCCGAAACTGCGGCGAACGTTGCAGTCGCAGCCGGCGCGTCCGTCACGGCAGTACCCGCGAACACAGCGCGCCCGGCCGCGATAACAAGCGCTGCGCAAATGCAGGCCGAGGTTCAGAAGTTCGCACGCGATGCGCAACGCGCATTCCTGCTCGACCCCACGCTCTCGGAGCGGCTCGCCGACGACGTCCTGCGCCGCGTCGACAAGCGCTTGCGCATCGAGCGCGAGCGGCGCGGCTTGTAGAGGCTCGCATGGCGCAGGAACAACTCAAGAAAGCGACGATCACGGTGCTGGAGGGTGCCAACAAGGGCAAAGTCATCAGCGTCCTGTTCAATCCGGCCGAATACAGCTTCGATCGCACCAACGCCTACAAGGCGCTGCCGGTCCCGGGGCTCGGCACGCCGCTGCTGCAATTCATCAACGGCGAGTGCGACACGTTGTCGATGGACCTGTTCCTCGATGACTACACCGACCCCGAAGGCCCCACCTCGCGCGAGCGCAAGGAACGCGAGCCGGTCAAGGCACGCCTGCGGGACATCTCTGGCCTGCTCGAGATCGATCGCGACCTGCACGCGCCGCCGCCAGTGCGCTTCAACTGGGGGCCGATGGAGTTCACCGCGGTCATCGACAAGCTCGGCCGCAAGGTGACGAAGTTCCACCCGGACGGCACGCCGGCGCGCGCCAATCTCTCGGTGAGCTTCAAGGAATATCGCACGCTGCGCCGCCAGCTCGAGGAGCCGCGGCGCGAATCGGCCGACAAGAGCAAGCGCCGCGTGATCGTCGGCCGCGACAGCCTGTGGCTGCTCGCCGCGCGCGAATACGACGATGCGCGCGAGTGGGTGCGGATCGCCGACGCGAACGATCTCGACGATCCGCGCGCCATCGCGCCGGGCGACTGGCTGATCGTCCCACCCATGGAGAACCCCGGTGGAACTGGCGACCCTCTCTAGGAAATACGGCGAGTTCTACGCGCCGGCCTTCGCGATCCGCGTCGGCGCGGACGACCTGATCCGCGACGCCCTGGTTGCGGTGAGCCAGGTCGAGGCCGATCTCGTGCTCGGCGCCGCCAGCCGCTTCAGCTTCACAGTCGTCAACGCCTACAGCATCGCCAAGCGCGCCTTCTACACCGGCCGCGGCAAGAACCTGCTCGACAGGCTGAGCTTCGGCGCCGAGGTCGACATCTGCATGGGTTACGGCGACGCGCGCTCCATGCCCCGCATCGCCAGCGGCCTCATCACCGAGATCGCGACCAACTATCCCGAGTCGGGCACGCCCGAGCTGTCGGTCGCCGGCTATGACCATGCCTTCCCGCTCACCATCGGCAAGAGCACGCGCACCTGGACCAAGTCGCGCGATAGCGATGCCGCGCACGAGATCGCGAGCTTTCACAATCTCAACGCGCAGATCGAGGCCACCACCGAGCAGCACGCACAGATCGAGCAGAACAACGAGAGCGACTTCGAATTCCTGAAGAAGCTCGCCGATCGTAACCACTTCGAGATCTTCGTCGACGCGCAGCGCAAGCTGCACTTTCACAAGCCGAACGACAAGGCCGACGCCGTAGTGCGGCTCGCCTGGGGCGAGGGCCTGCTGAGCTTCAAGCCCGAGGCGAATCTCGCCGGCCAGATCGCCAAGGTCGAGGTGCGCGGCTGGAATCCCAAGACCAAGGAAACCATCCTCGGTACCGCGACCGCCGGCGAGGAATCCGGGCTCGACGGCAAGAGCTCGAGCGCCGGCAACCGGCTGAAGAAGTTCGTCAAGGATTCCTCCAAGCAGCCGGTCCTGCGATTGCGCCAGCCGGTGTTCACGCAGGCCGAGGCCAACGCGCGCGCCAAGGCGGCGCTCAACGAGCGCGCCAAGCAATTTCTCACCGGCGATGCCGAGACGGTCGGCTTGCCGGAGATCCGCCCGGATCGCAACGTGCAGCTCGACAACCTCGGCGCACAGTTTTCCAAGACCTATTACATCCAGCAGTCGACTCACAAAGTCGACAGCAACGGCTACCGCACCCGCTTCAAGGTGAAGGAGACCGCGCTATGAGTCTGGCAGCTGCAGCCGCAACCGCGCCCCGCGAAACCAGCGTCGAGGACGGCGGCTATGTCAAAGGCGTGGCCACCGCGCTAGTGACGCAGAACAAGGACTCCGACGGGCTCGGCCGCGTGAAGCTGCGCTTTCCGTGGTCCGACCAGCCGCGCGAGAGCTTCTGGGCGCGCGTCGCCATGCCGATGGCGGGCAATGATCGCGGCTTCTCGCTCATTCCCGAGGTCGGCGACGAAGTCGTGGTGGGTTTCGAGCGCGGCGATCTGCGCTTTCCCATCGTCATCGGCGTCGTGCACAACGGCAAGGACAAGCCGCCGTTCGACAACAAGGACGGCAAGAACGACAAGCGCATGTTCAAGTCGCGCGCCGGTCACGTGCTCGTCTTCAACGACGGCGCGCAGGGCTCGATCGAGCTCGCGCTCAAGGACGGCAAGAAGGTGCTGATCGACGACAACAGCGTCACCGTGCAGGACGACAAGGGCAACCACTTCAAGATCGACAGCGGCAGCGGCGCCGTGGAAATCAACGCGACCGGCAAGCTCACGTTGAAGGGCGCAACGGTCGAGATCAGCGCCACCGGCACGCTCGACGTGAAGGCCGGCCCGAAGCTCGCGCTGAACGCCACCACCGTGATGATCAATTGACCTGCGCAGGAGTCAGACCATGGGACAACCCGCCGCACGCCTCACCGATCTCACCTCGCACGGCACGCCGCTCGCGCCCGGCCCGGGTTCTCTCACCGTGCTGATCGGCGGCCTGCCCGCGTGGCGCGCGGGCTCGGACACGCACGTCTGCCCGCTGGTCGACGGCGTCAAACCGCACGTCGGCGGTGTCGTGGCGAAGGGCAGCACCAGCGTACTGATTGGCGGACTACCCGCCGCGCGCATGGGCGACAGCATCGTCGAGGCCGGCGCGCCCAACACCATCGCGGCCGGCGCCACCAACGTGCTGATCGGCTGACCATGGCGCAACCCGAACGCAAGGAATTTCTGGGACGCGGCTGGGCGATGCCGGTGGCGCTCGATCCGCGCACCGGTCACGTGGCCGAGGCCGAATACGAGGAGGACATTCGCCAGTCGATCCGCCTCATCGTCGAGACCGTGCCGGGCGAACGCGTGATGCGCCCGAACTTCGGCTGCGGCATCCACGAGCTGGTATTCGCATCGATCGACAGCGAGACGCTGCAACGCGTGCGCTCCGTCGTCGAGGAAGCACTGCAGCGCTGTGAGGCGCGCATCGAAGTCATCGAGGTCGGCGTCGACGAGGAATCGGCGCGCAGCGACGGAAGCCTGCTCATCGAGGTCGACTATCGGGTTCGCAACACCAACCAGGTCGGCAACCTGGTGTTCCCGTTCTACTTCCGCGAAGGAGGACAGCGGTGAGCCAGCGCGAGCCGCCCAAGCTCGATACGCGGCGCTCCGACGAATTTCGTGCCGAGCTGACGGCGCGTGCGCGCGCATGGATTCGCGACTGGAGCCTCGATGAGTCCCCGGACGGTTTCGGCATGGCGCTCATGGACGTGGCCGCGCGCTTCTCGGCGCAAGTCGCCGAGCGGCTGGATCGCGCGGGCGAAAAGCTCTCGCTCGGCTTGCTCGACTGGCTCGCGGTGCGCGCCCAGGCAGCCAGGCCGGCGCGGATGCCGGTGGCTTTCAAGCTCGCCGACGCGGCGCGCGAGCCCGTGCTCGCTAGAAAGCCCGTGCGCCTGCAGGCCGACGTCGACGGCGCGAGCGTGGTGTTCGAGACCGAGACCGACGTCAATCTGGTGCCGGGCACGCTGCAGATGCTGGTTGGGACGGACACAGTAAAGGACGAGTACTACCTCGCACCGCCGGGCCTGACGAGTCTCGATCCGATCGAGCCGCTGCCAACCCAGTGGCGCGTCAAGAGCTTTGCCGATGCCGGCGCGACCCATGTGCAGCTCGACCCGGCGCTCGGCGTCGTCCCCGAGATGCTGCTCGAACTCGGCAGGCGGCAGTACCGCGTGGTCGCTGTGGCAGGCGACCTGGTGACGCTCGATCCGCCTATCGACGCGGGCGGCGTCGCCGTGAACGCGGTGGCCACCAAGGTCGCGAGCTTCGATCCTTTCGGCAACGCCGTGCGCAATCAGCAGCAGCACTTCGTCTACCTTGGCGACAAGGATCTGTTCAACATCGAAGCGGCCGCGGTACTGGAAATACACGGCGCCGGAACCAAGCTCTCGGCAGCGACCTGGGAGTTCTTCGGCAAGAAGGCTGGCGAGGACGCCGCGATCTGGCAGGAGCTCACGAAAGGCGACGTCGCCACGCAGAGCCCCGACAAGCTCACTTTGCTCAAGCCCGCGGGCGCGGTCGACCCGACCAAAGTGGGCAACATTTCCGCGGCCCGCTGGATTCGCGCGCGACAGACGCGAGTCGACGTCGAAGCGCAGATTCTCGACGCGGAAGCGCTCGCCGTGGTCATCAACCCCGGCGCCGAGCTCAGCGACTGTCCGTCGAGCGGAGTCGAAGCGGACCCCGCGGCCCAGGCCGAAGGATTTGCGAACACCCAGGCGCTGGCGTTCACGGCCGCATTCTATCCACTCGGCCGCGAGCCCAAGCAGTTCGACACCTTCTACCTCGGCTGCACCGACGCGTTCTCGAAGCGCGACGCTGCCGTATCGATCTGTTTCGAGATGTCCAATCCCGCCGCAAACTCCTTCGCCACCATCGGCGAGGGCTTGTACAAGAACCGCCTGCTCGCCAGCGTCGGCGGCGACGGCGCACTGCATCTGTTCGAGCTCGACGCCGCGAACGGCACGCTCAAGAAACTTCTCAACCACGAAGCGCTGCAGCCGAAGTCTGCGAGCGGCGGCTCCATCGCGCTCGATCTCAAGTCGCCATTTCGCCTGCCGACGTGGGCCGTGAATGACGACCAGACGGTGCCGGGCAACATCCCGAGCGTCAACTTCGTCAATCAGCTCCTGCCGTTCCTAACGTTCGACGACGATCCCTTCTTCGTCGCGACCACCGCGGCAACGGCCGTCTGGGTGTGGAAGGAGTATCCGCACTTCCCGGACGCGAGCCGCTGGATCAAGTTCAACGAACTGCCGGCGGCAGCCGGGACTGCGGCGATCGACGGACTGGTCTATCTGCGCAGCGCCGACGACGTGCCGAACTCGCGGCTCTACGCCACGCTCGATGGCAAGCTCTACCGCCACAGTGCGGTCGAGGCGAGTGCCATGGCCCCGTGGGACGAAGTCCAGCTCACGGGCGCGCCGGCGCCGAACGTCAACGGGGCATTCAAGCTCGCGCTCATCGCGCCGGTTGCGCGCGTCGATTCGGAAGAGCGCTGGCACGGCAGCCGTGCCGACGGCATGGTGGCGCTGTTCCGCAACGACACGGACGCGTTGGTGTACTTCGTCGACGACGCCGGCAACTGCAAAGCCGCGGACAATACCCAGGACGCTGTCCGCGACACGCAGCCCGCCGCGGTGCGGATCGCGAATCAGGTTTTCGTGTTCTGGCAGCGTCCTGGCAACGTCGTGAAATTGCACGCCGGTCGCTTCAACTTGGCGCACTCGCTGCTCGGCGACGCTGATTCGCCGTCGACTGCCGATTCGCCCAAGCTGATAGCGGGCGGTGGGCTGGAGATCCCCCCCACCAAGGGCACTGCCACCGTGCTCGCCAGCGGCAGATCCGATTCCGACAGCGCGCTCATCAGCTGGACGCCGTTTCCGCCCGCTAGCGCCAGCTACTACGAAAGCCAACTGCCGCAGGGCATCGGTCCCCTGAACGGCGTCCCCACGGTACTCGACAAGTACATCGTCGTGCCCGGCCCGCTTGCCGACGCGCTGAGCGCAAGCTGGGATCCCACTGCGCGCCGGCGAATCCTCGCCAACCTGAAGTCGGGCCTCGTAGTGCCCGATTCGTCTACGCCGCTGCAGCCGAACGACTGGGTCGCACTCATCGAGGCCGCCGGCAATGAGCTCACGGAAATTCTGGATGCCGGCTCCGCGCTCGGCGGCGAGCGGCTGCATCTGCTGCAATCGAAGATCGGCATCGGCGCGACCGACGCGCAGCTGTTCACCTATCGGCGCGGCAGCCCGCTGAAGGGCACCCAGTCCGCCAGTACGGATCTGCTGCTGGTCCTCGGCGATCAGACGGTCGTCGAGGATCAGTATCTGCTCGTCGCTGCGCCCGCTGGCCTCGCGCCGTATCGCGTCGACAGCGTGACGCAAGGCGCGGGACGCTGGAAGGTGAAGCTCGACCCCGACCCGGGCTTTGTCGCGGCCAACGACTACGACTACTGGCACCCCGAAACACCCGGGGGCCGGATCGCGCCCAGCTTCAGCTTGAACTCCAGCGCCGGTGATTTCGCCGCGGCGCTCCTCGACCAGGTCGACCTGGTGTTCGAGAGCGGCGATCGGCGACGCCAGCGCGGCAAGGCATTCATCCTCGACAAGGGCCAGCCGCGGCTCATCGCGCTCGGCAGGAACTGGATCGTTGAGCCCAACGCTCCCGCGTTCTTCACGCTGGACGCCGCGATCGGCACCTGGTCACGGCAGTTCGGCGGCAATCCCACGAATCCCGAGCTCATCTGGGAGTTCTGGAACGGCAAGTTCTGGGCGAAGCTCAATCTCGAGCTCGACGAGACGCAGTACCTGAAGCGCACCGGCAAGCTGCGGTTCAAGGTGCCGGCGATGCTGATGCCCACCGAAGTGGGCGGCAAAGCCAATCACTGGATTCGCGCCCGCCTCATCAGCGGCGACTACGGCCGCGAGAGAGTCACCGTCGTTACGCAGCCGCATCCTGCCAATCCGAAAGCCACCGTCCAGGAAGTATTGCGCGATACCAGCGACTTCCATCCGCCGCTGGTCGTGAACCTGCGCATTCGTTACAGCGTGTCCGAACCCAAGATGCCGACCTATCTGCTGACGCAGGACGGCGGCTCGATGCGCGACCAGAGCGATGCGAACCGCACCCAGGGCGCGCGTATCGAAGCGTTCGTGCCGCTCGGAGTGCAGATGCAGCGCCTGTCTCGCGCACGCGTCGAGGAGCCCGCGCCGAACATCGGTGACGCTGCCGCGCCATGCAACTGCTATGGTCCTGCGCCGTCTGCGCCCGCGGCGGCCGCAGTCCCCGCGGCGAGTGTGACGTCCGCCGTGGACGCGCAATCGATACTGCTCGGCTTCGATGCGGGTCTTTATGGAGAGCCGGTCAACGTGCTGCTGCTCGTCGACGAGCGTCCGCACGACGGCTTCGCGCCGCTCGCCGTCGAGGCGCTGACCAAAGATCGCTTCGAGCCGCTCACCGTCAAAGACACCACGCGGGCGCTCGGCGAGAGCGGCGTGTTGTCGATGGCGTTCGCAGTGAAGCCGAGCCCGCGCGACCTGTTCGGCCGAACGCTCACCTGGTTGCGCTTGAGTCCGTCGCGTTCCGGCGCGAGCCCGAAATGGCGGCCGATCATTCGCGGTGCATACCTCAACGCGGCATGGGCCAGCGCGACAGAAACTCTCACGCGCGAGCCGCTCGGCTCATCCGACGGCAGGCCACTGCTCACGTTGCGCGTCGCGCGACCTCCGCTGTTGCAGGACTCGCTCGAGCTGCGCGTGCGCGAGCCGCTCGACGACGAGGAACGCAAGGTGTTGCTCGACGCGGACACGACCAACGATCCGCAGGCGGAGAGCGTCAAGTTCGATATCCCCGATCTGCCCGGCAACTGGGTGCTGTGGAAGCAGGTGCCGGATCCCGCGGACTGCGGGCCGCACGAGCGTGTCTACGCGCTCGACGAGACGCTTGGCGAAGTGACCTTCGGCGACGGCGTGCACGGCATGATCCCACCGATTGGCCGCGACGCAGTGGTCGCGTTCAGCTATCAGCGCACCGAGCCGGCCGCCGACGGCGGCAACAGCGTGCCCGCGAACAATGTCACGGCACGCACCGCGCTCAATCTCGTGACACCCGTGGAAAGCGTCGAGGGCGCGTTTGCCGCCGATCGCGCAGCGGGTGGCGCACCGCCGGAGAGCACGCAGCGCGTGTTGCGATTCGGCAATGCACGGCTGCGACATCGCGAGCGCGCCCTCGTGCCGCGCGACTTCGAAGACCTGGCGCTCGCAAGCTCGCCCGACATCGCGCAGGCGCGCGCGTTCAAGCGCGGGGGCGCGTTAAAGGTCGTGGTGATCATGCGTGGCGATCAACCCGCTCCCAGCGCGGGGCAGCGGCGCGAACTGCGCAGATTGTTGCAACAGTCGGCGTCGCCTTTGTTGGGCGACACCGCGATCACCATCGAGGCACCGCGCGTGCGCCGACTGCGGCTGCGGCTGAAGCTGCGCGTAGCGAATCTCGACGATGCGGGTGAGACAGCGACCGACGTGAAGGACGCGCTCACGCGCTTCTTCGACAGCGCGAGCGGCGGAGCGGATAGCGTCGGCTGGCCGCTCGGCGTCGCACCGGCCGAGGACGACATTGCGCTGGCACTCGCGGATGCGCGCGGCCTGGAAAGCATCGAGCAGATCCGCCTCATCGAGATTGCGGCCGACGGCAGCGAGCTCCCATGGCGCCCGACGGTGCGGGCCGACGAGCTCGTGATGCTCGCCACTGACGCGGTACGCATCGACTTCGCGACGCTCGAGGCGGAAGCATGAAGCGCCTGGCACCGAACCTGTTCGATCGGCGCTTCGACGATCTGCTCGAAGCTGGCCGCTCGCGTTTGCCGAGCCTCGCGCCGCGTTGGACGGACTACAACGCGCATGATCCCGGCATCACACTCATGGAACTGCTCGCCTACACAGCCGAGGCGCAGCTGTATGCGCTGGCGCGCATGCGCCGCGACGAGCGTGCGGGCTACGCAGCGTTGCTGGGCTTGAGCGCGCAGGGTCCGAACCCCGCGAGCGGCATGTTGTGGCCGGATCGCGCCGATCCCGACTCGCCTTTCCTGAGTTTTCAGCAGGCGGTGGTCATCGAGCGCGACGCCATCGTGCGCACCACGAAAGGAGATGGACCGCCCTTCCATCCGACGCATCGCATCCTGTGGACGCCGGGACATACCGTCGCACTGTACACCCTCCACGGCGACGGGCGCATCGTCGACCACACGCGCGGCAACGCACAGGGCGATCGCGATTTCGAGCCGTTCGGCGCGGCGGGCGCGCCATCCGACGTGTTGCGGCTCGAATACCGGACCAACGGCGAACGCGGGCTCTTCCCCAAGCACCGCGAGCACGCGTCGCAAGCGTACTGGCCTCTCGGTGTGCGCGTCGCGCCCTTACTGCGCGCAGTGACGAACGAGGAGCCTGCGGCGTCGAGTGCGACCCCGCTCGCAGTCGAAATGCGCATCGGCATCGAACGCATCGCGCTTGCGGTCATCGCAGACGGCACGCGCGGCTTCATGCAAAGCGGCGTGATACTGCTCGATGTCGCCGGCGTGCCGGACTCGCCGGAAGAGTTCGCGTTGGAAATTCGCGCGCCGCGCGGGTTCGCACGTGCGCCGCGCATCCTCGCGATCGAGCCGGGCGTGCTGCCGATCGTACAAGGCGGCGGTGCCAGCGCCGAAGCGCACGCGACCACCGGCATGCCAGGACAGCGCATCGAGCTGCAGACGCCCGGCCTGCGCTTCGGCGACGGCGCGCCGCCGATCAAGATGATCGTCAACGAGAACGCGGAGCTGCAGGAATGGCAGCAGGTCGACGATCTCGGCCGCTGCGGTCCGGATGATCTCGCCTACGAGCTCGACACGGCCAAGGAATGCATCGTGCTCGGCAACGGCATCAACGGCTACCTGCCCGACGCCGGCTGCGCGATCGGCATCGACTATCCCTATTGTGCCGGCAGCGGCGGCAACACGCCGCGACGCCAGCACTGGTCGGTACGCGGTATCAGTGGCGTGTTTGGCATCAACCCGGACCCGATCGGCGGTGGTCGCGACGCAGATACCGATGTCGATCTACGCAGGACAGCGCGCCAGCGACTGCGCGCGGCGCACGCCCTGGTCACGGCCGCGGACCTCGAAGCGGCGGCGCTGTCGCTCGCCGATCTCGAAGTCGCGCGCGTCGAGGTGAGCCTCGGCAAGGCGCACGCTGAAACCACACGCGAGCTCACGTTGCTGGCGCTGCGCGCGCGCTCCACCGCCGACGAGCCCGATGAAGGACCAGAGACATCGCGCTGGCTCGCGGCCGTGCGTCGCAGGTTGCTTGCGCGCATGCCGATTGGTATGCGGCTCAGCGTGCGCGCGCCTGTCTACCGCGCGTTCACGCTTACGGCGCAGGTCGAAGCCCTACCACGCCGCAATCCCGACGACATCGAGAATGCGATCCGCAACAAGCTGCGCGACGCATTCACGCTGACACCGCGCCCTGGTCTCGAACTGCGCGAATTCGGCGCTCCGGTCACGAAGCGGGATCTCGCGGCGCTCATTCGCAAGGTGCACGGCGTGCGGCGCGTGATCTCGCTCACGTTGCTCGTCGACGGCAAGGCCAGGGATTTACTGGAGCTGGCGCGCCGCGAGCTGCCGCGCCTGAACCTTGCGCAGAGCCTCATATCGGTCGAGCGCCCCGCGGGAGGTGCGACATGAGCCGCGCGGCTGCGCAGGGCTATCGCTTCGAAACCGAGGCGCAGTGGAACGCGTGCCTGTTCCATTCCGCGGATCGTGGCTCGCGCGTGGCTCGCGCCGGGCTGTCTGCGCAGGCGCCGTTCGCCTATGAGGCGCACATCATCGCTGCTCCCGGCGCGCGCGCGCCGGCGATGACGCCTGCGGGCGAAATCCTCTGGCACGACGCCGCGAACCTGCTGCGCGCGCTGCCGACAGATGACGTCGCAGAGCGCACGACCGCGTCCTGGGCGATTACGCACGCGCCGCGCATGGTTGCCACTCACGATGCGATTTGGGTTGCGGGCGCCACGCACGGCACGCTCGAATGCTTCGACCTGCGGAGCCTCTCGCGCCGCCGTGTGCTCGAGGTCGAGGGCGCCACGGTGCTGGATCTCGCCGCGATGAGCCGCAATACGCTGCTGGTGCTCGTCCGCCGCATGGACGCGAACGGCGACGTCCAGCACGAGCTCGTGCATGTCGATTGCGGCGGATCTCTGGCTGCCATCGCGAGACTCGACCCTTGCATGCAGCCCGCGCAGCTTGCCTGCCTGCCGGTGCCGGACTCGGGCCCCGTGCGCGTGGTCCTGCTCGATACGGACCGCACGCGCCTGTACGGCCTCGAGATCGAAATGGCACGCGCGCGTCACGACGCGCAAACGCTGGACACGGCCACTGCGCAGTGGACGCTGCAGCTCGGCGCCTTGCGGCGTTGTTTCAAGGCGGACGTACTCGCAAGCGACGGGCGCGCCCGCATTTTCCTCGCCGGCGCGGAAGGCCGCGAGTTTGGCGCTGTGCCGTACGTGTTGACGCTCGATCGCGACGCTACGCTCATCGATGCACTGCAGATGAAGAGCGCCGCGACTGGCCTCGCCGGCGGCCGCGGCCACCTCGTCGTGAGCCACGCGGAGGGCATCTCCATCCACTCTCGCGCGACGATCGCAGGGGACGTCGCGGCAGTGCTGAGCGAGCTCGTTACACCGTTGTTGCGCGCGCCCGAAAGCGACGCCGAGATCAAATGGCAGCGCGCTGATCTATGGGCGACGTTGCCGGTGGGCACGACACTCGAGCTGCGCTACGGCTGGACGAAAGACGAGGAAACGCGGCGCGACGCTCTCAGGATGACGCGCGATAGCAAGCTGTCGCAGTCGCAGCGCGTAGCGCGGCTCAAAGACCTGATCGATTGGAGCGCGCCCGTAACGTTCGCTGGCAGCGCGCCGAGCGGCGCTAGATCGGCAAACAACGCAACGCCCTATTCATTCCCACTACTGGATGCACGCGTTGCGCAACTGTGGCTGAACGTAACACTGCGCGCCGCGCCGCGCGCCGCGCTGCCGACGCTCACGCGCATGACTGTTTCGTATGCGGGTAGCCCGCTGCTGCAGCAGCTGCCAGCTGTCTACCGGCGCACTGCGGTGCTGCCCGGCGATTTTCTCGGCGCACTCGTCGGTACCCTGGAGGCGACCACACAGGATCTGGACCGTCGCATCGGCGGACTCGGCGACCTTGTGCATCCAGACACCGCCCCCGTCGCCTGGCTCGATGAGATCGCCGAGTGGCTGGGGCTGCCTTGGGACGATGCGCTCGAGCCCGAGCAGAAGCGCGCACTGGTGCGCGCCGCCGCGCAACTTGCCTCGCAACGCGGTACGCGCGCGGGACTCGCGACGCTGCTCGGGAGCCTGTTCCCGGGCATGCCGCCGCGCTTTCGCATCACCGATGTCGACGTCGACTTCGGCTTCGTCGCACTGGGTGGTGGCACCTGTTGCGGTAGCGCGTTGCCTGCCGTGCTCGCCGGCTTGCCGCGCACGGCCACCGTGCTGTCGCGCAAGACGATTCTCGGGCAGGCACGCCTGCCGTGCGAGGGCTACGAGCCCAGTGCGACCGCGCGTCTCTCGGGAAATCTGCGCGTCGATCTCGCGGTGAGCGCCGCCGAGCGGCGCCGCAGCGAGCGCTGGCTCGCGCGTCTCGTCGAAGCGATGGTGCCAGCCAACGTTCGCGTCGAGCTGCGCTGGCATCTGCCGCGCGGCACATCGTTCGACGGACTCGGCGAGTTACCCGCCACCCCGCTTGCGCATCTCGGCAGCGATGCCATCACCGGCGTCGCGCGACTGCCCGACTCGGGCGCCGGAAACGTTTTGTCGTGAGGTGAGAGATGGATACATCCACAAAATCAACCACCGGCTGCTGCGGCGACGAGCACTGCAATTCGGGGCGCCGCAATCGCTACTTCCCGCGCAAGCAGATCACGCCGGACACCTACCAGGTCGAACAGAATTTCCAGCAGCAGCGCCGGCATCTGCTCAACCGGGCGATCCACGGCTGGGGCGTCGTCTACGGTTTCGCGCTGAAGATTGACGACGGCGACGGCTGCGGCAACGACGGCGAACGCTACCTCGAGATTGGCGAAGGCTTCGCACTCGACAAGTGTGGCCGCGAGCTCATGTGGGTCGGCACGCACTGCGCCGAAGCGCAGCGCGTCGAGCTCGACGACGTGCTCGCGCTCGATCCGTCCGGCAAGTTGCTCCGCGAGCCCGGCGGCCGCTGCCGCTCCAAGGACGATCCCTCTCCCTGGGACGGCGGCAACGCGGAATCCTGCTGGCTGCTACGCGTGCACTACGCCGAACGTCTCATCGCGCCGGTGGCGCTGAAGGATCCCTGTCAGTGCGAGCAGCAGGAGTGGGACCAGGTCTGCGAGACCGTGCGCTTTTCGCTGCAGCTCATCGACTGCGACGACTGCTGCGCGCAGCCGGGCTGCGAGCTGCATTGCGAATGCAAGAACAGTCGCTGCTGCCCCGAGGCTACTGCGAAGCCCGCGGAGCGCGGTGGCTGCCGCTGTCTGTGCGATCACTTGACGAATCTCGATCCCACGCCGGCTTGCTGCTCACTGGCGCACGTCGGCAAGGGACTCAAGGTCGATCTGCTGCACGGTGTGCCGCTCGCGTGCGTATCGCTCGGACGCGATGACTGCGGCGACTGGACCTTTCGCGCAATCGTCGATGACTGCGGACCGCGCCGCCTGGTCAAACGCAACGATCTGCTGTTCGACCTCATTCGCGGCTGCGACCTCACGCGCATCAGCCACGTGAGCTGGCACCCGCACCATCGGGTGCAGGCGCCGGTTGCGTTCGACGTCTTCCGGAAGTTGTTCGGCGCGGCGAACGGCCAAGGCGCGAACATCACGCAGTTCTCGATCAAGTTCTCCAAGCCGGTGCAGAACGACACGATCGGCGCGGACTGCTTCAGCATCACGATCATCTCGCGCGACGACAGCGACGGCTGGGGCCGGGTGTTGCGCGTGCCTATCGTCGAGGTCCAGAAAGACGACCCGCACGATGCGAATCATTCGCTCGGCGCCACCATCCTGGTCGATTCGGATTGGGCGAGCGGCGCGCTCGATGACATCAACGTGTTCGGCGGACCGGTCGTCAGCCGTGTCGAGATCAGAGTGCACGGCGACTATCTACTCGACTGCAACGGCCTTGCGGTCGATGCGAACGCGCGCGGCCAGAGGGCCACGCCCACGCCCACTGGCAACGGCACGCCTGGCGATGACTTCATCTCCACCTTCCTGGTGGAGCCGATGAAGGAAAGCGACCAGGCCACCAAGTCCATTTACAAAGGCATGTAGCCATGAACGACAACAGCAAACTCGCGAAACCCCTTCGCAGCTTCACGAGCCTGGTCCGGCCCAAGTACAGCCCGGGCCTGCTGCTGCAGGATGACGACCTCACGACCGCCGTGAGCTACACACGCAACCTGAGCCGCATGCTGTTCCGCACGCTGTTCGGCTGCGGCGTGTTGTGCGGCCTCAAGATCGTGCAATCGACGCAGGACAATTGCGGCAAGCTGAAATTCGACATTGCCAAAGGCGTCGCGCTGAGCTGCGCCGGCGATCCGATCGAGGTCCCGGGGCCGCAGGAGATCGTGATCGATCCCTGCGATGTCGAGCTACCGTGTGCGCTGTGGTTCGCCGTCAAGCACACCGAGACGTGCTGCGTGCCACGCACCGCGCAATGTCCGCCCGACGAGGACGAGCCGCCATCGACGAGCACGCGCGAGCGCGACGGGTTCGAGATCCGCGTGTTCCCGGAGCGGCCGCCCTGCTCGTGCGGATGTGTGCACCTGGGCCCCGCTCAGCAGACACCCCCACCCCCGCCCCCACCCGCGACCGCAGTGGAGGTCAAAGACACCAAGGCCGTGCGCGATCCCAAGGAGAAAGCGAAGGAAGTCGCCGGCCGCGGAAAATCCGCCGCGGTTGCGGCGCCGCCAGAGGAAGCGCAGCCGGCGCCTGCCACTCCGCCCACGCAAGACACACCGTGCCCCGAGACCGAAGACCCGGAGGATCCACCGGCAGGTGATCCCGATCCGTGCCTCTGCACCCACCGCACCGGCACCGGCGCGTGTTACGAACCGTTTTACAAAGGCGAATGCGCGTGCGATTGCTGTGACTGCGATTGGATCATCCTGGCAGTCGCCAAACGCCAAAGTGATCTCACCCAGTGGACCATCGATCACAGCGTGCGACGCTTCGTGCGTCCCGTGCTGATGCGCGACCCGGTGGTCGGGAAGTAGCGCGCGGCTCGCGCCCTGACTACCCGTGGCGCTCGAACGCGGAACGCAACGTGCGCCGGCGGTCGCCGAGAAGCGACCCGCGCCCGCGCTCGCACGTGCGCCGCAGCTCGCCACATCCGTCACCGCCACTCACAGCGCACGCGCGCCGCAAGTCTCGGCGTTAGCGAGCGGCGCGGTCATCCAACGCTTCGCCAATGTCTCCTCACCGAGTGACCGTGCGGAGGTCGAAGCCGTCAGCACCGCCCGGACGGTGATGCGCATGAGCGCCCCGAGCGCCGCGCCAGTGACGACCAGCGCCGCGCCGGCCATTCATCGTGCGTCGGCTGCGAATGCGCCCGCGCTCAATCCGCGTCCCACGCAAGCTCCCGTGCCGGCGGGCGGTGGCAGCGGCGCCGCGCTCCCGGCTGGAGTGCGCAAGTTCATGGAGCCGCGGTTCGGCGCAGACCTCAGCGACGTGCGCGTGCACACCGATGCCACCTCCGCGAGCCGGGCCAAACAGCTGGATGCGGTCGCGTTCACGACGGGCAAGGACATCCATTTCGGCCGCGGGCGCTTCCAGCCGGACACGCCTGCCGGCAAGGAGCTCATCGCCCACGAGCTCACCCACACGATTCAGCAGGGCGCGGTCAAACAAAGTCCGCAGGCGCCGGCAGCGGCGGTGCGCGAGCGTCCAGCGAAGACCGTGCATCGCTCCGGCGGCATCCTCGACTGGTTTGCCGACAAGGCCAACAACATCCCGGGCTTCCGGATGTTCTGCATCGTGCTGGGCGTCAATCCCATCAACATGGCCGCCGCCGATCGCAGCGCGGGCAACGTGCTGCGCGCGGTCATCGAGTTCATGCCCGGCGGCAAGCTGATCGGCGACGCGCTCGAGAGTCACGGCATTTTCGAGCGCATCGGCAGCTGGGTCGACCAGAAGCTGCGCACGCTCAACATGGTGGGCAGCTCGTTCAAGGCCGCGATCAGCAAATTCGTCGACGGCATCTCGCTCGCGGATATCGCCTGGGTGCCCGGCTGGGGCGATCTGTGGGAGAGCGCGAAGCGCATCTTCACCGAGCCGATCGAGCGCGTGAAGGCTTTCGTCTCGAGCCTGGCTACGGAAATCATCCAGTTCATCCGCGAAGCGATCCTGCTGCCGCTTGCCGCGCTCGCCGAAGGCACCCAGGGATACGACCTGTTGAAGGCCGTGCTGGGCGAAGACCCGGTCACCGGTCAGCCGGTGGCGCGCAGCCCCGAGAACCTGATCGGCGGCTTCATGAAGCTGATCGGCGAGCAGGAGATCTGGGAGAACATGAAGAAGGCCAACGCGGTCGCGCGTTGCTGGGCCTGGTTCCAGGGCGCGCTGAACGGGCTCATGGGATTCGTGCGGCGCATCCCCGGCGAATTCGTCGCGGCGTTCAAGTCGCTGCAAGTGATCGACATGATCCTGGTGCCGCGCGCCTTCGCGAAGATCGCGATCGCGTTCGGCAGCTTCCTGCTGGAGTTCCTGAGCTGGGCCGGCAATGCGATGTGGAAGCTGCTCGAGATCATCTTCGAGGTGGTCGCGCCGACTGCGCTGCCGTATCTGAAGAAAGCCGCCGGCTCGTTCAAGGACATCCTCAAGAATCCGATTCCGTTCGTATCGAATCTGGTCAAGGCCGGCAAGCTGGGCTTCCAGAAATTCGCCGACAACGTCGGCACCCATCTCAAGAAGGCGCTCATCGAATGGCTCACCGGCTCGCTGCCGAGCGTGTACATCCCGCAGAAACTCGATCTCAAGGAGATCGTGAAATTCGTGTTGTCGGTGCTCGGCCTCACCTGGGCGAACATTCGCGCGAAGTTGGTCAAGGCCATCGGCGAGACCGCAGTCACGGTGCTCGAGACCGGATTCAAGATCGTCGCCACGCTCGTCACCGAGGGACCTGCAGCCGCCTGGGAGCAGATCAAGGAGCAGCTCGCCGATCTGAAGGACAAGGTCATCGGCGGCATCACCAGCTTCGTGGTCGAGACCATCGTCAAGAAGGCGGTGTTGAAGGTTGTCAGCATGCTGATACCCGGCGGCGCGTTCCTGCAGGCCATCATCAGCATCTACGAGACCGTCATGGTGTTCATCGACAAGCTGGCCAAGATCATCGCGGTCGGCAAGGCCTTCCTCGACTCGATCATGGACATCGCGAGCGGCAAGATCGAGAACGCGGCGAAGAAGGTCGAGAGCGTGCTCGCCGGATTGCTGAGTCTCGCGATCAGCTTCCTCGCCGGATTCCTGAGTCTCGGCAAGATCTCCGACAAGGTCATGGAGGTCATCAAGAAGATCCGCGCGCCGATCGACAAGGCGCTCGACTACCTGGTCGACTGGATCGTCAAGGCGGGCAAGAGCCTGATCGGCGGACTCAAGAAAGGAATCAAGGGAGCGTTCGACTGGGCGTTCTCGAAGTCGGGCTTCGACGACGGCGAAGGCGACTCCCACTCCGTGTACATCGACGAGGTCGGCGGCCAGGCGCAGCTGATGGTTGCCAGCAAGGCAATGCCGGCGCGCACGTTCCTCGACGACTACATCAAGACCAAGAGCGCGACCTATCAGAGCAAGAACAAGACCCAGATCGCCAAGGCGGAGGCGGCGATCAAGGCCGCCGAGGCTCAGGTCAAAGAGGTCGACAAGCAGAGGGCCACAGGCAAGACCGACGCGCAGCTCAAGCCACAGCTGCAGAAGTTGCTCACGCTCAACGTGGCAGTTTCGACGACGCTCTCTGCCCTTCTCAAGAACGACAGTGGGTTCAAGGACGCGCAGGAGAAGTACCTGCTCGAGGGCCTGTGCGGTACGTACGGGTCGATCCCGAAGCCGAAGGGCGACGACTTCACCGCCGACCATCAGCCGCAGGCTGCGGTACTGCAGGCGGCAGCGAAGTTCCGCTATTTCAAGGGCACCGACATGATCGAGAGGGCCGCAGCGCGCGCGCATGAGGGCTTCGCCATCAACCTGCACAAGACGCGCCACGCCGCCGGCCGCACCTACGGCTCCAAGGGCGCGAAGACCAAGGACGAATTCCTGGCGAGGGCGCGCGCGAAGGTCGACAGAAACGATCCTGAGGCCAAGCAGCGCAAGACCGTGGTCAAGATGCTCAAGGAGGATGTGAAGGCGGACGCGGCGGCGATGAACAAGGTCGCGAAGGACAAGGCCCACTACGACGAGCTCAAGACCGAGTTCGGCCTCAAGGACAAAGCCGCGAAGAATCTGATCAATGAAATCAGCGGGCGCATCACCGCGGGCGAAGCGCAGATCGTGTCACAGGATCTGGACTCGCTCGCGGACTAGTCCCGCAGGGAGGAAGGCACCCCGGCACCTGCCGTGGTCGATAACCACGGCGTATCACGCACCCGACGCATCGCCTGCGCGCGGCGCTGCACGTTCAGCTTGTCGAGTACATGGTGGACGTGGTGCTTGACGGTCGCGATGCTCAGGGTGAGCTGCTGCGCAATCTCCTTATTGGAGAGCCCCTGCCCGATCAGTCCGAGCACTTCACTCTCGCGTCGCGTCAAAGCGTCCTCGAGCGATTGATCGGCGTGATTCTCGGCCCTGAACAGCGCGCGCAACAGTCCGCCCGAAATCTCCGCCGGGCATGCAAGGCGGCCCGCCATCACATCGATGAGCGCATCGCAAAGCTGATCCGCGCTGGCTTCGCGCGAGACGTACCCCGTGAACCCGGCGCGTCCGCAGCGAATGACATGTTGACGCTGCTCCAGCAAGCCCAGCGCGACGAACGCAACATCCGTACGCGCAGCAGCAATCGAACGAACGTCGTAGAGCTCGATCCCTTGAGTGACGTCGATCAAGACCAGCTGAGGGTTCATCCTTTCGATCAGCTGCTGCAAGCTGCCAAGATCGCCGACAGTTCCGCGCAAAGAGATATCGTTGCGACTGCACAGACACGCAGCGAGTCCGTCACCAAGCAGCCTGGTTTGCGTCAACAGCACAATGTCCATATCAGGTCACCATTGACGCTCTGGAACTGAGGTCGCACCAGACAGTGCTTAGTCCGTGTACGCCTTTGCAGGATGACGCGCAATCGGCAGAAGGGTCAGTGCGACGAGGCGCTGTTCGTCGTGGACTTCCTAGCCTGGCGACTCCCGCATGGTCTGTACGACACCACACATAGACGACGCTATGTTCGCCACCGTACGGAGCCTCCATGCAACAGTGTTGCCGCGACGTGATTGTCTGCGAGAAGTGCCGGCGCGCTGCAGAGCACGACACTTCCGCGATACTTCAAGGAGGCCGTATGGACTTTGCCCGTCCTCTCGCGTTGACGAGCATTGCGTGCAAGCAGCATGCAAGTCCCACCAATCTCCTGCACGCCTGGCGAAACGTCGCAATGGTGGAGCACCTGGTTAGGCACCAGATGCTTGTGGGACTCAGTTGTGCGCTGTCGTGCTGCGTTGTGGATCAATCGGGCGTCGGCGCCAGAAAGCACCGGCCACAATTTTTTCTGATCTCACTTGCACTTGGGAGATGGTGCCGGCTCACGGACTCGAACCGTGGACCCCCTGATTACAAATCCGATCGAGTAGAAATTAGGGAATCGATGAGCACCTGCTTTGTGATTGTAGATCGCTGTTTTGATTCGCGTTAAGTAGAGATCGCTTCAACCATCGCCGGCGTGACGCCCGTTGCAGATTGTC
>DASYRK010000118.1:0-7944 GCA_036004505.1 Steroidobacteraceae bacterium
CAGAAGTTCTTGCCGAGCTCGCGCCGCAGCCACGCACGCGCGAGCGTCCACTCGCGCTTCACGGTGGCTTCGGAGATGCCGATCGCCTCGGCTGTCTGCTCGACGGTGAGTCCGCCGAAGTAGCGCATCTCGACGATCTGCCCCTGGCGCGCGTCGATCTGCTCCAACCGCAGCAGCGCTTGGTCGATCGCGGAGACTTCGTCCTGAGTGTGTGCGTCGAGATGTTGCAGGGCCGTTGGAGTCGTGCTCGGCGCTTCGTCTGCGTCGGAGGGCTGCGCCATTTCGTCGAGGCTGAGCACTCCTGCGCCGCCGCCGCGCTTGTTGGCGCGCCGGGCGCGCGCGTAGTCGACGAGCACGCGTCGCATCAGCTTCGAAGCCAGCCCGACGAAGTGCGCGCGGCTCTGCCAGTCGACCGACTGCTGCCCGACGAGCCGGACGAAGGCCTCGTTGACGAGCGCCGTCTTCTGCATCGTGTGATTCGAGCGCTCGCGTCGCAGGTGACGTTGCGCGAGCTGCCGCAGCTCGTCGTACATGATCGACGAGAGCTGCGCGAACGCGCGTTCGTCGCCGTCGCGCCACTGGGCGAGCAATTGGGTCACGGGCTGCTGCATCGGAGAGTCCATGCGGACCTGCAGACGTATGTTTTGCGCGATCTTAGCGGGTTTCGTTGCGCAAGCGTCGATTTTTTCCCGGGCTTGCGCTAGCGTCCGTCACATGCCTTCAGCCCTCCACACCTGGCACGAGCTGGCTCGCACCCGCAACGCCGCGGGCCTGGACGCGCTGCTCGCCGACGAGGTGGTCTTTCATTCGCCGGTCGTGCATACGCCGCAGGCGGGGAAGGCGATCACCGCGCGCTATCTTGCCGCCGCCTTTCACGTGTTCTTCAACGAGTCGTTCCGCTACGTGCGCGAGATCGTCGGGCCGCAGGACGCGGCGCTCGAGTTCCAGGTCGAGATCGACGGCATCGCCGTCAACGGCATCGACCTGATCAAGTGGAACGACGCCGGCCGCATCGTCGAGTTCAAGGTGATGATCCGGCCGCTCAAGGCCATCAACCTGATCCAGCAGAAGATGGAACGCGCCCTGACTTTCTCGCATTAGCCGGGCAGGGCATCCGGCAATTCTTCGGCAGGAGTGCGTTCCATGCATGGTCGAGCTTATCGGCGCGGATCGTGGTTCACCCGGTTCGCCAAGGTCACCGCGCACGCGGCAGGGGCGCCGGCGACGTTCTGTGTCGCAGTCGCCATCATCCTGCTCTGGGCCGCCTCCGGCCCGTTCTTCGGTTTCAGCGACACCTGGCAGCTGGTCATCAACACCGGCACGACGATCATCACGTTCCTGATGGTGTTCCTGATCCAGAACACGCAGAACCGCGACTCGGAGGCGATCCAGGTCAAGCTCGACGAGCTGATCCGCTCGATCGACGGCGCGCACCTGGCGCTGCTCGATCTGGAGGACCTCCCGGACGACGACCTGGAGCGCATCTGCCGTGACTATCGCCAGCTGGCAAAGGAGGCGCGCAAGGACCTGCGCGCCGGCAAGTCGGATACCGACGTTCGGGAAGTCGGCGCCAGGCGCCGCGAGCAGCTGAGCGAGAAACGCCGCCGCGGCAAGGAGCCGGAGGGCTAGAATGCGCGCATGAAAGCCGCACTGATCGCGCTGGCCTGCCTCGTCCCGCTCGCTGCAAGCGCCGCCGAGCCCTCCTATTTATCAGTCGTCGGCGAGATCGTCGGCAAGGTCGAAGCGCAGCGGATCCTGCGCGACTACTGCGCGAAGGCCAGGCCGGAATCCGCGGCCAGCAATGCAGCAGCCTACGATTCATGGCACCAGAGGAACGCAGAGCTGCTGAAGCGCGTGGACGTGCAGCGCGCGCACGCCGACAAGCTGCTCGCCAAGCGAGCCGCCAGCGATCCCGACCCCAATGCACCCAAGTCAGCTGCGGAAGTCGTCGCTGCGATGGAGCAAGTATTCTGGGTGCAGCTCGACAAGCTGGACCAGCCCGTCCAGCAGACGGTGTGCGCGAAGTTTGGCGACTCGCTGGTGGCGACGGAACAGAAGTGGCAGGCCGAGATCGGCGGGCTTCTCGACCGTGCAAGCACGATCGAGAAGTCCCTGGTCGAACCTTAAGGCGTGCAGGAGAACGCGGTCGTCTCCAGCGAGAACGCGCGGACTGTTCCAGTATCGAACAACGCGCCATCGCTCACGTTCAGGGTCCAGGTGCCGTCGGCATTCTCGCCAGCGAACGCGCTTTGCGCATTGGCGGGCGCGAAGGTTCCGGTGTACGGCGCCTGCGCGGGTGTCACGGTCTGAATCGAATTCGCCGAGCCGTCGCGCAACACGGTCTGGCAGAAGTTATTGCCACTGTTGGTGGACCCGCCAGCGCGGTTGATCACGTCCACCACCGTGCCGCTCGGCGACGTCAGCCGCAGGCGCAGATCGCCCACCCACGTGTGATCGATGCCGACCGTCGTGGAGCCGATGTCCGCAGTGCACGTCGTGCCATCGATCTGGAACGACAGCGAGTTGAGCAAGCCGACGCCTGCGACGGTCAACGGGATGTCGACACCGGCGCTGTCGTCGTCGGGAATCTCGACGGGTGCGCCCGAGTACGACGTGAGCTGCGCAGCACCGGCGCCGCCCGTCTGCAGCGGGAACTGCAGAACAGTCGGCTTCGTGCCGAGACCCGTGAAGGTCACGCTCAGCGTGAAATCGACCTTCAGTCCGCACACTGCGCCGGAGTCGAGAGTGAACGCGAACGGCGTGGTGTTGCCCCGTGTCTGTCCTGACGGGATCGTCGGATAGGCGGAGTTCGCGGTCGTGATCGTCACGCCCGGGGTGCTCGAGCTCAACGTCGCAGAGACTGCGCTTGCACTCGCTCCGCCGTTGTTCGTGAGCTGAATCGTCATCGTCGCGTTGCTGCCCGGCTTGATGACCGTGCCGCTCGTCGGCGTTGCCGTCACTGCTCCGAGATCGAGGAACACGGCAGGCCTCGCGCCGGCTCGCTGCAAGCCGTTCATCGCCGAGACCGCACCTTCACCGCTGTCGACGTCGAAGCTCGACGCTTCGATGTCCAGCGCGCCGCCCTTGAGCGCGTTCGCGATCCTCGTCGCATCGGCGGACGGCACGGCAGCTTTGACGAGCGCCGCGATGGCCGCGGCGTGCGGAGCTGCGGCCGAAGTGCCGAAGAACGGATTGAGGCCGCTGCTCGAAGGCAGAGTAGTCGTCACACCGTCGGCTGCCGACGCATCCGGCTTCTTGATCGTGACGCCGGCGTTGCCTGCGAAGGTCGGATTGCCGGCGCCGATCTGCACGCCGTTGCGATCGTAGAAGTGCATGCGATTGCCGTCGGAGCTGAAAATCTCGACCGGCGTGAGCGGTCCCGCGGTGAACTCACCGCCATCCGCACTCGCTGAATCGACTGCACCGACTGCGAACGTGCTGGCGCTGCCGGCGTGTCCGCCGACTGAGCCGCTCGTGCCGATGCCGAACTCGCCGTCGAAGATCTGGACGCGCATCGCGCGGACCTGGGCGGTCGGCGTCGCGGCGACGACGATGCGCAGCTCGGACGGCACGAGGAAGCCGAGGAACTCGAACGGCAGGTCGTCGCCGTCCTGGATGTCCGTCGACGCTACCAGCACCTCGCGCAGATCGGGGCTCAGGATGAAGATGTCGTAGTCGTTGCTGGACTGCGGATCGTCGAGCGAGCCGGGATCGGCCCAGTGCAGCGTGATCGGGCCGCCGAACAGCTCGATGCGGTTCGAGACGACCTTCTTGCCGAAGTCCATGACGCGGTAGAACTTCGGCGTGTCGAGGCCAGCACCGAACTCGCTGATCGTCGCCAGCGCGCCGGCGGACTTGAAGTCGCCTTCGAACGTGCCGGACGTGCCGTCGTCGAAGTTGCCGCCGTTGCCGGCGGAGGAGAAGTACAGCGCGCCGTCGGCTCGCACGTCGGCGATCGCGGCGGCAACGATGTCGTCCTGGTACGGGCTTTCGAAGTAGTACTGGACGTCGTCGACGATGATGTCGCAGCCGTACACGAAGCGCAGCGTGCGGATGTTGTCCGCGAAGCTTTCGGCGCTGGTGAACGCGGTGGCGAAGAAGATCTTCGCGCCGGGCGCGACGTCGTGGACGATCTCCATCATCGCGGTGCCTTCACCGCTGCCCGGGCGGCCGCTTTCGCCCGGTACAGTCACCGTATCCGCGGGCAGATCGCCCGAGCCGATCGACTCCTCTTTGAAGTCGTCGCTGTCGGACAGCACGCCGACTTTCACGCCGGTGCCATCGGTGTTGTAGAACTTCCGGGCGCGATCTGCGCCGTGCGCGCGACTGCCTTCCGACGTCACGCTGCCTGCGTTGGTCGCGGCGGGCGCGAGCGCATTGCTCGAAGGTGCGTCAGCCAGAGCGCTCAGCACTTTCTGCATGCTCGCGACGCGCTGCTCCTGGGTCATGCGCGGGAACTTCTTCGACGCGTATGGCGCGCTGGCGCGATGTGTAGTTGCAGAGAATGCAGGACGGATCGCCGTGACGATCTGTTGCTCGGCGAGCGCTTCGAGAGATTGCAGCGGCAGCCAGGCGCGCGCGCTGCGATGCTCGGAGGAAGACACGACGACCGTGCCGCCGGCGACTTCGATCTGACGTACGAGGCCCGCGTCGACATCGCCTTTGACGTCGCACAACACGCGGCCCTGATCGTCGAAGCGCATGAGGCTTTGCAGCTCGGTGGGCTTCGGCGTTTCGCCCTTCGGCGATTGCTTCTTCATCGCGGGAAAGCGATTGCTCTTCGCATACAGCAGTTGCGAAGAGATCTTGCGCTGTGCCGGCGTGCGAGCGGCTTTCTCTGCAGTCAGCGCCTTCATCTGCTCGACTGCAGACTCGGGCAATTCGACCGCGACTTCCGGATCCGGCGGCGCGGTGCCGACGCCTCCAGGGTCATTCGATTGTTGCGATGAGCCTCCGCCGCTACATGCGGCAATCAGCAAGGCAAGAGCGAGTAACGCCAGTACGCGCAGTTGTTTCATGGAAGTAGCTCCCTGGTGCGGCCTTTGATTTTTGCGGCCGGGGTCGCCCCGGCGCCGGTTCTTGAGGCCCGGGGGAGCATACTCCCTAAGGAGTAGAGCATGGAGCCGTCAACGACCGCAGGAACAGTCGCGCTGTGTCCACGTTCCTATGCGATGACACACCGCCGTTCTAAATATTTTTCAATATTGTCATTGGTCTTCGCGCTGCTCCTCACGGCGGCCTGCGGCTCCGGTTCCGGCGGCGGCGCGACCGCAGGAGATCCACCTGCAAGTGGTAGTCCGCCGCCGAGTGCTCCGCCTCCGCCTAGCGGAAATGTAAATTCTGCCGTCATCACGGGGGTCACATTCGACGCAAGCTCGCACCGTCTCGAGGCTCAAGGCAGTGACAACTGGCCGCTGACCTGGTCGGACGACGATAACCAGTACGCGATCTGGGGCGACGGCGGCGGTTTCGGCGGCAGCGAGACCGATGGCCGCGCGAGTCTCGGCGTCGCGCGCATCGAAGGCGACGGTGCCGGCTATACCGGCGTGAATCGCTACGGCGGCAAAGGCGGCGAGTGTCAGTCAAGCATTAATGGGAAAGCGCACGGCGCACCTCTGAGCATCGGCGGCGTGCTCTACGCGTGGATCACACCTGCATCGGGCGCGGCCGGCTACGAGGAGTTCACGCTCCACCGCAGCAACGACAAGGGATGTGCATGGACGCAGCTCGACGTGAGCTTCGTGCGTGCGAGCGATCACATCAGCTACGGCAGCTTCGTGCAGTTCGGCAAGGACAACGCCGCGGCGCAGGATGCGTACGTCTATACCGTCGCGACCGAGATTACCGCAACGAGCTCGCTCGCCATCGTGCAGCGGCCGGGACGCGTCATGCTCGTGCGCGTGCCGGCGATGTCGATCGAGGATCGCGGCGCTTACGAGTTCTTCGCGGGACTCGACGGCAGCGGCGAGCCGCAATGGTCGGCCAATGCCGCGGATCGATCTGCAATCTACGAGGACTCGGCTGGCGTCGGGCCGTTCCCGCAGATGTCGCTCGTGCCCGGGCTCGATCGCATGGTGTACACGAATCAGCACGGCTCCGGCTCCGGGGTCGAAGCTTCGCAATCGCTCTTGACGATGGCAGAAGCGCCGCGGCCGTGGGGACCGTGGACTGTCTTCTTCAACGACCTTTTCGTGCCGGAGATCGAGCACAGCGTGTTCCAGTGGAATTTCGCGCCGAAATGGTTCCGCAACGGCGGGCGCGAGTTTACGCTCGTGTTTTCCGGCACCGGCGCCAATGATTCCTGGAACACGATCGATGGAGCCTTCACGACCCAGTGAGCGCGCCGCCGCGCCGTTCGCCGAAGCTGCCGATTTCTACCGCCACCGCGCACCTTACGCCCCGCGGGCTTTCGAGCTGGTGCGCGACACGTTCCGGCTCGGCCCCGGCTCGCGCCTGCTCGATCTCGGATGCGGTCCCGGCACGATCGCGATTCCCCTGTCGCCGGCGGTGGGCTACGTGCTTGCCGTCGATCCGAGCGAGGCGATGCTCGCAGCAGGCCGGCACCGTGCGGCGGAGCTGGGTCGCACGAACATCGAGTGGCTGTGCGCGCGCGCCGAGGACATCGATACGAGTCGCAAAGATTTCGACGTCGTCACGCTGGGACAATCGTTTCACTGGATGGATCGTGACGAGGTGCTGCGGCGGTTGACTGCGATGGTCGCCACTCAGGGCGGCATCGCATTGATCAATCCAGGCAAGCGGCGTCCGCAGGAAAGCTGGGAGACGTTGGCGGACGCGATCATCGCCCGCTATCTCGGTCCTCGTCCGCGTCATGCCGCCATGAATCCCGAGCCGCACAACGAGCCGGCGTTGCTGCGCTCGGCTGCGTTCGCGCATTTCAAAACGCATGAGTTCGCGCATGAATTCCGCCGCGACGTGCCTTCGATCATCGGTCACGTCTACTCGCTCTCGACGTCGCCACGGTCGGCCTTTGGCCAGCGGGCCGCGGCCTTCGAGCGCGAGCTGACTGCCGCGCTGCTGCGTTCGAACCCTTGCGGTGTGTTCGAGGAGCGGCTCGAGACCGACGTTACGATCGCTCGCAAGGTCGCCAGACCGTGTAGTCTACGAACGCGCTGATGCTCTTCGACACCTGCGACATCGACACCGTGCGCCGCTACGTCACCGACGACTTCGAAATGTTTCATGACAAGGGCGGCCGCGTCACCAGTTCCGGCGCGGACTTCGTCAAGGCTGCACAGGACAAGTGCAAGCGGCAGGAGGAGGGCGTCGACTTCCTGTCGGCCCGCAAACTCGTGCCGGAGACGATGAAGGTCTACCCGCTCAACAACTACGGCGCGGTCCAGACCGGCACGCATCGCTTCTACGCGATCCAGAAAGGCAAGCCCGACCGCCTGACCGAGACGGCGCAGTTCACGCAGGTGTGGAAGCAAGAGAACGGACAGCGGCGCCTCGCGCGCGTGCTGAGTTACGACCATCAGTTGGCGCAATGAGCGGGAGCAGGCAGTGGCGGGCAAGACAGATTTTCGCGCGCTGACACGAGCGCTGTACGAGGTGGTTTCGGCCGCACCAGGGCAGCGCAATTGGGATGCGATCCGTCACTACTACCATCCGGAAGCGCGCCTCGTGCGCACCGGCCTCAGTCCCGATGGCATGCCGTTCGTGAGCGTGTTCACGCTCGACGCCTACATCGAGAACGTCCGGCAGGTGCTCGAGGGCGTGCGCTTTTCCGAAGTCGAAGTCGCGCAGGAGTCGGTCGTGTTCGGCAACGTCGCGCGGCTCACGAGCGTCTACGAGTACACGCGGCAGACGGCGACGGAGACTGTGCGCGGTCGCGGCGTCAATTTCTTCACGCTGGTCCACGACGCCGGAGAGTGGCGCGTGATGAGCATCGTCTGGGACAACGAGCGTCCAGGCTTGTCGCTG
>DASYRK010000119.1:0-11641 GCA_036004505.1 Steroidobacteraceae bacterium
GGCGAATCTTACCCTCTCCTGACAGAACGCTGTCAGCAGCACAGGCGCAGGCTGGGCTCACACTCAAGAGGAGCACGACCATGCAAGCAACGACAGCGATCACCTGGTTCGAGATTCCCGCCAAGGATCTGGACCGCGCGGTGTGGTTCTACGAATCCGTCCTGCAGCAGGATCTGCGGCGTGAAACGATGGGACCGGCGGCCATGGCCGTCTTCCCCTATCAGGAGCCCGGCATCGGCGGCGCATTGACGCACGCGCCGAACCTTACGCCCGCTGCGGACGGCAGCGTCATTTACCTGCGCACGCAACGCCTCGACGAGACTCTGCAGCGCGTGACTCGCGCCGGCGGGCGCGTCGTACTGGAGAAGACGGCGTTGCCGGACGGCATGGGCGCGTTCGCGCACATCGTCGACTGCGAAGGCAATCGCGTCGGTCTGCACGCGCTCGATTGAAGGAGAGGTTGATGAGCAAGCCTGTCGCAAACAATCCGGAACGGGACCGCACGATCGACTACATCGAGTTCGGGGCGACCGACATCGAGGCGACCAAGCGCTTCTACGCCGCATGCTTCGGCTGGAAGTTCACGGACTACGGTCCGGACTACGTCGCGTTCGAAGACGGCCGCCTGACCGGCGGCTTCACGACGGAATCGAAGCCCGGCGGCGCGCCGCTGGTGGTGCTGTACGCCAGCAACCTGGAGCAGATCTTCGCGGGCGTGCAAGCGCAGCGGGGCCGCATCGTGCGCGAGATCTTCAGCTTCCCGGGCGGCCGGCGCTTTCACTTCCTCGATCCGAACGGCAACGAACTGGCAGTATGGGGCGACTAGCAGCCATTGCCGGGAAGCGCCATGCGGCGTGCCGACCGACTGTTCGAAATCGTCCAGTACCTGCGCGGCCGCCGGTTGACGACGGCCGCGCAGCTCGCGCAGTGGCTCGAGGTCAGCGAGCGCACGATTTACCGGGACATCGCCGATCTCTGCGCTTCGGGCGTGCCGATCGACGGCGAGGCGGGCGTCGGCTACCGCCTGCACCCGACCTTCGACCTGCCGCCGCTCATGTTCAGCTATGACGAGATCGATGCGCTGGTGATGGGCGCGCGTTTCGTCGAGTCGTGGGGCGGCCCGCGCCTCGCGAACGCCGCGCGCGCCGCGCTCGCGAAGATTGCTGCGGCGCTACCGGAGCAGAAGCGCGCCGCGGTCCACGAGTCGCGGCTGTTCGCGCCGGGGTTTTTCGTCGATCCGCAATGGGGCGCGCGACTCGATTCGCTGCGCACGGCCATTCTCCGGCATCGCTACGTCGAGTTCGAATACCGCGACGGCCACTCGCAGGACTCGCAGCGGCGCGTGCGGCCGTTCGCCGTGTTCTTCTGGGGCGGCACCTGGACGCTCGGCGCCTGGTGCGAGCTGCGCCGCGACTTCCGCAACTTCCGTCTCGACCGCTTCGTATCGCTGCAGATGTGCGAGCAGGAATTTCCAGACGAAGCCGGCCGCCGCTTCGACGACTACATGAAGCGCATGACGGAGAGTTGACGACAGCGCGCCCAAGGGGAACTCGCAGCACGCGGCTGCAATTACCCATCATCGTTCGACTCGATGGATGAGGTGCCGCCATGGCTGCGGAACCGGATTGGGAACACGACTACTCCGCGGACCCGGACTATTCGGCGGACCACGACGCCTGGCATGGCGAGGCAGAGGGCGAAACGCCACGCGCGCGCCTCGCGCCCGACGACCGGCAGCTCGGACAGCTCGTCGGGTTGTTGAGCCTCGGGCTCGGTCTTGCCGAAGTGCTCGCACCGCGTGCAGTGGGCCGCGCCGTTGGCGTCGGCGATCACCCGCGGATCATCCGCATGCTCGGCGTGCGAGGCATCGTGACCGGACTCGGCATGCTTGCGCAGCGCGCCCCCGGCAACTGGGCCTGGGCGCGGGTCGCGGGCGACGCGATGGACCTCGCATTGCTCGGTGCAGCCGCGAGCGCGCCCGATGCGGATCCGCGGCGTATTGTTGCGGCCACTGCCGGCGTTCTTGGCGTCGCGGCGCTCGATGCATACGCGGGGCAACGGCTCACGTCCTCGCACTCTGCAGCAACGCCGCGGATCGGAGTGATCCACACAGCGAACATCGACAGTACGCCGGGCGAGGTCTATCGCTTCTGGCGCAGGCTGGAAAATCTGCCGCGCTTCCTGTCGCACCTGGAGTCGGTGTCGACCGTGAGCGATCGCGTTTCGCACTGGTGTGCGAGCGCGCCCGCCGGTGCGGGCGTCGAATGGGATGCCGAGATCGTCGACGATCAGCCCGGGCGCCGCATCGGCTGGCGCACGCTGCCGGGCTCGCAGGTCACGCACGAAGGCATGGTGAGCTTCGAGTCCGCGATCGGCGGCCGCAGTACGGTCCTGCGCATCGAGATGTTGTACCTGCCGCCGGCGGGCAAGGTCGGCACGCGCATCGCGCGCTCGTTCGGCGCAGATCCGGCGGTGCAGATCGCGGACGATCTGCGGCGACTGGAGCGGCTGCTGGAGACGGGCGAGGCCGTGCTCAAGCCCTGAAGCACTGCTGCATCACTGCTTGCGCTCGGCCAGCAGCGGCCCGATCAGATCGAGCGGCAGGGGGAAGACGATAGTCGAGGTCTTCTCGCTGGAAATGTCCGCGAGGGTCTGCAGATAGCGCAGCTGCATCGCACGCGGGTCGGCGCTCAGCGCGCGCGCGGCCTCGACCAGCATCGCAGCGGCCTGCTTCTCGCCTTCGGCGTGAATGACCTTGGCGCGGCGCGTGCGCTCAGCTTCGGCCTGTTTGGCGATGGCGCGAATCATGGTCTCGTCGAGATCGACATGCTTGATTTCGACGTTCGAGACTTTCATGCCCCACGCGTCGGTCGCCTGGTCGAGGATGCGTTGGATATCGAGGTTGAGCTTGTCCCGCTCCGACAGCATCTCATCGAGCTCGTGCTGGCCGAGCACCGAGCGCAGCGTGGTCTGCGAAAGCTGGCTGGTGGCCTCGAACGGATTCGCGATCTGGATGATCGCGCGTGCCGGATCGACGATGCGGAAGTACACGACCGCGTTCACCTTCACCGAAACGTTGTCGCGCGAAATCACGTCCTGGGTCGGCACGTCGAGCACGATGGTGCGCAGGTCGACCTTCACCATGCGCTGAATGAACGGCACCAGCAGAATGACCCCTGGGCCTTTCGTGCCGGTATAGCGGCCGAGAGTGAAGATCACGCCGCGCTCGTACTCGTTGAGGATCTTGATCGCCGAGAACACGAGCAGGACCACGATGGCGGCGGCAACGATCAGGAACATGGCGATCTCCCGGTGTCAGGACGGATTCGAGCGTTCGGGACGCGCCTGCGGCTCGACTTCCAGCGTCAAACCGTCGACTCGGGTTATGCGCAGCCGCTGTCCCTCCTTGATGGCTTCGTGCGCGACTGCATTCCAGATCTCGCCGCGCACGCGCACCGGACCGGCGCGCTCGAAATCACCGAGCGCGATGGCGGATTCGTCGAGCAGCTGCTCGGCGCCGGTCACTACCGGCCGTTTGCGCGAGCGCGCAAAGTAGGTTGCGATCAGCAGCACCAGCAGCGCGCCGGCAAAGGCCATCCCGCCGATGAGGGAGCGGGCGACTTCGAAGCCCGGCACGCCGGTGTCCAGCAGGATGATGGAGCCGATCACGAACGCGGCGATGCCGCCGATGCCGAGCACCCCGAAGCTCGGTACGAACGCCTCGCCGACCAGCAGCGCCAGGCCGAGCAGCATCAGACCGAGGCCGGCGTAGTTGACCGACAAGACCTGAAAGGCGTACAGCGCCAGCAGCAGGCAGATCGCACCGACCACTCCCGGCAGGACCGCTCCGGGGTTGTAGCCCTCCAGCAGCAGCCCGTAGACACCGATCAGCATGAGCAGGTACGCGACGTTCGGATTCGTCAGCACGGCGAGCAGGCGAGTGCGCCAATCGGTCTCGATGCGCTCCAGGACCAACCCTGTCGTCGCAAGCTGCAGCTCGCCGGTGCTCACCTTGACGGTCCGGCGATCGATCTTGCGGAGCAAGTCCGCTACGTCGGTCGCCGTGACGTCGATGACGTTCTGCTCCAGCGCGACGGACGCGGAGATACTGGCGGCGGTGCGGACTGCCGACTCCGCCCAGTCGGCGTTGCGACCGCGCAGCTCCGCGAGGCCGCGAATGTAAGCGACCGAGTCGTTGATCGCCTTGCGCTCCATCGCCGAGCCCGGCTCGGGCGGCGCCTCCTTGTCGTCCTTCCCTTCGGGCTGCGGCGAGGAGGGTGCGGACGGCGCTCCGATCTGCACCGGGGTGGCGGCGCCGAGGTTCGTTGCCGGCGCCATAGCCGCAATATGGCTCGCGTACAGCAGATAGGTGCCCGCGCTGGCCGCGCGCGCTCCCGAAGGAGCGACATACACTGCCACAGGCACCGGCGAGGCCAGGATCGCCTTGATCATGTCGCGCATGGCCGAGTCGAGACCGCCGGGCGTATCCAGCTGGACGATGACGAGGCGGACATTGCGCTCGCGAGCCCGCTCCAGCGTGCGCACGAAGAAGTCACTGGTCGCCGGGCCGATAGCGTCGTCGATTTCCAGCAGCAGCGCCGTATCGGCTGGCGCCTGCGTGCCAACCGGCTGCTGCGCTGAGGACGCTGCGGCAGACAACAATGCCAATGCCGCGAGAGCTGTCCACCGACGCCTGCTCGCAATCGACACCTGCCCTCCGGTCACGTCGTGAGGCTTGGGACTTGGACCTATACTAGTCCTCCGCGACAGTGGGAGGGCAAGTGGCATGCGTCGGGCGCCCAGGAGTTTCGCTTCGCGTGCACAGCTGCGCGCCTGGCTCGTGCGTCATCACGCGAGCGCCCCGGAGCTGAACCTGCGTCTGTTCAAAGTGCATGCGCGCGAGCGTGGCGTGACTTATCGCGAGGCGCTCGACGAAGCGTTGTGCTTCGGCTGGATCGACGGCGTGCGGCGCACACTCGACGAAGACAGCTTCACGCAGCGTTTCTCGCCGCGCCGTGCCCGTAGCAAGTGGAGCACCGTCAATCGCCGGCGCATGCGTGTGCTGCAGTCCGAGGGACTGCTCGCTGCACCGGGTCTCGCCGCGTGGCAAGCTGCGCGCAAGGAGCCCGCCGGCTACTCCTTCGAGTCCAAACCGACAGCGCTTGCGAAGCGCTACCTCTCGCAGTTCGCTGCGAACCAGAAGGCCTATGCTTACTTCCGGGCGGAGGCGCCCTGGTATCGCCGGACTACGAGCTTCTACGTCATGAGCGCGAAGCAGGAAGAGACCCGGCAGCGGCGCCTGGCAAACCTGATCGCCTGTTGCGAGCAGCAGCGGCGCATCGGGTTGCTGGAGCGCAAGAACAGCAAATCGAAGGCGACCGGCTCCCAGTGATCGAGCTCGAATACATCAGCCACTCCTATCTGCAGGCCACGTCGCTCGACGACGTCAGTCTGCGCGTGGCGCCGGGCGAGACGGTAGCGCTCATCGGGCCCAGCGGCTGCGGCAAATCGACCTTGCTGAAGGTCGTGCTGGGGCTCGAGCGGCCGAGCCGCGGGCGCGTCTCGATCGAGGGCATCGAGCTGCACGCGAACAACGCACTCGAGCTGCGGCGCCGCGTCGGTTACGTCATCCAATCGGGCGGACTGTTCCCGCATCTGACCTCCGTGGACAACATCACGCTTGCCGCCCGCTATCTGCGACGCGAGGCGCAATGGATCGAGGCGCGCGTCGCTGAGCTCGCCGAGCTGGTACAGCTGCGCCGCGAGGTCTTGCAGCGATTTCCCACGAATCTCTCGGGCGGGCAGAGCCAGCGCGTCGGCTTGATGCGCGCGCTGATGCTCGACCCCGCCGTGCTGTTGCTCGACGAGCCGCTGGGCGCGCTCGACCCGATGGTTCGTCACGGGCTGCAGGAGGAACTGCGCGCGCTGTTCGAGCGCCTGCGCAAGACCGTCGTCCTGGTGACGCACGACATGGCGGAAGCGGCATTCTTCGCGAACCGGCTGGTGCTGATGCGCGCCGGGCGCATCGTGCAGGAAGGCACGTATCGCGATCTGGCGACGGCGCCAGCGGAGGAATTCGTCTGCGAATTCGTGCGCGCGCAGCGCGGCGCGCACGGGATGCTCGGCGATGCGTAGGGCCCTCGTGCTGCTGGTCGCAGTGCTGCTGGCGCCGTACGCTACCGCTGACGTGGTGATCGGCTCGAAGGTCTTCACCGAGTCGGTGATCCTCGGTGAGATTGCCACGCAACTGGCGCGTAATTCGGGCGAGACCGCCAAGCATCGGCGCGAGCTCGGCGGCACGCGGGTGCTGTGGAGCGCGCTGCAGCGTGGCGACATCGATTGCTACGCCGAGTACAGCGGCACCCTGCGCGCTGAGATCTTTGCCCAGCAATCCCTTGCGGACGACGCGCAACTGCGCACCGCTTTGACGCGGGCGCACGTGTGGGCGTCCCGGCCGCTCGGGTTCAACAACACGTACGTGCTCGGCATGCGACGCTATCGTGCGTGGCAGCTCGGGATCGAGCGGATGTCCCAGCTCGCTGCGCATCCACGGCTGCGCCTGGGATTCAGCAACGAGTTCCTCGAGCGTGCGGACGGCTGGCCCGGGTTGCGCAAGCGTTACCAGCTCGCGCATGAAGATGTGCGCGGGCTCAATCACGATCTCGCGTACCGGGCGCTCGCGGACGACTCGATCGACATCACCGACCTGTACTCGACGGACGCCGAGATCGTGCAGTACGACCTGATCGCGCTGGCCGACGACGCACACTACTTTCCGGTCTACGACGCGCTGTTCGTTTGCCGCGACGACGTCGCGCCGCGCGTCCGCGCCATCTTCGACCGCCTCGGCGGCCGCATCGACGAGCGCGCAATGACGCGCATGAATGCGCAGGCGAAGCTCGATCGCGAGCCGGAAACGCAGATCGCCGCGGACTTTCTGCGCCAGCAGCTCAACGTCGATTCGCATCCGCGCGAGCGTAGCCGCGCCGAGCGCATCTGGCAGCGCACGCGCGAGCACCTCGCGATGGTCGGCATTTCGCTCGCAGCAGCGATCCTGCTCGCAATCCCGCTCGGCGTGCTCGCGTTCTACCGGCGCGGCATCGGTCGCGTCGTGTTCGCAGTCGCCGACGTGCTGCAGACGTTGCCCGCGCTCGCGCTGCTGGTGTTCCTCATCCCGTGGCTGGGAATCGGTTACGCGCCGGCGATCTTCGCGCTGTTCCTGTACAGCGTGCTGCCGATCCTGCGCAACTCGCACGCCGGGCTCGCCGACATTCCGCAGGAATTGCGCGAATCCGCTGCTGCACTGGGTCTCACGCGCGGCGCGCGGCTGCGCCACGTCGAGTTGCCGCTCGCGGCGCGCTCGATCATCGCGGGCATCAAGACTGCGGCCGTGATCAACGTCGGCACGGCGACGCTCGGCGCGCTGATCGGCGCCGGCGGCTACGGCCAGCCGATCCTGACCGGCATCCGGCTCGACGATCTCGGTCTGATTCTCGAAGGCGCCGTGCCGGCCGCCGTGCTCGCGCTGCTGGTGCAGATGGTCTTCAGCCTGCTGGAACGCGTCTGGGTTCGAAATTGACTACGGCATTGAGCGCCCCGCAGCTCGTCATCTTCGATTGCGACGGCGTGCTGGTCGACAGCGAGCCGGTCGCAAATCGCATGCTTGCGCAGATGCTGCGCGAGCTGGGGCTCGACCTGACGCAGGAGCAGATCTTCGAGCAGTTCGTCGGCTACTCGATGGCTCACGTGCTGCGCGTGATCGAGAGCCTGCTCGGCCGCGCGCCGCCCGAGACTTTCCTGGGCGACCTGCAGGCGCGCACCTTCGAGGCATTCCGCACCGAGCTGCGCGCGATGCCCGGGATCGAACCAGCGCTCGATGGGCTCGGCGTGCCGTTCTGCGTCGCGTCCAGCGGCGATCACGAGAAGATGCGGACCACGCTCGGCATCACCGGGCTGTGGCCGCGCTTCGCCGGACGCATCTTCAGCGTCACGCAGGTCGCGCGCGGCAAGCCCGCTCCGGATGTGTACCTGTTCGCCGCCGGGCAGCTCGGCGCCGAGCCTGCGGCGTGCGTCGTCGTCGAGGACACGCCGCCGGGCGTGCAAGCCGGAGTCGCTGCGGGAATGACGGTGTTCGGTTTCTGCGCGCACACGCCGGAGCACAAGCTGACAGCCGCCGGCGCTCACCGCACGTTCGACGATCTGCGCCGTTTGCCCGGGCTGATATCAGGTCGAGACGTTCAGTAAGGATCGACGGGCAACCAGCTCACGGGGCGTCCCGTGTCCCGGTCGAGCAGCGCCGTCCAGAATCCGCTGCGATGCTTGACCGGCAGCCATGCGAGTTGCTCGATCGGCGTTTGCAGCTCTGCGACGGCATCCGCCAGCAACGGCTTCGCTTCCGGATGTCGCTTCTCCAGCTCGCTTACCGGCAACGAGCGCTGCTTGATCTGCGGCAGCGTCTGCTCGTACGGCGCGTAGTAGGCCGGCAGCACCGGGTAGTCCTTGCCGGCGAGCGAGGACCAGAGCACCTTGTCCCGTTCCTTCGGATCCTGCGGCTCCTGGATGCCGACGAGCCGCGGTCCCCACAGCGGTAGTCGGCGATAGCCCTGCGCACCCTTCGCGAGATCGGCGTCGTCGATCTCGGCTGCCGACACGACCTCGATCCGGTCGCCGACGGACACGATGAATGCCGGCCGGGTACTGGCCACGGTGTGCAGGCCGTAGAGAAACGCTCCGAGCTGAATGATGCCGATGACGGTGTAGTCGAACACCAATGCGCGGCGTGTCTTGCGGCTGTTGTAGACGATGAAGGAGCTCAACGGCCCGAGGCCGAGATCGCACATGACCAGGATCTCGAACAGCCGCGTGCCGCCGAGCATCTGCTGAAACGGATCGGGGAACCAGATCAGGAACACGAGTGCGGCGGCGCTCGCGGAGAACAGCAGGGTGATCAGAAAGTGGATGGCGAACGCTCGCGCCTTTTCATGCCAGACGATCACGACTTAGGAGCGCGCGAGGTTCTCGGCGATCAGCTCGTAATTCCGGTGCAGCGTCTGCACGAAGCGCTGCAGGTCCGCGAGCGTGCCGGTGTTCTCGATCACGTCGTGCGCGGCATCCAGGCGCTCCTCGCGACTCGCCTGTGCAGCGAGAATTTCCTCGGCCTGCTCGCGACTGCCGCGGTCGCGGGAGAGCAGGCGCTCCATCTGCGCTTCCTCGGGACAATCGACGACCAGCACGCGGTCGTATGCGTCCGCGCGTCCGGTCTCGACGAGCAGCGGAATGACGTGCACCTGGTAGGCGCCGCCGGCCGCGGCGGAGCGCTGCGCCAGCTCTGCGCGAATCGCGGGATGCGTGATCGCCTCCAGCTTGTGGCGCTGCGCCGGATCGCTGAAGACGCGCTCGCGCAGGTGCGCGCGGTTGAGCTGGCCGTTCGCGTCGAGAATTTCGGTGCCGAACTCGGCGACCAGCTGCCCGAGCGCCGCAGTGCCCGGCGCGACGACGTCGCGCGCGATCTGGTCGGTGTCGAGCACCGGCACGCCCAGCTTCGCGAACTCCTCGGCGACCGCGGACTTGCCGCTGGCGATGCCGCCGGTGAGCGCGATCAGCAGGGAAGGTGAGGTCTGCGAATCACTCATTGCGCGGATGATACGCCAGCGAAATGCAGGTACGAGGTTACGATCTCGTCGCCCCACATCAGCGCGATCCAGCCGGCCGCGGCGAGGTACGGGCCGAACGGGATCGGGATGTTCCGGTCGCGCCCGCGTAGCACGATCATCAGGACGCCGATCACCGCGCCGGTGAACGCAGCCAGCAGGATGATCGGCAGCAGCATCTGCCAGCCGAACCAGGCGCCGAGCGCGGCGAGCAGCTTGAAGTCGCCGTAGCCCATGCCTTCCTTGCCGGTGAGCAGGCGGAAGACGTGATAGACGCTCCACAGGCTCAGGTAGCCCGCCGCGGCGCCGATGATGCTCGAGCGCGGATCGACCGGCAGGCCGATGCCGGGAACCGGTGCTGCGAGGCTGAGCAGCAGCCCGAGCCAGACGAGCGGCAGCGTCATGCTGTCCGGGAGCAGCTGATGATCGATGTCGATGCCGGTCAAAGCAACCAGCATCCACGTGAGCAGCAGCGCAGCAGCTGCATACCAGACGAAGCCGAACTTCCACGCCACCAGCGCCGACAGGATCGCCGTGCCGAGCTCGACGAGCGGATAGCGCGCGGAGATCCTTGCGCCGCAGCTCGCGCATTGGCCGCCGAGCATCAGGTAGCTGATGACCGGAACGTTCTGCAGCGCCGTGATCTTCGCGCCGCACTTCGGACACGCCGAGCGCGGTACGACCAGGTTGTATTTCGGCTGCGGATCGCCCGGCAGGTTGGGCTGCAGGTCGCTCAGCGCCTGCTCAGCCTGCGCACGCCACTCGCGCTCCAGCATCACTGGCACGCGGTGGATGACGACGTTGAGGAAGCTGCCGACCAGCAGGCTGACGACGAAGACGACCGCGATCCACGCCGCGGGCGCCTGCTGGAAGATCTCCGCGAGCGCGGTCAGACCGCCGCGCCCAGCTTGAAGATCGGCAGGTACATGGCGACGACGAGGCCGCCGACCAGCACGCCGAGGATCGCCATGATGAGCGGCTCGAGCAAGCTGCTCATCGCGTCGACCGCCGCGTCCACGTCGGCCTCGTAGAAGTCGGCGACCTTGGCCGCCATCTGGTCGAGGGAGCCCGACTCTTCGCCGACCGCGATCATCTGGATGACCATGTTCGGGAACAGCCCGGTCTGCTCCATCGAGCGCTGCAGACGCTGGCCGGTCGAGACTTCGTCGCGAATGCGCAGCGTGGCGTCTTCGTAGACGATGTTGCCGGTGGCGCCGGCCACGGACGTGAGCGCTTCGACCAACGGCACGCCGGCTGCGAACATCGTCGAGAGCGTGCGCGCGTAGCGGGCGATCGCGGCTTTCACCATGATCGGGCCGACGACGGGCGCCTTGAGCAGCATGCGGTCGAGAAACTGGCGCATCTTCCGCGAGCGCTTCTTGAAGTAGAAGAAGGTGAAGCCCCCGGCCACCGCCAGAATCAGCATCCACCAGCCCTGTGACTGCACGAAGCGCGACAGGTTGATGACCATTTGCGTGAACGCCGGCAGGTCCGCGCCGAAGCCCTTGAACAGCGACTCGAACTGCGGGATCACAAAGACCAGCAGGATGATCGTCACGATGACGGCGACCGCGAGCACGGCGGCGGGATAGAACAGCGCCTTCTTGATCTTCTTCTTCAGGGCCTCGGTCTTTTCCTTGTAGGTTGCGACCTTTTCGAGCAGCGTCTCGAGCGCGCCGGCATGCTCGCCGGCTTCGACCAGGTTCACGAACAGGTCGTCGAAGTACAGCGGATGCTTGCTCAGCGCTTCGTGCAGCGAAGTGCCGGCCTCGACGTCGGCCTTGATCGCCAGCACCAGCTTCTGCATCGCCGGCTTGTCATGGCCGTTGCCGATGATGTCGAAGCACTGGACCATCGGAATACCCGCCTGCAGCATCGTGGCGAGCTGGCGGGCGAACAGCGCGATGTCCTCGGAGGTGATCTTCTTGCCGCTCTTGAAGAGCTGGGACTCCTTGCGCACGCGCTTGGCGAGCACGCCCTGGCGCCGCAGG
>DASYRK010000120.1:0-33917 GCA_036004505.1 Steroidobacteraceae bacterium
ACTCGACTCATACAACAATGTGACCTATGCCAATGGCCAAGCCGCGAGCATTTACAAGCAATACATCCCGCTCGTGAACGCAAGCCGCAAGCCTGGTGAGTGGCAAACCTACGATATCTACTTTCGCGCGCCTCGGTTCTCTGCAGACGGAGCGCTGGTCACGCCTGCATACGTAACGGTCGTGCACAACGGAGTGCTCGTTCAGGATCATGTTCAGCTCAAGGGCAGTACCGTCTATCGCGGTGTTCCATCGTATGTGAAGCACAATGCGAAGGAGCCCCTCGTCCTGCAGGATCATGGCAATGCAGTCAGTTATCGGAATGTCTGGATTCGGGAACTTTGACGTCTACGAAGTAGCCGGGCGTGAACTTCATTCGCTTCGCTTGCTCCTCGATTCGCTTGACGAGGAAATCGGGAGCACCCGATGCATTGATCACCAGACACTCCAGCACTTCCCCGTCTTCGTCGATGCGCATTTTCTGCCAGAGCAGAAGGCGCCCTGGCGTCTCAATAGAATCGGGGCCCCACAGCAGCAGCAGGAGCAACAACGCGCGAGCCATGAGTACACTCTGCATCAGTCTCAAGCGCGCGATCAACAGTCGGGGCTGGTCCTATGTGCCCGACGCACGCTCGGCCGGCTCGCTGACTGCTTTCTCTATGCCCAGATCACTTCTGCTGATCATAGGAGCCTTCGCCATGATGCAAACGAGGTCGCGCATGGTCGATTCTTTGTCGCCGCCGCTCATTTCGCTGGAGATCTTGTAGGCAATCAAGTAGCGGTGCGTTCTCTCCAGACATATGTGGAAGGCAGCGAACTGCTCCGACGTCCGTCTGTAGAGCCAGAACCCCACGCCTGCAACAAACTCGATCAGGAAGCCACTGACCACTCCAACACTCGCCACTGTCATCCACGCTGAAGGCTGATCGGCCTTCGGCGTGGGTTCGATCACTCCAAATCTACCCAGGGCGTCCAACACAGTCACATACACCAGAGTACCGATGAGTACACCGAAGCCGCTCCATCCAAATCTCCTGGCGGTAGCGAAACTCCTTTGCGACTGCTCCTGCACATCACGGTAGTAGTGCAGGATCATCTTCTCGTGTTTCGCGACGATATCGCCCAACTTGCCGCCTACGACAGCAAGGCCAAGCTCCTCGCAAGCCTTCTCCATCTCGCGAGTTCCAGCGTCGCGACGCACACCTGGTTGGCTGCTATCCAGCACTGCTGCGTTCATAAGCGCCTCCTTGGTGACAGCGTTTGCACAACGAGCGGTGCGCTTATAGCGCGCGGGCAACGTCATGGCGATCCGCTTCTTCCGAACGGTGGTCACTCGCCCTGTGCTGCACCTAGACCGGATCTCTGCGCTACGTTGTCCCCGCCGGACCTCTTTGCGACGTAAGCGGACGAATCCGAAGATGCTGTGCGTATATACAGCACCTGTCTTCTGCGATACGATGCTTCCGCTCTTGGAACAACCCGCAAGGAGATCGAGAGCCGAGAGATTCGAAGCAAAGCGGTGCCCGACGGCGCATCTAACACCGCCGAGCACCTGACCACAGCCACCTTCTAAGGAGATGACCATGGCTAACACGGATGATACGTCGAAGAAGACACCCGCCGCCCCCACCACCACGAACGTTTCAGCTGAAACGTCCAAGCTCGAACAAGCGATCGATGCCGAACGCGCGAGACTGCTCCAGGTCCACAGCGTTCTTCATTGTCTCTACGAAGTTCTGCTTTACGCAGACGGCGAAGAGGCAACCACCTACGCAGAAGCTGCGCATCTCGCAGCAATGTTGATCGACGATGTCGTCGCCAATCTCGATCCGGTCAAGCTCAGGCCGATGATCGAAGCGATTCAGCGCACGGCGAGGCTGGAGGGTCGGTATGCGCCGCCGGAGCCGAAGGGGCTGCAGCTTGGAGGTGGGAAGGATGATGATGCGGTGAGGGAGCCGAGGGCGGTGTATGTTCACTAGGGATTGTCAGGCTGAAGCCTGACCCACACCAATAGCCGGCCTCCCCCCGTGCCGCGAAGGGCGGGGGAGGCTGATAGACTCTGGCCGTCATTTCCGCTTCGGGATTCAATGAATGGCAGGCCAGGGCGATTCGAATCGCGCGATCCTGTTTGCGCTCGGCGCAAACTTCACGATCTTCGCCACGAAAGGCGTTGCCGCGTTCATCACCGGCTCGGGAGCGATGCTCGCGGAAACGGTGCACTCGCTCGCTGACTGCGGCAATCAACTCCTTCTTCTTCTCGGCCTGCGCCAGGCGCGCACGCCGCCATCGCCCGACTATCCGCTCGGCTATGGCAAGGCGATCTACTTCTGGTCGTTCCTCGTCGCCGTGATGCTCTTCAGCGTCGGCGGCATGTTCTCGCTCTACGAGGGCATTCACAAACTGCAGCACCCAGAGCCGCTGAAGCAATGGTGGTGGGCGGTCGGCGTGCTCGCCGTCAGCATCGTCGCGGAAGCGATCTCGATGCGCGCGTGCCTCGTCGAAGTTGCGAAGGCGCGTGGATCGCGCAGCCTCGCGCGCTGGTTTCGCGAGAGTCGCCAGGCCGAGCTGATCGTCATCTTCGGCGAAGACCTCGCCGCACTGCTCGGCCTCGTGCTTGCACTGCTCGCCATCCTGCTCGCCGTCATCACCGGCAATCCCGCGTGGGACGCGATCGGCACGCTCGCGATCGGCTTGCTGCTGATCGTCGTCGCGGTGTTCGTCGCGATCGAAGTCAAGGCGATGCTGATCGGTCAAAGCGCCGATCCCGAAGTGACCGCGGAGATCCAGCGCTTCTTCGATGAGCGCGCCGAGATCGCACGCGTCTTCAACCTGATCACACTGCAACTCGGCAACGACCTCATGGTCGCGGTCAAGGTCCAGCTGCGCCGCGGCGGCTTGCCCGCCGAGGACGCGATCAATCGCGTCGAGGCCGAGCTGAAGCAGCGCTTCCCGCAGGTGAAGTGGAGCTTCTTCGAACCGGACCATGCCGACTAGTTCCCTCGCCCGCTCTCTCGTGCTCGCCGGCATCGCACTGATGTCCGCGTGCACGAATCCCGAGTTGCGTCCGCCGCCGATCGACCCGGACGTCGCTCGTGCCGAGATCGCGAAGCGCCTGCCGCCGAAAGTCGCGAATCGCGACGGCTGGGCCATCGACATCTTCGCTGCGTTCGAAGCGCTCTCGATCCGCCCGACGACCGAGAACATCTGCGCCGTCGTCGCAGTCGCCGAACAGGAATCGACGCTCCAGGTCGACCCGCAGGTTGCCGGCCTCCCCGCGATCGCGCAGCGCGAGATCGAGAACCGCGCGACGCGCTATCACATCCCGATGCTGGCAGTGAACGCCGCGCTCGCGCTGAAGTCACCGACCGGCGCTACCTATCGCGAACGCCTCGACAAGGTGAAGACCGAAAAAGAGCTGAACGAGATCTTCGCGGACTTCACCAACATGGTGCCGCTCGGCGGCCGCATGTTCGGCAGCCTCAATCCCGTGCACACCGCCGGACCGATGCAAGTCAGCATCGCGTACGCCGAACAGCACGCCAACGAAAAGCGCTATCCCTATCCCGTCGCGACGACCATCCGCAACGAGGTCTTCACGCGCCGCGGCGGAATGTACTTCGGCATCGCACATCTGCTCGACTACCCGGCCGACTACGACGACATGCTCTACCGCTTCGCCGACTTCAACGCCGGGCACTACGCCAGCCGCAACGCCGGGTTTCAGAGCGCGGTCAGCATCCTCACTAAAACGCCGCTCGCACTCGATGGCGATCTGCTCCTGCACGGCAGCTCCGATGCAAGCCAGACCGAGCTCGCGACCCGCAAGCTCGCCGAGAAGCTCGACATGAATGACGCCGCGATCCAGCGCGACCTCGAGCACGGCAATCAGGAAGACTTCGCCGACACCAAGCTCTACAAGCGCGTCTTTGAGCTCGGCAACAAAGGCCGCGCGACTCCTCTGCCCCGCGCCGTCGTGCCGAAGATCCGCCTCGAAAGCCCGAAAATCACACGCAAGCTCACCACCGAGTGGTTCGCGCGGCGCGTCGACGAACGCTACGAGAAGTGCCTGGCGCGCCGCTAGCGCGCTCGCACCTGTGTAAAACCAGCTTCGTTTTCCCTACGAAAAACCGTGGATCGTGCGGCATCGGAACATCGCCCCGTCAGCCGAGTTCTAGCCGCGGGCGATCACATCCGACCACACGGTGTGATCGGTGCTTCAGGGAGAACGATCATGGCCATCTCGCCCCGTACGGTGTTGCCGGCTGCGCTCCTCCTGTGCGCCAGCCTTTATCTGCCCAATCTCGCCTCCGCACTCAGCGACCTTCAGCCGCCGACTGCAACCATCGTGAGCGAAGATTTCGTGCCGCTGCGCAACGATTGGGTGCCCGCTTCGGGCAACTGGTCGATCGGCGGCGGCACTTACAACAGTCTCGCCGGGGGCAGCGCGGACATCGCGACCATTGTCGGGTATCGCCAGCTCGATCCGGCAGCCGAGTTCACGCCGACGATCACTTTCAACAAGTTTTCCGTCAGTGCGCGCGTGCGCAACAAGGGGACTACGGCCTCGCAGCTGGCGGGTCTGGTGTACGAATACCAGGATCCGAGCAACTATCTCGAAGCACTGGTCTCGGCCACCGGCGTCGTGAGCATCCGCCGAATGCTTTTCGGCAGCCCCAATACGCTGGCTTCGCTCATTCTCGGCGTCCCGCGCGACACCTGGGTCACTCTCGAGGTGCAATACGACAAGATCGCGAACACCTCGACGCTGCTCGTCAACGGTGAGCCCGTGCTCGCCAATGTCATCGATCGCTTTTTGACGTCGGGCGGACGAGTCGGTCTCGCTTCGCACGGCGCCGTGGCGATGTTCGACAAGGTGCAGGTCACCACCCCCTTCGGTGATCAGCCGTTCAAGGACGACTTCACGACCGATGCGCCCGGCTGGACTCCGCAGTCCGGGATCTGGAGCGTGCAGAACGGCACGTACAACGACGCAGCAGTTCAGCAAACGAACATCACGCTCGCCCCGATTCACACGGGCATGACGACGGGCTCCGACGAAACCGGCACCTACACGGTGCGTGCACGCATGCTCAACCCGTATGGCGCCTCGGGCAATCTCGTCGGCATCGTCTTCAACTATGTCGGCACGGGATACACGGAAGTGGTGTTCTCACCGACCGGTGTTGCCAGGATGAATCTCGTCACGAACGGCAGCGTCCAAACGCTGGCGACGTCCGCCTACGCAGGACGGCGCAACGTCTGGTTCGACGTGACGCTCGACAGCACGGCCTCCGTCTGGGTCGACGGCGAGAGGATCTTCGACCACGTGCCCGGCGCAAATCCGAACCTCGCGCCGGAAGGCGGCGTCGGACTCATCACGCACTGGGCGCCCGGCAAGTTCGATGACGTATGGTTCGACCACGGCGTCTTCCAGAATCCCTGCAACGAAACCTTCGCCGCGCCGAACAGCTCGCTCGAAGTCATCAGCGGCAACTGGAGCGTCAGTGGCGGCACGTTGAACGGCACGTCCGTGATCGCCAACAGCGTCGCGATGCCCTGCCGCGTCACCGGCAACTTCGCCGGCGCGGATGCGGGCACCGACTTCGTGCTCAGCGCGCGGCTGCTCAATCAATACGGCAGCTCCGGCAACCTGGTCGGCCTGACCTTCAACTACCAGGGCCCGCTCGGCTTGTTCGCCGGCGAATATTTCGAGGTGGTGTTCTCGCCGAAGGGCAGCGGCTTCCTCAACAAGGTGATCGAAGGTGTGCGTTACCAGGTCGCCCAGTTTCAGCACGCCGTGCCGAGCAAAACCTTCTTCGACGTGCAGCTCTTCCGCAGCGGCATCAATACGACCGTCACGGTCAACGGCACGACGGTTCTACAGGACGTGCCGCAAGGTGATCTGCGCGGCGGTCGCGCTGGAGTCATCACTCATTGGGCGCCGGCGAAAGTCGATGATGTATCGATGCAGCCGTATGTCGTGAGGAGCGCGCCCGTCACCTACAAGCTGACGTTCATCGGCACGGATGCTCCTCCGGATCACGCGTTCTTTGTCTCGGGTTTCAACGATCAGGGAGTGGCTGGGGGCAGTCGCTTCGATGACCAAGGGATCGCACAAGCGTTCACCTGGCACGCCGGCACGTTTCGCAATCTGAATGGGTTCCTGCCGCCGAACCGCGGCATCAGTGTCGTGGCCGTCAACAATCAGGGTGACGTATTCGGCGACTACGATGACGCGCAGTTCCAGAGTCACCTCTACCTGCTCTCGGCCAGCGGACAGTCGATTGCGCTGCCCGGTTTGCCGAGCGGTAGCCTCACCCCGATCGCAATGAACGATCGGCGCGACCTGCTGCTTTCTGCAAACGTATCGGGATCGGTTCAGAACTACATCTGGAGCAACGGCCAGCTCACTGCGCTGCAGGCCCTGCCCGTTGACCAGCGCATGGCAGCCGTCGCCATCAACAACGACGGTGTGGCCGCCGGCCATGGCTCGACTCCGCAGTTCAGGTTCACGACGGTGATCTGGCAGAACGGCGCGGTGATGCCGTTCGACGTTCCGCCGAACAGCGACAACGGCCTGTCGCGCGCCATCAACGATCATGGCGCCGTGCTCGCACGCACTATTTTCCGCGACATCAACCCTGGGCGCGTCGAGCCGTTCATCTGGCACGAGGGCGAAACGACGCTGCTGCCGCGGCTGAGTGCAGTCATGAACCAAGGCGATCCCTACGACATCAACAATGCGGGTGTCGTGGTCGGCACGGCCTTCGGCGACGGCGGTGAGACCGCCGCGATCTGGGACGGCACGCGCGTCCAGGATCTCAACACGTTGATCGATCGGCAGGATCCGCGGCAGCCGTTCGTGCATCTGATCCAGCCCAAGCTGATCAACAATCATGGAGAGATCGTCGCGACGGGCACCGATTCGCGTCAGCCGAGCACGAGCCAGTGGTATCTGCTCACGCCGGTGGCGACACCATGACCGGATCCGTCAAGAGCGCCAGGAAGGTCAGGGGGTAACAGGCCGGAGTCCTTCCGGCCGGGCTTCCTGGCGCCTTGACGAAGTTCCGCTCATGTATTTGCCGATGACCACGAAGAACATCGGGATCAGGAACGTCGCGACGAACGTGGCGCTCAGCATTCCGCCGATCACGCCGGTGCCGATCGCGTTGCGGCTCGCGGAGCCGGGTCCGGTGGCGATGGCCAGCGGCAACACGCCGAGCACGAACGCCATCGACGTCATCAGGATCGGCCGCAACCGCAAGTGCGCCGCTTCGATCGCCGCATCGATGAGACTCTTGCCCTCCGCATGCAGGTTGCGTGCGAATTCGACGATCAGGATTGCGTTCTTTGCTGACAGACCGATGGTCGTGAGCAATCCCACCTGGAAGTACACGTCGTTCGACATGCCGAACATGAACGCGGCCGCGAGCGCGCCGACCACGCCGAGCGGCACGACCAGAATGACGGCGACAGGGATGAACCAGCTCTCATACAGCGCCGCGAGACTCAGGAACACGACCAGGATCGAGATCGCGTAGAGCAACGGCGCCTGCGCGCCCGAGAGCTTTTCCTGCAACGACAGTCCCGTCCACTCGTAGCCGACGCCGGACGGGAGTTGCGCGGCGAGTCGATCCATCGTGGCGATTGCCTGTCCGGTGCTGTAGCCCTGCGCAGCCTGGCCCTGGATCTCCACGGACGGCACGCCGTTGTAGCGCTCCAGCTTCGGCGGGCCGAACGTCCACTTGCCGGTCGCGAACTCGGAGATCGGCACCATCGCGCCGGTCGAGTTGCGGACGTAGTGCAGGCGCAGATCGTCCGGGTTCATGCGGAACGGCTCGTCGGCCTGCACGAACACCTTCTTGATGCGACCGTCGGTGTCGAGGAAGTTGTCGACGTAACGTGAGCCCCACGCGATCGAGAACGACTGATCGACATCGCTCGGCGCTACGCCCAGGGCGCTCGCCTTCTCGCGATCGACATCGATCTTGAAGGTCGGGTTGTCTTCCAGGCCGTTCGCGCGCACGAGGGCGAGCAAAGGCTCCTTCTTCGCGGCGGCGAGCAGCTGATCGCGAGCTTGGATCAGCGCGTCGTGTCCCAGGCCGCCGCGGTCTTCGAGCTCGAGGTCGAAGCCCGACGCGGTGCCGAGCTCGCGGATCGGCGGGGGATTCACCGGGACGATGATCGCGTCGCCGTACGTCGCGAACCGCGCCGTGACGCGTTTGATCAGCGCCGCCGCGCTCAGGTCGGCAGTCGTGCGTTCCGACCAGTCCCGGAAATGCACGAACAGCTGTCCCTGGTTCTGACCGCGCCCCGCATAGTTGGAGCCGTTGATCGTGAACACGGCGTCGACCATCTTCGACTCCTGGTGCAGCAGGTAGTCGCTCACGTCGGCGAGCGCCTGCCCGGTGTGTCCCTGCGTGCTGCCGGGCGGCCCCTGCACCTGCACTAATATGTATCCCTGGTCTTCATCGGGCAGAAACGACGTTGGCAGCTTGAAGAACATCAGCACCACGGCGCCAACGATTCCCGCATAGATCAGCAGCCAGCGTCCTGCCTTCGCGATCACGTGATGCGCGCCCTGCACATAGCGCTCGCGACCGTTCTCGAACTGCTTGTTGAACCACCCGAAGAAGCCGCGACTCGCGCGCGTGTGCTCACCCCGCAGGATCGTCGCGCACAGCGCCGGCGTGAGACTGAGAGCGACGAATACGGACAACGCCATCGCCGCGACGATCGTCAATGAGAACTGGCGATAGATCCCGCCGACCGATCCGGTCGAGAACGCCATCGGCACGAACACGGCGGAAAGCACGACCGCGACGCCCAGCAGTGCGCCGGTGATCTGCCCCATCGCCTTCTTGGTCGCCTCGCGCGGCGACAAGTGCTCCTCGGCAATGATTCGCTCGACGTTCTCCACGACGACGATGGCGTCGTCGACGAGCAGACCGATCGCGAGCACGAGCCCGAACATCGACAACGTATTGATCGTGAATCCCACCGCGGCGAGCACGCCGAACGTGCCGAGCAGCACGACCGGCACGGCAATAGTCGGAATGATCGTGGCGCGGAAGTTCTGCAGGAACAGGTACATCACGAGGAACACCAGCGCGATACCCTCGAACAACGTCTTGACGACTTCCTCGAGCGACACCTTCACGAACGGCGTCGTGTCGTACGGATACTCGATGCGCATGCCGGCCGGAAAGTATTTCGACAGCTCAGTCAGGCGCGCGCGGACTGCCTCCGCAGTAGCGAGCGCATTCGAGCCGGCCGCGAGTTGCACGGCGATGCCTGCCGCGGACTGGCCGTTGTACTTGTTGTCGACGTTGAAGTTCTCCGCGCCGAGCTCTATGCGGGCCACGTCGCTCAGTCGAACCTGCGATCCGTCCGGGTTCACCTTCAGCAGAATGCTGCCGAACTCAGCCGGCGTGCGCAGCAACGTTGCCTCCGTAATCGACGCTGTCAGCCGCTGCGACGCAGGCGCCGGTGTCCCGCCCAACTGCCCACCCGAGATCTGCACGTTCTGATTCTGCAGCGCGTTCGTTACATCGACAGGCATGAGCGCGAAGGCATTGAGCTTGTTCGGATCGAGCCAGATGCGCATCGCATACTGCGTGCCGAACACGTTGATGTTGCCGACGCCGTCGATGCGGCTCACCGGGTCTTGCACGTGCGACACGACGTAGTCGGCGATGTCGTACTTCGACATGTGCGGATCGGACGAGACGAAGGCGGCGACGAGCAGGAACGCCACGCCCGACTTCGTCACTCGAATACCGGACTGCTGCACCTGGGGCGGCAACAGCGGGACCGCGAGCTGCAGCTTGTTCTGAACCTGTACCTGCGCGATGTCCGGGTTGGTGCCGGGCTCGAACGCGAGCGTGATCGTGGACTGGCCGGAATCATCGCTCGTCGCCGACAGATACATCAGGTGATCGACGCCGCTGATCTGTTGCTCGATCACCTGCACGACCGTGTTCTCGACCGTCGTCGCGGAGGCGCCGGGATAGGTCGCCGACACCTGGATCGAAGGCGGCGCAATCGACGGGTACTGCTCGATCGCGAGCCGCGCGATCGACAGTGCGCCGGTCAGCATGATCAGGATGGCGATGACGATCGCGAAGATCGGCCGCCCTATGAAGAAGCGAGGCATGGCGTTACGCCGGTTGCGCGGTCGCCAGCGCGGCAACAGCGCGGACAGGCATGCCCGCCTTCACTCGCTGCACGCCGGAGACCACGACGCGGTCGCCGTCCTGCAGCCCGCCCTCGACCACCCAGCTGTCGCCGAGCGTGCGCGACGCGTTCACCGGTCGTTGCGAAACCTTGTTGTCCTTTCCCACGACCAGCACGGTGGCCCGGCCGTTGCGGTCGTGGGTAACGCCCTCCTCCGGCACGAGCATGGCTTGATCGTTGGTCCCCTCGTCGATGACCGCGCGCACGAACATTCCCGGCAGAAGCAAGTGATCCGGGTTCGGGAAGATCGCACGCACGGTCACTGACCCGGTGCCTTCGTTGACGCTGATATCCGTGAACTGCAGCAGTCCCTCGCGCGCGTAGGTGGAGCCGTCCTCCAGCACCAGCCGCACGTGCGTCTGGTGCGGACCGTTGATGTGGATACGGCCGCTCGCGACCTGCTGTCGCAGCTGCAGTCCTTCGACGCTCGTCTCATTGAGATCGACGTAGATCGGATCGATCTGCTGCACGGTCGCCATCGGCGTCGCCGCGCTCGCCTGCACAAACGCACCTTGAGTCACGAGCGACGGGCCGATGCGACCCGTGATCGGCGAGACGATGTCGGTATAGCCGAGATTGATCGTCGCAGTCCGCACCGCCGCGAGCCCGGCTTGGACGTCTGCCGCGGCCTGATCGCGGGCCGCAACGTCATTGACGTAGTTCTGCTTGCTGATGGCGTTGTTGGCGACGAGCAGCTTGTCGCGCTCGGCCTGAGCCGTCGTCGACTCCAGCGCAGCACGCGCTCGTGCGAGCTGCGCTTGCGCACTCTGCTGTGCCGCCTGATACGGCGCCGGATCGATCTGATACAGACGCTCGTTCGCCTTGATGTCGCCGCCCTCATCGAACTCGCGCTTCTGCACGATGCCATCGACGCGTGCGCGCACCTGCGCGACTAGGAATGCGGATGTCCGACCGGGCAACTCAGTCGTCACCGGCACCTGCGCCGGGTGAACAGTCACCACGCCGACTTCGGGCGGCAACTGATCGGCCGCCGCCGGCTGCGCTTGCGAGCTGCATCCACTCAACGCCGCAGACAAGAGCAAGAGCGCAGCCGGCGCGAGCGGTGCGTGCGGTTTCATGGCCTCATCCGATAGCAGCAACTTTGGTGGTCGTGTCAGCCTTCGCACGCGCCACCAGCGCAGGCACCTGCGCTTTCGCAGACTTGATCGCCTTGCGCACGCACGTGCCGTCGTCGGGCTCGAGCGGGTCGGCCTCGTAGCAGGCCTTGCGCGCGGCCTCGACGATGTTGTCGTTCAGGAGCTTGATCCCCGACTTCATCGTCAGCGTCTCCGGATCCGGAATCACTCGCGCCACGACCGTCACGTCCTCAACCGGCGCATCGATCGGGTTGCGCTCGACGACCTTCACGACCGGCGGGTCGATCTCGATGCGGTCGAGCTCGGCTGCACTGGCGCCAGTGCTCACGGTTGCTAGCGCTGCGAGCAACGCGCTGGCAGCGAAAAAAGGGGTCGTCGTCATGATCGGTCTCCTCGGAGGCGGCGGACGGCGGAATGCCCTCCGCGACGGATGCGAAGTTGACCGCCGGAAATCACTGTGCGATGTCAGACGACGCGCCGCTGCATTTCACTTGTCACGCATTAAGCCGCGTTCATGTCCGCGGTGTAGGCGGAACTCGCCTGGCGGCTCGCCGACTAACCCGCCATGGAATCCGTCGCGCCGCACGTGCTGGCCCTGGACGACGATCCGGATATCCGGAAGGTCCTTACGCAATACCTGAGCGAGCAGGACCTGCGGATCACGGCGGTCTCGAGCGGGCGCGAAATGCTGCAGGTGATCGAGAACGAGCCGGTCGACCTGCTCATGATCGATCTGCGCCTGGCGGGCGAAGATGGGCTCACGCTCGCGCGGCGCGTGCGCGAGACCTCCGCCATTCCGATCCTGATCCTGAGCGGCAAGGCCGAAGAGGCCGACCTCGTCATGGGGCTCGAGCTCGCCGCCGACGATTACGTGACCAAGCCGTTCAGCATGCGCGAGCTGCTGGCGCGCATTCGCGCGGTGTTGCGCCGTTCGCAGATCGTCGAGGCCACGACACCGCGCGACGAGCAACTGCGTGCTTATCGCTTCGCCGGCTGGGAGCTCAATCTGCGCCTGCATCGGCTCGTGTCCCCGGACGGCCGGCGCGTCGGGCTCACGAACAGCGAGTTCAATCTCCTCTGCGCTTTCCTGTCGGCACCTCAGCGCGTGCTTACCCGCGATCAACTACTGGAGCGCTCGCGGGTACACGCGCTCGAGGTGTACGACCGTGCCATCGACGTCACGATGCTGCGGCTGCGGCGCAAGATCGAGCGCGATCCTTCGAATCCCGAGCTGCTGCGCACCGAGCGCGGCGCAGGCTACGTCTTCATGGCCCCGGTCAGCGCGATGCGCTGAACATTGCAGCTGCAATGCCGGAACGCTTCGTCCGACATCATGCCGGTGGCTCGAGGGAGGAAAGTTCTGTTCGTGGCGGCGCTTGCCGTTTATCGAACTGAACCGGAGACAGCTCCATGAGTACCTTCAACCTTCGAATCCTTGGTTCACTTGCAATGATGGGCGCTCTCGCTGCGTGCACCACGATGGGCACGGGCGTCGGCAGCGAGCGTAGCGGCGACATGAAAGCGAACTTCTCGTGGAAGTCGACCGACGATCGCACCGGCACGCTGACAGCCAGCCTGAGCAACGGCGATACCTACACGGGACAATTCTTCCAGGTGACGCACGACACGCGCGTGGAAACCCTCGGTCCGCTGTGGAACGGCTGGGCCGGTCCATGGCATGGCTGGCGTTACTGGGGTCCGTCTCCCGATACGGCATTCGTCACGCACTACAGCGGCCGGGTCGTCGCGAATCTCGCTGACGTCGCGGGCGAGCACATGCGTTGTCACTTCACGCTCATGCATCCGCAGAACGGGATGTCGGGCGGCGGTGCAGGACAGTGTCAGTTGCCGACAGGGCAGACGATCGACGCGACGTTCGCGAACTCGTGACGCGGGAAACGGACTCGCGACCTCTGCAGCGCTGGGTCACCGGCGCCGGCGTCCTGCTGATCGTGCTGATGGTTGGCGCGGACAGCTACGAAGCGTGGCAGGACTACGACGCCGCGATCCTGCGCAGCGAGGACACACAGCTCGCGATCGCCCGCGCGACGGCCGAACAGACTGCACGAATGGTGCAGGAGATCGACGTCGTGCTGGCGGAACAGGCGCAGCGCTGGGGCGCTGCGGACGGCACTCCTGCCGCCCGCGAGGCCGCGCGCGAACGCCTGCAGGCGGATGTCACGCGCTTTCCGTTCGTGCACTCGATGGAGATCATCGGCCGCGATGGGCGCTTGTTCGCTACGACCTCGCCGAGTCCTGACGACGTCGCCGACTATCACGGACGACACTTCTTCTCGATCCTCGAGCACGCAGTGCCGGGCACGCTCTACATCGGCAAGCCGGTCGGCCAGGACTATCGGACCTTCGCGCTCGGCCGCGCAATTCGTGACCGCTACGGCGCGTTTGCCGGCGTCGTGCTCGTGCGCGTCGCGTTCGAATACCTGACGAGTTTCTACTCGACGATCAGCGTCGATTCGTCGATCCGGCTCGTTCGCGAGGATGGCGTCGTGCTCGCGCATTACCCGACGTCCGCGAGCGCGGAGGAAATCAACGGATCATTGATTGCAGGGATGCGCGGCTCGGAGCTGGTCCGCACCGATCCGCCATCAGCCCAGAAACCGCACCTGCGTGTGTTGCGCAGGGTGCAGAGCTATCCCCTGCTCATCGAGCTGCTGCAACCGATGTCCAGCGTATTGAGTGCGTGGCGTCACCAGGAGCTTTCCAGCTTCGCGCGCACGTTGACGCTGGCGGGCCTGGCCGGTGGACTGATCGTGGTACTGCGACGTGTGCTGCGCCGGCGCGACCGGCTCGAGCAAGAGCGCGAGCGGCTCGAGCGCGGACTGCGCGATAGCCAGAAGGCCGAGGCCGTGGGCTTTCTCGCCGCGTCCATGGCTCACGATTTCAACAACGTGCTCGGCGCGATCGTCGGCTACGCCGAAGTCGCGCGGACGCAGGTCGAACCGGACGAACGCGTCACGGAAACCCTCGACGGCCTGCTCGCCGCGAGCGAGCGCGCCAGGCTGCTGGTGCGACGAGTGCTCACGTTCGATCCGCATCGCAGCGTCGTGCGTGGTGCGCTCGAGATCGGGCCGGTCGTGCGCGAGGCGCTGGCACTGCTTCGTCCGGGCCTACCGCAATCGATCACAATACGGCCGCCTGAGGCGGGCACTGTCGGCCCGATCAACGGCGATGCGACGGAAGTGCACCAGGTCGTCATGAACCTGTGCACCAACGCGGTTCGCGCAATGCCTGCCGGCGGGCAATTGCAAGTGCGAGTCGAAGCCGTGCAAGTCGATACTGCGCGCACGCTAACCCTCGGCGCGCTGCAGCCGGGCCGCTGGATCCGCTTGTCTATCGTCGACACGGGCATCGGGCTCTCGCCCGAACAGCTGCAGTCGATCTTCGATCCGTTCTACACCTCGCGCGCGAGCGGCGATGGATCGGGCATCGGTCTGACGGTCGTGCGGAACATCGTGAGCGACATGCAAGGTGCGATCGAGGTCAACAGCCGGCCTGGCTCGGGCACGACGATGAACGTGTACTGGCCGCAAGTGGAGCCCGCTGCTGCGGACGCGAACCTGCCGCGAGTCGCACAGCCGGCCGGCGCAGGTCAGTCGATTCTGATCGTGGACGATGAGCCGGAGCTCGTCCGGCTCGCCGAAGAAATCGTCGCGTCGCTCGGTTACGAAGCGATCGGATTCTCGGACGCGTCGGCGGCGATCGAATCGTTCCGTCGCGCGCCGGGGCGATTCGACGCGGTGCTCACCGACGAGCGCATGCCGGTGCTTCAGGGCACGACGCTCGCGGCGATGATTCATGCTCTGCGCTCGGACATTCCGATCCTGCTCGTCACGGGGCATCGCGAGAAGCAGACGGACGTGCGTGCGTTGCGCGCCGGAATCATCGAAGTGCTCGACAAGCCGCTGCGCGCGGGCGATCTGCGCGAGGCGCTCGGTCGCGCGTTCGCAACGATTCATTAAGAAACGTTTCACCTGAAATGCCCGGCGTCCCGGCCTGAAACTGCGACGCAATCGCCGCGCGCCAGCCTGTGGCCGTCAGCAACACAGGAGATTCAGTCATGCTCTCAAAAGTTTCCCTCATTCCCGTGGCCCTCGTCGCGCTCGGCGGCGCCGGGGCGGCCTCCGCGAGCGACGAAGGTCAATGGGTGACGACGTTCCTCGCCGGCAGCAACCTGATGGAGAACGGCTCGTTCAACCCGCACGTCACGCGCGACGTCGCTGATCTCGGCGCGATCGATCCGTCTCTCGCCGGCATGGCCGGCCAGTCCCGCATCGATCAGCTGCAGTTCCGCGATGCCTTCCGCATCGGCCCGTCGTTCAGCATCGAGACCGGCTACATGGCGCAATCGAACTTCGAGCCGTTCGCACGCCTGAGCTACTCGCAGCTGAGCGGCCGTAACCAGGAGATCGGCTTCCTCGAATCCCCCACGCTCGATTCGCCGGTCCCGATCCGCGCGAACATCGGCGACATGGACACGTGGGCGCTCAATCTCGGCACCCGCTACTTCCTCACCGACAACGGCGCGGCGCGTACGTATCTCGCCGGCTACGTGGGCGCAGACCGCACCGACGCATTGCACGCCCGCTTCCACATCGCTGGCCTGCCGGACTCGGCGAGCGAAGACATCCTGCCGCAGACGACGCGTCTCGACGCCGGTGTCGAAGGTGGCGTGGCGTGGCAAGTCTCGGACACCGCGGATCTCAGCCTGTCCCTGGGCGCGCAGTACCTCGACGCGCGCAGCGAGGCGACCAATGCATTCGCACCGCTCGGTGTCGAGGATGTGCGGTTCACGGACCCGCGCTGGTCGTTCCCTGTCAACTTCGGCGTGAACTTCAAGTTCTAGCCGGAACCGGAATGACTCTCGCCAGGATCGCCAAGACCGCCAAGGAAGAATTCGGGTGCCAGAGATTCTCTCCTTTCTGGCGTGCTTGGCGTCCTGGCGCGAGTGTCTCCTTCCGCTGCTTCTCAACGCAGTTCGCCGCCATCGATGGCGAGCACCGTCCGCAGCAAAACGCTAGCGCCGTTCGCCATGTCCTGCTGCGACGTGAATTCTCTTGGCGCGTGACTGATACCGCCGACGCTCGGCACGAAGATCATGCCGGTCGGCGCGATTCGTGCAATCTCCTGCGCATCGTGGCCGGCGCCGCTCGGCATCAGCTTGTTCGAAAGTCCCAGCGAGTCTGCGGCCTTGGCGATGATCTTTCGGACGCGTTCGTCCGTCGGCGCCGGCTCGGATGAGACTTCGAGGGGCTTGAAGGTGATCGACGTCTGGCGCGCTTGCGCGATCTTCTGCGCTTCGGCCTGGACCGCCTCGAACACGCTTGCGATCTTGGCAGCGTCGAGATCGCGGATCTCCAGGCTCAGCACGACTTTCCCGGGGATCACATTCGGTGCGCCGGGCTCCGCGCGAATCCTGCCGACGGTCGCGACCTGACGACCCGGAGTCGTCGTCGCCACGCGATTGACGGCAAGCGTGAGCTCGGCGGCGCTGACCAGCGCATCGTGGCGCCGATTCATCGGCGTCGTGCCGGCATGATTGGCGACGCCCTCGACAGTCACGTCCCACCAGCGAATGCCGACGATGCCTTCGACGACGCCGATATCGATGTCGCTCTCGTCGAGAATCGCGCCCTGCTCGATGTGCAGCTCGACGTAGGCCTTCAGGTCGCCCGGCTTGCGGACCGCATCGGCGAGACGATCCGGATCGCCGCCGAGCGCGCGGATGCCGTCGCCAATCGTCTTGCCGCTGTGGGTCATCAAGCCGAGTGCGGCAGGCTGCAGATGGCCGATCATCGCGAAGCTGCCGACCGTGCCGCCCTCCTCGTCCGCGAAGTCGACGACCTCGAGCGGATGCTGTAAACGGACGCCTCGTTCCTGCAGAGTCTGCGCGACTTCGATCGCGCCAATCACGCCAACGTCGCCGTCGTAGTTGCCGCCGCCGGGCACGGAGTCGGTGTGCGAGCCGATGAGGATCGGTGGCAGCTTCGGGTTGCGGCCATCGCGCCGGCCAATGATGTTGCCCGCGGTGTCGACGCGCACAGTCAGTCCCGCATCCTGCATGAGCTTCTTGATGTACTCGCGGCCCGCGATGTCTGCGTCGCTGAATGCCACTCGGCTTACGCCGCCTTGCGGATTCGCGCCGAACTTCGACAGCTCGGTGATGTGCTGCTGAATTCGTGCTTCCTCGACTGTCGGCTGCGCATCCTTCGCGGAGCCGGCCGTCGCAGGCAGGACGGCGACGAGGCATGCCGCGAGAGCATTCGTCAATTTCATTTTCAAGGCTCGCTTCCGGACGCAGTGGCCGGCATAGTGTGCGCGATTCGGCACACCCGGCAAGGGTGGATGAACCGCGAGGGCCAAGCCTGGCGGGACTTACTGAATCTGCGTGATCGTAACCGAGTAGCCGTCGTGGGCGGCAGCGTGTTCGGCGGCAAAGGCCCCGAGCGACAAGCCGGCGCTGACGATGACAGCCGAAAGACACGGCGAACCGCTCCGGGGTTACACCGCAAGGTAAAATACCGGCTCATGCGAATCAGACCCGCCCAAGCGAGCGATGGCCCCGCCATCCTCGAGATCATCGTCCCGGTCATTCGTGAAGGCGCCACCTACACGCTCGAGACGGACCTGAGCGAAGCGGATGCGCTGGCCTACTGGATGGCGCCGGACAAGGAAACGTTCGTGGCCGAAGAGGACGACGTCATCGTCGGCACTTACTTCATTCGTCCGAATCAGGCCGGCGGCGGGCGCCACGTCTGCAATTGTGGATACATGACTCGCACCGCCGCGGTTGGACGCGGCGTAGCCCGTGCGATGTGTCAGCACTCGATGAACCACGGCCGCGCCCGCGGCTACCGGGCGATGCAGTTCAACTTCGTGGTCAGCACCAATGAGCGTGCCGTGCGACTGTGGCAGTCATTGGGCTTCGAGATCGTCGGACGTCTTCCAGGCGCGTTTCGACATCCAATGCATGGATACGTCGACGCATTGGTCATGTACCAGCAGCTTTAGGAGACGAAAGCCCTGCACACGACGACGACCTCGTCCACATCCTCGTCCGCGATCAGTCCATCCACCCAGCGCAGCGGCTTCTGAAACCTGACCGCGAGCGGCATGAATACATGGTTGTACCACCACATGGCGCGCTCGCGCTGGTGGACCAGGTACCACATCCCGAGGTCGAGAAGATGCGAGGAGCGCGGCTGCATGCCGTAAACGGCACTGCACTCGACCTTCATGCCGAACTGCGCGAGGAGTGAGGTCAGCGCCGCCGGCTCGTAGCGCCGGCAATGGCCGACGAAATCGTCGAAGGCCGTCCAATGCGACTGATGCAGCGGCACCGAGATCAACAGCGTGCCGCCTGGCGCCAGCACGCGGGTCAGCTCGCTCAGAGCGCCGACGTCATCTTCGACGTGCTCGACGATATCCATCGCGCACACCAGGTCGAACTCGCCGTTCGCGAACGGCAGCTGGTCGATCGTTCCGGTCTCGGCGCACGCCCCGGCTTTGCACAGTTGCGCGACGGCTCGCTCGCTCATGTCGACAAACTGGGTTCCCGCCAGCGGCAGGCGGGGTCGCAAGCCCGGCGCAACTTCCAGGCGCCGCGAGTCGGCGCGCACGAGCGACGCGACCAGCGGCCAGGTATTGAACCGCTCCGGGGCGATCAGCTGCGACTCGCCCCACAGCGACTCGTAGAAGTCGCGGTTGGTCCGCTCCAGCTCGCGGGTTCGTGTCGTGACGTTCACCTGAGGCAGGTTACGCTTTCGTCGCTGCACGCGGAAAGGGATTGGCAATTTTGCGATCCGCCGGCCACCATAGAAGAAGTACAAACAGGAGTCCGACGACTCGCGGGGGTTGACGCTTTGGCCCAGGATTTCAATGCACTCGTCGAACGCGAGCAGGGTCTGAAGCACAGCCTCTCGACGGGCCAGCTCTCGATGATCGCGATCGGCGGCGCCATCGGCACCGGGCTATTCCTGGGCAGCGCCTTCGCCATCGGCTTCGCCGGCCCGAGCGTGCTCGTCAGCTATGCAATCGGCGGAATCGTCAGCCTGCTGCTCATGGGCTGCCTCGCCGAGATGACGGTCGGTCATCCCATTTCCGGCGCATTCGGCGCCTACGCCGAGTTCTACATCGGCCCGCTCGCCGGCTTCCTCGTGCGCTACGCGTATTGGTCGTGCATCGTGCTGGCGGTCGGCACCGAGGTCAGCGCGATCGCGGTGTACATGCAGTACTGGTTTCCGCAGGTGCCCGGATGGATCTGGATCATCGGGTTCTCCGGCGGACTCATCGCGATCAATGCGGTGAGCGTGCACACCTTCGGTTCCGTCGAGTACGGATTCTCGATGTTCAAGATCGCAGCCATCGTGGCCTTCCTGCTGCTCGGCACGTATTTCGTGCTGAATGCGCCGCCGGCCTCGGGCGTCGGCTTTCAGAACTACGTGGCGCACGGCGGCTTCTTGCCGCGGGGCCTCTGGGGCATGTGGGTTGCGGTGATCGTCGCAGTCTTCAGCTATCTGTCCATCGAGATGATCGCGGTCGCGGCCGGCGAAGCGAAAGATCCGCAACGGGCCATCACGCGCGCCTTCCGCGCGACGCTGTTGCGGCTGCTGTTCTTCTACATGCTGACCCTGGCGCTCGTGCTCGCAATCGTCCCGTGGGAAGCGGCGGGCACGGCGGGCAGCCCATTCGTCAAAGTCATGTCGGCGACGCACGTGCCGGGAGCCGCCGGCCTGATCAATCTGGTCATCCTGGTCGCGGCGCTTTCGGCCATGAACAGCCAGCTCTATATCACCACCCGCATGATGTTCAGCTTGGCGCGCGCCGGCCATGCGCCGCGCCGTCTTGGAGAAGTGAACAAGCGTGGCGTGCCACTTGCAGCGCTGTTGCTCTCGAGTGTCGGGATTGCGCTCGCTGTCGCGCTGAATATGTCGATGCCCGAAGCTTCGTTCACACTGATGATTGCGATCTCGATGTTCGGGGCGCTGTTCACCTGGCTGATGATCTTCGTGACGCACCTGTTCTTCCGCCGCAAGCATCCGGGTCCGTCCGTGTTCCGGATGTGGGGCTATCCGTACACGAGCGTGCTGGGCGCGGGACTGATGCTCGCGATCCTGGTCACGTCCGTGTTCACCCGGGAGTTCCGCATGACGCTGATCTACGGCTTGCCGTTCCTTGCTGTGCTAACGATCGCGTATCACGTGTGGTTTCGGAAGACGTAGACGCGTGATACCGTCGAGGGAGCCCCGAGGAGACGCCCATGAGCGCAGATCTTCTGACACGTCGTGCTGCACTGATCGGAGCGACCGCGCTCCTGGCCCCGCTCACTCCGAGCATCCTGGTCGGCGCACCGAACACCTCGCCCGGCAACACGGACCTGATCAAGCTCGACGGGAACGAGAATCCCTATGGTTGGGCGCCGTTTCGACGCCTATGACACGTGGGCGCGTGTCACGATCGGAGTGCATGAGGAGGTCGACCGGTTCCTGCACGCGCTGCCGCGCGCGCTCAGTGGGCGCTGACCTGCCGCACGATCGAACTTTCGCGCCGTTGCATCGGTCTCAACCTCCGTGAGCCTGTGTGGGGAGGTGGCAAATGACCGGGGCAGCTCGCACGTCCGTTCAAATCACGATCGCAGCGTTCATCCTCTGCGGCGCAACGATGCCAAGTACCGCCGCGGAACAGGCGGTGAGCAACAAAGAGGTCGCGAAATACCTCACCGAAGCGAAAAAGCGGAGCGTGTTGCCGACCCGTCCCCCTATACCCAGGACAAGATCGGCGAGTACAAAGGCTACGTTCTCAGTCAGCAGCACAAGGACGCCGAAGCAGGCGCACTGTTCGAGCAGCTCGCGAAGTCTGCATCGGCGAGCCGGCGCAGCGCTGAGAATCAGCCGCCGAGCATTTGAACCAGCTCCATCACAGTCTCCTGCGGTGACTTAGCGCCGGCGACCTGCCGCAGTCCGGGTGTTGCCGTGTCACGGCCGGGCGGGGGTGTCGGACCCAGTCGCTCGCCCAGCTCGTCCACGATCATTTGCGCTCGCCGGGCCGGCTCGAGTGCGGCCGCCGGATCCTCCCCGGCCAGCTCTGCCCGCACGCCCTGCAGCTCTGCTCTGAGCGATTGCAATCGGTAACGGGCGTCGCATAGGCATGAGTTTTCCACCTGGCGTAGCGCCTCTTCCTGTCGTCTGCCGAGCACCCGGAACGCCTCGCACACGTGCTCGTGTACTTCAGGGGGCACCTTGAGAGTCGTGAGCGCTGAGCGAAGCTTCTGCAGCGTGCGTGCGACACGCCTCGCGTCTGCTGCTGATTCATCAAGCGCGAACAAAGCGCCGCGGATTACGCCGAGACCAAGTTCCGCCGTCACCTGGCTGGGCTTTTGTGGGAGCACGGCAAGAATCGCTTCAGCATCGGTCAGGTGTTTCGATGTTTCAGCAAGTTCCCGATCTGCCAGCTGCATGGATAATCACCGTTCGAGCCTACGCGAAAACAGAGTGCTCGAAGCTCGCGTCACGGGGAGTGACGGAGATATTGATTTGGAGCACAGGCTCGAAGACAAATCACTCGTCCTACGGAGTATTGATTACGCGGCGCGTGTTATGCCGTCGTTTATTGTCAAAACGCCGCAAAGAAGTTGTGCTGGATCCGAGCCGCGTCTTCAAGTATTTATCCACCGCAATGAACAACCTCGACGCCATCGCCCGCCAGGCCATGATCGAGCACGGCCTGGAGCCCGAGTTCTCGGCAGCAGCCGAGCGCCAGGCCGACTCGATTTCCCAGCTCAACCCGAAAGCGCCCGCAATCCGCGACCTGCGCACCCTGCTCTGGTCGTCCATCGACAATGACGACACGCGCGATCTCGATCAGCTCGCCGTCTCCGAGCCGCTCGCGGCAGGAGCCGTCAAAGTTCTGGTTGCCGTCGCCGATGTCGAGGCGCAGGTGGAGCGCGGTTCTGCGATCGACGATCACGCTCGCGGCAACACCACCTCCGTCTACACTGCCGCGAAGATTTTTCCGATGCTGCCCGAGAAGCTGTCGACCGATCTGACGTCGCTGCGCGAAGGAGTGGAGCGGTTGGCCATCGTCATCGAAATGACGATCGACGGTGAAGGTCGGATCTCTGCCTCCGACGTCTACCGTGCGCTCGTGCTGAATCGCGCGAAGCTCGCCTATGACAGCGTCGCTGCATGGCTCGACGGAAACGCGCCGCCACCTCCAGCACTTGCGGCTGTTGCCGGGCTCGATCGCCAGCTTCGCGATCAGGATCGGATTGCGCAGGCACTGCGACGCGCTCGCTACGCACGCGGCGCGCTCAACTTCGAGACGGTCCAGGCGCGGCCGGTCTTCAACGACGGCGTGCTGACGGACATGCGCGCCGACGAGAGAAACCGCGCGAAAGAGCTGATCGAAGATTTCATGGTTGCGTCCAACGGCGTGGTCGCGCGCTATCTGCAGAGCAAAGGACGCAGTCTGGTGCGGCGGATCCTGCGCTCACCCGAGCGCTGGCCGCGAATTGTCGCATTGGCAGCCAGCGTTGGCGGACGCCTTCCGGAACAACCCGACGCGCTCGCGCTCAACGAGTTTCTCGCCGCACGCCGCAGCGCTGATCCAGCAACGTTCCCTGAGCTCTCGCTGTCCGTGCTCAAGCTGCTGGGGTCGGGGCAGTACGCAGTCGAGTTGCCGAACCAGCCGTCCGAAGGTCACTTCGGCCTCGCCGTCAGCGAGTACACGCATTCGACAGCGCCGAACCGGCGATTTCCCGATCTGCTCACGCAACGTCTGCTGAAAGCAGCCCTCACCGGCGCACCGCCCGCCTACACGGATGACGAACTGCGCCAGCTCGCCGAACACTGCACGGTGCAAGAAAAGAACGCGACGAAGGTGGAACGCCAGGTGCGCAAGGCCGCCACGGCTTTGCTCCTGGTGAATCGCATCGGACAGCGCTTCAACGGCGTCGTGACCGGCGCGTCCGAGAAAGGCACGTGGGTACGAATCACCGAGCCCATCGCCGAAGGCAAAGTCGTCAGAGGGTCGGCTGGACTCGACGTCGGCGATCGCGTGCGCGTGGAACTCGTACAGGTGGATCCCGAACGGGGCTTCATCGACTTCGCGCCGGCGCGCTAGGTTTCGACTTCTCCCGCCCGCAGTGTAATATCCGGCCCCTTTTGCCGGGCCCGCTCCATGCTGTCCACCGCGAACGTTTCGATCCAATTCGGCGCCAAACCCCTGTTCGAGCAGGTCTCGGTGAAGTTTGCCGACGGCAACCGCTATGGCCTGATCGGCGCCAACGGCAGCGGCAAATCCACCTTCATGAAGATCCTCGGCGGCGAGCTCGAGCAGAGCTCCGGCGAGGTGATGCTGCAGACGGGGCTGCGGCTCGGCAAGCTCAACCAGAATCAGTTCGCCTACGAGGACGAGCGCGTGCTCGACGTCGTCATGCAGGGCCACGTGGAGATGTGGCACGCCATGAAGGAGCGCGACCTGATCTACGCCGACGCGCATGCCAGCGATGCGGACTACATGCGTGCAGCCGAGCTCGAGGCGAAGTTTGCGGAGTACGGCGGCTACAACGCGGAAGCCCGCGCCGCCAGCATCCTGACCGATATCGGCATCGATCCCTCGTACCACAACGGCCCGATGCGCGAGGTAGCGCCGGGCTGGAAGTTGCGCGTGCTGCTCGCGCAGGCGTTGTTCTCCAGGCCCGACGTGCTGCTGCTGGACGAGCCCACCAACAATCTCGACATCAATTCCATCCGCTGGCTCGAAGGCGTGCTCAACGACTACGACGCCACGATGGTCATCATCAGCCACGACCGGCATTTCCTGAACCAGGTCTGCACGCACATGGCGGACCTCGATTTCGGGCAGATCAAGATCTACCCCGGCAACTACGACGACTTCATGCTGGCGTCCGTGCAGGCGCGCGAGCGTGTGGAGGCCGCCAATGCGAAGGCGAAGGACCGCATCTCCGACCTGCAGGAATTCGTGCGGCGCTTCTCCGCCAACGCGTCGAAGGCACGCCAGGCGACCTCACGGAAGAAGCTGCTCGAGAAGATCAAGATCGAGGAGATCAAGCCGTCCTCCCGCCAGAATCCGTACATCCGCTTCGACCAGGGCAAGAAGCTGTACCGCAACGCCGTGTCGGTCGAGCACCTGACCTTCCACTATCCGCACTCGAAGGTCGAAGTTCTCAGGAACGTCTCGTTCAACATCGAAGCGGGCGAGCGCGTCGCCTTCATCGGGCCGAACGGCATCGGCAAGACGACGCTGATGCGGCTGCTCGCGGGCGACCTGCATCCGGTCAAGGGCAAGATCTCGTGGGTCGAGAATGCGCAGCCCGGTTATATGCCGCAGGATCCGCAGGCCGAGTTCGCGAACAAGACCGATCTGTTCACCTGGATGAGCGAGTGGCGCGCGCGGGCGGACGACGACCAGGCGATCCGCGGCACGCTCGGGCGCCTGCTGTTCTCGGGCGACGAGATCCGCAAGTCGGTCCACGTGCTGTCGGGCGGCGAGAAGGGCCGCATGATCTACGGCAAGCTGATGCTCACCAAGCCGAACGTCATGCTGCTCGACGAGCCGACGAACCACATGGACATGGAAACGATCGAGTCGCTGCAGATCGGCCTGGAGAAATATCCGGGCACGCTGCTGTTCGTCTCACACGATCGCGAGTTCGTCGGCACGCTGGCGACGCGCATCATCGAGTTGCGGCCCGGCGGCACGCTCGTCGACTTCAAGGGTACGTACGACGAATATCTGAAGTCACAGGGCATCGCTCCCTGATCGACCTTCGCACCGCAAGCGCGCCCAAGCGTGGTGCGCTGCATGTGAATGGAGCGCGGCGCTGTCGCTTCCGTGCGAATACCCCCATAAATACAGCCTCCGCGCTGTCGCGAACGCGGCACGGGTCTTGCTCCTGCATCGCTGCCCTCAACTTTTCTGGAGCGATCATGAAGCGTCAATCTACATTTCTTGCCGTGGCGACACTGGCACTGCTCGGATCTCCGCTTGCCAGCCGCGCCGATGCGGTCGAGCAGGCGATGGATGCGTGCGTGCAGGCGTTCGTTGCCGCGAATCTGCCCAAGGGCCAGCGCGTAGTCGTCGACAAGCAGAGCATCGCGAGCGGGCCGCTCGATGCGCACAGCCGCACATATCGTGTCGTGCTGATCGCAACCGGCACGACCAGCGGCCGACAACTCGCGAAGAGCACCTGCGTCGCGAACCGCAGCGGCGAGGTCATCTCGCTCAATGGCAGGCGGCCGCCGCGAGTCGCTCAGACGACTGTAGCAACCAACTAGGCAGCTGTGCGGGCAGGGATGCCCGCCCCGTACTTCAGCGCTTCGGCCGGAACGCCTCGCCGAGCAGCGCGCTGGAGAACGACTCGCCGACGTTGCCATCGGTCGCGTAGCGATACAGCGCGGCTGAATACACGCCTTGCAGCGCCGCCTGCACCAACGCAATCCCGATGAACGCGAGCACCGCGATCGCCACGACGAGCAGGATCAAAGTCATGCTGCCCGTTTGCGCGGCGCCGAAGACGACCAGCCCGCCGATCGCGAAGACGCCGAGGTAGAACAGGAAGAACACCACGCCCATGCCGGCGTTGCCGATGATGTTCTCACCCCAGGTCTTCTTGAGCAGGGTCGCGCTCTCCTTCACTGCGTCCACCGGGCCGATGTCGCGACTCACGAGGATCGGCACCGTCAGGAACGTCGCGATCGTGAATGCAACGCCGAGGAGGCCCACGATCCAGCGCCCGATGAGCCCCAGGCGTTCCTCGAGCATGCGCAGGATCAGACCCACCGTCGCGGCAATCGCCGCGTAGCCCAGTATTTGCACGACGCGCGAGCCGGCAATGCGCAGGCCGTCGCGTACCGTCGGATCGCCGCCGTCGAGCCGGATCATGGCCGCGCCGACCAGCGCCGAGTTGAAGAAGAAGATGATGAAGTACTGCACCAGGTAGAACGCGAAGGCAAAGATCATGTAGGGCACTTCGGAGCCCTGATCCATCTGCTCGATCGCGCCGGTCAGGATCAACGGCACGATGAAGCTCGCGGACACCAGCAGCGTCGCGATCGCGGAGAAGAACGGAAACAGCAGCAGCTCTTTGTCCTGGCGCAGGACTGCGCCGCTCGCCTTGATCAGCGCCCAGCTCCGAGAGAAACGCGTGAACATGGTGATCTCCCCGCTTTTGTCTTTATTGCACTACGGTACCGCAGCCCCGCCCGCGCTACAATGCGCGCCGATTCGCCGCCCGGGAATAAAGGAGAGCGAAGTGCTCGATCGACGCGAGTTTCTGTCTTCCGCGGTGGTTGCCGCGCTGGCCGCCTCCCCCATCGCCCGGGCTGCAGCACCGAAGCGCGGCTTCACCGACCAGGCGTACGCCAAGGCGATCGTGATCGACGCGCTCGGCGGCCCCGGCGGATTCGATCCGGACGCGCCGCCCGGTGCCGGCCTCTCGGCGGCCGACCTCGCGGACGTCAAAGCTTCTGGCGTCACCGCGGTGAACCTCACGGTCAGCAGCGTCGGCAACGGTCCCGGCAAGTTCGAAGAAACGGTTGCGACGATCGCGTATTCGGAAGGCGAGATCGGGAAACACCCGGATATCTTCATGAAGATCCTGTCGGGCCGCGATCTCGCGGCCGCGAAGACGTCGGGTCGCATGGGCTTCATCTACGGATTCCAGGACACCAGCCCGCTCGACGGACAACTGGATCGGCTCGCGATGTTCCAGGCTCTCGGCCTGCGGATCGTGCAGCCCTGCTACAACCGCCGCAACCTGATGGGTGACGGCTGCCTCGAGCCTGCCGACGGCGGACTGAGCACGCTTGGCCGCGAGCTCATCGGCGAGATCAACAAGCTCAAGCTCCTGCTCGATCTCAGTCACGCCGGCCCGCGCACGCAGAGCGAAGGAATTGCTGCGTCGAAAGCGCCGATGGCGATCACGCACACGGGTTGCCGCGCGCTGGTCGATGTTCCGCGCAACACGCATGACAGCGAGCTGAAAGCACTGGCGGATCGCGGCGGCGTGGTCGGCATCTACTTCATGCCGTTCCTGCGCACCTCCGGGCAGCCGCATGCCGAGGATCTGATCAAGCACCTGGAGCACGCGGTCAACGTGTGCGGCGAGGATCACGTCGGCCTCGGCACCGACGGCGGCATCTCTGGCATCAAGCTCGACGAGAAGTACGCCGCGTTCCAGCGCAAGTTCTTCGAAGATCGCGCGAAGGCTGGCATCGCTGCGCCCGGCGAAGCCGCCGATGTCTTCAATCTCGTGCCGGAGTACAACGACGCGCGCCGCTTCCTCACCCTCGCCAACGACCTGACCGATCGCGGCTGGCCCGCAAAGCGCGTCGAGAAGATTCTCGGCGCGAACTTCGCGCGGCTGTTCAGCGAGGTCTGGGGATCATGAACCTGAATCGCCGTGAGCTGATCGCCGCGTTGGGTGCGCTGGGCGTGATGCCCTCCGCGTTCGCGCGCGATAACGAACCCAACTTCACGTTCGCACACGGCGTCGCCAGCGGCGATCCGCAACGCAATCGCGTGATCCTGTGGACACGCACGACGCCGGTCGATCCCACCGAGACACTGCGCGTGCGCTGGGCGGTCGCAACCGATCCCGGCATGAAGCAGGTCCGTCAGTCCGGGCGCGTCACGACCGATCGGCGTCGCGACTTCACGGTCAAAGTCGACGCTGCGGGCCTCGATCCGGGCATCACTTATTACTATCAGTTCGAAACGCGCGGTGTGAAATCGCCGATCGGCCGTACGCGCACGCTGCCGGTCGGTCGCGTCGATCGAATGCGGCTGGCGTTCGCCTCGTGCGCGAACTACCCGCAAGGCTACTTCAATGCGTACGCGCGGATCGCCGAGCGTGACGATCTGGACTTCGTGCTGCATCTCGGCGACTACATTTACGAGTACAAACTCGGCGTGTATGCGGATCCGCAGCTTGCAGGTAAGCGCGATGTCGCGCCGACGAACGAGATCGTGACGCTGGACGACTATCGCCTGCGCTACGCGCTCTATCGCACCGATCCGGATCTGCAGGCAGCTCACCGCCAGCATCCGTTCATCACCGTGTGGGACGATCACGAGACCGCGAACAATTCCTGGCGCGACGGCGCCGAGAACCACAACCCGGACCAGGGCGAAGGCGAATGGAAAGCGCGCAAGCGCAGCGCGGTGCAGGCGTACAACGAGTACATGCCGATCCGCAGCAGCGGGCCGACCGATGACAACATCTACCAGGCCATCCGCTTCGGCGATCTCGCCGACGTCCTCATGCTCGATACGCGCCTGCATGGCCGCGGCAAGCAGATCGACCTCAGGAAGGGCGGGTCAGACATCGCGGCGGCGGACCCGCAGCTGTCTGATGAGAAGCGCACGCTGCTCGGCTTCGATCAGGAAGCGTGGCTGGCGCGCGAGCTGCGCGCATCGAAGGACCGCCAACAGCCGTGGCGCATCCTCGGCCAACAGGTGATGATGGCTCAGCTGAGCCGCACCGAGGGCCGCACCATTCGCAATCCCGACCAATGGGACGGCTACATTCCTGCGCGCGAGCGCCTGTTCAAAGTCCTGCGCGAGCGCGACATCCGCAACAATGTCGTGCTGACCGGTGACATTCACTCGTCCTGGTGCAACGAGTTGCGCTCGAATCCCTGGGCCCAGTCCGCGACGAGCGATGAGGCACGTCTGCTCGGCGTCGAGTTCGTCGGGCCCGCGATCAGCTCGCCGGGACTGCGCTCCAAGGAGGAGGCCGTCACCGACGCCGAGAAAGTGCGCTCCGTTTCACCGCACATCAAGTGGGCGGAGCTGCACAAGCGCGGCTACGGAATTCTCGACGTCACTCGCGATCGTGCACAGTGCGAGTTCTACCACCTGCCGACCGTCAGTGAGCGCGACAATCGTCAGGAGCTCGCCGCGGTGTACGCGAGCGAGGCAGGTAACAACGTACTCAAGCCGTCGACGGCAGAAGGCCGCAGCGCGCTGGCGGAACCCGCGCCGAAATAGAATGATCCAGCTCGACTTCGATCGGTTGCACGAACTGGCCACAGTCGAAGATCTGATCGAGCCCGTGCGACTCGCGTTCCTTGCGGGCGCGACCGTGCCGCCGCGCCTTCACTATGACGTCGGCCAGAACACCGGCGAGGCGACGCTGCTGTTGATGCCATCGTGGCGCACGGGCGATCTCGTGGGGGTCAAGGTCGCGACCGTGTTTGCGGCGAACCAGGCGCGAGGGGTGCCGTCGGTCAATGCCCAGTACCTCCTGCTCAGCGGACAAACCGGTGAATTCCTGGCTGCACTCGATGGTCGCGCACTGACGCTCCTGCGAACCGCCGCTGTGTCAGCGGTCGCCGCGAAACTGCTGGCGCCGCGCGATGCACAGACGCTGCTGCTCGTCGGCACGGGCGCGCTGATCCCCTATCTTGCGCAGGGCCACGCCGCTGTTCGCAGGTACGCATCGATCAACGTGTGGGGTCGCGACAAGCGCAAAGCCGCCGCCTCAGCCGTGCAGCTCGAACGATATGGCCTGCACGCACGCGTCGCGGAGGATCTTGAATCCGCAGTCCGCTCGGCCGACGTCATCAGCTGCGCGACGATGTCCGAACAGCCGCTGGTGCTGGGCCGCTGGCTGAAGCCAAAGACTCACCTCGATCTCGTGGGCGGCTATCGGCCGGCAATGCGCGAAGCAGACGACGATTGCGTGCGCAATGCTTGCGTCGTCACGGATACGCTGACCGCTCTGGAGGAATGCGGCGACCTGCGTGCACCGATCGATGGTGGCGCGCTCGATGCCGCGGCGATTGTTCCTTTGGATCGACTGGTCCGTGACAGCCAGCTGCAACAGCCAGCCCGCTCGACCGTATTCAAATCCGTGGGTGTCGCGCTCGCGGACCTGGCCGCGGCCCAGTGGATCGTCAACCGCCCGGTGCTTGCACAACCGCCGCCGAGAGCGTAGGAGTCGATTTGCCCGACAACGATAACGAAGAGGTGGCGACGATGAAGACGCGGATGACGCTGTTGATCGTCGCGCTGGGAATTGCCGCTTGCAGCCGCGGCGATTCGGGATTCGACGAGGGCGAGGCGCGCGAGCAGATTCGAAGAATCGAGCGCTCCTCGGCGCAGGTCGCGGTGAGCGGCGACCCGGCAGGGGTCGAGCAGATCTTCGCGGACGATTTCGTCGGCGTGAGCCCGGACGGCGCGCACTACACGAAGCAGGGATTCATCGACGACACCCGGGCGCATCCGCTCGGCTTCGTCTCCAACGAGCTCAACGACGTCCAGCTGCGCTTCTTCGGCGACGTCGCCGTCGCGCAGGGCGACGAGACTTTCACGACCCGGGCGGGCGACAAGGGCCGCTTCGTGTGGACGGATGTGCTGGTTCGCAAGAACAACCAGTGGCGAATCGTCGCTGCCCAGGACGCCATCGCGCCCGCCGAAGGCACGACCATCGGCAGCTCGCTGTTCGCCAGCCCGGAGGCGCAGGGCGAGGCGCGCAGCGGAATCGATGCGACACGCAATGCCTATGCCGCAGCCTGGCGCGCTGCGGACGTCAAGCAGATCGCGGAGCTCTATACGGAGAACGCTTTCGTGCTCTACCCGAACCAGCCTGCGATCTCGGGCCGCAGCGCGATCGTCGACTACTTCAAGGGGTTTTTCGGCGAGTTCCCCGAGAACGAGTTCGAGCTCGTGTCGAGCGAGATCGTCATCGCGGGTTCGTGGGCGTTCGATCGCGGCACGTATCGATGGAAAGGAACACCGCGCAGCGGTGCCGTCGTCGAAGACAACGGCAAGTACCTGGTCGTGCTATTGCGCGGCGACGACGGCAAGTGGCGAGTTGCGCGCGATATGGACAACAGCGATCGCCAGGCACCGCAGGCGACGCGCGGCGCTGGATAACGCGTCAGGCGTAGGCGTCGACGAGACCCAGGCGCGCACGAGTGCTGACGGACGTGACCTCTTCCGTCGTCTCACCCTGCCCTGCCGAAGTCGTGGTGTTCTTGACGACCTGCTGCTCGCGCGGCGCTTCGCGGAACACGCCCGCGTCTGCGAGCGACAGTCCCTGCGAAGCGAACATTTCGCGCAGCCTCGGCAGCGCCGTTTCGATCGCTGCACGCGTATCGGCGTGCGCGGCGCCGAACCACACCGACGCCTTGTCGTCGCGCACGGTGATGTTGATCTCGAGCGGACCGAGGTGCTCGGGCGACAGCTTCAGCGAAGCGGTGTGATTGCCGGACTCCGTCATCATCACGACGCGTGCGCCGATCTCGTCCGCCCACGCCGGCGTGCCCACCGGCGCGTGAATGGGACGCGACACGGGATCGTGAACATTGCCCGTCAGCGGGTGCGGCTGCAGCTGGACCGGCAGCGTCGTCAGCTGCGAACCATCCGGCGCCTGCGGCGTTGTCGCGGCTTGCGAATCGGTGATCTGCTTCGCGACTTCCTGCAGGATGCTCTGCACGGAGCCTTCCGCCGCGGCGGCGGGAATGCTCACCCCCGACAACGCCTGCAGCGCCTGCCCGACCGGAACCTCGATATTGATCGGGTGCACCTGCGGCGGCAGTGCCATCGAGAACATCGCGAGCAGCTGCTCCGGATCGATTTCATCCTTCTTCGCATCGGCATCCAGCATCATCGCCGGCACTTTGGTCGTCGGCGCCAGCGACGTGCCGCTGCGCTGAACGGATGCAGCGACGAGCTGGCCGAGCATCGCCAGAAAGTCGGTCGTCTGCGTCTGCTCCGCCGCCGTCGCGACCGACCCTTGAGTCGGCGTCGCGGCGGTCGAAGGCTGCACCGGGAGATTCGTGGGGGTCATGTCTTGCTCACTCTGCGTTGGGCGCGCTCGTCGCTCTCGTGCTGCTCGCGCCGGTCCGACGCACGACGCTCTTCGGTCTGCCATTGCTCGACGACGTGGCCGAGCGCCTTCGCGCGCTTCGCCGCTTCCTGCCAGCGCAGACGCTCCGCATCGCGCTCGGACTGCGCACGCTTCACGACGGCCTGCTGCTGCTTGATCGCATCTGATAGCCGCGACAGAAACGCCTGGTAGTCGCGCAGCGCGGTCACGCCGATGCCGCCGCCGGCGCGCTGCGCAAACTGCTTGTCGTATTCGCCGCGATACCGCTCGAGCTCCTGCAGCTTCGCTTCGGCCTCCGCTACCCTGCGCTCGATCGTCGCCAGTCCCAGCGCCAGTCGACGCTCGGTGTCGTCATACAGGTTCTGGACCGGCTTCATGCGCTTGGCGCGGGTCACGCGGCACCGCCGACGACTGCGCCGAGCTCGACCAGGCTACGCTTGTAGTCCACGCGCTCGGTCAAATCCTGCTGCAGGAAGTTCTGCATGTTCGGCCACAGGGCGATCGCCGCGTCGATGCGCGGATCGCTGCCCTTGTGGTACGCGCCGATCGCGATCAGGTCGCGATTCTGCTGATACGTGCTGAGCGCCTGCTTGAAGCGGCGCGCGAGCGCGAATTGCTGCTGCTCGACGACGTCGTGCATCACGCGGCTGATCGAGGCTTCGATGTCGATTGCCGGGTAATGACCGGCCTCCGCAATTCGCCGTGACAGCACCACGTGGCCGTCGAGAATCGCACGCGCGGCGTCTGCAATCGGGTCCTGCTGATCGTCGCCTTCGGTCAGGACGGTATAGAACGCGGTGATCGAGCCGGCGCCCTCCGCGCCGTTCCCCGCGCGCTCAACCAGCTGCGGCAGACGCGCGAACACCGAAGGCGGATAGCCCTTGGTCGCCGGCGCCTCGCCGATCGCAAGGCCGATCTCGCGCTGCGCCTGAGCGAAGCGCGTCAGCGAGTCCATGATGAGCAGGACGTTCTTGCCCTGGTCGCGGAAGTACTCCGCGATGGCGGTTGCACGCCACGCGCCGTGCAGACGCATCAGCGGCGGAGTGTCCGCCGGCGTCGCGACGACGATCGCGCGCTTCAGGCCCTGCGGCCCGAGAATGCGCTCGACGAATTCCTTCACTTCGCGGCCGCGCTCGCCGATCAGACCGACCACGATCACGTCAGCGCTGGTGAAGCGCGCCATCATTCCCAGCAGCACGCTCTTGCCGACGCCGCTGCCGGCGAACAGGCCGATGCGCTGGCCGCGACCGACGGACAGCAGCGAATTGATGCTGCGCACGCCCACGTCCAGCGGTTCGCTGATGGGCTGGCGCGCCAGCGGATTCATGGGAGTTCCAGTGAGGCGCACGCGATCTTCGCAGTGCAGCGGGCCGAGCCCGTCGAGGGGCTGTCCGGCGCCATCGATGATGCGGCCGAGCAGCTGCGTGCCGACCGCGGCCGTTTCAGCACCCAGGCGCGGAATCACGCGGGCGTTTGGCTTGAGCCCGTGGATGTCGCCGGTGGGCATGAGGAACAGACGGTCGCCTGAGAATCCCACGACCTCGGCTTCGATGCGACCGCCGTCGGCGGCGACGACATCGCAGCGATCGCCCACTGCAGCCTGGCAGCCGGACGCCTCCAGAGTCAGGCCTATCATTCGCGTCAGCACACCTTCAACGGGCGGCGGCGGTACGCGCTCCGCCCGGGTCCGGCAGCGTTCGATGTGCTTGAG
>DASYRK010000121.1:0-49995 GCA_036004505.1 Steroidobacteraceae bacterium
AGCCGGCGCGTTCAAGGCGATCAAGTTCGGCGTCAAGCGCACCGATCACGACCGCGACCTGCGCTTCAACGCGACCACGTACGGCGGCTTCCACCAGCCGATCAATTTCCACCCGGCGGCGGATTTCGCGGGCGGCCCGACACCCGGCGATTTCCTCGACAACGTCGCTGCACCGGGCACGCTGGATGCTTACTGGCAGATCAACAAACAGGCGGTGAACGACATCCTGTTCGCGAACCTGACTGCACCGCGCACTTACTACCCGCAGCAGAGCTTCTCGGTGTCCGAGAACGCGACCGCCGGCTACCTGATGGGCAACCTCAGCGGCGACAAGTGGCGCGGCAACGTCGGCGTGCGCTACGTGAGCACCGACCAGACCTCGCGGGGCAACGAGATCAACGGCGTCGGCTGCACGCCGAATCCGTTCGGCTGCTTCACGCCACTCAGCGTCGACCGCACTTACAACGACTGGCTGCCGTCAGCGAACTTCGCGTTCGACATCACCGACGACATCGTCCTGCGTACCGCAATGGCGCGCGTCATGGCGCGGCCGGACTACACCGACGTCGCCCCGCGCGTCAGCCTGAACCCGGGCGCGCTGACCGGCACCGGCGGCAATCCGAACCTCGATCCGTACCGCGCGAACCAGTGGGACATTTCGCTCGAGTGGTATCGCAGCCAGGACGCGATCGTGGCCCTGGCCCTGTACTACAAGGACATCAAGTCGTTCATCAGCGACAAGCCGGGAATCGAGTTCTTCGACGTTCAGTCGCAGAGCTCGCCGTCTCTGGACTGCACGCAGGTCGACACGAACATGTTCAACTGTCCGTTCTCGGTCAATCGGCGTAGCAACGGCGGCGGCGGCGAAGTCAAGGGTCTCGAGTTCTCGGTGACGCAGCCCATCTGGGGCGGCTTCGGCGCGACAGGCAACTACACCTACTCCGACGCGAGCACCGACAGCGGCGATCCGCTGCCGGGCAACTCGAAGAACACGTACAACATCGCGGGTTACTTCGAGAACGAGCGCGTGAGCGCCCGGCTCGCGTACACCTGGCGCTCGAGCTGGTTCGTGACCTTCGACCGCTCCACGCCGCTGAATCAGGACGCGCTGTCGTCGCTCGATGCTTCGGTGGTGGTCAACGTGTTGCCGAACGTTGCGGTGACCTTCGACGCTCTCAACATCACGGACGAGCAGACGAAGCAGTTCGCGGGCACTGAGCTGCGGCCGCGCGCGCTGTATGAGAACGGTCGCGTGTACTTCGGCGGCGTGCGCCTCAAGTTCTGACCGAGGCCAGCAGGCTGCCCGGGGAATCCCGCGGGAGACCGGCGGCCTCAGTAGCCCCTCGCTGCGACGAGGGGCTGCAGCTGCGACTGGAAAGGCTGCAACTGCCGCGCGTAGTGGTGGTGGCGGCCGATGGAGCGGTCGTTGAGCTGCTGCGTCACCTGTGCATAGCTCGGCGTCGGCGCGTAGCGCGGATTCTCGTGGAAGCTCAGGCATGCCGGCTCGAGGCCCAGGCCGAGATGATCGAGGAGCCGCACCGTCTCGCCGCGTTGCTCCGCGATGAAGCGCTCGTAGTGCAGCTTGAGCTCGTCCGCAGCGAGCTCGCGCGCGTAGTGCGCGTCCAGATCGGATACCGCCAACAGATGATGCACGATGCCCTCGATCGAAAAGCCGCAATTGAAACCGTGCGTCATGTTGTTGGCGAGCATGGAGACGCACACGTCGAGCGGGTGGCGCAGCACGCGGACGATTTTCGCCTGCGGGAACGCCATGCGGACCAGCGGCAGCCAGATCTCGTTGAACGGCATCTTGTCGGTAAAGTAGCGCTTGCCCGGCGCGAGCAGCCCGTACTGCTCGGCGCGCGCGAAGTAGTAGTCGCGAAACAGTGTGGCCGCCCAGCGATTGTCGGCCGTCCAGGTGCGCGCAAGGTTTTCCGGAAACGGCTCCGGCCCCGCGAACTGCTGCAACGAGAACTGTCGCAACTCGGTCATGAACGACAGCTCGCCGCCGGCACGCACGGCGGAGTGGCTCGCGAGCACCTGCTCGATCAGCGTCGTGCCCGAGCGCGGAAAGCCCATGATGAAGATCGGCTGCGGCACAGCGGCGCGCCGCGGCGCCTGCGGCAGCAGCGAGACATTGGCGCGAACGAAGAAGTGTTTGAGGCGTGCGAAGAACGCCTCGACGGCTTGCCTGTTGTACGTGAGTCCGCCGGCTTCGGCTGCGAGCAGACGTTTGCCCTCGACGAGATCGCGCCACGCTTCGCCGTAACGGCCGAGGCGATCGAGCAATCGACCTCGTTCGAGCCGGGCGTCGCCGTTGAGCGCGGGCGCGGCATCGAGGATCGCCAGCGCTTCCTGAAATTTTCCGGTGCGCGTCAGATGATTCGCGCGCAGCAGTTCGACGCTGTCGCTGCCTGCGGCGCGCGCCGCACGTTCCAGCAGATCCCATGCTCCGGCGTGATCGCCGCACACTTCGCGCAGCTTCGACCAATGTGCCAGCGTGCGAAAGTCAGCCGGCGCGAGCGCATGCGCCCGCGCAAAGCTCGTCTCGGCTTCGTCGGTGCGACCCTGCTGCAGCAGGTTCAGCGCGAGGTTCGCGAGGAACGACGGCTGCTCGCCGCCAAGCTCGATGGCGCGTCGGAAATGCCATTCGCCCGGCGGCAGGTCGTTGAACTGGGACAGGATCGTCCCGAACAGGTTGTGCGCCTGCGCATTGAGCGGATTGACGCGCAATGCCGTGCGCGCCAGCGTCTGAGCATCGCCATGGCGGCCCATCGTATAAAGCAGCTCGGTGAGCTCGTTGTAAGCCCAGTCCGCGCGCGGGTCGCCTTTCAGAACGGTCTTGAGCGTCTCGGCCGCAGCCGCGAGCTCGCCCCGCTTTCGCTGTTCGAAGTAGCGGGATTGTGCCGGATGAGTGGGAGTGCTCATTGGAACAGAAGTATATGACACGGCCGCGGAGCTCATTGCTGCTGTTGGGCGCGTGCGCGCTGCTCGTTGCATGCTCGAAGGATGAGGCGCCGCAGACGCAGACGCAGGCGCAGCGTCCGGTTTCGGTCATCCCTGCGCCGGCCCAGGTCGTCATGAATAGCGGTGCGTTCGAGCTCGGCGCCGCGACGCCGGTGCGCTACGCCGCCGGGTCGCCCGGCGAGCAGGTCGCGAAGTATTTCGTCGATCTGATGCAGCGAACCCGAGGCGTGGCGCTGTCCGCCGTGGCCGGCGAACCCGGTGACCACGCAATTTCTTTTTCGCTTCAGGCCCGCGAGGGTGCCCAGGTCGGGGAAGAGGCCTATTCGCTGATTGTGTCCCCCAAGCGAATCGTCGTTTCCTCGCCCAGCCCTCGCGGCCTTTTCTACGGTGCGGTGACGTTGTGGCAGCTCGCCTCGGCGTCATCGAGCATTCCCGCGCTGCAGATCGACGATGCGCCGCGCTTCCGCTGGCGCGGCCTGCTGCTGGATTCGGCGCGTCATTACCAATCGCCGCGGTTCATCGAGCGGCTCATCGACACGATGGCGTTGCACAAGCTCAACGTCCTGCAGTGGCACCTGACAGACGATCAGGCGTGGCGCATCGAGATCAAGAAGTATCCGAAGCTGACTGAAGTCGGCGCGTGGCGCGTGCCGGCAGGTCCAGCTGCGGCAGCAGACATCGATCCGGCGACGCGACGGCCGCGTCTCTACGGCGGTTTCTACACGCAGGACCAGGTCCGCGAGCTCGTCGCGTACGCAGCGGCCCGCAACGTCACGATCGTGCCCGAGATCGATATGCCGGGCCATGCGAGCGCGGCGATTGCCGCGTATCCGCAACTCGGCGTCACGGGCAAGCCTTTGGCCGTTCCCGCCGACTGGGGCATCTATCAGAACCTGTTCAACGTCGAGGACTCGACGTTCGCGTTCTTCGCAGACGTGCTCGGCGAGGTGATGGCGCTGTTTCCGAGCGAGTACATCCATACCGGCGGCGACGAGGCCGTGAAGAACCAGTGGCACGCTTCGCCGCGCGTGCAGAGCAGGATGCGCGAGCTCGGCGTGAAGGATGAGCACGAGCTGCAGAGCTACTTCGTGCAGCGGATCGAGAAGTATCTCAACGAGCACGGCCGGCGGTTGATCGGCTGGGACGAAATCCTCGAAGGCGGGCTCGCGCCGAACGCCACGGTCATGTCCTGGCGCGGCATCGAAGGCGCAGTCACGGCGGCCGCTGCGAATCACGACGCGGTGCTGTCGCCGGCGCCGACGCTGTATCTCGACAACCGTCCGCTCGATTGGGCGCGCCCCGGGCGCGGGCCGGTCGTGAGCGTCGAGGACGTCTATCGCTTCAATCCCGCGCCAACCGAGCTGACCGACGCGCAACGCGCGCACATTCTCGGTGTGCAGGCGAACCTGTGGACCGAGCACGTCCGCGCCGAGGATCGCGCCGAGTACATGATCTTCCCGCGCGCAGCTGCGATCGCGGAGGTCGGCTGGTCGCCGGCCACCCGCATCGACTGGCAATCGTTTTCTGAGCGGCTGCCCGATCAGCTGGCGCGCTATCAGTCGCTCGGCGTCGGGTTCGCGCGTGCGCCGGAGCCTGTCGCGGAGCAACCAGGGCATCGCACCAGCTACGAGCTCGAGTCGTGCAGCAGGAAGATCCTGCTCTCGCTCGAGGACGACGCGCCGGTGCAGGGCGAGCGCGCAGTGTTCCTCGTGGACATCATGAATCCGTGCTGGATCTATCGCGGCGCCGAGCTGTCGGACGTCGGCGCGATCGCGGCGTCGGTCGGGCAGGTGCCCTTCAATTTCCAGATCGGCGACGACGTGAAGAAGATTCCGTTGCGCAAGCCGCAGACCGCGGCAGGCGAGCTGGAAGTGCGCATCGATGGCTGCGAAGGCGAGAAGATCGCCACGTTGCCGCTTGCGCCGGCCGCGAAGAACTACGCCGTGACGGAGCTTGCGCCCGCGGCGATTGCCCGCCACGCCGGTGCGCACGAACTGTGTTTCATGTTCACGCAAGCCGCCGTCGATCCGCTCTGGGTCCTCGATGCCGTGCAGCTGGTCGGCCTTGCGGTCGCCGGCGGCGACGCTCATCCTGCGACCGTCGCGGCCAATGAGTAGTCCCTTGCTGGAGCGTGCATGGCGAATCTGACGCTGGTTTCTCCGCTGCGCGGCTGGTGCGCCCCGCTCGATGAAACGCCCGATGCCGTTTTCGCCCAGCGCCTGCTCGGCGACGGCGTCGCGATCGATCCGACCGGCGGTGTCCTGCACGCGCCCTGCGACGGCGAAGTGATTTCGGTTGCGGCTGCGCGCCACGCGATCGCGCTGCGCGCCGCGAACGGTGCGGAGATTCTGTTGCACGTCGGCATCGATACCGTCGCACTCAACGGCGCAGGTTTCGAGGTCCTCGTTGCGGCCGGCGCACGCGTGCAGCAAGGCGACGCGTTGCTGAACTTCGATCTCGACACGCTCGCGCAGCGCGCGAAGAGCCTGATCACGCCGATCGTGATCACGAACAGCGACCGCTTCTGCGTGGTGCATGCACGGGTGGGGCAGGGTGTCGACGTCGGCGATCCGCTGCTCGAGCTGCATCCGGTTGCGAGCGGCGCGCAAGCGCAAACGGATCAGGTTGCGCAGCAGGAAGTCAGCGAGCGAGTGACGATCGGGCACGATCACGGCATCCACGCGCGCCCAGCGGCGCTGATCGCGAACATCGCGAAGACTGCAGCCGCTGAGATCTCGGTCACCCTGAGGGATCGCAAAGCGAACGCAAAGAGCGCGGTGGCCCTGATGTCTCTCGGTGCACAGCGCGGCGACGAGATCACGCTGGTCGCTGTCGGCCCGGATGCGGCGAAGACCGTCGCGGAACTGAAGAGGCTGGTGCTGTCGCTCGATGAGAAGACGAGCGGTGCGTCGGCCCCCACCCCGGCTTCGCCGCCCTCCCCCGCGAGCGGGCGAGGGATGGGGAGGGGGCAACCCCAGCCAGTCGGCCGCCTTCGCGGCGTCATCGCGAGCCGCGGCCTCGCAGTCGGACGCGCTGTTCCGCTCAAGGGCGCGGAAGTGCAGGTCGCGGAGGCGGGCAAAGGCATCGCGCACGAGAGCGCCGAGTTCGAACGCGCGCGTGCGGAAGTCCGCGTGCGTCTGGAGCAGATCGCTGCGTCCGCGCACGGCACGGCGCGCGAAGTGATCGCAGCCCATCTGGAATTCCTCGACGACTGGGAGCTGGTCGCAGCGGCGCGCCGTGCGATCGCGCGCGGCAAGAGCGCCGGGTTCGCGTGGCGGCGCGCGGTCCGCGAGAGTGCCGATACGCTGCGTGCGCTCGGCGACCCGCGGATGAGCGAGCGCGTCGACGACCTGCTCGATCTCGAATCCCAGGTGCTGCTGACGTTGAATGGTGAAGCCCCGATCGTCGTGCGCAATCTTCCCGAGCGCGCGATTCTCATTGCCGAGGATCTGAAGCCTTCGCAGCTCGTCTCGCTCGACGCGACCCGGCTCGCCGGCATCTGCCTTGCAGCAGGCGGACCGACCTCGCATGTCGCGATTCTCGCAGCTGCGATGGGCGTCCCGGCGCTCGTCGCGCTCGGCCCGTCCGTACTCGACATCGCCGAAGGCGCCTGGCTCGTGCTCGACGCGGAGCAGGGCAATCTCGCAACTGCGCCGGACCAGACCGCGTTGGCCGCAGCGGAGCAAATGCTCGCGGCGCGTCAGCAACGCAAGCAAGCGGAGCGCGCAGCCGCACACGCCGATTGCCGCACGGCGGATGGCATCCGCATCGAAGTGTTCGCGAATCTCGGCTCGCTCGCCGAAGCACAGGTCGCAGTGGCGCACGGCGCAGAGGGCTGCGGCCTGCTGCGCACGGAGTTCCTGTTCCTGGAGCGCGATGCGGCGCCGGACGAAGACGAGCAACTGCGCCAGTACCAGGGCATCGCGTCGGCGCTCGACAGCCGGCCGCTGGTGATTCGCACGCTCGATATCGGCGGCGACAAGCCGATCCCGTATCTGCCGCTGCCTGCGGAGCCGAATCCCGCACTCGGTTTGCGCGGCGTGCGCACGAGTCTGTGGCGTCCAGATCTACTGCGCGTGCAGTTGCGCGCGATCCTGCGTGTGCAGCCCGTGGGTCAATGTCGCGTGCTGTTGCCGATGATCACCGACACCGCCGAGATCCGCGCGGTGCGACGGATGATCGACGAAGTGCGACGCGAGTTGCGACACACGGGCTCGATCGCTGTCGGCGCCATGATCGAAACGCCTGCGGCGGCTTTGCTCGCCGAGCGGGTCGCGAACGAAGTCGAGTTTCTCTCGATCGGCACGAACGACCTCACGCAATACACGCTGGCGATGGACCGCGGCCACTCCGAGCTCGCGCATCGCATCGACGGGCTGCATCCCGCGGTGCTGCGGCTCATCCAGACGACCGTCGCCGCCGCGGAGAAGCAGTCGCGCTTCGTCGCCGTGTGCGGCGGGCTCGCTTCCGAACCGGCCGCCGTGCCGGTGCTTCTCGGCCTCGGCGTGCATGAGTTGTCGGTCGTGCCGACGCTGATCCCGCAGCTCAAGAGCCTGATCCGCACGCTGACGCTCGATGCCTGCCGCTCGCTCGCGCAGCGCGCCGTCGCGCTCGACACCGCCGAAGCCGTGCGCGCCCTCGTCAACGACTTCTCCGCCTCGGAATCGCAGGTGGCTTCATGAAGAACATCGTCTCGAGCCTGCAGCCGATCGGCCGGGCGTTGATGCTGCCCATCGCCGTGCTGCCGGCAGCCGCACTGCTGCTGCGTCTCGGGCAGCCCGATCTGCTGAACATCGCGGCCGTCGCCGCGGCCGGCAACGCGATCTTCTCGAACCTCGGCCTGCTGTTTGCGATCGGCGTCGCGGTCGGGCTCGCGCGCGAGAATCACGGCGCCGCGGGCCTCGCGAGCGTCGTCGGCTATCTCGTGACCACGAAGGGCGCGGAAGTGCTGATCGGCGTGCCTGCGGATGTGACATCCGATCTGTCGGGCCGCGCTGTCGATCTCGCGACCGCCGCTTATCGCGCGAAAGAGCTGGCGAAGCTGAGCGTGCCCGCGGGTCTGATCAACGGTCTGTTGGCCGGCTGGCTGTACAACCGCTACAGCACTATCCGTCTTCCGAGCTATCTCGCGTTCTTCGCCGGCCGGCGCTTCGTGCCGATCGCGAGCGGCGTCGCGGGCATCGTGCTCGCGTTGTGCTTCGGCTACGGCTTCCCGGCACTCGAGCACGGCATGGACACGGCGAGCCACGCCGTGCTCGCGTCGGGCTCGCTCGGCCAGTTCGTCTACGGCGTGTTGAATCGCGTGTTGATCGTGACCGGGCTGCACCACATCCTCAACAACATCGCGTGGTTCCTGCTCGGCGAATACGGCGGCGTCACCGGCGACCTGAATCGCTTCTTCGCCGGCGATCCGACCGCGGGCGCGTTCATGTCGGGCTTCTTCCCGGTGATGATGTTCGGCCTGCCGGCCGCGTGTCTCGCAATGTATCGCTCGGCGCCGTCCGAGAAGCGTCCCGCAGTGGGCGGCTTGCTGTTCTCGATGGCGCTGACCTCGTTCCTCACCGGTGTGACCGAGCCGATCGAATTCACGTTCATGTTCCTCGCGCCGGTGCTGTACGCGATTCACGCGGTGCTCACCGGCGCGTCGATGGCATTGATGAACGCCATCGGCGTGCACCTCGGCTTCGGCTTCTCGGCGGGGTTGTTCGATTTCCTGCTGAACTTCAACAAGGCGACGCGGCCATGGCTGCTGCTGCCGATCGGGCTCGTCTACTTCGGGCTCTACTACGGCTTGTTCCGCTTCTTCATCGTGCGCCTCGATCTCAAGACGCCGGGCCGCGAAGTCGATGACGCAGCGGCGGCGACTGCGCCGGCGTCGGAGGCTGCCTCGGGTGGGGCAGCGTGGGTGCATGCTCTCGGCGGTGCGCGCAACCTGGTGTCGGTCGATGCCTGCACGACACGACTGCGACTCGTCGTCGCCGACCAGGCGTCGGTGAACGAGGGTGCGCTCAAGCGACTCGGCGCGCGCGGTGTGGTGCGTCCGTCCGCGGAAACGTTGCAGGTGGTGGTCGGTCCGGTTGCCGATCAGCTCGCGTCCGACATTCGCGCCGAGCTCAAAGCTCCGTCCACGACCGCGTCGCCGTCGCTTTCGCCCGCCAGTCTGCTCGAAGCGCTCGGGGGTCGAGCCAACGTTCGCGACGTGCGGCTGGCGGCCAGCCGGCTGTTGATTGCTGTCAAAGATCCCGCCGCTGTGGTCGATACTCGCATCGCTGGCCTTGCGGCTCGCGGCATTGCACGACCGGCGCCGAACAGCGTTCACATCGTGCTCGGCCCGGCCGCGGGTGCTGTGTACCAAGAATTGAGCGCAATTCTGTGACGGGCCTCTAACCTCGTTGCTGGCACGGTCGCTGCGACGGTGCGAGACTCACGCTCGCGAACCAGGAGCTTCGCGAGCCGACGATGCAGGACGGAGACAAGCATCCCGATACGACTCTGCCGTCGTTCGTCAAGCGGGCGGTGGTCGCGCAGGCTATTGTCATCATCGTCCTGGTCTGGGGCTACGCGAGCTGGCGCATCCGCAGCGACGAAGCCGAGGTTCTCGACAGCGCGCGTCATGAGTTGCGCGCGGTCGCGGCTGGCATGTACGTCCACATGCAGGCCGTGCTCAACGACGGCGTCGGCGCGGCGCGCGCCGCAGCGATTTCCATCAACGGTCACGGCGGTCTCGACTCCGTCACGCCGACGCAGGCCGCCGACCTGTTGTCGCGCGAGCTGAGCAGCGGCGATTACGTGCGGGCGCTGTTCGTCGCCGACGAAGGTCACTACGTCAGCGTGACTCGCGACGAGCAGATCCTCTCGTTCGAAAGCTGGCCGCAATGGTTCGACCTGAGCGACCAGCGCCAGCGCAACGTCTACATCGGCCCGCGCATCCAGGATCCCATCGAAAGCTCGCAGCATGCGATTCCGATCGCCGTGCGCGTGACGCGGCCCGGCGGCGAGAGCGTGTGGGCCGGCGCGTTGCTCGGCGTCGAGGCGCTCGATCAACTGTACGAGAGCATGGCGATCCGCGACGGCTCGCTCAGCCTGATCTCGACGCGCGGAGATCTGTTGCTGCGCGTGCCGCACGTTGCGGGTGGCGCGCGCGCGATCAACCTCGGACAGACGCAGATGTTCAAGCAGGCCAGCGACGCGTCGGCCGAGGGCGGATTCATGGAGGGACCGAGCCCGATCGTCGATGGGACGTGGCTGTACGCGTACCGCCCGATCGGTGGCTATCGGCTCGTGGTCACCGCGGCGCGCGACAAGCAGGCGATCCTGCAGCCATGGCGCGATCGCACTCGCAGCCTCGTGTACGTGCTGGCCGGTGTGTCCGTGCTGTTCCTTGCGCTGACCGCGCTGCTCAAGAATTTCATGCTGCGGGTGGAGCGCGCGAACACCACGCTCGCGCAGCTCAACAGCGAGCTCGAAAGCCGGGTCGCGGCGCGCACTGCGGAGTTGCAGAGTGCGAACCAGCGGCTCGCGCTCACCAACCAGGAGCTCGAAGCGTTCACGGCCTCCGCGTCGCACGATCTGCGCTCGCCGCTCGGCGCGATCGCCGGCCAGGCGGGCTTGCTGCGCGATGAGCTGCACGCTTCGATGAGCGACTCGATTCGCGGCCGCATCGATCGCATCCAGTCCTGCGTGCGGCGCTCGTCCGACATCATCGACGGCCTGCTGTCGCTGGCGCGCATCTCGCGGCAGGAGCTGCTCAACGAGCGCGTCGATCTCTCGGCGCTGGCGCAGACGATCGTCGATGACCTGAACCAGCAATATCCGCGACAGCGCGTGGAGTGTCGCATCGAGCCGAAGCTCAGCGTCAACGCCGATCCGCGCCTGATGAAGAGCCTGCTCTACAACCTGCTGGGCAACGCGTGGAAGTACACGTCGCGCACGGAACACCCGCGCGTCGAGCTCGTGCACTCGGACGCGCGCGATACGACCGTGTTCTCGGTGCGCGACAACGGCGCCGGCTTCGACATGGCCGGAGCCGAGCATATCTTCGAGCCGTTCCATCGCCTGCACTCCGCCAGCGAGTTCCCAGGTATCGGCATCGGCCTCGCGACCGTCGCGCGGATCGTGCAGCGCTACGCCGGCAAGATCACTGTCGAAAGCGTTGCCGGCAAGGGCACGACCTTCCGCTTCACGCTGCCCGCCGCTGCACTTGCCGCCGCCTAGCGGCTGGCCCTAGGCTCCCGGTCAGCTTCTGTGCGTCCGCTTCATCAGCGGTCGGCGGCCAGAAGACAGATCGCGACCGTGCCGACCAGCGTGATGAGCGAGCACGCCGCCGCCCCGGCATAGGCCCGTACGGTCCTGAATTGCGCGATGACGGCCCCGCTCAGGGCGGAGAGTGGAATCGTAATGATCGTCAATCCGAGAACGATCAGTCCCGTGACGGACTCGCCAACCGCCAGCAGCAACCCGACGATGAGCGCGAACGTGGTGACTGCGCCTGTCACGGCGCAGAGCCAGAACATTCGCAGACGACGGTTCGGCGGCGGGCCGTCGCCGACTTGCGATTCCGGCGGCGAGTAGCGGTTGCGCATCAAGGTGCTCTGGCCAGAACGACGAACGTCTTCGGAATGCTGTCGTGCCAGCCGCGCTCGCCGAGGCAGGAAAAGGCCTCGAACGGGATGAAGCGACTGAACGTCCTGCCAACGATCTGACCGATCGAAGGCCGGCCTCCCTGCTCGTTGACGACGACGGTGCCGAAGACGAATTTGCCCGGCGTCCGCGCCCACAGGCCTTCGAAGAAGATGTAGTAGACGGAAAGGATGACCACGCCGAGCACGACATCGGGGAGCTTCTCGATGGCATCGAGTCCCTCATCGCCCCAGAAGAGGGCGATGAGCACTCCCGCGAGCGCGGAGAGCACCAGGAAGCACACGTAGTCGATCACGAACGTGCCGAATCGCCGCCCTTTGCCGGCGGGAACGATCGGCCGATCGGGCTCGCTTTCGGCGCCGGACACATTGCTGGCCGGAGGCGCATAGGGATTCGCTTCTCGATTCATCGTGATCTCCCTGTTCTGGTTATTGATCGAGGAGGCCGTGGCTGAATTTGTGTGTCCTTATATTACTTCTCCGGCGTCGCGGGCAGCATCGTCGAAGCTCCCTGATCGTGGATCAGCACGACCAGGAATTTGGCGCGCTCGGTCGTGCTCGCGTTCCGCGAAATCTCGTGGACGTCGGCCGGAGATTCGTAGAACGTCTGGCCCGCGGACACTGTCACCGGCTCCTTGCCTTTGACGCCCATGACCAGCGCGCCCTCCAGAACGTATACAAGGACGTTGGCGTTATGTCGGTGCGGCGGCGACGACTGACCCGGCGCGTATTCGACGGTCAGCATGTCGGCGACCTTGTTCGGAATCCCGTCGAGCGGCTGGCTGCGCAGAGGCACGGTGGGCGGGCGATCAGCCGCCAGGACGACCGTGGCGACCAGGCCCGCGACCGCGAAAAGTGACGTAAATGTGCGTTGCATTACGATGACTCCATTGGAAACTGGCATGGCGACGCCAAAGCAAGGAAGATGCGCCTTTCGGCCCCACTCGTCGAACGTCAGACGAGTCTAGCGCTGTGCCCGTGACACATCCTGAGCTTGGACGATTCGAACCATGGTTGAGCAGGCCTCCCTGAGACAACAACCCGCCGCAGCGGGCAGCGGCGTGCTGCGCTTCGTATCCGCGGCATCGCTGTTCGACGGCCACGATGCGGCCATCAACATGATCCGCCGGCTGCTGCAGTCGAGCGGCGCCGAGGTGGTCCACCTCGGCCACAACCGCAGCGTGGCGGACATCGTGCGCGCGGCGATCCAGGAGGATGCCGACGGCATCGCGGTCAGCTCGTACCAGGGCGGCCACAACGAATACTTCAAGTACATGGTCGACATGCTGAAGGAGCAGGGCTGCGAGCACATCCGCGTGGTCGTCGGCGGCGGCGGCACGATCGCCCCCGATGAGATCGCAATGCTGGAGCAGTACGGCGTCGAGAAGATCTATACGCCCGAAGACGGCCGGCGCATGGGCCTCGTGCCGATGATCGAAGATGTGATGACGCGCGTGCGGTCCGCACGCAAACCGGACTACGAGTTCGGCCCGCTGCACGTTCGCGATCACCGGCGCATCGCGAAGACGATCTCGGTGCTCGAAGGCGCGGACGACGAAAACGAGGCGACGCAGGTCCGACGCGCGCTCGGGCGCGCGAAGCACCAGGCGCCCGTGATCGGCATCACCGGCACCGGCGGCGCCGGCAAGTCGAGCCTCACCGACGAATTGCTGTCGCGCTTCGTGCGGCATTTCCCGGATCGCCAGATCGCCGTGATCGCGATGGATCCGACGCGTCGCCGCTCCGGCGGCGCGCTGCTCGGCGACCGCATCCGCATGAACGCACTCGCGAACGAGCAGATCTTCATGCGCTCGCTCGCGACGCGTCGTCAGCACCTCGCGACGTCCGCGGTGCTCAAGGACGTGCTCGAGCTGTATCAGCTCGCCGGCTTCGACCTGATCATCGTCGAGACCGCCGGCATCGGTCAGTCGGACACCGAGATCGTCGACATGGTCGACCTGTCGCTGTACGTCATGACCAGCGACTACGGCGCGGCCAGCCAGCTCGAGAAGATCGACATGCTCGACTTCGCCGACATGGTGGTGCTCAACAAGTTCGAGAAGCGCGGCGCCGAGGACAGCCTGCGGCACGTGCGCAAGCAGTGGCGGCGCAATCACCCGGATCGCATGCAGATTCCGGAGAACGACGTGCCGGTGTTCCCGACGATCGCCAGCCGTTTCAACGACCCGGGCGTGAATCGCCTGTTCGCGGGCATCTGCGCCGAGCTCGACCAGAAGCCGGTCGGCGCGGCGCGCTGGAGCGTTGCGGATCCGGGCATCACGGTGATGACGTCGCGCGATCCGCTGATCCCGGGCTCGCGCTCGCGCTATCTCGCCGAGATCGCCGAGTCCGGCCGCAAGACGCGTGCGGGCATCGAGGAGCGCATTGCATCCGCACGTCGTGCATATGCGCACTACGAATCGCTGAAAGCATTGAAGGACGCGGCGCTGCCAGCGCCGCTCGATCGTTATCCGCAAGCTGCGCTTTCCGACACCGCCGCCGATGCGACTCGCCGCGAGCTGCGCGCCGCCTATCACGCCGCGCTCGACGAGATGGGCGCAGACGCCATCGGCGAGCTGAAGGCGTGGCCGAAGCGCGTCAAGGCAGTCACGCAGGAGAAGTTCTCGTACAAGGTGCGCGAGCGCGACGTCACCGGCGACAACTACACGATCTCGCTGTCGGGCAGCCAGATCCCGAAGATCGCCGTGCCGCGCGCAGTGGACTGGGGCGAGATCCTGGCGTTCGTGCTCAACGAGAATCTGCCGGGCGCGTATCCGTACACGGCAGCCGTGTATCCCTATCGGCGCGAAGCGGAAGATCCGACGCGCATGTTCGCCGGCGAGGGTCCGCCGGAGCGCACGAACCGCCGCTTCCATTACGTCGCCGGCGATCACGCCGCCGCGCGTCTGTCGACGGCATTCGATTCGACGACGCTGTACGGCGAGGATCCGGATCCGCGGCCGGACATCTACGGCCGCACCGGCAACTCCGGCGTCTCGATCGCGACGCTCGACGACATGAAGAAGCTGTATTCCGGCTTCGATCTGTGTGCGCCGACCACGTCCGTGTCGATGACGATCAACGGCCCGGCGCCGATGATCCTCGCCATGTTCATGAACAGCGCGATCGATCAGCGTGTCGAGCGCTACCTGAAGAGTGACGGCCGCTGGGAAGGCGCACAGCGCAAGATCGCGGAGCTGCAGGCGAAGGCCACCGAGCGTGGCGTCGCCTATCCCCGCTACAAGGGCGAGCTGCCCGGCGGACATGACGGCACCGGACTCGCGCTGCTCGGCGTGACCGGCGATCAGCTGGTCGAGCCCGAGGTGTACCGGAAGATCAAAGCCGAGACGCTGTCGCAGGTGCGCGGCACCGTGCAGGCGGACATCCTGAAAGAGGATCAGGCGCAGAACACCTGCATCTTCTCCACCGAGTTCGCGATGCGCATGATGGGCGACGTGCAGCAGTACTTCATCGACCATGGCGTCCGCAATTTCTACTCCGTGTCGATCTCCGGTTATCACATCGCCGAAGCGGGCGCGAATCCGCTCTCGCAGCTGGCGTTCACGCTGGCGAACGGCTTCACGATCGTCGAGTACTACCTGGCGCGCGGCATGAAGATCGACGACTTCGCGCCGAACCTGTCGTTCTTCTTCTCGAACGGCATGGATCCCGAGTACGCAGTGATCGGTCGCGTCGCGCGCCGCATCTGGGCGCGCGCCATGCGCGAGCTGTACAGCGCCTCACCGCGCTCGCAGATGCTGAAGTATCACATTCAGACGTCGGGCCGCTCGCTGCATGCGCGCGAGATCTCGTTCAACGACATCCGCACGACGCTGCAGGCGATGTACGCGCTGTTCGACAACTGCAACTCGCTGCACACGAACGCGTACGACGAGGCGCTGACGACGCCGACTGAAGAGAGTGTGCGGCGCGCGGTCGCGATCCAGATGATCATCAACCGCGAGCTCGGGTTGAACAAGAACCAGAATCCGTGGGCCGGCTCGTACATCATCGATGCGCTCACCGACCTGGTCGAGGAAGCGATCTACAAGGAGTTCGAGGCAATCTCCGAGCGCGGCGGCGTGCTCGGCGCGATGGAGACGATGTACCAGCGCAGCAAGATCCAGGAAGAGTCGCTGTACTACGAGACCAAGAAGCACGACGGCTCGCTGCCGATCATCGGCGTCAACACGTTCCTGGCCGAGGGCGATTCTTCGCAGGAGATCAAGAGCGCACAACTGATCCGCTCGACTGAAGAAGAGAAGCAGGATCAGGTCGCGGCCGTGCGCGCGTTCCAGGCCCGCAACTCCGACCGCACTGCCGAGGCGCTCAAGCGTCTGCAGGCGGTCGCGGCGTCCGGCGGCAATGTGTTCGAGCAGCTGATGGAAGCCGTCAAGAGCTGCTCGCTCGGCCAGATCTCGCGGGCGCTGTATCAGGTCGGCGGGCAGTATCGGCGCAACATGTGATACTGAAACCTCATCCGGAATAGTTCTCGCCGAGAAGGCCAAGGCCGGAGTCTGAACCACGCTGTTGAAAGCTGGTTTGCGGCGAAGATGATAGAGAAGAGATGCTCTCGCCAAGATCGCCAGGATCGCCAAGGAAGAAAAGAGGATCAGGAATTCAGAAGAGAAGAATCTTCCTCTGGAGTCAGAATTTCGACTGTTCTTAATTCTTCTTGGCGATCTTGCAGTCTTGGCGAGTATTCTTCTGCGTATGAAAGCCGTCGGTCTTTACCGCAACCTGCCGATCGATGACCCCGAGTCGCTCGTTGACCTGGAGGTGCCGAAGCCGGCACCCGCCGGCCGCGAGTTGCTGGTCGAGGTCAAAGCGATCTCGGTCAATCCTGTCGATTACAAGGTGCGCGCGCGGCCGGATCCGAATGCGCAGCTGCCGCGCATCCTCGGTTGGGATGCTGCTGGCGTCGTTCGTGAAGTCGGCGCGTCGGTGCAGCTGTTCAAGCCGGGTGACGAGGTCTACTACGCCGGCAGCATCGCCAAACCCGGCGCGAACAGCGAATACCACGTCATCGACGAGCGCATCGTGGGCCACAAGCCGCGCAAGCTCGGGTTCGCAGCTGCGGCTGCGTTGCCGCTCACGACGCTCACTGCGTGGGAAGGGTTGTTCGACCAGCTCGGCCTCTCGCGCTCCGGCGCCGATCGCGGCAAAACACTGCTGCTGATCGGTGCGGCGGGCGGTGTGGGATCGGTCGCGATCCAGCTGGCGAAGAAGCTCGCCGGCTTGCGCGTGGTCGGGACGGCCTCGCGGCCAGAATCGTCGCGCTGGGTGCAGGAGCTTGGCGCCGATGCAGTCATCGATCACACCGGCGATCTCGCTGCGCAGATGCGAGCGACGGGTACTCCCGAAGCGGACTACGTCTTCTGCCTCACGGACGCGACGCCGTATTTTCCGCGCTTTGCGCCGATCATGCGCTCGCAGGGCAAGCTGTGCCTGATCGTCAGCATGAGCGGCGCGGTCGAGCTGACTTCGCTGATGCAGAAGAGCATCTCGATCCACTGGGAGTTCATGTTCACGCGCTCGCTGTTCCAGACGCCGGACATGCAGCGCCAGCACGAGATCCTCGAAGAGACAGCCGCGCTGATCGACGACGGCACGCTGCGTACGACGCTCGGTGACAGCATCGGCACGATCAACGCAGCGAACCTGCGCCGTGCGCACCAGATGCTCGAGCGCGGTCACACGATCGGCAAGCTGGTGCTGGAAGGGTTTGCATGACGAGTTTTTATCAGCGGCTGGACCACGGCATCACAGTCGTCGACACCGGTTTTGTCCGCCCGCGCTTCGACGCGAGCTATCTGCTGGTCGAGAACGGCCGCGCGGCCTTCATCGAAACGGGTCCGAACAGTGCAGTGCCGCGGCTGCTTGCCGCGCTCGAAGCACAGGGCCTGGAGCGCGACGCGGTCGACTACGTCATCCCGACCCACATTCATCTCGATCACGCCGGCGGCGTGGGCTTGCTGATGAGCAAGCTGCCGCGCGCGAAGCTCGTCATTCATCCTCGCGGCGCGCGCCACATGATTGATCCCACAGTCCTCGTCGAAGGCGCGCGTGCGGTGTACGGCCGTGAAGTCGCCGACCGCGATTACGGCGAGCTCGTGTCCGTTCCTGCCGAGCGCATCGTCACGACTGAAGAGGGAATGGTGATCGAGCTCGGCGGCCGTCCGCTCCGGTTTGCGGACACGCCGGGCCACGCGCGACATCACAACTGCATCTGGGACGAAGCGAGCCGCGGCTGGTTCACCGGCGACACGTTCGGGATCGCATATCCCGATCTGTACACGTCCCACGGTCCGTACATGTTGCCCGCGACCGCGCCGGTGCAATTCGATCAGTCGGCGCTGCACGAAACCGTCGCGCGGCTGCTCGCGCAGCGTCCGGACGTCATGTATCTCACGCACTACGGCGCGGTGCGCGATGCGGAGAAGCTCGCCGTGCAATTCCTTGCGCAGGTGGATGCGATGGCCGCGGCCGCGCGCTCGTTGGTGAAAGCACCGAACCGCCATGAGGCCCTGAAGCTCGCGTTCCGGGACATCTACGTTGCGGAGCTGCGTCGCTCGGGCTCGAAGTTGCCGGAGGAGCGCCTACACGAGCTCCTCGCGCCCGATGTTCAGCTCAATGCGCTCGGGCTCGGCACTTGGCTCGACAAAAGCAGCGTGTAAGAATTGCGAGGCATTTCACCGACCGCGCGATGCGACGCGTGCATCGTCCGTCGCATCCGTTCCTCCGTCCTTCGATCGACCATGCTCGCAGAATACAGCTCGGCTATCGCATTCCTCGCAGGCGCACTCGTCGCCATGCTCGCCTCCGTCCGCCACGTCGCATTCGGCGCGCAGCTGCAGCAGGAAATCCTGAAGCGCGGCGCCGTCGCGCAGGGCCGCATCCTGCGCATCTGGCGGCCGCCGGTGTTCGGCGCTTTTACGCGCGTCTACTTCGAGTTCCAGCCGCTCGAGGCGCCGGCGTCGGTGCAGACTTGCCACGTCGATCGGCGCGCCGGCGAATCGACGGCCTCGCTCCCGGCCGTCGGCAGCTTCGTTCGTGTGAAGTATCTACCGGAGCGCCCGAGCCGCGCCGTCATTGCCAAGCTGGTGTCGCGTTTCGTCGATTGACGGCGGAATTCCTACCGACGTCGCAAAAAACGCGGAACCAAGCCGTACTCGCTCACATTCTGTGGTCGTGACTCTTTTTGGCGACCCTGAGGAGGGAGTATGGGTATTCTCGTCTGGTTGATCGTGGGCGGCGTCGTGGGCTGGTTGGCCAGCATCATCATGCGCACCGACGCGCAGCAGGGCATCCTGCTCAACGTCGTTGTCGGTATCGTCGGCGCGTTGCTCGCCGGATTCGTCGTGTCCCCGTTGCTCGGCATCGGCACGATCAATCAGGGCATCTCGCTGGCGACGTTCCTGGTCTCGCTGGTCGGCGCCGTGATCCTGCTGGCGATCGTGAATCTGTTCCGCCGCGGCCGCGTGCGCTGACGGCACACCTGGCTGACGGAAAAGAAAAGGGCCGGACGGCGTGAGCCGCCCGGCCCGTTTTTTTGCAGCTGAGAATCCGTGCTACTTGTTGTCCTTGCTGTCGCCGTACAGGCGGATGCCGTAGAAGTAGTTCGCGAAGTCCACCACCTGCACCGTGCCCGAAGAGCCGAACGTGAATGTCATCGGCTTCTTGAAGAACTGCTTCGCCTGCGTCTCCGTCAGGCCCGAGCCGACCAGCGAGCGCTTGCTCACCAGGCCGCCGATGCAATGCCGGGTCAGGAACATCGACTTCTGCTCGCGCTCGCCGGCCGCGATGCTGCGCGACTCCGACCAGGTGGAGAGCGCCAGCGTCATCTTGCCGCCGTACGGCAGGCCGGTGCCCGGATCGATCAGCGTCGGATCGTCGAGCACTTCGTTCTCGATCGTGATCACTGCGCGCGCGGTGAAGCGTGCGTTCGGTTGCGCAATGCCCGTCAGGTTGTTGAACTCGAAGTTGACATTCGGCGTCAGCGCGAAGCAGATCAGCGATTTCGTGCTGTCCGCGGGCAGTTGCAGCGTCGCGAGGCCGTCTTCGTTCCAGCTAGTCGGCGCCGGCTGAGCAGCCAGCGTGACGCAGCGATCGTTCGGCAGCGGCGGCGCTGACGGATCCGGCGTGCAATCGTCCTGCAACGCTACGTTCGCGGTCTGCGCGTTGCCGAGGTAGATCACGTCACGTCCGAAAGAATCCGGGTCGCCGACTTCTTCGACAGTGGGAGGCGCGGCCTGCGCAGCCACTGCGACGATCAGACCGAGTGCGATGACACTGCTCTTCATTGTCACTTCCTCTGTTTCCCGACACGGGGCGCGCAGCATCGTCGAGAGAGCCCGGGAGCGAGTGTGACCCGTCGCACATAATGGCCGTACACTGGTTGCAATATGTCAGGTCGCGCGCAAGCAAGTCTGTTCGAGCCGGTCCTGCCGCCGGGTCTGATCTATCGCCGCGAGTTTCTCGCGCGCGACGAAGAGCAGTCGCTGCTCGAAAATATTTGCGCGCTGCCGCTGCGTGAAGCGCAGTACCGGCAATACACGGCGCGTCGTCGCACCGTGAATTACGGATACTCGTACGACTTCCAGCAACACGAAGCGAAGCCCGCGCCGGCGATTCCGGAGTTTCTCGCGACCGTGCGTGCGCGAGCGGCGCAGTGCGCGGGTGTTTCTTCGCAGGATTTCGTGCAGGCGCTCATCGCCGAGTACACGCCTGGCACGCCGCTCGGCTGGCATCGCGACGTGCCCGACTTCGAGCTGATCGTCGGCATCTCGCTCGCCGGCACTGCACGCATCCGCTTCCGGCCGTATCCGTGGAAACCGGAGCGGCGCAAGGAAGTGTTCGCACTCGAGCTGGAGCCGCGCTCGGCCTACATCCTGCGCGACGAGGCGCGCTGGGGCTGGCAACACAGCGTGCCGCCGACCAAAGAGCTGCGCTATTCCATTACGTTCCGTACGGCCCGCACGGCCGGAACCGGGCGGCGCGGAGTGCGTTGAACCAGCACGCGATTCAACCGGGAGCTGCCATGCATCGCGAATTCAAGCAACGCTACGCCGAGCGCGGACGCCAGCTGAGCGTGATGGGATTTCCGGTCGACCAGATGGAGATCGATGAGCTGCACGCCGTGATCGGCTTCCTGCTCGATCACGCGGGCGACGGCACCGAGGCGCTGCTCGCGCAGGAAGCGCCGCTCGGCGCGCCGCTCGCCGATCCGCCGAAGAACGACGGCTTGATCGAAGGGTGATGCTCAAGGGATCGTCAGCAGCGTAGCCGAGTACTCTTCGAGCAGCCGGTGCAGTCCTTCAGGTGTGCAAGCGAGCGCACACTTGGTGAGCGCGTCCGCTGTCGCGGCGGTTGGCGCAAGCACGCCGACCACGCGGCCAGGCAGCTCGGTTCCCGCGACCCGCGAGTAGAAGCCGCGATGTCCGCTGGGTGAGCGCGCCGATTTCGGCGCGCTGACTGCGAGCGCGCAGGCTTGCAGTTGCAGGCGTCGCGCGGCGCCGGGGACCTGCAGATCGATTTCATATTCGTGCTCGCCGAACGCGCGCATGTCGCCCCCCGCGTTCACCAGACCCGCTCTGCAGCCGTGCTGGATCAGGACGTCTACCGCCTTGTCGATTGCGAATCCCTTGCCGATTCCACCGAGGTCCAGCTGTGCAGTACGAGGCGGCGTGACGACCGAGGAGGGTGCAACGAGCTGCAGGTCGCCGATGCTGGCGGGGCTCGCCGGGATGCACGGATCGAACTGTCCCGCGCTCGATCGCCACAGTCTCAGCGAGAGCGAGAGCACCTCGAACGTCCAGGCATGAACGGCAACGAGCGCACCACCGTGCGCTGCGGCGATTCGCGCCAGGTCGCTCCCCGGCGTCGTCGGATGCATCACCCGCTCGACCGTTTGAAACACCTCGCAGGCGAGGTCGAGGGCGCGCGTTTGTGCCGGCGCGTCGAGCTCCCCTCGCGCCTGGATGGCGACGAACGTACCGAGTCCGACCGTAACCCGTTGAAAACTCACCGCACGACTCGCCTGGAGCTGGCCCCGATTGCGAAGTTTCGCGCGCCGGGGCTGTTGTTACAAATGCAATTCGTTATCATTTGCGCTCGCATCGGGCCCGGCCCGACTCACAACCCCGAAAAACCATGGCGCCGACACTCCGCTGCTCATTCTCACTCCTGGCCGTGCTCGGACTTGGGGCCTGCACGTCCGGCGGCGGCAACGATCCTGCGCCGGCGGCGACCGACAAACTCTCGGCTACCGCAGCGCTCGGCGAAAAGATATTCGAGGACCCGTCTTTGTCCGCGAGCGGGCAAGTTGCCTGCGCGAGCTGCCACGAGAGCGACCATGCGTTCGCCGGCGACACGGTCGTGCCGATCGGCGGCGTCGGCGTGGACGTGCAGGGCTTCCGCAACGCTCCTTCGCTCACGTACCTGACGCAGAACCCTGCGTTCTTCTTCGACGACGAAGGCACGCCGACCGGCGGCTTCGATCGCGACGGCCGTGCAGCCTCGCTGGCGGAGCAGGCCCGCCGGCCGTTCCTGGCAGCGCACGAGATGGCGAACGCCTCGGTCGCCGACGTCGTCGACGAGCTGAGCCGTGCAGCGTACGCCGCCGAGTTTCGCACCGTCTTCGGCGATCAGATCTTCGCGACGCCCGATGCAGCTTTCGAGCGCGCGCTGTTCGCTCTGCAAAAGTACCAGCAAGAAGACACCGCGGAGTTCGCGCCGTTCACGAGCAAGTACGACGCGTTCCTGGCAGGCAAGACGCAGCTGACCGATGGCGAGCTGCGCGGGTTCGTGCTGTTCAATGATCCGCGGAAGGGCAACTGCGCCGCGTGCCATCCGAGCGCACGAGCGGACGGCGCGCCGCCGCTGTTCACCGATTTCACGTACGACAACCTGGGCGTGCCGCGCAACGCCGACATTCGGGCCAACGACGCTGCGGGCTACTTCGATCTCGGACTGTGCGGACCCGATCGTACGGACCTCGCGCAGATGCGCGAGCTGTGCGGCGCTTTCAAGGTTCCGACGCTGCGCAACGTCGCGCTGACTGCCCCTTACTTTCACAACGGCCGCTTCGCCACGCTGACGGAAGTTCTGCGCTTCTACGTGCGCCGGGACACCCATCCCGACGAGTGGTATCCGATCGATCCCGCGACCGGGCTCGCCCACAAGTTCGACGACCTGCCCGCGGACCTGACAGTCAATGTGAACACGACTGAGCCTCCTTACGACCGCCGTCCAGGCGATCTGCCCGCGCTGACCGAGCCCGAGATCCAGGACGTCGTCGCGTTCCTGCAAACCCTCACCGATGGTTTCACCCCATGAGAGTCAAACGTATGACTGTCGCCCGATTCATTTCCATGCCGCGCGCGCTGCGGCTCACTGCTGTTCTCGCGTGCACCGTTGCGGGCCTGTCGCCTGCGCGCGCTGCCACACAGGCGGATCTCGAAGCGAAGGTAGCTGAGCTCGCGCAGCAACTGCAGGAAGTGCAGCGTGAGCTGGCGACTCTCAAGTCGCAGCAGCAGCAGCCCGCGAGCATAGCGGCGGCCCCCGCCGCAGTCGCGAATGTGCCGACAGGCAGGGCCGCTCCCGATCGCAACGCCGTCGACTGGTTCGGCTACGGCGAGCTGAGTTATTCCCGACCCACCGATGATTCCTCGGACACGACGGCGGACGTCGGCCGCTTCGTGCTCGGCGCGAGCTATCGCTTCGACGAGCGCACGCGCTTCATCAGCGAGCTGGAGGTCGAGCATGCAGTGTCCTCGGCGGACGATTCCGGCGAAGTCGAGGTGGAGCAGGCGTGGATCGAGCGCGAGCTGAGCGACAGCCTCTATGCGAAGTTCGGCCTGTTCCTGATTCCGTCCGGGCTGCTCAACGAGTCGCACGAGCCGACGCGCTACTACGGCGTGTTCCGCAACTTCGTGGAGACCGCGATCATCCCCACGACCTGGCGCGAGCTCGGCGCCGCGCTGGAAGGCACCACCGCCGCGGGCTGGCGCTGGGACGTCGGTCTGACGACCGGCCACGATCTGTCGGCGTGGGACGCGACCTCGGAGGAAGGACTCGAATCGCCGCTCGGTGCGATTCACCAGGAGGGACAACTGGCGCGCGCCGGCGACCTGAGCAGCTTCGGCGCGGTCAACTACACCGGCATTCCCGGCCTGCGCGTCGGCGGGTCGGTCGTCTACGGCGACATCTCGCAGGGTCAGCCCGGCTTCGACAGCAACAAGCTGCTGCTGTGGGAAAGCCATGCGCGCTGGATGCCGGGCGCATGGGACCTGAGCGCGCTCTACGCACGCGGACACATCTCCGACACCGCCGCCGTCAACCTGACGCTGGTCGGCAACCCCGTGCTGATTCCGGAGAGCTTCTACGGCTGGTACGCGCAGGCGGCATATGTGGCGACCTTGCCGAATTCCTGGACGCTGGCGCCGTTCGCGCGCTTCGAGCGCGTCAACACCGGCGCCGGCTACGCGTTCATTGGCGCCGGGCTCACGCCGGCCGCGCTGCAAGCGGAAGAGATCACGACGGTCGGGATCAATCTGAACATCAACTCCGGCGTCGTGTTCAAGCTCGACTACCAGACATTCGACCTGAACTCCGCGGGCGATCGCATCGATCTCGGGCTCGGGTACGCGTTCTGAGATGAGCGACTCGCGTACAACCCTCGCGTCCGCCGTCGTCTGCGTGCTGGCGACGGCGCCGTTCCAGGCCGCAAGCGCTGCGGTCTACGCTTCTGCCGAAGAAGCGCAGCGCGAGCTGTTCCCGGACGCGAGCGCTTTCGAAGCCGTTGCGCTGAATCTGTCGGACGCACAGCTGCAGGAAATTGCGCGCACCGCAGGGCCGCAGGCCGGTCACGGTGAGCTGCGGGTCTGGACGGCGCGGCAGGGTGCGACCGTGCTCGGTCACGTCTTCGTCGACGAAGTGATCGGCCGCGAGGATTTCATCACCTACGCCGTCGGCATTCGCGCGGACGGCAAGCTGTTGCCGGTGCGCGTGCTCGAGTATCGCGAGAGCCACGGCGGCGAGATTCGCAATCCGCGCTGGCTCGCGCAGTTCGCCGGACGCTCGACGACGCAGCAGCTGCGCTTCGGGACCGACATCAAGAACATCGCCGGCGCGACGCTTTCCAGCGAGCACGTCACCGCCGGCGTTCGCCGCATCCTCGCGATCCGCCAGACAGCGCTGGCTGCAGCCGGCGCCGCGCCCACGGGGTGAAGCGAACGTGCCGAACTGGTTGCGCCGCTGTCTGTACGCGAGCCTCGGCCTGTTGTGGCTGAGCGGGCTCGCGTGGCTGATCCTGCATTGGTTCTTCGCGCGCGAGGCGGAGTTCGGCGTCGCGCCGCATCCCTGGCAGCCGCGGATCCTGGTGATTCACGGCGTGCTCGCCGTCGTCGCGACTTTCCTGTTCGGCTGGATTGCGGGCTCGCACGTCGGTGCGAGCTGGCGACGCGGCGCGCAGCGCGTCAGCGGCGTCTCGCTGATCGCACTCCTCGTCGTGCTGGCGCTGACCGGCCTCGGCAGCTACTACCTGACGTGGGACGGCGCACGCACTGCCAACAGTCTCGTGCACGAAATCGCCGGCGTGCTGGCGATCGTCCCAGCGCTCGTGCACTGGGCGACCGCACGCCGTTGACTCCGCGTCAGTTGCCCGCCGCGGTGGTCGTAGTCGATGACCCCGTCGATTTGCCGCGATAGCGCTCGAACCACGCAAGGATCGCGCTCGCCTTCGCCGCCGATTGCGACGGACGCGCCGTCAGGCCGCCGTGCGAGGCGCCGGGCACCTTGATCAATCCGGTCGGCACGCCCGCCAGCTGCAACGCCTGGTAGTACTGCTCGGCGTCGCTCACCGGCGTGCGGAAATCACGGTCGCCGACCAGCACCAGCGTCGGCGTCTTCACGTTGCCGACCAGCGACAGCGGCGAACGCTTCCAGTACGCCTCCTGATCTTCCCACGGCATCTTGCCGAACCAGTACTTCGGCATGAACGCTGCGACATCCGTGGTCAGCACTTCGCTGGTCCAGTTGATCACGGGCTTCTGGCTCACCGCCGCTTTGAAGCGCGTCGTCTTGCCGACGATCCACGCCGTCAGCACGCCGCCGCCCGAGCCGCCGGTCACGAACAGATTGTCGGCGTCGACGTAGCCCTGCGCGATCGCGGCGTCGACCGCGCTCATCAGGTCGTCGTAGTCCTGGCTCGGGTAGTTGTGATGAATCAGGTTCGCGAACTCGGCGCCATACGAAGTCGAGCCGCGCGGATTGGTGTACAGCACGGCGTAGCCCGCGGCCGAGTAGAGCTGATAGTCCGTCGAGAACTGCGGCCCGTAGGCCGTGAACGGTCCGCCGTGGATTTCCAGGATCAGCGGATATTTCTTGCCGGCGTCGAAGTTCGGCGGCGTGACGATCCACGCGGCGATGTCGCGCTGGTCGAACGATGAGTTCACTTTCAGCGGCTTCACCTGGCCGAGCGTCTTGCCGCTCAGGAAGCCATCGTTGAGATGAGTGAGCTGCCGCACTTTACCGCCGCGTGCGATCGCGATCTCCGTCGGCTGCTGCGGCGACGCCTTCGTGAATGCGACTGCGCCGTTGTTCGCGACGGTGAACTGACCGCCCGTGTACGGACGATCGAGCGAGCCGCCGCCGAGACCTTCGGCGACCGTTTCCATCTTGCCATTGAGCGACAGGCGCGCGACCTTGACGTTCGCGTGGTCGTCGTACTGCACGTAGAGGCTGCGGCCGTCGTGCGACCACGCCGCATCGTCGATCGTGCGATCCAGCGACGCGGTCAGCGAGCGCGAGTTGCCGCCGTCGAGCCCCATCACGCTGAGCTCGACGTTCTGATAGCCGAGATACTGGTCCTCGTAGCCGAGATACGCGATCGACTTGCCGTCCGGCGAAATGTCGGCCGCGCGATCCGGGCCGTTGCGCTTCGTCAGCGTCTCGATCGCGCCGTCCGCGAGCGCCACGCGATACACCTCGCTGTTGACGACCTCGCGCTCCCAGTTATCGCGACGATTGCCGGTGACGACGACGTACTGGCCGTCCGGCGTCCACGAGATCGGGCCGTCTTCGTTGTACGCGCCGAACGTCAATTGCCGCGGTGCGCCGCCGTCGGCGGAAACGACATATATATGAGTGTAGCCGGGCTTGAGGTAACCCTCGGCGTCGCTGCGATAGATCATGTTCGTGATCAGCTCGAGCGGCGGCGCCCAGTCCGCGCCTTCCGGCTTCGGCGGCGCTTCGCCGAGCCGCGCCTTCTCGTCGGGCGCGAACATCGTGAACGCGATCCACTTGCCGTCGGGCGACCACTTCAAGCTTCCCGGCGCTTCGGTGAGATCCGTGATCTTCGCCGTCTGTCCGGTGCCGAGCCAGCGCACGAACAACTGCGCTCGGCCGCCTTCCGCAGCCGAGACGTACGCGATGCGATCCGCGCTCGGCGACCAGCGCGGTTGCGAGCCCGCGGTGACCAGCGGCCGCTGCGCGCCGCTTTCCGCGTCGACCAGCCAGATCGATTGCCGGCCGCGGTCGGCCATGATGTCGAACGAGACGCGCACGTACGCGATCTCGCGGCCGTCCGGACGGATCTGCGGATCGGTCGCGAGCTGCAACGCGAACAAGTCGCGGCCCTGAAACGTGCGGTTCGGTGCATCGGGCGGCGCTGCCAGGGCGGACGCGGCGAGGGCGGACAATAGCGTGGCGGCAAGAAAAAAGCGCATACGGCGGCACTCTTCGCTGACGGAAAGAGTGCGGAAGCTAACGGGGTTCGCGCGGTCCGTCCAGTAGAATAGAACTCATGTCGCGCCCAGTCGCTGCAATTGCGCTGTTGTGCTTCGGCCTGGCTGCGGCCGCGGCGCCGAGCCCGGCGCTCCGTATCGATCCGGCGCATCCGCCGCGCGCCGGCGACGAAGGGGTTTTCTACGGTCCGCTGGTGCGCGTCAAGGACGGCGATTCGCTGGTCGCGAAGGTGCAGGGCGTGGCGATGGAAATCCGGCTCGCGGAGATCGACGCGCCCGAGCTCGAGCAACCGTACGGGCGCGTTGCGAAGCAGGAGCTTGCATCGCTCGCATCGGGCCAGCAGCTCGTGATCATGCCGATCGACACCGACCGCTACGGACGCACGGTCGCGCACGTCTGGAACGGGAGCACTCACGTCAATGCCGAGCTCGTAAAGCGCGGCGCTGCGTGGTTCTACTCCGAATACGCCAGCACCGAAGCGCTCTATGACGTCGAGCAGCAAGCTCGCAACGCGAAACGCGGGCTGTGGGCGTTGCCGCTGCAGGATCGTCTCGAGCCCTGGGAGTGGCGCAAGAGGGCGCACCGCAGGAACTGAAACGGGCCGGGCCGGTCGGATTCCTGCGGAGTCCTCAACAAGAAGGGAGAGCCCTCATGGCCATGAGCATTGCTGCCCGCGACGATTCCGATCCCATCGCCGACATGAACACGACGCCGCTGGTCGACGTCATGCTGGTGCTGCTGATTCTGTTCATCATCACGCTGCCGGTGATGACGAACAGCACCAATGTGCACATTGGCAAGGGTCCGCCGCCCGAGCCGACACCGACCCGCGAAGCGATCACCCTGTCGATCGACTTCGACGGCACGATCCTCTGGAACGGCGCCGTGGTGCAGGATCTCGCCCAGCTGGAGGGCTATTTCAGAGCGGAAGCGGGCAAGGCCAACCAGGCTGAGCTGCACGTGCTGCCGGACCGGCGCGCGAAGTACGACACCGTCGCGCAAGTGCTGGCGATCGCCCAGCGCAGTGGCATGCAGCGCATCGGTTTCGCTGGGCAGGAACGCTTCAAGGACTGAAGCGACGCAAAAAAGAAAACGCCAGCACCCCGGTGTGCTGGCGGGAAAGGCCTGCGTGAAGCTTTAGCTCGGAAGCAGGCGGGGGCACCCGCTTATGGATTGCATTCCTTAGTGTGATGTGCGTCGGATGCCCGACGGATTGCGCAACCGCAGGGAGCGCAACTCCGGAGTAATCCCACGGGAGACGCACGACCACGCCCAGAGGCTCGGCTGGCGAACGGGCTGCTTGCGCCGGTTGCGCCCGGTGTGCAGTTCGGAGAGACGCTCGGCTTCTTCCACCGTCATCAACTGCTCACTCGGATACCGGTTCATGGTGCAGCCCTCCAGGCTCGAGCCTGTGGGGCGCAGTATCCGGCGCGACCGGCCGTGCGTGAATCAGACCAATGCTGAAAGTTCGGCCGCGGCTCGCGCTATGATTGTAGAAACGAAATGGCAAAGGGGGATGCAAGCATGCGCAAAGGGCTCATCGCAATCATCGTGCTGGTCGTGCTCGTGGGCGCCGCGATGTTCTTCGGCCGCGATACCTGGACGACCGCCAAGGTCGGCACGGTGTACGTCGCGAAGCAGACGTGCTCGTGTCTGTTCGTCGCGGGTCGGCCGATGGACTCGTGCCGCACTGACTACGATCCCGCCGCGATCAAGCCGCTGACCGTCGAGAAGCTGGAGCACGGCGTCAAAGTCAGCGCGCTCGGCGGCATCGTCTCCGCTCAGGCGGAGTTCGAGCAGGGCTTCGGCTGCCACCCGGCGAATTGAGGAGAACACCCATGCGTAGCGCAATCTGGATTGCCGTTGCCGCTTCGTGCTGCGTCCTGAGCGCCCGTGCGGAGCTCGTGCCGCTGCCGCCGCAGCCCGCCGATGTTGCATGGCCGACGAGCGAGTGGCCGACGGGTCCGATGCCGGAAGGCGTCGATCGCGCCGCACTCGACGCGGCGTTGGCCGATGCGTTCGACAAGAAGGCCGCAGGTCTCGGCGAGACCCGCGAGGTCGTGATCATCGTCGGTGGCAAACTGGTGCACGAGCAGTATGCACCCGGCTACAACGCCGACATGCGACTGGTGTCGTGGTCGATGGCGAAGTCGATCACGCAGGCGCTGGTCGGCGTCGCGGTGAAGCAGGGCAAGGTGGACATCGATCAGCCGATGGGTAATCCGCACTGGGCTGCGATCGACAAGCGCGCGCAGATTCCGTGGCGCACCTGGCTGAACATGACGGACGGCATGCGCTACCTGGAGATCGAAGCGAAGAGCGTCGCCAACAGCGATGCGTCGGCGAAGCTGTTCGGTCCCGGCCGGCTCGACGTTGCGAACTACTGCTCCGGTCTGCCGCTGATTCACGAGCCTGGCACGCACTGGAACTACAACTCGTGCGGCATCGTGCTCACCGCCGACGCGTTGACGCGCGCGATCGTGCCGAATCCCGAATCGCCGCTGGCGCGCCGCGCAGCGATGCTGCAATGGATGCACCAGAACCTGTTCGACGTGATCGGCATGAAGCCGCAGCCGGAGTTCGACGCGAGCGGCCTGTACTACGGCAGCGCGCTCATTTACGCCTCGGCGCGTGACTTCGCGAAGTTCGGCCTGCTGTACCTGCGCGACGGCATGTGGGACGGCCAGCGCGTGTTGCCGGAGGGCTGGGTCGACTTCGCGCGCACGGCCGGCAAGAGCGAGAACGCAGACATCTACGGCGCAGGCTGGTGGGTGAGCCCGGCCGACGGCCCAGGGAAGCCGTATCCGACGCGCATCGACAGCGGCCCGCAGCGCGATGCGTTCAGCGCGCAAGGCTTCGAAGGCCAGTACACGCTGGTCGTGCCGTCGAAGGATCTGATCGTCGTGCGGCTCGGCTACACGGCCGAAAAGGATTTGCGCACGGGCGAGCTCGGCAAGTGGCTGGGGCGCGTGGCGCGCGCGTTCAGTCAGTCACCGGCCGCGCCGCCAGCGACAGCAACTTCCCCTTCCTCAGCACCCTGAGAGGCACGTCGCGCTGAGCCAGCTCTGCAGTGAGGCGGCGATGCAGATGATCGAGACTCTCGATCGCATCGCCGTCGAACTCCAGCAGCACGTCGCCTTTCTCCAAACCCGCGCGCTGCGCGGGTCCGTCGGGTAGCACTTCCAGCACGAGAATCGCGCTCGACGCGCTGCGGTCCAGGCCGCGCAGGATGCGGCGATCGAGCGTGATCGTCTGTCCCGCGAATCTCAGGCGGCTGCGGCGCACGCGGCCTTCGCGCATCAGCGTCGCGGCGACGTCGGCGGCGATGTCGATGCCGATCGCGAAGCAGATTCCCTGCGCGCCGCCTGCGATCGCCGTGTTGATGCCGACGATGCGTCCGGCTCCGTCGACCAGCGGGCCGCCGGAGTTGCCGGGGTTCAGCGGCGCGTCGGTCTGAATCACGCTTTCCACGAGCCGGCCCGAGCGCGTGCGCAGACTTCGGCCGAGCGCGCTGACGATGCCGGCAGTGACAGTGGCCTGGTAGCCGAACGGATTGCCGATCGCGATCACGAGCTGTCCGACGCGCAACGAGGACGAGCTGCCGAACGTCGCATACGGGAAGCCGCTGCCCGCGAGTCGCAGCACCGCGATGTCGGTCTCGGGATCGTCTCCGACGAGTGTGGCCGGCACTTCGCGGCCATCGGTCAATGCGGCGCGCAACTCTGTTGCGCCGCTCGCGACGTGACTGTTCGTGAGGAGATAGCCGTCCGGCGTGTAGAGCACACCGGATCCGACGCCGGCGGGCCCGCGACGCGAGCGGACCGAGATGCTCACGACCGCCGGGCTGATGAAATCGAACGCCTGCGCGACGAGCTCGGAGTAGGGATCGAGTGCGCTCGGCGCGGCGCTGGAAGGCTGAAGCATCGCTGGATCTTCGCGCCCCCCGTCGGCGAATCCACCCGGCCGTTCGCCCAGGGGCCCGGAATGATGACAGGGCCCGGCCAACTGCCCGATGGGTAACGCAGCGCCGTGCGCGCATCGTTCGCGCCATCGCTTCTGGAGACCCGTCATGTCCGCAGCCAATCCCATCAGTCACCTTTCGCAGACCCTCGAGGCGCAGGTCGCAGCCGCGCACGGCCTCGCAGTCGCGGTCCGCAACTCATCGCATCGGCACATCAGCGCGACGCTATGGCAGGGCGCGGTGGTGACGTCCGAGCAAGCTGTCGGCGATCGCGACGAATACGAGGTCGTCAGCGCGTCGGGCGCGACGGCCAAGGCGCGCATCGCGGGCCGCGACCCCGGCACCAATCTGCTCGTACTCAAGACGGAAACGCCGCTGGATGCGCCCACTGTCCCGCCTGCGAGCGCCCGCGTCGGAAGCATTGCGCTTGCCCTGGGGGCGTCTGTCGATGGCGCACCGACTGCGCGACTCGGGCTGGTCAATGCGGTCGGTCCGCAGTGGTACAGCCGCGCCGGCGGCCGGATCGAGCAACGGATTGCCCTTGATATCCGCCTCGGCCGCACCGAAGAAGGAGGACCGGTCCTCGATTCGGACGGGGCGTTGCTGGGTATGTCGACGCTCGGGCCGCCGGGCGTGGTGCTCGTGATTCCGGTCGCGACCCTCGATCGCGTGGTGCCGCAGCTGCTGAACGACGGCCAGGTGGCGCGCGGCTGGCTCGGTCTCGGCCTGCAGCCCGTCTCCATCCCCGAGCCGCTGCGTGCGGCCGCCGGTGAGACGACCGGGATGATGGTGATGTCGATCGCCGCAGGCGGTCCCGGCGCTGTCGCAGGCGTGACCGCTGGCGACATCCTGCTGACGATCGATGGTTCGTCGATGCGCGGCATGCGCCGGGTCATGTCTCAGCTCGACGATGCCAGCGTGGGCCGGACAGTGGCGCTGCGACTGATTCGCGGCGGTGAGGTGCTGACGTCGAACGTGCTGATCACGGCGCGTCCGCGGCAATAGCCAGGCAATAGACATGAGTGGAGCGGTGGTCAAAAGAAAACCAGCGAACCTGCTGCGCGTAGCAATCGTTGCGCCCGACGCGCGCCGCGATGAGATTGCGGCGATCGTCGCGCATGCCGGCTACGCCGTGGTCGACGAAAGCTCAGCCGACGTCGTGCTGCTCGACGGCGCAACGACTGCTGAGCAGATCGAGGCAGCGCTGCAAGCAGCGGCCGGCGGCTCCAGCGCGCATGCGATGCCCCAGCCGCGTTCGCGCGGTTTCGAAGAGCTGGCCGAGCGTGCGGCGGGCGTGCTGCTGACCCCGCGCGAGCTCGACGTGCTCGCGGCGATCGGCACCGGTCTGAGCAACAAGGCGATCGCGCGCCAACTCGGGATTTCCCTGCACACCGTGAAGTTTCACATCGAGTCGCTGTTCCGCAAGCTCGGCGCGCGCACGCGCGCCGAGGCGGTCGCGAAGGGATTGGAGCGGCGCGCCGGAGAGACGGTCGAGCTCTGATTTTCGTCTATCATGCCGGATCGCAATCTCACGGCGGTCTGTCATGAAAAGAACCTTCGCTGGAACATTCCTGCCACTGCTGCTGGTCTGCGGCGCTGCCGGCGCAGTCGATCTGAAACCCGAGCAGCGCGCGCTGTTCGACATCTACAAAGAGCTGGTCGAGATCAACACGACCGACTCCGTCGGCGACAACACGCAGGCGGCGCGCGCGATGGCCGCGCGGCTCGTCGCAGCAGGATTCCCGCAACAGGACGTGCAGGTGCTCGTGCACCCGGGCAACGCGAAGAAAGGCAATCTCGTCGCGCGGCTGCGTGGCGACGGCAAGCAGAAGCCGGTGCTGCTGGTGGCGCATCTCGACGTCGTCGAGGCGAACAAGGAGGACTGGTCGCCCGATCTCGACCCGTTCAAGCTGACCGAGCGCGACGGCTATTACTACGGCCGCGGCACTGCCGACGACAAGGCGATGGCCGCAATCTTCGTCGCGAATCTGATCCGCTACCAGCAGGAAGGCCTCAAGCCGCACCGCGACATCATCCTCACGCTGACCTCGGACGAGGAGGGCGGCGACTTCAACGGTGTGTCGTGGCTCGCCGACCAGCATCGCGACCTGATCGAAGCGGAGTTCGGCCTGAACGAAGGCGGCGGCGGCCGCGAGCGCAACGGCAAAAAGCTGTTCAACGCCGTGCAGGCGACCGAAAAGCTGTATCGCGACTTCGATCTCGAGATCACCAATAAAGGCGGCCACAGCTCGGTGCCGACGCCGGACAACGCGATCTACCGGCTCGCGGCCGCGCTCGATCACCTCAGCAAATTCAGCTTCCCAGTCAATCTCAACGAAGTCACGCACGCGTTTTTCGAGCGCACCGCTGCACTCGAAGGCGGCGACGTTGGTGCGGCGATGAAGGCCGTCGTGCAGTCGAATGGCGCGGACGCAGATGCTGTCGCGAAGCTCGCGCAGACTCCCGCGTACAACTCGATGCTGCGCACGACGTGCGTCGCGACGATGTTGCAGGCGGGCCATGCTCGCAACGCGTTGCCGCAGAAAGCGACGGCTAACGTCAACTGCCGCATCCTGCCGCAGGAATCCGTGCAGGACGTGCAGCGCACGCTCATTCGCGTGTTCGCCGACGATCAGATCAAGGTGACGCTGCGGAGCACCGCGGGCGCGCCCGCCGCGCCAGTGTCGCCGCTCGATGCGAAGGTGATGAAGCCGATCGAGCAGCTCACCAGTCAGCAGTGGCAGGGCGTGTCGGTGATTCCGATCATGGGCACGGGCGCGACGGACAGCGCGTACCTGCGCGCGAAGGGAATTCCGATGTACGGCGTGTCGGGTCTGTTCGGCGACATCGCCGACGTGCGCGCGCACGGCCGCGACGAGCGCGTTGCTATAGCGCAGTTTTACGGTTCTCAAGAATTTCTGTACCGGCTGGTGAAGCGCTACGCGACCGGCAAGTAACCGCTCATCCCGGGGGATTGACTCGGGCCGCGCTCGCTGCGCGTGCGCAGCCCTTGGGTCACCTTCGTCAGGGATCTGTCTCGGCCGAACGGCCGTGTCCGGCCGGGCGATCGTTATCCGATCATATGACCATGACGAAGAATCCCCCCGCTGCCGCGCGCGCCCAGGCCGCCGCGGCGATTGGCGCGCCCACTGCGCGCCACTCCTATGTCGACCTGTTCCGCGGTCTGCTGATTGCGCACATGGCGCTCGACCACGCATCGCTCATGTTCAATGCGGGCCGCGCGGCCGAGGAGCTGGCGGCCGGTCCTGCGCCGGTCTTTGCCGGCCTCGGCCAGTTCCTGACGCGCTTCACCGGTGTGCCGGTCGCGCCGGGCTTCATGTTCATGGCCGGCTTCATGGTCGCGCTCACGAGCCTCGCACGCGAAGCGCGCGGTGTGACGCACGCGGAGGTCACGCGACGTCTGCTGATCCGCGGGCTCGTGCTGATCGTGATCGATGCACTCGTGATGGGATTGCCGCGCGCGCTGATGGGCTTCTATTCCTTCATGGTGCTCACGTCGATTGGCGTCGCGATCATCGCGACTGCGCTGCTGCGCGATGTTTCGAGCAAGGTGCTGCTGCCGATTGCGCTCGGCATCCTGCTGCTGCATCCGCTGCTCGACGTGTCGTGGTTGCCGCTGCCGCTGCGCGCGATGCTCTATGAACCTGTGCGCACCGGCGCGTTCCGCTCGCTGTATCCGATCGTGCCGTGGATCGGTGTCCTGCTGCTGGGCTTCATCGTCGGCCGCGACGCACTCCAGCGCGAGCGCCCCGTGAAATTCTGGGCGGCGCTCGCCGCGCTCAGCTTCGCGTTCTTCTTCGTCGTGCGGCTGTACGGCGGCTACGGCAACGCGTACCCGTATTCCAGCATTGCGAGCGTTTCGTTCTGGGAGTTCTCGAAGTATCCGCCGGACCTGCCGTTCCTTGCGTGGTCGTTCGGCTGTATCTTTCTCGCGCTGATCGCGCTGTCGATCGTCACGCGCAACGGCGTGCCGACGGTGTTGCGGCCGTTCACGATATTCGGCCGCGTGCCGTTCTTCTTCTACATCGTGCACTTCTACGTGCTCGGGATTGCAGCGGGCATCCTGCGCACGAAATTCAGCCTGCCGGCGACGTTCGGCATCTGGCTGATCCTGCTGCTGGTCATGATCGGACCGTGCGCGTGGTATTACCGCAAGAAGCGCGAGCGCCCGAATTGGATCACGCGCTATATTTGACGCCCTGCCGTTTCACCGCGGGTGCGTCATGTCGAAATTTCGTTGGGTGTCGCTGATTGCAGCGCTGATGTGCAGCTCACTGGCCTATGCTGCTGAGTTGCCGGCCGATCTTGCGAAAGCGGTCAAGGACTACGACGCAGCGCAGATCCACGGCGACAAGGCCGAGCTGCAGCGGCTGGTCGCGGACGACTACACGCTCGTGAACAGCTCAGGCCGCGTGCAGAACAAGGCCGAGCTGGTCGCCGATTACACGACGCCGGGTTACAAGATCGAGCCGTTCGAGATCCTGCAGCCGGTCGAGAAAGTGTGGAGCGACGGCGCGGTGATGGGCGGCGTCGTCAACCTGCGCGGCACGGACGGCGGCAAGCCGTTCGCGGTGACGCTGCGGTTTGCGGATATCTGGGCGAAGCGCAACGGCAGGTGGCAGGTGATCTACACCCACGTCTCCAAGCCGCCAGGGAAGTAGCGGAGCCGGAATTACTCTCGCCAAGACGCAAAGACGCCAAGGAAGAAATTCCGAATTTCCGAATTCGAAATTTCTGAACTGGAATTTGCCACTCTTCACCTTGGCGTTCTTGGCGATCTTGGCGAGAGATTTCTGACTCTTTATCTTCGCCGCAGATCACCTTTCAACGCAGGGGTCCCCAGTCCATCAGCTCGCAGCGGAGCGGAATGGGAGCCGGAATATCTCTCGCCAAGATCGCCAAGGAAGACAAGGAAGACAAGAAGTCGAAAGTTCGGAATGTCGGGATGCTCACAGCATCGGCTTGATGGCGGCGGTGATCGACGGCAGCACGAGGTCCTGGAAGTCGGGGCCGCTCTCGCGCACGTACAGATACAGCATCGAGAGGAACTGCATCGTGTTCTGATGCTTCGCGATGCCGCGTTGGGACGTCCACGCGTCCTGCCAGGTCTTCAGCGGCGCGGGCGCGCTCACCTGCTCGAACCACTTCTTCCACTCATCCGCCGTGTGCAGCTTGCGCTTCGCGATGTAGAACACCGCCTGCGCGAGACGATCGCCTTCGCCATACGCGTAGAAGTGCTCGCCGGGCGGCGCGACCTGCGTCGCGATCGCTGCGAGCATCTGATCCAGCTGCGCCTTCGACGTCCGCGGGTTCACGGCGAGTTGCAGCATCACGTCGGACGTGTGCGCCACGGCGTGTCGCCAGCCTTCGCGCTCGTCGAAACCCCGATAGTCGCGAATGGATTGCAGATAGCGAGTGCTGGCGTCGACCAGCTGTTGCAGCTGTGCGTCCGTCATGAACTTGTCGATACGGTCGAACCGCACGACCTCCGCGAGCGTGAGCGCCGCGAACGGCCGCTGCACGCCGGCCGGGTCCGGGCGATCCGGCGCGAGCTGCGCGATGAGTTTCTCCATGATGACGCCGACCGTCCTGGCAGAGAGCTGCTTGTCCCGCATCCACGTCGACAGCGCAGTGAACGCAACTCCGTCGCGGAGCTCCTGATCGGTGCTGCCGAGGCAGGCGACCAGGTCGAGCGCTAGCGCCTCGCGGCGAGCAGCGTCCGGCAGCTTGAACTCGTGCGCCTTGAGCTCCACCAGCTGTTCCCGCGACATGCTTGCGGGCGGGCAAGTCTGCGCGACGGCGCCGGACGCAAGCAGGAGTGCGGCGAGCGCGAGGGCTGCCGGAGCGGATCGAGTCATGGGGCCTCCCCGAAAGCGAGCATTCTAGCCGGCCGATTCGTAGGAGTTTCGTCCGATTGCAATTCGCCGCGCGCGGAGCACAATCGGCCAGCTGGCACATCACGGGGCTTGCGAACAATGACCGACGTCGAGCAGCGGGTAGCGGCGGTCGAAGCAAGATTGGAGAGCGCGTTCGCTCTCGACGCGCGCCTGAAAACCATCGAAGGCGATCTGCGCAAGGTCAAAGGCGGCTCGAGCCTGCGCGACTGGCTGCAGACGCTCGGTCCGTACGTCGGCGGACTGGTCGTGCTGTTCGTCGGCTACTGGATCAAGGATTCCGTGACGCTGGCCCTGGAGCGCGAGAAGCTCAATCTCGCCTACGCGCAGCAGATGCCGGCTCTGCTCAAGACCCTCGACGAGTCCGACTCGCAGCAGGTCGCCGACCGCAATGCCGTCGCGCTCGCTATGTACGGCAAGTATGCGATTTCACCGCTCCTCGATCGCCTGGAGCTCGGCGGCGACGTCCTGCCGCTGGCCGCCCAGCGCGGACTGCGGATCGTCGGCTTCCAGGACAGCGTCGAGGCGTGTCCGACGTTCCGCCGCGTGATCAACGACCGCACGCGCCGCTTCAAGTGGCAGACCCACAAGACGCTCATCCGGGTGATCGGCCAGTCCGAGTGCGCGGACGCACGCGCCGATCTCGAAAGCTATCGCGCAGCGCTGGCGCAACTCGGCTCGGACGAGCAGCAACTCAGGACTTTCGCGCAGCGCTACTCGGCCGACGAGGGATTCGACGCGGAGACCGTCGCCTCGCTGACGTCCGAGATCGACCGTGCGCTGGCCATCATCGAACAGGTGAAAACATGACGCGTCCCCGATTGCGCCGGCTGCAGCTCACGGCGTGCCTGGTGCTGACGCTCGCCGCCGCCGGCGCCGCGCACGCGGACCTGAGGAACTGCGACAACCTCAGCGACAACCCGGGCGACTACAAAGTCGTGCTGGACGATTTCTCGTTCGCCTCGCCGGCGGCGCAGGCGAACACCCAGCTCGCGGCGCTGCGCGAAACGCTGCAGTTCAACTTCACTGGCCAGCTCGATGTGCTGCGTGCGTCGGCGCGTCAGCTCGATCGCAACCTGCAGGTGCCGATGCGCCTGGTGTTCTGCGCGGGACGCCAGCCGTCGCTCGACGGCAGCGACTTCACTGCCGCGCGCGCCGAGCAGCTCAGCGACGAGCGCGTCGTCGTGGAGATGTGGGGCAAGCTCGATCTCAGCGCCGCAGCGGGCGGAGCGCCCTCGCCGAGCGCGCGCATCGGCTACGTGATCCCGCCGGTCCAGCACTACGTCGACGAAGCCGACGCGCCGCCGGTCCACGTGATGGCGTATCCCAAAACGGGTGCGGTGGGATCGATCGCGGAGCTCGAGAATCTGCCGGAGCTGCCGGCCTTTGCGCTGATCGGACTCGGCACGAAAGCGGCGAAGGCGAATCGCTACGATCTCGCCGTGTGGGCCTTCACGCGCGCGGAAGCGGGCATCGCGGACGCGAAACTCGGCGGCGCGAATCCGCGCCTGGAAGCGCTGCTCGCCTACGTGAAGCGCACAGCGTGCGAGACGCGCACCACGGCGCGCAAAGATCCGAACTACAAGGGTCCGCTGACGCTGGTGCCGGCGCAGGCGTGCGCGGGAGTCGAGCTATGAAGCGCTCATTCGGCTCGACGCTTGCGTGCCTGATCCTGTGCGCAGTCGCGTTGCCCGCTGCGGCCGGCGTGCAGAGTCCTTGTGCCGATCCGATCATTCTGCCCGGACCGAAGGTGCAGGTCTTCATCATGCCGTATCAGGCGCAGGGCCAGCTGAGTGCGCGCGGCCACGAGCTCGCGACGATCCTGCAGCGTCACGTGCTGTTCGCCGCGCTCAAGTATCCGAGCATCGCGGTCGAGGAGCTGACCGGCGAGCCGGGCGAGCCGAAAGGGTGCGAGCCGGAAAGAATCATGTCGCGCGTCGGCGCGAAGCTGCAGGACGGGCAGGCCGCGATCTTCCTCTGGGGCCGGCTGTTCGAGCAGGGCGATGCGATCCGCCTGCAGAGCACGCTCGCATTCACGATGCACGGCAGCCCCGACAAGCTGCAGTGGAGCCTGGGCGACGCAGCCAACCATGCCAGCGCCAGCGTGCCCGGCGATCCGGTGCTGTTCGCCGCGCGGCAGATTCCGCTGGACCTGCTGCAGGCGATCCAGCCTGCTTATCGCGAAGCGCGGCGCTTCCACAAGGCGCCGGACGCTTCGTCGTCGTTCTTCGATCTGCCGGACAGTCCCGAGGCGCGCTTCGGCTACGAAGTGCTGGAGACGCGCGACGACTGGATGCACATCCGCCTGATCCCGGGCGGCGACGACGGTTGGGTGCCGGCCCACGCGCTCGCGAGCGCCGACAATCTGAAGGGCTCGTTCCCGGAGCTGTACTTCGTCGACGGCTTGATCGGTTATCACCAGTTGTGGGGCGTCGGCTCGCGTCCGGCCGCTGCCAATCGGGGTCGCATGCTGGAGCTGACGCGCGCCTCGTTCGATCGTTACATCCAGCAGGCCGCTGGTCGTGCGGAGTCCGAAGCACGCGCGCTCGCCATGATTCTCAAAGGCAACGCGACGCTGCGCGCCGCAGGTCCGGGTGAGTGGTCGACGCAGACGCTGCAGCAGGCCCAGGCGCTGTATCGCGATGGGCAGGAGCTCGCGCCGACTTCGACGATCGCCAGCAACTTCTTCCTCGCGTGCTCCTCGGCCTTGTGCGCCCGCGGGGCCTGCGCCGACGGCTCGGACCAGCTGCACGAGCAGTACCTGCGCGCCATCGCCCGCGACCCGACCAGCACCGAGCTGGTGACGAACCTCGACCGGTTCTACGGCGCCGCGCAAAGCGGGCGGATCCGGCTCAGCGTCCCGGCGGACCAGATCGCCGAGCAGCGGGCCCGCACCAGCCGCGTGCAGCGCGAGATGCACTGAGGTGACAGAATCCGGAAACTTTGCGACGCGTTCGTTGCTTTGCGTCGGACCCGCTGTTTACGATTGATCCATGCGTACTTTGTTCGCGGCCTGCCTGTTCGGACTGCTGGCTTCGTGGTCGGCTACGGTGCTTGCCGCCTCGCCGGCGTTCGAAGTGCGGCGCCTGGACCCGTCGCTGAGCGCGCCCGCTGTCGAGGACATCACACACGGGCGGCTCGACGGTCGCTTTTTGCCTGCAAGCGCGACGCGCTCGCTGCCGCGTGCGACTGACTACTGGTTGCGCCTGACGCTGGCGGAAGCCTTCCAGCCGCACGAGGTCGCGACGATCACCGTGCGCAAGGGCCGCAACATGGACGCCGAGCTGTACGTGATGGATCACGGTGCACCGGTGTCACTGCGCCTCGCGTCATACATCCCCGGGTTCCTCGGTGCCCAGGATGCGATCTACATCCTGCCGGCGGGGCTCGATCCGGGCCAATCCGTCTACGTGCATGCCTCGTCGAACTCGCCCGGCCCGACGGGAATGCGGTTCTCGACTTCGACCCTGCCACAGACGCTGACGACGGCTGCCGAGAATGCTCGGATGATTGCGCTGTCGTTCGGCGCATTGATGGCCATGGCGGTTGCCGCGTTGCTGATCTGGTTCGTGCTGTCGGACAGGTTGCTGATCCTGTATGCCACGCTGTTCTCGCTGCAGGCCATCTACGTCGCGTACCTGTCCGGGCAGGGCTTCGAGTGGCCGATCCTCTCGCTCGCGCTGCCGGTCATCGGCTATAGCTGGAACGTCGCCGCCGCGCTCAGCGGTGCAGTAGCGTGCTTGTTCGTGCGGGAGATTGCCGAGCTACAGCGTTTCTCGCCGCGCGTGTACAAGGTGTTCGGCTGGTTCGCGATCGCATTCGTCGTGCTGGCGTTCGCCAACTTCACGGATGTGATCGGCCTGGGCGAGATCGTCGTGGGGCTCGGCAATCTCGTGTTCGTGGTCTCGGCGGTGACGACCCTGGTGGTCGCATTCCTCGCCTGGCGTCGCGATAACCGCGCGGCCGGCTGGTTCCTGATCGCCTGGGGTCTGCTCGAAGCATTGACGATCGCGACCGCATTGAACCTGCAGTTTTCTCGCGAAGCCGGCGAGTCGACGCTGCTGCTGTACTACGGCTTGCCCGGGTCGATGGTCGCGGCCGCAGTGCTGATCGCACTCGGCGTCGCCGATCGCCTGCGCGATCAGCGTCTCGCACTCACGGACGCGGAACGGCGTGCGCAATCCGACGCGCTCACGGGCGTGCTCAACCGCCGCTCGTTGCTCGAGCGCCTCGACGGCGCTTGTCTGCGTGCACGTGCTCGTGGCTTGCCGATCGCGCTGCTGTTCATCGATCTCGATCACTTCAAGCAGATCAACGATACGCACGGTCATCCCGCGGGCGACGCCTGCCTGAGGGCGATCATCGGACCGATCCAGGCGGAGCTGCGCCAGTCGGACGTGATCGGGCGTTACGGCGGCGAGGAATTCGTCGTGATTCTGAGCAGCGCGGACGCCGCCGCGGCGCAGCCGATCGCCGAGCGCATTCGTCAGCGCGTCGCGGAAATCAGCGTGCCGGGCTTCGGCGCCCCGATTCACCTCACGTGCAGCATCGGCGTCGCGACCAGCGACATGCTGGGCGTGTGGGGCGAGCACCTGATCGCGCGCGCCGATGAAGCGGTCTATGCGGCGAAGCGCTGCGGCCGCAACTGCGTGCAGATCGCGGCGCCGACTCCGGTCGCGGCCTAGCGGCCGCCGCCACCACCGCCACCGCCGCCACCCCCTGAAGATCCACCGCCGCTCGATCCGGACGAGCTGCCCGGCGGCGTCGCGGACGATGCGATCTGCGAAGTCAGGCTGCTGCCGACTGCGCGGCTCAGACTGCCGAGATCACTGACGTCGCCGCCGCGATACCAGCCGATCCTGCGCGTGGCCTCCGCCGCAGCAGCCACGCCGACAGCCGCCGTGAATTTCTTGGTCCATGCGTCTTCGACCTCGAGCGCGACCGCGTACGGCAGCAGCATCTCGTAGCGCTTTTCGTCGAGCGCCGGCCGCGCCGCACCCTGCTCGCTCATGCGCGCGAGCTCATCGCGCTCCGCGACGCTGAGATAGAGCTTCAGGCCCTCGACCTCGTCCATGAGCTTGCGGCCCGCTTGAGTGGGCGCCTTCACCAGCCACCCGAAGATGATCAGGGTGATCACCATCAGCACGCCGATGACTACGACGGCCGGCTTGCCGGCCTCGCCGCCGATCCAGAACGCGAGCAGGCCGAAGGCCGCAGCCAGCAGGAGGGCCTTGGCGATCGAGCCGTTGTTCTGCTTGTAGTAGCGCGGCTGCAGAACGTCCTCGATCGCTTTGGAATGAGCGCGGCGCGCGGCGGAGAGCTTCGAGGCGTTCGTGTTCTTCAGCACCAGCGTCGCCTCACCGTCCTTGAAGAGTCCTTCGAGCAGTGCGCGCTGGCCCGCCGTCGATCCCGTGGATAGCGCGGCGCCGCTACTCTCCAGGCGCCACTCGTCTTTGAAGAACCCCTTGTCGCGCACGATCCGCAGGCAGCCCGCGACCGCGAGCGCCAGCACTTCCGACGAGAAGCAGCGCATGTCGTAACCCATGCGCATCAGGAAACGCAGGCTCGCGGGTGTCTGTGCTTCGGGCGGCTCGTAGCGCGCGATGATCACGCCCTTGCGCGGATCGCGGCCGACGCGCGACCACTCGCGCACGCAATATACGATCAGCAGGATCAGGCCGATCAGCCCGATCAGAATGCCGCGGTTGTCTTTCAGCACCCACGCGATGCGCTGCACGCGGCTGGGCGCCGCAATCAGCTCCTTCGGGAAGCTCAGCACGATCGTGAAGCCTTCGCTCGGCTGCAGCACGCGCGTCAGCTCCCAGTGCGCGTGCCCCGGCTCGACGATCGCCGCGCGATAGGCCTGTTCCTTCGAACCCTGGTAGCCGGTGTAACCCTCCGCGGTCATCTGGTCGACGTCGACGGGCGAGGGCAGGAACACGTCGACGCGCCCCTGGTCGATCGGAAACGCCCAGCCCGTGCCGATCGCGTTCCAGTACAGCTCATCGTGGTCGGGAAAGAAGCCGAGCTGGCGGGTCGTGCGATAGCTCAGCGTGTACGTGTAGTCGGCGGGCACCGGCAGGAAACTGTCGTTGCCGAAATTGATGCGCACCCCGTTGTCGAGCAGCTCCGTGAACCACGGCTCCGCCTCGTCGTTGCGCGACAGCGCCAGCACTTTCAGGTCGACGACGACGCGATTGCCGAACTGGTCTGCGTAGCGCGTCGGGAAGTCGCGATAGATGCCGCGGCGGATGTTGTTGCCTTCAGCGCGCACCGTGATGCGCTCGGTTACGTCGAGCGCACCGTCCCGCCTCACGTGCACCTCGATGTCATAGCCGAGGATGCGCTCCTCGGCGAGCGCGCCGCTGCACGCGAGCAGCGCGAGCATTGCGATCAGTATGCGGGCGATCATTGCAGCTGCACCTGCACGCTCGGACGCTCTTCCTCGCGCGCCTGATAGAACTCGGCGGCCGAAAAGCCAAACGTCCGTGCGATCACCACGTCCGGAATTCGCTGCACGCCGTCGTTGAGGTCGCGGACCGCGCCGTTGTAGAAGCGGCGCGCGTACTGCAGGGTTTCCTCGACCTTGACCAGGTCGCGCTGCAGCTGGGAGAAATTCTCGCTGGCCTTGAGATCGGGATAGGCTTCCTTCAGCGCCAGCACGCGCGACACCGCTTGCTCGAGAGCAGTCTCGACTTCGCCGAGCTTCGTGGGACCTTGCACCGCCAGCGCTTGCGAGCGCAGGTCGGTGACAGCTTGCAACACAGTCTGCTCGTGGCTGGCGTAGCCGCGCACAGCAGAGACCAGCTGCGGGACGAGATCGTGACGCCGCGTGAGCTGCACGTCGATGTCCGCCCATGCAGTGCGCACCTGATTGCGCAGGCGCACGAGACGGTTGTACGAGAACACTAGCCAGACGGCGACGGCCGCCAGGATCAACACTGCAATGGTCACGCTTGAATCCCCGGTGCCCTTCTTATTTCGACAGCACTTCCCCGAGCAGCTTCAGCGGATCGATGCGCAACGCGCGAGCCAGCTCCGCGAACTCGATGACGTCGATGCGGCGCTCGCCGCCTTCGATCTTCGCGACGTACGAGTGCGGGCGCTTCAGCCGCTCGGCCAGCCCGCGCTGCGTGAGCCCGGCCTGCATCCGCGCTTCCGCGAGAACGGTACACAACATACGGTGTTCGCGACTGCGCAGTGCCTTCATGGCGCGCTCCGATTCCGGGAGCGCTAGGTATAGTCGAGTTTGCGCTTGCTCCCATTATCGGAGCAAGCGTACACTCGCGCCGTGCTGCTCCCGGAATGGAAGCACAAGGAGCTCTCATGCTGGTTCTCTCGAGGCGTCTCAATCAGACCATCGTCATCGGCGGACGCGTGCGCGTCACGGTGCTCGCCATCACGCCAAATCGCGTCGAGCTCGGCGTGGAAGCGCCGCTGCAGATCGCGGTCGATCGCGAGGAAATTCACCTGCGGAGGCAGAGTGCGCGGCCGACGACGGTCGATGTGGAGCCCGGGTCCGGGGTACGCAGTCCATGAGGTGGTCAGCGGAGCGGAAAGAAGAGCCGGAATGTCTCTCGCCAAGATCGCCAAGACCGCCAAGGTCGGAAAAGCAGAATCCGAATTCTTGAAATTCAGAATTCTCGAATTTGCCACCTCCGACCCTTGGCGTTCTTGGCGATCTTGGCGAGAGATATTTCCGGTTCAGGAGCCGAAGCCCGGGCAGTGTAGACTCCGCAAACAACATTCGAAGTTGGGGGAGTCATGAAGGTGAGCCATCGCATCCTCATTGCATCCGCGGCCATGCTGCTCATTACTGCCACCACCCATGCGGCCGAGTCCGACAAATACCCGATGGTCATCCCCGCGCCGCACGGCAGCGTGATCCTGCCGGACGAGAACTCCAAGTGGGCCTACGATAACTTTCGCTACGCGGCGGTCCGCCGCGTCGGCGACACGCTCTACATTTCCGGTGTCGTCATCGGGCCGCACGAAGGCGAGAAGCGCGACGCTGCCGCATTCAAGCAGCAGGTCCATCGTGGATTCCAACGGCTGCAGGCGATCCTCGAGTCGGCGGGTGCGACTTTCGAGGACGTCGTGATGATCAACAGCTTCCACGTCTGGGAAGGCCCGAACTTCGAGGGCACGAAGGAGCAGCACTTCGCGCTGTTCGAGGAAGTTGCCGACACCTACCTGAAGCCGCCTTATCCGGCGTGGACAGCGGTCGGCACGACGGGACTGCTCGGAACCCACAGCATCGTCGAAGTGCAGCTGATCGCACACGTGCCCAAACCCTGACGCGAAGGCGTGCGGCGAGCCGTTCGCCGCATGCGCCGGGGAGAGCGTCGGGCGCCTTCCGCCGCGCTCCCCGCTGATCAATGATCGCCCCATGTCGATGAAGCTCTCTCGCCGCTCCTTCCTACACTCCGCCGGTGTTGCCGGCGGCATCCTGCTGCTCGATATCCGTGCGCCGCTGCGCGCGGCCGATGGCTCGGTTTCCGAGATCATCGCCGGCTGGATCCGCATCGATCCGGACGGCGCGCTGTGTCTGCTGGTCAACGCGACCGAGATGGGGCAGGGCGCGAAGTCGGGCCTCGGGCAGATTCTCGCGGAGGAGCTGGAGGTCGACTGGTCGGATGTGCGGGTCGACTTCGCGCCGATCGATCGCGAGCACTTCGGCATGTGGGAGACCTATCAGACTGGCGGCAGCGGCTCCGTGCGCGGCATGTTCGACCGACTGCGCAAAGCGGGAGCGACCGCTCGCACGATGCTTCTGCAAGCGGCCGCGCAGCGCTGGGCCGTTCCCGTCCAGGAGTGCGTCGCTCGCAACGGCGTCGTGCGACACGCGCAATCGTCGCGAAGCGCTACATACGCGGTGCTCGCGCGTGATGCCTTGCGATTGCCGCCGCCCACCGACGTTCCGCTCAAAGCGCGCACCGAGTGGCAGCTGATCGGCAAGCCGATGCACCGGCTCGATCTGCGCTCGAAGGTCAACGGCAGCGCAATCTTCGGCATCGATGTGCGCCGGCCCGGCATGCTGTACGCCGCGATCGCGCAATCGCCGGTGCTCGGCGGCACGCTCGAATCGCTCGATGAAGCGCCGGCGATGAAACACGCCGGCGTGCGTCGCGTTCTCGAGATCAAAGGCGCGCTCGTCGTCGTCGCGGAAAACTTCTGGACCGCGCACAAAGCACTCGCGGACCTGAAGCCTGTGTGGCGACCAGGCGCGATGGCAGGTGTCACGTCGGCCGCGATCAGCGAGCGGCTGCGAGCGCTCACGCACGAAGCTGGCAAGGTCTACGTCGCGGAAGGCGAGGATGAGACCAAGGCCCGCGAGCGCTGCGAGGCCGAGCTGACCCAGGCGCGGCGCGTCGTCGAGCGCGCATACGAGGCGCCGCTGCTGTCGCATTCGCCGATGGAGCCGATGAACGGCACTGCGCTGGTCCGCAATGGTCGCGCCGAGTTGTGGGTGCCGACACAAGTGCAGTCGGATTTGCGCACGGCCGTCGCGAAGGCGCTCGGCTTCGATGAAGCAGCCGTGATCATCAATACGACCGAGGTCGGCGGCGGTTTCGGCCGGCGCCTGCAAGTCGACTACGGTGTTCAGGCGGCGCTCATCGCGCGCGAGATGGGCGTGCCGGTGAAATTGATCTGGACGCGCGAAGAGGACACGCAGCACGGCTTCTATCGTCCCGCGGCAGCGGTGCGTCTGCGCGCGGCGCTCGGGGCGGACGACGCGGTCACCGCATTCAGAGCGCAGATCGCCTGCATCGACGGCGACACTCCGGTGGGCGGCATGGCCGGTCAGCTGTACGCGCTGCCGAACATCTGCATCACGTACGCGGGTTGGAATCCGGGCGTGCCGCTCGGCGCGTGGCGCTCCGTCGATGCGTCGCAGAATCTGTTTTTCTTCGAGAGTTTCGTCGATGAGCTCGCGACCGAATTGCGCCAGGAGCCGCTCGCGTTCCGCCGACGCCTGCTCCGCGACAACCCGCGAGCGTTGCGGGTGCTGGACGCGGCAGCGAAGCTCGCTCGCTGGGACGAGAAGCTGCCGAAAGGGCGCGGACGCGGCATCGCGTTCCTGCGCGGCTACGGCTCGTTGACAGCGCAGGTCGCGGAAGTCTCGGTCGGCGCGGACCACACCGTCCGCGTCCATCGCGTGTCGTGCGCTGTCGACTGCGGCACGGCCGTGAACCCCGATTCGGTCCGCGCGCAATTCGAAGGCGGCGTGATCTTTGCGCTGAGCGCCGCGGCGCTCGGCGAGATCACGATCGCAGGCGGGCGCGTTCAGCAATCGAACTTCCACGACTATCAGGTCGTGCGCATGGCGCAGGCGCCGCAGGTCGACGTCGAGATCCTCGAAAGCCCGGCGGAGGCAGTCGGCGGCGCCGGCGAGCCGCCCGTGCCGCCGCTCGCGCCAGCCGTCGCGAACGCAATCTTCGCTGCGACGGGCGCGCGCGTTCGACGTCTGCCGCTCAGCGCGTCCGGCTTCAAACTGGTCTGATATCCTTGGCGCGTGCACGCGCCTGCCTGGATCCTGCTCGCCGCGGCGCTGCTGGCATGGACCAGCAGCGAAGCGCAGATTTTTGAATGCGCGGGCAAAGACGGCTCGCGCGTCTTCTCCGACAAGCGCTGCGGCCCCGACGCCAAGGTCGTGCAGCCGACGGTCAAGCCAAAACGGCCGCCGCCGAAGGGTACGTCCCCGAAGCCGGTCAAGAGCCGCAAGCCGCCAGACGAGCTCGAGCAGCTCTCGCTCCAGTGCAACGGCGGCGACATGCAAGCGTGCACCGACTGGACGATGGGCGGCGGCCCGGAGCTGTTGCGCGATCGGGAGCGCAAGGCCGAGCAGGAGTGTGAGGCAGGCTCGCTCGCCGCTTGCGAGGAACGTTACTGCCGCGAAGGGATCGACGCAGATTGTCGGGCGCGCGTGCAGCGAACCGCGCGGCTCGCCGGCGACACTTGGTATCTGCGGGATGAGACGCGGGACTCGGGCACGGGTCTCACCAAGTATCTCGTGCGTTGCATCCCGGAAGGCGCGCGTGAGTCCCGCGACGTCCTCGTCTCGTGCTCGGGCGAAGCGGGTCCGAATCGCTGCTATCTCGGCGATCCGCAACACGGCTTTCCGCGCCTCGCGGCGGCCGCCGCAGATCAATGCGCGCGGCGGCCCGCAGCCGCGCCCGCCAACTGATGGCCAGGCGCAAGCGCGCGGGCTCGCGCCGCCGCGGCACTTCCGCATTCAAGCGGCTGCAGCGCTGGTGGCCCAAACCAGCAGTCCGCAAGCGCTGGATGCGTGCGTTTGCAAGCGCGCCCGCTACTGCGCAGATTGCGGTCGTGGCCGCCGTGGTCATCGCGCTGTGGTTCGGGCTCAACTGGATTTACCAGGTCGTGCGCAAGCCTAGCGAGCTGTTCTTCCCGGTCAGCGGCGTGCTCTACAGGATGCCGGAAGAGACCTGGGACACCTACGAATCCGCTTTTCGCAGACACTCGACGAGCACGATCACGCCGGAATTTCTCGCCGCGCTCGCGCAGATCGAGGCGTCGGGTAATCCCGTCGCGCGCACGTACTGGCGTTGGTCGATGACGCCTCGGCCGTTCGATGTCTACCGCCCCGCGTCGAGCGCCGTCGGCATGTATCAGCTCACGGACGGCACGTTCGCGGAGGCGCGACATTTGTGCGTTCACGATCACGCCGTCGTCGAGGACGGCCCGTGGCACGATGTGCACTCGTGCTGGTTCAACAGCTTGTATACGCGAGTGATTGCCGCGCATTCGATCGAGCTCACAGCTGCGTATCTCGACCGCCGGGTCGCGCAAGCGCTGGCGAATGCGCGCATCACGAAGGCGTCGCTGCGACAAAAGGAAGATCTCGCCGCGGTGATTCACCTGTGCGGCGCCGGCGCGGGCGAGCGGTACGCGCGCCGCGGGCTGCGCCTGGTTGCGCGTCAGCGCTGCGGAGATCACGATGTGCGCGCGTACCTCAACCGAGTGCAGGGCATGAAGACCGTGTTCCTGCGTCTTGGAGCCGATTCGTGAAACTCTTTCGAACCCTTGCAGTGCTCATCATGGCGACAGCGATTCCGGTCGAGGCAGCTTCCACCTGGGCGATCGTCGTGCACGGCGGCGCCGGCGTCATCGAGCGCAAGGATCTGAGTCCCGAACAGGAAGCGGCCTACCGCGCGGCGATGAATCGTGCGATCCAGGCCGGCGGCGCAGTCCTGAGCAAGGGCGGCTCGGCGCTCGACGCCGTCGAGGCGACGATCCAGCTGATGGAAGACGATCCGCTGTTCAACGCCGGCCGCGGCGCTGTGTTCACGGCGGAAGGTCGCAATGAGCTCGACGCCGCGATCATGGACGGCAAGACGCTCGCCGCCGGCTCCGTCGCGGGCGTGACGCGCACGCGTCATCCGATTTCGCTGGCGCGGCGCGTGATGGAGCAGTCGCCGCACGTGATGCTGATCGCCACCGGTGCGGATACGTTCTCGAAGGAGCAGGGCCTCGAGCAGGTCGAGCCCGGCTGGTTCTACACGGAGCGGCGCTGGCGCGCACTCGAAACGTTCCTCAAGGAGAAAGGCCTGCCGATTCCGCCGCAGCCCGCAGGCGCGCCCGCTGCCGACACTGCGCAGAACCTTGCGCATGATGAAGGCAAGAAGGGCACCGTCGGTGTCGCTGCGCTCGACACGAACGGCAACGTCGCAGCCGGCACGTCAACGGGCGGGACCACCGGCAAGCGCTGGGGCCGCGTCGGCGACTCGCCGATCATCGGCGC
>DASYRK010000122.1:0-11339 GCA_036004505.1 Steroidobacteraceae bacterium
CGCGCCGGTCTGACCGCCGGTCGACTCGGGCCACAGGCCCGGGGAGATCTTCAGCAGATCGGCCGTGCTCTTCGGGTTCGCGTTGCGAATCTCATCTTCATTCGCGGTAACGATGTTGTAGCTGGCCTCCAGTTTCTTCACACCACCGGTGATCGCGCTACCGGTGACGACAACTGTCTCGAGATTGCTGCCGGTATCCCGCGGCGGAGGTGTCTCCGCTTGCTGTGCGTGACTGAGTGCTGGAGTCGAAGCTGCAGCGACGAGCGCCAGCCCGACCATACGACGGCAACGCGTGACCATGATGTCCCCCTTGACCTGAGCGCGTTGATAACTGCGCCGGATAGTACGCCGCGCACATGCGCGCGTGCAGCACGTATTCACCCGACCCGTTTGGACCATGGAACAAATTACAAAAAAGTCACACAGTGCGAAGCCAGCAATCCTCGCCATGGATGAAGGAGCTGCCGTGTCCAAGCAAAAAAGAACTGCACGCCACCCGGACGCCGCGCGTTTTCAGCGCGACTTCGATCCGCACAAATTGACGCTCGCGGATCTGATCGCCGCGCGCGATGCGTATCACACGCACATCGCGAACCTGCCGAACGTGGTGGGCACCGCGCTCGGCCGCTATCGAATCCGCGCGCGCGATCCCGATTACAAGCGCGATTCCAGCAGCTGGACGCGCTTCAATGCCGCGCGACCTCGCACGCTCGGCAACAGCGCGGTGCAGCCGTGGTCGTGGCCGAGCGTGCTGGTCTTCGTCAGCGAGTGGGCAACGCGCAAACAGCAACGCGCCAGGCTCGACGAGATGGTGCCGCCGTGGCTGCACTTGCCGGACGGACGCAGGATTCCGACGTGCGTGGTGCACGCGCCGCGGCAAACGCATCCGCAATACTCTCCCGTGCAGCTCGCGTTTCCGTCGGGACTGTACGGCGGCGGCTATCCCATCATCACCGCCGAGCAAGGCACGCAGCGCATGGGCACGCTCACGTGCCTGGTGACCGACGGACACGATGTCTACGGCCTCACCAACCGGCACGTCGTCGGCTCCGTCGGAACGACGATCTACACGATCGAGCGCGGCGAGCTGCGCCGGCTCGGCGTCAGCGTCGAGACTTCGGCGCGCAAAGTGCCGCTCGATACGCTGTATCCCGGCTGGACCGGTCAGCGCACGAGCGTGAATGTCGATGCAGGTCTGTTCCGCATCGATGACCTCGCGCTGTGGACGTCGCAGATCTACGGCATCGGCCGGCTCGGCGAGCCGATCGATCTCAACATCGACACGCTGAGCCTCGACATCATCGGTTGCCCGGTGAAAGCGTTCGGCGCCGTGTCGGGTCCGCTGCGCGGCTCGATCGAAGGGCTGTTCTATCGCTATGCGACGATCGGCGGACTGGATTGCGTCGCCGATCTGCTGATCGGACCGCGCCTCGGCGAAACGCTGATCGACACGCATCCGGGAGACTCGGGCACGGCGTGGGTCTACGACGAACCGGTCGCTGCACCGATCGACGCGCCGCAGCGGCGCGCGCCCGAATGCCGTCCGATCGCCGTGCAATGGGGCGGACAATCGTTCGTCGCACCCGAGGGCGGTCCCGACTCGCGCTTCGTGCTGGCGACGATGCTGAGCAACGTCTGCCGGCTGCTCGACGTCGATCTGATCCGCGACTGGAGCAGCGAACACAGCCAGTACTGGGGCAAAGTCGGTCACTACAAGATCGCCTACTCCGCCTGCTTTCTCACGCGTAACGCGTACCCGAAGCTGCGCTCGCTGCTCAAGGCGAATGCGCTCAACATCGCCGTCGCCGACGAGAAGATCGAGAAGGGCGAGCTGCCGACTGCGAGCCGCACGAAGTTCGTCGCGCTCGCCGACGTGCCGGACCTGGTGTGGCGCTCGACGCGCGGCAAAGACAAGGCGAATCACTTCGCAGACATGGACGAAGCAGCGCCTTCCGGTCAGTTCGCGGGCGAGACGCTGCTGTCGCTGTGGACGAAGCAGCCCGCGACGCGCACGCCTGCGAGCTGGAATGATTTCTATGAAAGCCTGAGTCCGAAGCCGGCGCTGCAACACCGCGGCGCCCTGCCGTTCCGCGTCGCGGAGATGTTCGACGAGATGGTGAAGCACCTGCAGGCGCAGGAGCTCGACAAGTTCGTGTGCGTCGCCGGCACGATGGCTCACTACGTCGGCGACGCATGCCAGCCGCTGCACGTCTCGAAGCTCCACCATGGCGAAGACGAATCGGAAAGCAGCGTGCACGAGGTGTACGAGACGCGCATGCTCGATCGCTTCGCGGCCGAGTTCGTCGATCGGCTCAACACGCAGCTGGGCAGCACCAAGGCCAAGGGCAAGGTCTCATCGGGCGCCGATGCGGCCGACCTGACCGTGCAGCTGATGCGACAGACGATGAAGAAGTTGCCGCCCGAGCGCGTGCTGGAAGTTTTCCGGCAGTCGAGCGGACAGAGTCAGACTGCTGCGCTGTGGACGGAGCTCGGCGACGACACGGTCGCCGTCACGGCCCAAGGCGCGCTGACGCTAGCGAAGCTCTGGCAGAGCGCGTGGGCGCTGGGCAAAGGCGAGTCGACGTTCTCGAAGACGGAATGTCAGAAGGCGATCGACAAGAACCGGCTGCGCGCCCTGTACAACACCAAGGCTCTCGCGGAGTCGAACTGGCTCAAAGATATGTAGCGGCCGCGCGCGTCACTTCGCTCCGTGACGCGAGAACACGGTCGTGCTGCCGTCGCGCCCGACCAGAAGCACCTCGTAGGGCTGGACCTGCCCGGACGGAACTTCCATGCCGGGCGAGCCGGCTGGCATTCCCGGCACAGTGAGGCCCTTGGCATCCGGCCGCTCACGCAGCAGCCGCTGGACGTCCTCGATGGGCACGTGTCCTTCGACGAAGTAGCCGGCGACTTCGGCCGTGTGGCACGAGCCCATGCCGTACGGAATACCGACGCGCTGCTTGACGTCGTTGAGGTTGTCCTCGTTGCGCACTTCGACGGTGAAGCCCGCGCCGCGCAGCCGATCGACCCACAGCTGGCAGCAGCCGCACGTCGCGCTCTTGTGCACGGTGACGCCCGGCAGCGACGGTTCCGCCGTCGTGGGCGAACAGCCGCTCAAGGTGAGGGCGAGGAGAAGGCTCAATGCAATGGCGTTGATGTTCATAGGGAGGTCCCCAAATCTAAGGCTGACCCAACGGCACGAACAGTGCGCTCGGGTGCGCACGATCGTGATAGAGCTTCACCGTGACGGTGCGTGCGTCGCTCTTCGACTCTGCCGAGACGTCGCCGCCGGAATTGAAATTCTTCTGGCTGTACATCGAGTTCGCGGGCCCGATCACGAGGCGTAAGCGGCTGCCCTGCCGCAGCATCCGCGACACGAACGTAAAGCCGTCGAACTCGTAACGCTGCGGCTCGCGTGTCGTCACCAGCTGCGGCGTGCGCAGACTTTCGCGATAGCGCGCACGCTTCACGTCGCCCGTCAGCGCGATCGAGCTGCCGTCGGGGCGAACTTCGTACACGGTCACGTTGAAGTCGGTGTCGGGCTGATCAATCGCGAGCCATGCGGTCAGCTTGAAGAAGCCGCTGACTTCGGTATCGCGCTCGAACGGCGGGGTGTGATAGACGACCTGCTTGCCGCGCAAGGCATGCACCAGGCGCTGGTCCGTCAAGGATGCTAAATCCACGCTCGCTTCCACGGCGGCAATGCTGACGTCCCGCGGATCGTAGACATAGTGATCCGGCTTGCCCTTGCCCTGCGCGCTGTCGAGCGAGCCGGCAGCGAGCACGTCCGTCGCATTCGCCACTGAATCCAGATAGTAAGGACGCGACTCAGCCGTAACCGCTTCGAGCGTGTCCGCGTAGCGCCACTTGTCCGTGTCCATCACGTAGTACGCGACGCTCTTCTGCAGGAACTGCGGCTTCGGACCGCCCTGCATCGTCCACGCATACCAGTCGAGATGCAGCTTCGGCAGATCGACGAGGCTGGCCGGGCCGAACTTCAGGCCGCCGAACTCCGCCTGCGGCGTGCGCGTGCCGGCGTGATCCCACGGACCGATGATCAGATAGTGACGCGCGCGGCCGGCCGCATCGGTGTTCTTCATGTACTGGCGGTAGTGCTCCATCGCGCCGGGCTGATCGCCGTCGTAGCTGCCGGTGATCGTCAGGATCGGGATCGACAGCTTCGCGTATTGCTCGGCGGTCGGGTTGTAGCTGTTCCAGTACGCATCGATCGACGGATGCGCGATCCATTCCTGGAACGTCGGCAACGGATTGCCGACTATCGTGTCGAGTTGCCGGTACGGTGCACCCGACTCGAACCACTCGCGGTTCTTGGCGCGCCAGAACGCGTCGTCGCCGAAGATGCGGTCCTGCGAGGTGTGGCCGCTGGTGAACGTCAGCCATTGCACGAGATACGTCGACGCAGTGTTCCCGCGCGTCGGAAAGTCGATGCCGACGTACGGCGAGGCGACCGGGACAATCGTCGCGAGGTGCGGCGGAAATTCCTTCGCGGTGGCCCACTGATCGTAGCCCGCGTACGAGCCGCCCCACATCGTGACCTTGCCGTTGCAGTACGGCTGCTGCGCGAGCCACTCGACTACGTCGTGACCGTCGCGAGCTTCCTGGATCAACGGCCGGAACTCGCCCTCGGAATTACCGCGGCCACGCACGTCGACCGTCAGGAACGGATAGCCATGCGATGCGAAGTAGATCCCGCGATCGTGATAGCTCTGCGAGATGTAGGGCGTCAGCGTGAACACGCACGGCGCAGGCTCTTTCTGCTCGAGCGGCGTGTACACGGTCGCGTTCAACTTGACGCCGTCTCGCAGCGGGATCTTCACGCCCCACTGGAACTTGACCTTGGCCGGATCCGGCGGCGGCGCCGGTTCGTCGGCAACTGCCTGAGCAGCGAGCAGTGTGGAGAGCAACAGCGGAGCGAGGGTTTTCACATTCATGAGCTTGTTCGTCTTCTGGTGAGGCCCGCGCATCGTATCAGCCGCCCGTGCCCAAACGAAACGCCGTCAGGACCAGCAGGCCGGCGACGATGCACCCGACCATGCTGCGCTTCCAGAGAAATACTCCCGCCGCGGCCGCTGCTGCCACCAGGTGCGAGTTCGCGAGGGACAGGTCCACCGTGCCCGAGCGCACGACGATCTCGGGTGCGATCAGTGCCGCCAATGCGCAAACCGGCGCAAAGCGTAACGCCGCCTCGACGCGCGGCGATAGCTTGAAGCGCTGCCCGACGAGCAGCAGCGCGGCGCGAGTCAGGAACGTCGCGAGGACCATGCCGATGGTGACGAGCAGCAAGTAGATATTCATTTGCGTCGCGCCACCATTGCATCCACCAGTACTGCTGCTGCGATGCCGGCGACGATCCCGACGATCAGTCCGAGCCCGAGCGGCAAGCCGCGAGCGAGTACGGCGACAGGCGCAGCAACCGCCGCTCCGGAAAGCGCCGGCCATTGCACGCATGCAGGAATCGCGAGCGCGAGCAGCGCCAGCGTCCCGGCAAACTGCAGCCCCCATGCAGCCGGGATGGCCGTCGCCGCGACGATGCCGACGATCGACGCGATCTGCCACATCAGCCAGTTGAACCAGCACGCGCCGAGGAACCATGCATCGCGATCCGCGAACTCGCCTTCGCGATTCGCCCGCTCCATGAACATCGCGAACGTGAAATCGCCGGTGAAGTAGCCGAGCACCGCGCGCCGGCGCAGCGAATACGTCTCCAGCAAGCGCCGCAACGAAGCGCTGTAGATAATGAAGCGCATGTTCGTCACGAACCCGGCGAGCGCGACGATCCAGAACGGCTGGCCTGCGGCGATCAACGGCAACGACGCGAGCTGCGCCGAACCCGCGTAGACGGTGAGCGAGATGAGAATCGCCCACGGCACTGCGAGGCCGCTCTTGACCATTGCGACGCCCGTGACGAGCCCCCAGGCCACGACACCGGGCGTCGCAGGCAGCACCGAGCGAGCGCCGCGCCGCAGCTCCTCGCGCCATGCCGGATCGCGATAGAAAGCACGTCCTCCCATGGACGTACTATAGCGAGACGCGTCTTCAGGATCGTCGGCGGCCGAAGAACTCGGATTCGAGTCGCCAGCTACCGTCGGGCAGCTGCGCTTCTCCGGTCCAATGGAAGCTTTGCGCAGTGATGTCCTGAAAGATCCAACGCATCGGCCGGCCGTCGCTGCGCTTGCCCTCCTGGACGATGCGCTTGCCCTCCATGCGCGTAAGCAGCACGTCGAATGCCCCGGTCACCGGGTTGAGCCACGTGACCTGCCAGCGGCGCGTGTTGGGATCGAAGGTACGGACGCTCGTGCCATAGCGATTGGCGGAGTGCGTGCCGTCGACGGGCCGGTGACCTCGCGCCGGCGCGATCCACACGTCCTGCACGGCGCGCCCCTCCAGCGTGCGGGCGAACAGCCACTCGCCGTGCGTGACCTGAAAGGCGCCTTCGGCAGTACGGTCGCGCGCTTCGACGTCCCAGATGCCGAGTAAGGGCGCATAGACGTCGTCTGCAGCAGCAATCTCCGGCGAACGGCGCGCAGCGACGAGCGCGTCTGCAAACTTGCCTGACGTTGCGGCGTCGTCGGATGCGTGCACCGCTCCGCAGAGTGCGATCGATAGGATGATCGCCACCCTCATCTGCGCACACCCATGCTGGCGCGCAGTTGTCGGGGCGTCAGTGCGAAGACCCGGCGAAACGCGTGATTGAACACCGACAGATCCTGAAATCCGGCCTCGAACGCGACCGCCGCGATCGAAAGGCCCGGATCGCGCAGCAGACGCGCCGCCTGCCGCACGCGCGCGATCTGCACGTACGTGTGCGGCGTCGTGCCGACGACTCGCTTGAAGCAGCGAATGAAGTGGAACGGACTCATCGCAGCCAGGGCGGCGAGCGCCGTCGTCGAATGGTCGACGCTCACGTCCGCGTCGATAGCGCGAGCGATCGCCAGCATCGTTTGCACTTGCCCGGGCGTCGGAATCCGGGCGCGCGTCCGGCGGCCCACGGCTGCGGCGACCCAGGAGACGACGCTCAACGCGAGCTCATGTTCGCTCACGCTTGCAGAACCGCCCGCCAGCGCCTCGGCCTTTGCGAACAGCAGAACGCCGTCGGCTGCGACTGGCAGTGCAACCCGAGGAAAGCCCATTCCTGCCCGGGCGGCGCCGAGCAACGAGAGCAGCTCGTCGTAACGCTCCGCGGAAAATTGAAAGGCCACGCAGCGATCGCCCGCGCCGTGCTTGTGCGTGCAGCTGAAGCGCGTATGCGGGCTGCCCAGCAATGCAGAGCCGCTGCACAGATCACCGGACCCGGCACTGCTGCGGTATGCAAAGGCGCCGGCCAGCACGAGCGCGATCGACACGTAGTCGTGCTGTTCTTCGAATGACGGATCGCTCGCATCGGCGTTGCAGACGATGTCCGCGACCCGCCATCCATGCCCCTGGTAGACAGGAGCGGCAGTGGCAGCGCCGCCCTCGCCACGGGCACGGCGCATCGCGACCGACTGGGCAACGATTGCGCTGGAAGTGATCACGGCGCCCAGCTTACTTCATGCACCCGGCGATGACTTGCGTTGCATGCGATGGTCTTCCCGCAGCCGCCAGCTCGCTCCGCCGTCGCTCGAGAGCTCGCCGAGCCAGCGAAAGTCCCGATCGGTGATGTCGCTGAAGGTCCAGCGCAGCAGACCCCGCGGCACTTGGGCGCGCAGCACGATGCGGCCGTGCTCCTCGCCGCCTTCGAGCAGCGTCACGGCCTGGGCGATCGGTGACACCCAGGTGATGCGCCACGTTTTGCGCTCCGTGTCGTAAAAGCGCAGCGTCGTGCCCATGAATCGCTCGCCGCCGGCGGCCGGGAACTCGATCCAGACGTCCTGCAACGCGCGGCCGTCGAGGACCCAACCGACCAGCAGTTGCCCGCGCGTGTTTTCGCGGGAGCCGTCGTCCTTGATGGTGCAATATGCAACGTCCCAGGCGCCGGCGAACCGATCGAACAATCGTGCACCTGGATCCTCTCCCGAGACGATCCGGGGCCCGGAGGCGCGCAGCGCGTCGAACACCTCCTGTGCCAATACGCTGCGCGCAAGTAGCGTCATACTCATGACGCCGGCTCCGCCGGCCAGCAATCGACGCCGATCAAGGTTCATGGCACGTTCCTCCAGCGCCGAGGCTAGAGGAAGCAACGCAGAGATCCAGGCGAAAATTGCGCTCGGCGAGCACTGTAGATCGGGCGTCCAGCCGGACGTCACTGGGCTGAAGCCACAGGAGACGATGCATGAAGTTGGTCAGATTGCGGGCGCCGGCCGGCCTGGGAACTCTCGAGCTCGTCGAGGCGGACCCGCCGCAGCCGCGGGCGGGCGAGGTGCAGGTCCGGATCCGGGCCAGCTCGGTCAACTTTCATGACGACCTGGTCGTGCATGGCAAGATCCCGAGCGCCGACGGCCGCGTCCCGATGACGGACGGTGCGGGCGAAGTCGTTGCAGTCGGCGAAGACGTCGACGAGCTGAAGGTCGGCGACAGCGTCGTCAGCACCTTCTGGCCGTACTGGCCCGGCGGCGAAATGACGCCGGCGATTCGCCGCGACATTCCCGGCGAGACCGTCGACGGCTATGCGAGCGAGTACGTGTGCAAGCCCGCGCACTTTTTCACGAAGGCGCCGGCCGGCTGCTCCCATCTGGAAGCGGCAACGCTAGCCTGCGCCGGCGTCACCGCATGGCGAGCGCTCGTGACGTGCGGCCGCGTGAAGCCCGGCGATACCGTGCTCGTTCAGGGCACGGGCGGCGTCTCCCTGTTCGCGTTGCAATTCGCGAAGGCTGCGGGCGCGCGAGTCATCGCGACGTCGTCCTCCGAGCAGAAGCTGGAGAAGCTGACGCGTCTCGGCGCCGACACGGTCATCAACTACAAGGCCGTACCGAGCTGGGGCGAGAAAGCGCAGGCGCTCACGGACGGACGCGGCGTCGATCACGTGATCGAGGTCGGCGGCCCGGCCACGTTCGCTCAATCGATCGCGGCCTGCCGAACGGGCGGACACATCGCCATCGTCGGCGTGCTGACGGGGTTTGCGGGCGAAATATCGATCCCCGCGCTCTTCTCGAATCAGATTCGCACCAGCGGGATCTCGATCGGCAGCCGCGCCGACCAGGAGGACATGATTCGCGCGATCGCGGTCAACCACCTGAAGCCGGTGGTTGACCGCAGTTTCCCCTTGCAGGAAATCGTCGCTGCCTTCGAGTATTACGAATCGCAAAAGCACTTCGGCAAAGTCTGCCTCGAGCTTTGAGCGCTTCAGCTCACCCGGACCCTGTGCTCGCGCTCGGCGGGCGATGTAATCCCTTGCCAACCACCTGGGTATACGAGCTTTTTTGTCGCATTCCGGGCGACTGACTGGCACGCTAACCTTTCCCGCCAGTCCGCCGTCTAAGTTCGGTGCTCACACCACTCAAAGCCTGGACCCGGCCCGACACCTTCCATGCCGTGCTCGGCGAGCGCAGCGTGCGGTGGTACAACGCCTGCCTGCGCATCACCCGCGATGCAGACCTTGCCGCCGACGCCGTGCAGGAGGCGCTGCTCAAAGCCTGGGACCGGCGCGACGAATTCCGCGGCGAGTCGGAGCTCGATACCTGGATCCACCGCATCGCGCTCAACGCCGCGATCGACATGATGCGGCGGCGCCGGCCGCAGGCTCAGACGGAAGAGCTCGACACCGAGCGGCTGGTGGCGGCCCCTTCCGTCTCGCCGCACGGCGAATACGTCCAGCATGCCCTGAGCAAGGACCTGATCACCGCGATGCAACGGCTGACCGCGATGGAGCGCCAGACCTTCGTGCTGAAGCACATCGAAGGCTGGCGCCTGGATGAAATCGCCGAGAGCTTGCACACCAACGCCAACAACACCAAGCAGGCGCTGTTTCGCGCAGTCCGCAAGCTGCGCGTGGATCTGCATGTATGGCGAGGCGAATCATGATCTCCGACGACGACCTGCTCCTCTATTACTACCGTGACGGACTCGATGCCGCGGAGCGCGCGCGGATCGGCACGGCGCTCGCCCAGCAGCCCGAGCTCGCACAGCGATTGCATCGGCTCGTCGCGCAACTCGATACGGTGGCGGAGACGCCGGAGATTCCGGTACCGCCGCACATCGAGCAGCGCTGGCAGAACGCATTGGATCGTGCAGCAGCCGCGACACCGGCGGCATCAACGGGCGCTCGCTTCCGTAACGTTTTTCGCTGGCAGCCGCTGGCATTGGCTGCATCTGTTGCAACCATCGCCATCCTCGTGACCATCCAGCTGTTCATGAAGTCCGAGCCGGAGCGAGGCAGCGAAGGCACGCAACCGCCGCAGATCGCGGCCACGGCGCCGGAAGCCTCCGCGTATGAGCGCGGACTGAGATGGCATCTCGCGAACACCGAGCAGCGGCTGGCGAGTCTCGACCACGCGCAGCCCGATGAGCGCGCGCGCCTGATCGAGGCAATCATCGAACAGAACCGGATGTATGCGCTCGCTGCCGACCGCGCCAACGAGCCGGATCTTGCACGCGTGCTACGCGCGTTCACGCCGCTTCTCGAAACGCTCGCAACCGAGCGCCGCGACGCGGACGCGAGCGATATCGACCAGCTCAGCTTCGAATTGAGAGTCGTGCAGGCGAGGCTCCAGGCCACAGCCCAGCCGCCGGCCGAGCCGCAATCCACCACCTTTTAGCCCAGGAAACATCCATGCGTTCCCTTTACACGATCCTGATGGCGCTGCTGCTCGCTGCGAGCAGCGCAGCGCTCGCGCAAACGGTCAACGAGTCCAACCGCACATCGAAGAGCAAGCCGAGCGAGCAGGAGTCGCTCGCGCTCGCCGCGATGGAAGGCCTGATGCAGCAGCCGCCGGAGCGCGCGCTGCCGATCATCAAGAAGGTGCTGGCCGGCACGCAGACGACGCTCATCAAGAAGCGCGCGCTGTTCGTGCTGAGCCAGATCGACTCGCAGGAGGCCGACGACATTCTGCTGCAGACGGCGCGCTCGGCGGACCCCGCCCTGCGCACCGAAGCGATTCGCAGCATCGGCATCGGCGGGCACGACAAGTCGCTCGCCGCGCTGCAGACGGTCTACGCCGGCGGCGATGCCGACGTGAAGAAACAGGTGCTGCACGCGTGGATGATCGCCGATCGCAAGGCCGAGGTGTATCAGGCGGCGCTCAATGCCAAGTCGGAGGACGAAGCCGGCGAAGCGATCCACATGCTGAGCGTGATGGGTGCAGTCGATGAGCTGCGCAAGCTCGGCGACCGGCCGAACGCTTCGGACAAGCTGGTGGAGGCGTATGCGATCAGCGGCGACCTGCAGAGCCTGCGCAAGATCG
>DASYRK010000123.1:0-11317 GCA_036004505.1 Steroidobacteraceae bacterium
AAGGCGCAGCACCCCGACGTGCTGCTCTTCTACCGCATGGGCGATTTCTACGAGCTGTTCTACGACGACGCGAAGCGCGCCGCGCGGCTGCTCGACATCACGCTGACCGCGCGCGGGCAATCGGCCGGCCAGCCGATTCCGATGGCGGGCGTGCCGTTCCACAGCGTCGAGAGCTACCTCGCGAAGCTCGTGCGGCGCGGCGAATCGGTCGCGATCTGCGAGCAGATCGGCGATCCAGCGAAGTCCAAGGGGCCGGTCGAGCGCCAGGTCGTGCGCGTCGTGACGCCGGGCACGGTCACCGACGAGGCATTCCTCGAAGAGCGCCGCGACCAGCTGCTGGCCGCGCTGCTCCGCGACGGCGAGCGCTTCGGGCTCGCGTGGCTCGAGCTGTCGAGCGGCCGCTTCAGCGTGCTCGAAGCCGAAGGGAGCGAAGCGCTGGCGAGCGAGATCGAGCGCCTGCGCCCCGCCGAGCTGCTCGTTCCTGAGCATTCACAGCCGGCCGGCGTCACGACGTTCATCCGCGAGCGTCCGCCGTGGCACTTCGACCTGCAAACCGCGACGCGCTCGCTCTGTGAGCAATTCCAGACGCGCGACCTGGCCGGCTTCGGCTGCGCCGATCGCGCGCTCGCGATCTCGGCGGCGGGCTGTCTCTTGCAATATGTGCGCGATACGCAGAAGGCCTCGTTGCCGCATCTGCGCAGTCTGCGTACGGAGGAGCGCGGCGAAGCTGTGCTGCTCGACGCAGCGACCCGCCGCAACCTGGAGCTCTCGACCAGCCTCGCGGACCGCCCCGATTGCACTGTCGCCGCGGTCCTGGATCGAACCGCGACTGCGATGGGCGGACGCGAGCTGCGCCGCTGGTTGCATCGGCCGTTGCGCGATCGCCAGCCGGTCGAGCTGCGTCTGCACGCGATCGGCGCGCTGATCGACAAGGGATTGCACGGCGCCCTGCACGACGTGCTCGCTCACGTCGGCGATGTCGAACGCGGCCTCGCGCGCGTCGCGCTGAAGACCGCTCGTCCTCGCGACCTCGCGCAGCTGCGCGAAGCGCTGTCCAAGCTACCGGAGCTGCAGCGTTTGCTTGCCGGCAACGACTCGCCGGCGTTGGCGGATCTCGCGACGCGCGCGGGCACGTATCCGGATCTGCACGCGCTGCTCGTGCGCGCGATCGTCGAGCAGCCGCCGCCGATCCTGCGCGAAGGCGGCGTGATCGCGATCGGCTACGACGCCGAGCTCGACGAGCTGAAGCGCATCAGCGAGCACAGCGATCAATACCTGCTCGACCTGGAAGCGCGCGAGCGCCAGCGCAGCGGCATCGCGAATCTGCGGCTCGGCTACAACCGCGTACAGGGCTACTACATCGAGATCAATCGCAGCCTCGCCGACCGCGTGCCGCCGGACTATCACCGCCGCCAGACGGTGAAGAACTCCGAGCGCTACATCACGCCCGAGCTCAAGGAGTTCGAGGACAAGGTGCTCAGCGCCCGCGATCGCGCGCTCGCCCGCGAGAAGCAACTCTACGACGCGCTGCTCGATCAGCTGATCGGCCGGCTCGCCGAGCTGCAAGCGACGGCGGCGGCGCTGGCCGCGCTCGACGTGCTCGCGAACCTTGCCGAGCGCGCCGTGACCTTGCGCTACACGGCCCCTGAGCTCACCGACGAGCCGGTCGTCGAGATCAGCGAAGGCCGCCACCCGGTCGTCGAGCAGTTCATCGATCAGCCGTTCGTACCGAACGATCTGCAGCTGCACGAGAACCGGCGCATCCTCGTCATCACCGGCCCGAACATGGGCGGCAAGTCGACCTACATGCGGCAGACCGCGCTGATCGCGATCCTCGCGCGCATGGGCAGCTACGTGCCGGCGCGCGCCGCGCGCATCGGTCCGATCGATCGCGTGTTCACGCGCATCGGCGCCTCGGACGATCTGGCCGGCGGCCGCTCGACATTCATGCTGGAGATGACCGAGGCCGCGAACATTCTGAACAACGCCACGGCGCTGAGCCTGGTGCTGATGGACGAGGTGGGCCGCGGCACGAGCACGTACGACGGTTTGTCGCTGGCGTGGGCGTGCGCTCAACACCTCGCCCGCAGCACGCGCGCTTTCACGCTGTTCGCGACGCATTACTTCGAGCTGACCGCGCTCGCCGCCGAGCTCGAAGGCTGCGCGAACGTGCATCTCGATGCGACCGAGCACGGCGACAAGCTGATCTTCCTGCACACGGTGAAGGAAGGTCCGGCGAACCAGAGCTATGGACTGCAGGTCGCGGCGCTCGCCGGCGTGCCGCAGAAAGTGATCACTGCTGCACGCCGTTACTTGCGGGAGCTGGAACGTCGCTCAGCAGAGGCTCACGAGCCGCGACCGCAACAGGAGCTGTTGCTCGAAGTGCCGGAGGAGCCGCACGAGCACCCGCTCGTCAGCGCGCTGCAGAGCCTGGACGTCGACGCGATGACGCCGCGGCAGGCGCAGGACGCGCTGTACGAGCTCAAGCGTCTGCTCGACGGCACCCGCTAGCTCTTACGCCGAGCCGACGACGAACTGATTGCCGTCGGGATCCTTCATGATCACGAACGTGCCCCACGGCTCCTGCTTCGGCTCCGACAGAAACTCGACGCCGCGCTGACGCAGCTGCCGATAGGTCGCCTGGACGTCGTCGCACGCGAGCGAGCCCGGGAAAAAGCTGCCGATGCGATCTTCCTGCCCTTCGGGCGTGAACAGCACGATGCGCGTCTGCGAGTTGCCGATGCGCAGCTCGATCCAGCGCCGCTGCTCGTCCATCTGCTGATCGGTGACGACGCGAAAGCCGAGCTTCTCGGTGAAGAACTCCAGCGCGCGCTGCGGGTCGCTGACCGGAACGCTGGCGAACTTCAGGTGCGTGATCATGGGACACCTCCAAGGGCGATGAGCGATGGCGCGCATGGTGGCACAGCCGCACTGGCTGCTGGCCGCTTAATGACTATAGTATTCATGCTATGAGCAACCTCGCCCTCGATCACTACGTGGTGGACGTGCTGCTGCCGGACCTCGTGGGTCACGATCACTCGCCGGCCGCCTTCCTCATCTATCTCTACCTGTGGCGCCGCGCCGCCGCCCGCGGCAAGGTGCAACTGAGCTACACCACGATGGCCGTGGACACCGGACTGTCGAAGGCCAGCGCACAGCGCGGCGTCGCGCTGCTCAAGCGACGCAAGTTGATCACGATGCGCAAGGATGCGGCGACGGCCGTGCCGGAATATCGCGTGAACCGGCCGTGGGTGGGACGAGTGCCGGGCTGAGCACCGGCGCTACGCGGTGCGCTTGAACACTCCGCGGTCGAGGAAGTGGCGCGTCTGCTCGGCGACCTGGGCAGAAACCAGCAACCCGGTGTGCGAGGCCGCGACCACCATGTGATCCTTGGCGCCGGGCAGGCGCGTTTCCTCGACCAGCACCGTGCCGTCGTGCGCGGCGTCGAGATTCGCGAGCAGGCGGCCGACGCCGAAGCCCATCGAGCCGGCGATGACGCCGACCTCGCGCCGGCCGGACCATTCGCGCGGCGACCAGTCGACGCACTCCTGCGTGAGGGCGCCGCCGAGCAGCGCGCGTCCGAACGGCAACCGCGCGAGACTCTGCGCCGTGCGCGAGCCTTGCAACGGCGAGCCGAGCAGCACCGCCCGCCCGGGCGGCAGGTCGTCGGTGATCTCCAGCGCGCGCAGGACCACCAATCCGCCGAGACTGTGCCCGACGAAATGCAGCTGCTCCGCCTTGTGAGCGCGGGCGCAGTCGATCAACCGACGCACGTGATTGCTCATCGTACCGACGGTGGTCGGATAGGAGAAGAACAGCGCCCGTAAGGAGCCATCCGCCTGCAGCCGGCGCCTCATCACGAACAATTCGAGGCCGGACTGCCACAGGCCGTGCACCAGGATCACCAGGGCGGGCGCCGGGCCGGCATCGCGGAGTGGGTTCGCATTCATTCGGACTTCAATATACTCGGGGCAAACGGGGAACGAGGAGATGCAATGCTTTCGAGGCGCGCTTTTCTTGAACGCGGATCCCTGGCATTGGCTGCCATGAGCCTGCACGCGGCACGCGCCGCCGAGGCACAGACGGGTCCATTGGGTCGCCCGATCGGCCTGCAGCTCTACACCATTCGCGACGCCGTGGCGAAGGACCTGGCCGGGACGCTGCGCGCAATCGCCGACATCGGCTATCGCGAGGTCGAGCTGGCCGGCATTCCCGCCGGCACGACCGCGGGCGAGCTGCGCCGGATGCTGGGCGACAACGGCCTGGCGGCGCCGAGCATGCACGCGGGCATGGCGGATTTACAGGATGGACTGCAGGAGCGCATCGACTACGCGAAGGCGCTCGGCACCGAATACCTCGTCTGCGCCTTCCCGTGGACCGCGGACTCGCGCTTCCGCGACAAGCCCGGCCACGCGGTCGTGTCGCTCGCCTCGGGCATCACGCTCGATGACTGGAAGTGGAACGCCGAGCAGCTGAACAAGATCGGCGCGGTGTGCAAGCAGGCCGGCCTGCGCTGTGGGTATCACAATCACAACATGGAATTCCGCTCTTACGACGGCGTCATCGCCTACGACGAGCTGCTGCGCCTGACCGATCCGCAGCTGGTCACGATGGAGATGGACATCGCGTGGGTCGTCACGGCCGGCGCCGACCCGGTGAAATATCTGAAGAAGCACGACGACCGCATCTCGATGCTGCACGTGAAGGACGTGCTCAAAAGCGCGCGGGTGACCGCCGACCGCCTGCAGCCGGAGACCACCGAAGTCGGCAGCGGCAAGATCGAGTGGCAGCGCGTGTTCAAGGCTGCGAACCGCAAGCGCATCACGCACTACTTCGTCGAGCAGGAGAACTTCGAGCGCTCGCCGCTCGAGTCCGTGAAGATCAGCTTCGATTACCTCAAGGGACTGGGCAGCAAGGGCTAGGCACCATGCGCACGATGAAGGGCCCCGCGATCTTTCTGGCGCAGTTCGCCGGCGACGCGCCGCCGTTCAACTCACTGCGCTCCATCGGCAAATGGGCCGCCGGCCTCGGCTTCAAGGCCGTGCAGATTCCGACGTGGGAGTCGCGCCTGTTCGATCTCGAGCGCGCCGCGCAGAGCAAGACCTACTGCGATGAGATCAAAGGCGTGCTCGCGGCGGAAGGCCTGCAGATCACCGAACTCTCGACGCATCTGCAGGGCCAGCTCGTCGCCGTGCATCCGGCCTATGACGAAGCCTTCGACGGCTTCGCGCCCGCGCAGCTGCGACGCAATCCGCAGGCGCGACAGCAGTGGGCAGTGGACCAGGTGCTGCAGGCCGCGCGCGCTTCGCAGAACCTCGGACTCAAAGCTCACGCGACGTTCTCCGGCGCGCTCGCGTGGCCTTATCTGTATCCGTGGCCGCAGCGCCCCGCGGGCCTGATCGAGGCTGCGTTCGACGAGCTCGCGCGCCGCTGGCGGCCGATTCTCGATGCGTTCGATGCAGTGGGCGTCGACGTGTGCTACGAAATCCATCCCGGCGAGGATCTGTTCGACGGCGCGACGTTCGAACGTTTCCTCGGACTCGTCGACGAGCATCCCCGCTGCAACATGCTGTACGACCCGAGTCACATGGTGCTGCAGCAGCTCGACTATCTCGGCTTCATCGACGCCTATCACCCGCGCATCAAGATCTTTCACGTCAAGGACGCCGAGTTCAATCCGACGGCGAAGCAAGGCGTCTATTCCGGCTACGCGCCGTGGATCGATCGCGCCGGCCGCTTCCGCTCGCTCGGCGACGGCCAGGTCGACTTCAACGGCATCTTCTCCAAGCTCACACAGTACGACTACGACGGCTGGGCGGTGCTCGAATGGGAGTGCTGCATCAAGCATCCCGAACAGGGCGCAGCCGAAGGCGCGCAATTCATCCAGCGTCACATCATCCGTGTCGCCGAGCACGCCTTCGATGACTTTGCCCGTTCGGGAGCGGACGAGGCCGCCAATCGCCGGATGCTAGGGTTGCAATGAGCCGGCGGCTGCGTCTGGGCATGATCGGCGGCGGTCGCGGCGCGTTCATCGGCGGCGTCCATCGCATCGCCGCGCGCCTGGACGATCGCTACGAGCTCGTGGCCGGCGTGTTCTCTGGGGATCCACAACGCTCGCTCGAGAGCGGCGCCGACCTGCTGCTCGACGCACGCCGCTGCTACGCGTCCGTCGACGAGATGATCAAGGCGGAAGGCGCGCGGACCGATCGCGTCGACGTCGTCACGATCGTGACGCCGAACCACCTGCATCACGCCGCTGCCAAGAAATCTCTGGACGCAGGCTTTCACGTCATCTGCGACAAGCCGATGACGACGAGCGTCGCGGATGCCGACGATCTCGTGAGCACGGCCGAGCGCACGCAACGCGTGCTCGCAGTCACCTACAACTACAGCGGCTATCCGCTGGTGCGGCAGGCGAAAGAAATGATCGCCGCGGGTGACCTCGGAGAGGTACGCCTCGTGCAGGTCGAATACGCACAGGACTGGCTCACGACGCTGCTGGAAGCGGAAGGTCAGAAGCAGGCGTCGTGGCGCGCGGATCCGCAGCAGGCTGGAGCCGCCGCGGCCGTTGGCGACATCGGCACGCATGCATTCCATCTCGCCGAGTTCGTGAGCGGACTGCGAGTCGCGCAGCTGGCAGCAGATCTTTCCACGCACGTAGCGGGCCGCAAGCTGGACGACAATGCGCAGATGCTGCTGCGTTTCGCGAATGGCGCGCGCGGCTCGCTGTGGGCCAGCCAGGTCGCGCCCGGTAACGAGAACGGACTGCGCCTGCGGATCTACGGATCCAAAGGCGGACTGGAGTGGTCGCAGGAACAGCCGAATCACATGCGGCACGCGCCGTACGGTCAGCAGCCACGCATCATCGCGCGTGGCGGGCCCGGCCTGTCGCCGATCGCCGCGAGCGGCGCGCGGATTCCCGCCGGCCATCCGGAAGGCTACCTGGAAGGCTTTGCGCAGGTGTACCGCGACATCGCGGACCTGATCGCGGCGTATGATGCGAAATCTTCGCCGCCGGCCGGCGCACGGCTGGTGCCGACAGCTGCAGATGGGTTGCGTGGCGTGCAGTTCGTGCACGCCGCGGTGGAATCGAGCCGCAAAGACGCGGCCTGGGTGAACTTGTGAGGAGCCGACCATGTCCCTTCGATCGATTCTTCTCGGGTGCGCAGTAGCGCTCGCCGGATTTGCCGCCGTGACTTCCACAGCGAAGGACTACGGTCAGTGGCAACCGCTGTTCAACGGCAAGAATCTCGACGGCTGGCAGCACGTCGGCCCCGGCGAATTCGTCATCGAGAATGGCGTGCTCAAGACCACAGGCGGCATGGGTCTGTTGTGGTACACGAAAGAGAAGATCAGCAACTCCGTCGTGCGCGTCGTGTTCCGCGTGCCCGATCCGGCGAAGGGCGGCAACTCCGGCGTCTTCATCCGCATCCCGACCGAGCCGACCGAGCCGTGGATGCCGGTGAACAAGGGCTACGAAGTGCAGATCGATTTCAGCGAGAACGACTATCACCGCACCGGCGTGTTGTATTCGCTCACCAAGGCGCTGGCGAAGCCGGAGCCGAAGGAATGGAACACGATGGAGATCACGCTGACCGACGATCGCACCGTCGTGACGCTGAACGGCGAGAAAATCACCGATTTCAAGGAAGGCGATCCGGTGCCGGAGAAGAAGGCGTCATCCGAGCCGGACCGCGGCAAGCGCGCGGCCGCCGGCTACATCGGGCTGCAGAATCACACGGACAAGGATGTGGTGCTGTTCCGTGACATCAGCATCAAAAAGCTGAAGTAACCGCCATGGGGATGATTCAAACCGCCGGTCTGCAGAAAGAGTACGACGTGATCGTCGTCGGCTCGGGCGCGGCCGGCGGTCAGACGGCGTACACGCTGACGATGGACGGCGCGAAGGTCCTGATGCTGGAAGCGGGCCGCAACTACGTGCCCGAGGCCGAGACCCCGATGTTCCAAACGCCCGACCAGGCGCCGCTGCGCGGCACCTCGACGCCGGACAAGGAATTCGGTTTCTACGACTCCACGATCGACGGCGGCTGGCAGATGCCGGACGAGCCCTATTCGAGCGCATCGGACGATCCCGATCAGCGCTTCTGGTGGTGGCGCGCGCGCATGCTCGGCGGACGCACCAATCACTGGGGCCGCATCTCGCTGCGCAACGGTCCGTACGATTTCAAACCGCACAGCCGCGACGGGCTCGGCTTCGACTGGCCGATCGACTACGACGACGTCGCGCCGTACTACGACAAAGTGGAAATGCTGATCGGCGTGTACGGCGACAACGACGGCATGGAGAACACGCCGAACTCCTCGCCCGGTTGCCTGCTGCCGCCGCCGAAGCCCCGCGCGGGCGAGCTGCTGATCCGCAAGCACGCGAAGACGCTCGGCGTTCCGGTCGTCGCCGCACATCGTGCAGTGCTCACGCAGCAGCTCGATCACAAGCGCCTGCCGCCGCTGCTGCATCCGGGCAACGAACGCGCGCAGAAAATTCTCGCCGAGCACATGCGCAGCCGTGCGGCCTGCTTCTGGGCGACGGACTGCGGCCGTGGCTGCTCGATCAAGGCCACCTATCAGTCGACGACAGTGCATCTGCCGCCGGCGATGGCGACGGGCAATCTCGACATCCTGACGCAGGCGATGGTGCGCGAAGTCGAGCTCGACAAGCGCGGCCTCGCAACCGGCGTGGTGTTCATCGACAAGACCAGCGGCAAGGAGCATCGCGCGAAGGCGCGCATCGTCGTGCTCGCCGCAAGCGCGTGCGAGAGCGTGCGCATCCTGCTCAACTCGAAGTCCACGAAGTTCCCCCAGGGGCTCGCGAACTCGAGCGGCAAGGTCGGCAAGTACCTCATGGATACGGTCGGCTCGCCGGTCAGCGGCCAGATCCCGGCGCTGGAAAATCTACCGCCGCACAACGAGGACGGCGCGGGCGGCATTCACGTCTATTCGCCGTGGTGGCTGTACAAGGATGCCGCGAAGCTCGGCTTCGCGCGCGGCTATCACATCGAAATGGGCAGCGGGCGGCGCATGCCGAGTGTCGGCTCGATGGCGCAGGTGGCCACGTTCGCCGGCGGCTACGGCCGCAAACTGAAAGAGGACATGCGGCGCTACTACGGCTCGTTCATCGGGCTGGCGGGCCGCGGCGAGATGATCCCGAACGAGAACTCGTACTGCGAGATCGATGCGACGGGCAAGGACAAGTGGGGCATTCCCACGCTGCGCTTCCACTGGCAGTGGTCCGAGCACGAGACGCGCCAGGCTGCGCACATGCAGAAGACTTTCGCCGACATCATCGACGCGATGGGCGGCAAGGTGCTCGGCAAGGCGGAGCTCGACGGCCGCAAGGCGATCGCGCCGGGCGGCTTCATCATCCACGAGATCGGCGGCGCGATCATGGGCACGGATCCGCAGAAGTCGGTCGTCAACCAGTGGCTGCAGAGCTGGGACGTGAAGAACCTGTTCATCACCGACGGCGCGCCGTTCCCGTCGAACGCGGACAAGAACCCGACGCTGACGATCATGGCGCTCGCGTGGCGCTCGGCGGATTACATGCTGCAGGCGATGAAGAGACGGGATCTCTGATATGAACGAATTCGATCGACGCACGGCGATCAAATGGGTGCTGGCGGCCAGCGCGGCGCTGCGGCTGCCGAGCGTGTCCTTCGACGCGGCGGCTGCGACGCCGGCAGCGAAGGGCTACGGCAAGGATCCGGACCTGCTGAAGAAGTACGCGGCCGGCGATCTGTGGCCGCTCACGCTGACGAAGGAGCAGCGCGCCGCCGCGAGCGCGCTGTGCGATCTGATCATCCCCGCGGATGACGTGTCGCCCGCGGCATCAAGTGTCGGCGTGGTGGACTTCATCGACGAATGGATCAGCGCACCCTATCCGGAGCACGCAGCCGATCGGAAGACCGTGCTCGACGGCCTGAGCTCGCTCGATGCCGAATCGCAGCGGCGGTTCACAGCGCCGTTCGCGAAGCTCTCGGCGACGCAGATGACCACGATCGCTGACGCAATCGTCACAGAGCCGTTCTTCGAACGTTATCGCGCGCTGACTGCGGGAGGCTTCTACACGACGCCGATCGGCACGCGCGACCTGAAGTACGTCGGCAACGTGGCGACAGCCACCTTCGAAGGCCCGACGAAAGAAGTGCTGGAGAAACTCGGCCTCGTGTAGGCGGGCCTCAGCCCGACTGCTCCTTCACCGGCAGCTTCACCCGGATGTGCAGCTCCTTCAGCTGCTCCTCCGACACGCTCGTCGGCGCATCCGTCATCAAATCCGCCGCGGTCTGCGTCTTCGGGAACGCGATGACGTCGCGGATGCTGTCCGTGCCCGCCATGAACATCACGATGCGATCGAGGCCGAAGGCGATGCCGCCGTGCGGCGGCGTGCCGAACTTCAGCGCCTCGAGCAGGAAGCCGAATTTCTTCTGCGCCTCTTCCGCGCCGATGCCGAGCAGGTCGAACACGGTCGACTGCATGTCCTGGCGGTGAATACGCACTGAGCCGCCGCCGATCTCCGAGCCGTTCAGCACGATGTCGTAAGCGTTCGCCAGCGAGTTCGCCGGATCCGCGCGCAGTACGGCGGGATCCGGATCGCGCGGCGACGTGAACGGGTGATGCACCGCGCCCCAGCGCTTCGCAGCCGCGTCCCATTCGAACATCGGGAAATCGATGACCCACAGCGGCCGCCAGCCGGCCTGCGCCAGGCCGAGGTCGTTGCCGAGCTTCAGGCGCAGCGCGCCGATCGAGTCGTTGACGACCTTCGCGGTGTCCGCGCCGAAGAAGATCAGGTCGCCATCGAGCGCGCCCGCGCGAGACAAAATTCCGTTGATCGCATCGTCGCTCAGGAACTTGAGGATCGGCGACTGCAGGCCGTCGCGGCCCTTCGCCTTCTCGTTCACCTTCACGTACGCGAGACCCTTCGCGCCGTAACGCGCGACGAACGGCGTGCAATCGTCGAGCTCCTTACGCGTCATCTTCGTGCCGCCTTCCGGCACGCGCATCGCGACCACGCGGCCGTTCGGGTTCGCGGCCGGGCCGGCGAACACCTTGAATTGCGAGTCACGCACGAGATCGGCGATGTCGACGAACTCGAGCGGGATGCGCAGGTCCGGCTTGTCCGAGCCGTAGCGCCGCATCGCTTCGGCGAACGTGAGCCGCGGGAACGGCTTCGGCAGCTCTGTGTCGAGCACTGTCTTGAACAGGTGGCGCAGCAGCTCTTCCATCATCTGGATGATCTGTTCCTGGTTGAGGAACGAGGTCTCGATGTCGAGCTGCGTGAACTCCGGCTGGCGCTCGGCGCGCA
>DASYRK010000124.1:0-14197 GCA_036004505.1 Steroidobacteraceae bacterium
CTCAGTCAGCACGTCCTGCGTCTCGCACCCGCGTCGGCTGGATTCGCGAGCGCGATGCTTTGCGCCGGGGGCGTCCTGACGACGCTCTCGCTTCTGACCGGCGAGACCTTCTCGTGGCCGCCACGGCCATTGGCCGTCGGCGCCTGGCTCTATCTCAGTCTTTTCGGCTCCGTGATCGCATACTCGGCATACATGACGTTGCTCGCCAATACTCGGCCGGCACTCGCGACGAGCAACAGCTTCGTCAACCCGGTGATCGCGATGCTGCTGGGTGTTTCGCTGGGCGGTGAGATCGTGACCCGTCAGGAGTGGCTCGCGGTCGGCACGATCGTGCTGGGTGTTACCGTGCTGGTGCTGAATCGCCGATGACCCGCGGACTCTAGCGCGAGCCCGCCGGCTCGCTCACAATCGCCGCCCGTGAAGCCCTCCGACAAAAACCTCGGCATGGATCGGCCCATCGCGCGCCGCGACTTCCTGCAAGGCGCGGTGCTCGGCGTGGGCGGCGTCCTGCTTGGCGGACTCGCGCCTGAGCTGGTTGCGGCTGCGGCAAAAATGGCTGATCAGGACCAGCGAGGTTACTACCCGCCGACGCGGCTCGGCCTGCGCGGCAGTCATCCGGGTTCGTTCGAGGCCGCGCATGCATTGCGCGACTCGGGATCTTTGCAAGGGCCGATTGCCGAGACCGGCGAGCAGCACGACCTGATCGTCGTCGGTGGCGGCATCAGCGGATTGGCGGCCGCGCATTTCTTTCGCACCGCCTCGCCGCGCAGCCGCGTGCTCATCCTCGACAATCACGACGACTTCGGCGGCCATGCGAAGCGCAACGAGTTTCACGTCAACGGCCGCATGCATCTGCTGAACGGCGGCACGTTGATGATCGAAAGCCCGCGACCGTACGGCAAGGTCGCCGCCGATCTGATGCGCACGCTGGGAGTCGACGCCAAGGCGCTCGATGACGCGTGCACGAACAGGACGCTCTACGAATCGCTCGGCCTGCACAACGGTGTGTTCTTCGATCGCGAGACGTTCGGCGTCGATCGTCTCGTCGTCCGCAAAGGTGACAGTCGTGAAGCGACGGCTTCATTCCTCGCGCAGACGCCGCTCGCTGAGAATGTTCGCAAGGACATTCTGCGGATCGAGCACGGCGACGAAGACTTTCTGCCGAGCCTGACCTCCGCCCAGAAGAAGGACCGCCTGTCGCGCATCTCGTACGAGCACTACCTGCTGAAGGTCGTCAAGGCAGATCCCGGCGTCCTCCCCTACTACCTGCACGCGACCGACGGCTGGTGGGGCTGCGGCATCGATGCGATCTCCGCGCTCGATTGCTGGGGCACCGAGTTCCCGGGATTCCAGGGACTGAAGCTCGAGCCCGGCGAAGCGCCGCGCATGGGATTCACGCCAGCGGGATTTGCAGCGACCGGCGGCTCCGACACGTTCCACTATCCGGACGGCAACGCGTCGATCGCACGACTGCTGGTGCGCTCGCTGATTCCAGCAGCAATGCCCGGCCGCGACGCGCGCGACATCGTGACAGCGGTCGCTGACTACACGAAGCTCGATCGTCCCGAGTCCCCGACACGTGTGCGCCTCAACAGCACGGCACTGCGCGTCCGTAACGTCGGCAGCGACGGCGTCGAAGTGATCTATTCGCGCGGCGGCGCGGTACACCGGACGAGCGCGCGCAGGTGTGTGCTCGCCGGCTGGAACATGATGATTCCGTATCTGTGCCCGGATCTTCCCGCCTCGCAGAAGACAGCGCTGCATCAGCTCATCAAAACGCCGCTCGTGTACGTCAGCGTCGCGCTCAGGAACTGGCGCGCCTTCCAGCGTCTCGGCGTTCGGCACGTCGACGCACCGGGCGCCTACTTCTCCGGCTTTCAATTGAACGAGGCCGTGGACATCGGCGGTTACAGCAGCGTTCGCTCACCCGACGAGCCGATCCTCGTCCGGATGGAGCGCACGCCCGCGAAGTACGGACTCCCCGAGCGCGAACAACACAAGGTCGGCCGCGCGGAGCTGCTCGCGACGCCGTTCGCAACGTTCGAGCGCAACGTCCGCGATGAGCTCGGCCGAGCTCTCAGCGGCGGTGGATTCGATCCGGCGCGCGACATCGAAGGCATCGCTGTCAACCGCTGGCCGCACGGCTACGCGCCGGAATACAACAGCCTCGTCGACGGCGACACGCCGCCCGAACGAATGCCGAACATCATCGGCCGTCAGCGTTTCGGCAACATCGCGATCGCCAACTCGGACGCCGGGATGGGCGCTTACACCGACGTCGCGATCGAGCAAGCGCATCGCGCAGTGAACGAGCTGCTGAATATTTGAGGTGATGTCGGGCTGAAGCCCAACCTACTGGAATTTCACCGTCGCCTTCTCTTTCGCCTTCACCGTCACGCTTTGCTCCGCGCCTTTGCCTCCAGCAAGTCGCACGGTGTAGTTGCCGGCGATGACCCGGACCGGATCTCCGCCCGCGAGTCCCTCGCCCACCACCGCGCCCTGCGCATTGACGATCTCGAAGCTCGGCCGCATCGCTTTCGCCATCGCTTCGTTCAACGCGGCGGCGCCCTGCGTATCGAAATACATGCCATTGCCGGCGTCCGCCCAATGCCGGAACGTCGCGGCGAGACTCGCATCGTCGATCGCGAGGCCGACGATGTTCACGCGCACCTTCGTACTGGCTTTCTTCAGCTTCTCGATCGCGGCCGCCGGGTCGCCGCCGCAGGTTTCCTCGCCGTCGGTCAACAGAATCACGAGGCGTTCACCTTGCACGCTGCGCAGGTCCGACGCGACCAGTTCGAGCGACGCGCCGATCGCCGTCTTCGCACCGTTCTTCGGTTCCAGTCCCCCGAGCTTCGCGCTCACCGCCTGCACGTTCAGAGGTCCGAGCGGCACGTCGAGATCGGATTGGCACGAGTCCTCCATGCGACCGAAGACGCGGAACGCGAACGGCGTGCCTGCCGGGATCGTGCTCGTCACGAGCTTCGTGAGCGTCTGACGCGCGATGTCGATGCGGCGCTCCTTGCCGATCTTCTGCAGCATGCTGCCTGACGCATCGAGAATGATCTCGACTGCGCTGCCTGCGGGCAACGCGCTCGCTGCGACGACCTCCACCGTTCCGGGCTCTTCCTTCGCGGGTGTGATCGTGATCGGCGCGCGCGCGAGAGTGACGTACGCCGCACCAGTCGAGTAACGCACTTCGTAGTCGCCCGGCTCGACCGGTGCGAGCACCTTCACGGGATTGCCGCGAGCCGTGTACTCGTAGGTGGCATAGTCGCCTTCCCGCGCGCCCTTCTTCACGATCGTCACATAGTCGCGCTCGTTGTTCGGTCCCTGCCAGGTCACTGCGACGTTACTACCGGCAACGGCTGTCGCCGGCGCCTTGATCGAGGCCGAGACCGCGGTCACCGTCATCTTCGCCGTCGCCAGCGTCGCGTACGTTTGGGCAGTGAGATAGCGAACCTCGTACTCGCCTGCGACGTCCGGCGCGCGCATCTCGAGGGTGCTGCCCTGCGACGTGTATTCGTACGCGGCATATTGCTTGTCGGCTGTGCTCGCTTTGACGATCGTGACGAAGTCACGCGCATTGTTCGGGCCCTGCCACGTGATCTTGATCTTCGCGCCCGCCGCCGCGGTCTGCGGAGCCGTCACCGAAGCTGAAACCGCGCCGACCGAGATCGGCCGACGCGCGATGATAGTGTCGCCGGCGGCGAGGAAATAGCGCAGCTCGTACTGGCCCGGGTCATCGGGCGCCGTCAGCTCGAGCGGGCTTCCGGCTTTCGTGTACTCGTAACCGATGTACGGGCGCGAGGCGTCGCCGTACGCAACGTAGTCGCGCTCATTGTTCGGTCCGGTCCATTTGACGGAAAACGTCGCGCCGGCAGCGACCTGCGCCGGTGCATCGAGCGTCGCCTCGACCGCATCGATGCGCAACGGCCGGCGCGCCAGCGTCGGATACGGCGAGTCGGCCGACAAGAGCCGAATCTCGTAGTCGCCCGACTTCGGCGGCGCGATCAGCTTGAACGCGCCGGGCTTCGTCACATATTCATAGCCGCCGTAAGCGCCTTCGCTGGCGGTCTTCTCGACGATCGTCACGAAGTCCCGCGGGTTCTTCGAGCCCGCCACCGTGACTTGAACTGCAGCGCCGGCCTTGGCATTCGCGGGTCCGTTCACGCTCGCCTGGGCAAACGCGGCGGATGACAGGAACGTAAGCAGCAGCGGGATCCAGCGGCGCATGAGGTTATCCTCTTGTTATGCTGACGCCATTCTAGCCCGATCGTAACGGAGACACCGTCATGAAGAAGACCTATACCGGCGGCTGCCACTGCGGCGCCGTGCGCTATGAAGCCGACATGGACCTCAGCAAAGGCACGCTGCGATGCAACTGCTCGATGTGCAGCAAGTCGCGAGCGTGGCTGGTGGGCATCGGCAGCGATGACTTCCGGTTGCTGAAAGGACAGGAGATGCTCAGCGACTACCAGTTCAACCGCAAGAACATCCACCATCTGTTCTGCAAGAATTGCGGCGTCAAATCGTTCGGGCGCGCCAACGTCGGACCGGACGGCAAGGGGATGGTCGCGGTCATGCTGAGCTGCGTCGACAACATCCCGGACGCGGAGCTCGCGGCGCTGCAGATCATGTATGTCGACGGTCGCAACGACAACTTCGCGAAGGCGCCCGCGGAGACGCGGCACCTGTGAGTTGCGTCATGGAGTCGCGAGCTTGAGCCCCACGATGCCGGCGAGGATGAGCGCGAGGCTCGCGAGACGGCCCGCGCTCGCCGACTCGCCGAGCAGCACGATGCCGAGGAGCGCCGTGCCGACGGCGCCGATGCCGACCCATACGGCATAGGACGTGCCGACCGGCAGCGATTTCATTGCGAGGCCGAGCAGCACGATACTCACGAGCATCGCGGCGACAGTGATGACGCTCGGCCAGAAGCGCGTGAAGCCTGCGGCGTATTTCAGGCCGATCGCCCACACGACTTCGCAAATTCCCGCTACGATCAGCAATAACCAGGCCATGGGTCCTCCGGAAGCACATCATGTTCGTCATCGAGCTCGTCTACAAGGCCGACCTGACGGAAATCGACGCGCACATGACCGCGCACGTGAAGTTCCTGAAGAAGTACTACGCGGACGGCACATTCCTGGTCTCGGGTCGCAAGATCCCGCGCGACGGCGGCATCATCATCGCCGCTGGCAAGACCCGGCAGCAGATCGAAGCGCTGATCCAGGAAGATCCATTCCACAAGCACGGGCTCGCCGACTTCCGCTTCATCGAGTTCCGCGCCAGCCAGCGCGCGGACGACATGCCAAAAAGAATAGAGGCGTGAGCCATTACGCCGGGGAACCGGCCTGTCCGGTGGGTCATTCCGTCCAGACAGATTTTAGCGACGGAGAACTGTCATGGCGCGCCGCCCCTCACGCTCACGTCAGAAAACTTCTCAACGCAAGTCGGTGCGGTACGCTGTCATCGGTCTCGGCCATATCGCGCAGGTCGCGGTGTTGCCAGCGTTCAAGCACGCGAAGCGCAACAGCACGCTGGCCGCACTCGTCTCCGGTGAGCAGAAGAAGCTGAAGCAGCTGAGCCGTCGGTACGGCGTATCCCGCACGTGCGGCTATGACGGCGTGGATGAGCTCTTCGCGAGCGGCGAGATCGATGCCGTCTACATCGCGCTGCCGAACGAAATGCACAAGGAATACACAATTCGCGCCGCCCGTGCGGGGCTGCACGTGCTGTGCGAGAAGCCGATGGCGGTCAACGCAAGCGAGTGCGAGGAGATGATCCGCGCCACTCGCGAGGCCAACGTCAAGCTGATGATCGCGTATCGGCTGCACTTCGAGCGCGCCAACCTCGAAGTCGCCAAGCTCGCGCGCACCGGCAAGCTCGGCGAGCTGCGCTTCTTCACGTCCGACTTTTCGATGCAGGTGAGCGACGACAACGTCCGGCTGGTGCCGGCGGAGAAAGGCGGCGGCCCGCTCTACGACATCGGTATCTATTGCATGAACGCCGCGCGCTATTGCCTCGGCGAGGATCCGGTGGAGGTCTGGGCTGCAGGCACGCGCAGCAAGGATCCGCGCTTCCGCGACGTGGATGAGACTGTCGCAGCCGTCATGCGATACAAGGATGAGCGGGTGGCGAGCTTCACGTGCAGCTTCGGTGCGGCGGACAAGTCCGTCTACTCCATCACCGGCACGAAAGGCAGCGTGACGCTGGATCCCGCGTTCGAGTACGCGGTCGGGCTGTCCTACCGCCTGAAGATCGGCGAGCGCGAGAGCAGGAAGAAGTTCAGCAAGAGCGACCAGTTCGCGCCGGAGCTGCTGTACTTCTCCGACTGCGTTCTCAACGACCGCGAGCCGGAGCCGTCAGGCGAGGAAGGCCTGGCGGACGTGCAGATCATCGAGGCGATGCTGCAGTCGATTTCGAGCGGACGACCGGTGCGCACCGAACTTCGTCCGCGCGAGCGGCGTCCGACGCTGCGGCAGGAGATCCGCAGCCCCGCAGTTAGCGGCGCTGCATCCACCAGCCGCTGAGGCGACCGTCCCTGTCGAGCTCGATCGCGGCATCCGCCGTACCCTTCTCGAACTCGAGGACGTAGTGATCGATGCCGGACTCCAGGACTTTCTGGAAGCGAACCGCCTGCAGCGCGCCGAGCGCGCTCAGGGTCGTGCGCAACTCCGGCAGTTCCCCACGCACGTCCTTGGCCTGGTCAGCGGTCATGGCTGCATAGTCGGGCTTGCCGCTCGCCACACTGGACAACACACGTCGCAGCATCGCTTCACCGCCTGCCGCAGCTCGCTGCTCTCTCAATCGTCGTCCGGCTGCAAGCGCTTCTTCCATGGGCTTCTTGCTTTCGGCTGCAGTGAGACGCTTCGCCGGACGATCCTGACCCTCGCCCTCATGCAGGATCATCGCGTCCGACTGGAACTCGAAGCGTGCCGGCAGCGCGCGCTGAAAATACTCGTGCTCCGAAGTCGGGAACAGCTCGGTGATCGGCGCCTCCTTCACTCGCGAATACATCCGGTCGCCGTCGCGCCAGACGGTGATGCTCGGGCCGCCGTCTTCGAACTTGTATGTGCCAACATACCGATCGAACGTGCTCGGATCGACCTTCGTCAGCACTCGCTCCGGCGGCGTGAAGTCCGGCCACTCGTAGGCGGCCGCGATCGACCGCATGAGCGCGCTCATGATCTCGCCGCCTTGATCGCCACTCGTCATGATGACCGCGCCGTCGCCGTCTACGTAACCGACCAGCAGGCAGCGGTACCCCTCGTTCGCGCCGCCATGCGTGAAGTACTGGTGGGGCGCAGTGCCACCGATCTGCGGCCCGATCGCCTGATGACCAATGACGCTCGTCAACATCGTGTTGACGCTATCCGGTGACAGCACGTTCCCTGATCCGCCGGCCGCAGCTTTCCGAACTCCGATCACGTAGCGCGCCAGATCGGAAGGCGTGGTCCACAAGCCAGCGGCAGCCAACTCCGGATACACATGGGGACCACCGGCGATCGGCCGACCCTCCGAGTCATACGGCGTTGCGACGTCCGCCAGCGCAGACTCGGACAACGGTTGCTGGAACGTGCTGTGACTCATTCCAAGCGGACCCAACACGCGGCCCGACATCACCTGAGCGAACGGTTGCTGCGTGACATCCTCGACGAGCTGCTGCATCACTTCGTATCCGCCACCGGAGTAGCGCCATTGCGTTCCGGGCACGATATCGACACGGACCTGCGCACTGTTCGCGGGTGGAACTCCGTTCAGCACCTCGACCAGCGTCGGCACCTTTTCGCCTGCTGCGTATCCCGCGAATCCGTGCACGGTCGTTCCCGCTGAATGACTGAGGAGCCGGCGCAATGTGACCTTCTCTTTGCTCGTCAACTCGCTCGCCGGAAGCTTCCAGCTGCGCAGGGACTCGTTCACGTCCGCATCGAGATTCAGCTTGCCCGCCTCGACCAGCTGCATGACCGCGAGCGCGCTCACCGGCTTGCTGATGGACGCGGCCTGAAACAGCGTCTGCGTCGTCGCGGGCGGACCATCGATCCGCGTACCGCCATACGCGCGCGCCCACTCGATCCGACCGTCGTTGATCACGGCGATGCTGACCGCAGGAACGTGCAGCTCCTGCATCTTCTCCGCGAGCTTCACCGGCTGGCGAGATTCGCCCTTCACCAGCACGGTCGGCAGCAGATCGTTCTCGATACGCGCGATGCGCTGCTCGATCGCAGCCTGCATCGCCGCATCCACTTTGATCGCGACCGTCTCCGAGCCCCCGTTGCGGATCGCGAGCTGGGTGACCTTGCCGTTCTCTTTCGAGAAGACGTAGTTCTCGTCCTTGGCGCTGAAGAACGTCGTCGGGTTCTCGGGCAGCACGCGGAACTGCGGTCCGCCTTCGCTGAATTGCACGCTCAGCCCCGGACCGTCGACGCCGACCGTGAGCGAGTTTGTTTCGTCGAGCTGATACCGGCCCACGTACTCTTCCAGCGTCGCTGCCGGCAGCTTCACGACCGGTCGGTCCGGGCTCAGACCGCGGATGTAGTGGTTCGCAACCTCCAGCGAGATCGCATCGGTGCGAATGCCGTCCGCGTTGACGAGCACGATGACGGCGAGCGAGTCGTCGTCGTAGCGGCTGAAGTCTGCGCGAAAGCCCGGCAGCGATCCGCCGTGCCGCACGCGCCGATGACCGCGAAAATCTTCGACGATCCAGCCGAGGCCATAGGTCGTGGCCGCTCCGCCCGTCAACTGCATCGGTGTCTGCATCTGCGCCTGCTCGGCCTTCGACAACAGCGCGTTGTCGCGCAGCGCCGTCTCGTACTTCATCAGGTCCGCGATCGTCGAGAAGAACGCTCCGCTCGGCCGCAGCGCCAGCATCGGGGCGACGTTGTGCTGGACGTTGTCGCGAAACAGATAGCCGCTCGCGCGATTCGGGATGATGTCGAGCGCATCCGTGGTGCGCGTCGCAGTCATGCCGAGCGGCTTGAACACGCGCTCGCTCATGAACTGCGGCCACGGCTGGCCGGACACCCGGTGGATCACTTCGGCGAGCGTGAAATACCCGAGATTGCTGTACGACCACTTCTCCCCCGGCGCGGACTGCAGCGGCACGTCGTACGCCTTGCGAATCACATCGGCATCGCTCTGCGCCCTCAGGCTGTCGTAGCCGGGTGATTCGCGTACCAGTCCCGCGGTGTGTGTCAGCAGGTGCCGCAGCGTGATTCCCGACCAGGCGGCCGGCGCATCGTCAAGGTATGTCTTGACGGGATCGTCGAGGCGCACCTTGCCGTCGCGGACGAGCAGCATGATGCCCGTCGCGATGAACTGCTTGCTGACCGAGCCAATCTTGAACGCGGTGTCGCGGGTCACCGGCGTGTTCAACTCGACGTTCGCGACGCCGAGTGCCCGCACCGAAACCGGTTTGCCGTCGCGGAGCACGGCCACCGCAACGCCAGGGATGCGCTGGTTGGCCATTTCGGCGCGGAGATAAGCATCGACCGCAACAGCTCCAGCAGCCGTTGCGAACAGCAGGAGCAGGCAAACCGTGGCTATTTTTCTCATGCCCGTAGCGTAGCAAACCGCCCGGTCCGTATGATTGCGCCTTCGGCAAAATCCGCCCCCCGCGAGGAGAGTATTTCGATGACCACGAGCCGCCGCGATTTCATTGTAGGCACCGGTGCAGCGATCGCTTTGGCCAATCTGCCCGCGAGCGCCGCCGGGAATGCCGACGCCGCGGCGGAGCAGCTCCTGACCGGGATCGGCGAGGAGCTGCTCACCGACTATCCTGAAACCGCGACGGGCCTCGGCATCGATAACGGCAAGCGCGCCGCGCTGAAGGCCAAGCTCGGGGACCGCTCCGCGGCCGGACAACAAGCGATCGCGCAGCGTGTGGCGCAGCGGATTCAGAAGCTGAAGGCGATCGATGTTTCGCAACTGAGCGACGCGTCGCGCATCGACCTCGACGTCGTCCGCACTGCTCACGAGTTCGCTGCCGAAGGGTTCGCTCAACCGTACGGCGACTCAGCGCTGCTCAATTCGAGCTGGTCATATCGCAACGCGCCTTACGTGGTGGCGCAGAACACCGGCGCGTTCCTCGAAATCCCGAGCATGCTCGACGAGCAGCACACGGTCTCGACGCCGGCGGACGCCGATGCGTATCTCGCACGACTCGAGGCGTACGCCGGTCAGCTCGACGGCGAGACCGGCCGCCTCAAAGCGGCAGCAGCGCAGAACGTGATCGCGCCGGACTTCCTGCTCGACAAGACGCTGGCGCAGATCAAGATGGCGCGCGGCGGCAAGATCGCCGACTGGTCGATCGTCACTTCGCTCGCGAAGCGCACGAAGGACATGCCCGGAGACTACGCAACGAAGGCCACGAAGATCGCGACTGACAAAGTCGCGCCGGCGCTCGACCGGCAGATCGCCGAGCTGGAAGCGCATCGCAAGCGCGCGACCAGCGACGCGGGTGTGTGGAAGCTGCCGCACGGCGACCAGTACTACGCGTGGGCGCTGAAGGCCGGCACCACGACGACGATGACGCCGGAGCAGATTCACGCGATGGGCCAGGAACAGCTGCGCGAGCTGCAATCCGAGATGGACGGCATTCTCAAGAAGGAAGGCATGACGCAGGGAACCGTCGGCGAGCGCATGACCGCGCTCGGCAAGAATCCGAAATACAAATTCCCGAACAACGACGAAGGTCGCAAGCAGATCATGGACTATCTGCATGGACGCATCGCCGACATTCGCAAGCGGTTGCCGCGTGCGTTCGCGACGCTCGTGCCCGGCAACATGGAGATCAAGCGCATGGCGCCGGAAGTCGAGCCGGGTGCGCCCGGCGCGTACGGCGGCCCGGGCACGATCGACGGCAAAGTGCCGGGCAAGTTCTGGATCAACCTCGGCAACCTGGACAACTGGACGACGTACAACCTCGCGACGCTGTCCTATCACGAGTCCATCCCCGGCCACGTCTGGCAAGGCGAGTACACGTTCAAGCTCCCCCTCTTCCGTTCGCTGCTTGCTTTCAATGCGTACTCGGAAGGCTGGGCGCTGTATGCCGAGCAACTCGCGTCAGAGCTCGGTGTGTATGACGGCGATCCGGTCGGTCGTCTCGGCTATCTGCAGTCAATCGCGTTCCGCGCCTGTCGCCTGGTCGTCGACACCGGACTGCACGTGAAGAAGTGGACGCGGCAGCACGCGATCGAATGGTTCGCGACGACGAACGGCTCGAGCCTCGGCGAAGTCACGAGCGAAGTCGACCGCTATTGCGCGTGGCCCGGCCAGGCGTGCGGCTACAAAGTCGGTCACAGCGAAATCAACCGGCTGCGCAAGAAGGCGCAGGCAGCGCTCGGCACGAAGTTCGACCTGCGTCAGTTCGACGACGCGCTGGTCATCGGCGGCGGCGTGCCGATGGTGACGCTCGCCCGGAACATCGACGCCTTCATTGCCAAACACACGTAACGCGTGGAAGTGGTGTGGGTCAGGCACGCGCCTTGCACGAATCCCCTCGTGAACGCGGAAATCGGATCCTTCATCGTAGTGTTGGGCGTGGCACTCGGCATCGCCGTGGGCAGTCTCGCGATGCTCGCGATTGGAGAATCGCACCGCGGCTGGTTCCTGGCAGTGGTGCTCGGTAGCGCCGCGATGCTCGTGGTCGCTGGCATCGTCGGCGGATGGATCGCGGGCCGCCACGCAGCGAAAGTGCCGTTCAGCGAAAGCGGACTGTTCCGGACGTCCGCGGACGCTCGCGGTCGATAGCGGACTCCCTGGCTCGGCTGAACGTGCCGTCGTCGTTCAGACAGTAGCCGTAGATCTCCATGCGTATCGGCAGCCACCGGTGGGTATCGGCGAGCTGATCGACCCGCTCTGCCATCTCGGTCAGTACATCGTCGACATTCTGAGCGAGACCCTCCTGAAACCTGAGGGTGCGCGCATCGTTGCCGTCGCGGATGCTCAACGTCGTGACGGGAGCATCCGGGATCAGTGGTCCCACCGACAGCTGATCGAACGGAACGAGGTCCAGGGCGTGCAGAAGGTGGCGGACAGCATAAGGATCGACAGTCGTCGTGCGGTCGCCAAAGGCGCAGACGTAGCGCTCGCCGCGAAAGCGAACGCTCCCGGCGGCGCCGATGCGAACTTCGTAGACCGGACACCACCCGAAGCAAACCGATCGCCGCAGCACGATCTCGCGGGAATCGGCAACCAGTGGGGTCGTGCGATCGATCGGCGCCGCGATCGCGGCATCCCATGCAGCTTCCGCGCTCGAAGCAGCGAGCAGATCGGCATCCGTCGCCACCCAGAGGCTGAATACCAGTAAGAGCAGCGCCACCTGGATGCCGAGGTATAGGAACGACGGCTCGTCGAGTAATTCGGGCTGTTCGTCGTCCAGGTGCGCGCGCATGACTCCCTCGCCCTGTTAGGATCGCGGCACGTGCTGATTTCGACCGCGACGGCCGCCGGGGGTTCGACAATGAAAATACGTATTCACCTCCTGGGCCTGCTTGTCTGCGCTTCGAATGTCCTCGCCAGCGAGGTCGAGCCGGGACAGATTGCGTCCGTCGTCGATCCGATTGTGGAAAAGGAAATCGCTGCGGGCGTTCCCGGCGCTGCGTTCGTCTTCGTTCGTAACGGCAACGTGGTTTATCAGCGTGGTTACGGCGTGGCGGACGTCGCGACCCAAGCCCGGGTCGATCCGCAACGCACCGTGTGGCCGATCGCGTCGATCACGAAAACAGTCACGGCACTGGGCGCGTTGCAGCTCGTCGCAGATGGACGCGTCAAACTCGACGATGATCTCAATCGATATCTCAAGCGCCTGCGGGTTCCATCGCAGGGCTACGCGCCGTTGACGCTGAGACACGTGCTTTCACATACGGGCGCGCTCGATGAGATTCCAGGTCGGCGCTACGACGGCAAGCAAGCGCCGGACACGGCCGCCTTCCTCGAGGACAAGCTCGTGCGCTATCGCGAGCCGGGAAAGCTCACTGCGTACTCGACGTACGGCATTGCGCTCGTGGGCGTGTTGATCGAAGACGTGAGCGGCGAGAGCTATGCGGACTATCTGCAGCAGCACGTCTTCGAGCCGGCCGGCATGCGCAGCGCCCGCGTGATGTTGCATCAGGGCGATGAGAAAGGCGTGGCGACGCCCTACGAGATCGACGACGGCCGCGCCACTGCGATTCCGTACGAGTGGTATCAGACACCTCCCACGTCTTCGATGGTGGCAACCGCTGCCGACATGGGAAAGCTTCTCATCGTGCATCTCGCAGACGAGCGCGCGAGCACCGCCCACCTTCTCCCACCTGCGCTGACGCGAGCGATGCACGTTCAGCAGGCCACGAATCATCCCGATCTTCCCGGCTGGTCTCTCGGATTTCAGCTCGACAACGTCAACGGCGTCGCGATCGCGGAGCACGGCGGCGACATCGCGGGCTTCTCCGCGCTGTTCGTCTTGATGCCCGACAAGCACGAAGGCTTCTTCATCGTGAATCACGGCGAGAGCGGCGATCTGCGCTTTCGCGTGCAACAAGCGCTGCTCGATGCGCTCTACCCTGCCAGGACGCCGAGCGTCCCTGCGACCGACGCGAAGAATGCGCCAGCGCTCGCTGAGTACGCGGGTCGCTACATCTCGAGCATCACGTGCCGCACGTGCACGCTCTCCGACGATCAGGTGTTCGTGGTGAAGACACAGCCGAACGGAACGCTGTCGCTGTGGGGTCAGACATGGGTGCCGCTGCGGCGGGATCTGTTCATTCGCGATGACGGGAAACGTCTGCTCGGTTTCGCGCGCGATGAGCGGAACAAGATCGTGTCGGTGACCGGCGGATCGTGGCGCGTGGCGGACCGGCTACCGTGATCATTCATGCCAAAGCTGTGGCACTACGATCAAATAGCCATGGTGTTGACCGGAACATTGGCCTTGGACGAGCTCAGGTGCTAAATATCGTTCATGACTGCTTCCCGGAGCCAGCCATGACAGCTCGAGCAATTGCTACGAGAATCAGCACTGCGGCGCCATCCCTGCTGTTGGCGTTCGCTGCCATCGTCCAAGCGCAAACACAAGTTGATCCCAAGCTTACCGAGGTGTGGGAACCAGTGCCTCGGATGGTGAACCCGGGTCGCGGAACTCAGGCACCGTCCGACGCACTCGTGCTCTTTGACGGCAAGGATTTGTCCGAGTGGGAGAGCGTTGCAGACGGCC
>DASYRK010000125.1:0-11590 GCA_036004505.1 Steroidobacteraceae bacterium
TTGAACGGGCCGTAGAGGCAAAACCTGCCGCCCGGGCGCAACACGCGGCCGATTCCGGCGAACATCAGCTCCACTTCCGGCCAGCTCATGATGTGCGACGTGTTCGCGCTGAAGACATAGTCGACCGCCTCGACCGGCCACGTGCTGTCGCGCACGTCGAGCTTCAACGGTGCGCGCAGGTTCGGCAGCGCGGCTTCGCTCACCCACAGCCCGATGCCCGCGAGGTTCGCTTCGCAATCGGTCGGTTGCCACTGCAGATGCGGCAGATGCGCCGCGAAGTGCACGGCATGCTGCCCCGTGCCGGAGCCGATCTCCATCGCGGTACCTGGCTGCACGAACCACTGGCGCAATACCTGGAGGATCGGCTCGCGATTGCGCTCGCAAGCCTCGGAATGCGGCTTCACGGGACGCGCAGGAACGTCGTGCGGTAGTGCGCGAGCTCGCGGATCGAGTCGCGGATGTCGTCCAGCGCGAGGTGCGTCGAGCTCTTCTGGAAGCCGCTGAACGCTTCCGGCGCCCAGCGGCGCGCCAGCTCCTTGAGCGTGCTCACGTCGAGATTGCGGTAGTGGAAGTAGCGCTCCAGCTCCGGCATCTCGCGCGCCAGGAAGCGCCGGTCCTGGCAGATGCTGTTGCCGCACATCGGCGAGACGCCCGGCTCGATCCAGTTCGCCAGGAAATCCACGGTCTGCCGTTCCGCCTGCGCGGCAGTCACCGTGCTCGCGCGCACGCGCGCGGCGAGCCCGGACGCGCCGTGCTGGCGCCGGTTCCAGTCGTCCATCGCGTCGAGGATGGCGTCCGACTGGTGGATTGCGAGCACCGGCCCCTCGGCCAGCGTGTTCAAATGCCTGTCCGTGACGATGGTGGCGATCTCGATGATGTGATCGCTGTCGGGCTTCAGTCCCGTCATCTCCAGGTCGATCCAGATCAGGCGCAACGGATCTCTATCGCTCATTGCGGCATCATACCAGCAGACGCTAAAGTGCCGCGGACATGCAAATTCACTGGTTCGCAGGGTTGTTCGTGCTGCTGCTCATCGCGGCGACGCTGACGCGCAGCTGGTTGAACCAGCGCCAGGTCGCAGCCGTCCTGCGCCACCGCGACGAGGTTCCCGAAGCGTTCCGTGCGCGGATCGACCTCGCTGCCCATCAGAAGGCCGCCGACTACACCGTCGCCAGCGCTCAGATCGGGCGCTGGGACAACCTGCTGGATGCAGCCGTAGCGCTCTTGCTGACGCTCGGCGGCGGACTGAGCGCAATCGACGCCTGGTGGCAGGCCGCACACCTGCCCGCAGTGTGGCACGGCACGGTCGTCGTGGTCTCCACGTTCCTGCTCGTCTCGGCGATCGGCTTGCCGCTGTCGATCTGGCGCACCTTCGGCGTCGAAGCGCGCTTCGGCTTCAATCGCACGACAGTCGGCCTGTTCCTTGGCGACCTGCTCAAGGGCCTCGTCGTCAGCCTCCTGCTCGGCGGTCCGCTCGTGTTCGTGATCCTGTTCCTCATGCAGCGAGCCGGCTCGCTGTGGTGGCTGTATGCCTGGGTCGTGTGGGTTGCGTTCACGGTTCTGATCACCTGGGCGTATCCGACGCTGATCGCGCCGCTGTTCAACAAGTTCACGCCGCTCAGCGACGCGGCGCTGAAAGAGCGAACCGAAGCCCTGCTGCAGCGCTGCGGGTTCTCCTCGCGCGGCGTATTCGTCATGGATGGCTCGCGACGCTCGGTGCACGGCAACGCCTATTTCACCGGCGTCGGCCGCAGCAAGCGCATCGTATTTTTCGACACACTACTGGAACGGCTGCAGATCGCGGAGGTGGAAGCCGTGCTAGCGCATGAGCTCGGCCACTTCCGCCTGCATCACGTGCGCTCGCGGCTGCTGCTGTCGTTGGCGTTCGGGCTGATCGGTCTCGCCCTGCTCGGTGTCCTCGCGCAATGGCCCGATTTCTATCGCGCGCTCGGCGTCACTACGCCCTCGCCGCACGCAGCGCTGCTGCTGTTCGTGTTCGTGCTGCCCGCCTTCACGTACTTCACGACTCCGATCGCCGCGTGGTGGTCGCGCAGACACGAGTTCGAAGCCGACGAGTTCGCGGCGCAGTTCGCCGATGCGCGTCAGCTCGCCGAGGCGCTCGTGAAGCTGTATCGCGACAACGCCACGACGCTGACGCCCGACAGCCTGCATTCCGCCTTCTACGACTCTCATCCGCCGGCGCTGGTGCGGATCTCGCGGCTGCAGCAGCTCGCTGCACGGACATGAGCAGCGACAACGTTGCCGATGTGCCGGCACGTGTCATCGAGTCCTTCGGCCGACGCGTAACCGTCGCGACGCGCGACGGCACAGCGATGCCAGCCGAGCTGTTCGGCAAGCGCATCAGCTGCGTCTGCGGCGATGAAGTCACGATCCGTCTCCCATCGCAGAGCAGCGGCGACGTCGCCAAGGTCGTGACTGTGGACCCGCGACGCACCTCGTTCGCGCGCACCGACAGCCGCGGACGGACCGAGCCGCTCGCCGCCAACCTTTCGCTGCTTGCCGTGCTCGTCGCGCCCGAACCGGCACCGGATCCGTACATTGCGGACCGATATCTCGCCGGCGCCGCGCTCGCCGGCATTGCCGGCATCGTCGTGGTCAACAAGTCGGAGCTGCCGAGCGCCGGGACAGCGGAGTTCCAGGCGCTGCTTCGCGAGTACGAAGCCGCGGGCTGCGAAGTCATGCGTCTGTCTGCCCGTAACGCGGACAGCATTGCGCCGCTCAAGGCGCGGCTGGCAGGAGCGGTCGCGATGCTCGTCGGGCAATCGGGCATGGGCAAGTCGACGCTGACCAATGCACTCGTGCCGGAGTCGTTGCGACCGACGCGCACGATCTCGGAGTCGACCGGCGAGGGTCGTCACACCACCGTATCGACTGCGCTCTTCCGCATTCCCGGCGGCGGCGAGCTGATCGATTCGCCGGGGGTGCGCGACTACGCGCCGCCGCCGGTCGAAGACGCGAACGTGCAGGTCGGCTGGCCCGAGATCCTCGCGCTCGCACCGCAGTGCCGCTTCAACAACTGCCTGCACCTGCGCGAGCCGGGTTGCGCCGTGACGCAAGCCGTTGCTGCCAACCTGCTTCCACCGCGGCGCTATGAGAGCTACAAGCGCCTCATCAACATCATGCGCGGCCTCGCACCGCAGTACGAGCGACGTCGCTGATCCACGATCCGCCTGCTCAGAGCACGGGCGTGAGCAGGTACGTGCGCAGCTCGCTCGGGAATCGCGAATCCCGCCCCGTTGCCACGATGGCGCCGCGATCGTTGATCAGGTCGGCGGTCTCCAGGTGGACGAATGGCTGCTGCGGATCGCTGCCGAGGATGAGGTCGTTGAGATCGAAGACCTGCTCGTCCTTCCAGAGCGTCGCCAGCGGCCCGCTGTCCAGGGCCGATTGGCCGACGATCTCAGCGGCGTTGTTGATACTCACTGCCTGGGTTCGCACGGCACCATCGAGCGACGGCAACTGCGTAACCGTTCCGCGCTCCCACAAGAACCCGCTCGATCCTTGCGAGCTCGATAGCGTACCCACGACCTGCTCGCGGTCGTTGAGGTCGCGCGGGATGCCGCGGGGGACGTTCAGGTCAACCGGCGCGCCGTCCTCCCAGATGACGACGTGGCCCGTCGCGCCAACGCTCGTGCCAAGGGCGTCGCCGCGCTCATTGAGCGCTGCGGCCGTGGCGCTCGTATCGCCGGCGAGCGGCGGTAGCGGCATGGCGTTGCCGTCCTCAGAGATGAAGGACTGCGACGAGCCGTCTTCGAACGAGGAGAGCGCGAGGATCTGTCCGCGATCGTTGATGTCCTGAGGTCCGGTGTCGGTGGCGCCCGGCAATCCGTCGACGTGCGTCACCTCGCCCTTGCGACTGAGCAGGAAAGTCACGCCGGTGAAGTTCTGCGTCTCGAGGAAGAACCCGACGATGTCGCCGTGATCGTTGAGGCCGATCCCCCGCGATTGCGGTGATCCCTCGGCAACGAGCGGACCGAGGTCGGTCAGCGTTCCATTGCGCCAGGTGAAAGGCCGCGCCCGGCCGTTGACATCCTGGATGTTGCCGACGACCTGGTCGCGGTTGTTGAGATCGAACGCCAGGATGCTGGATGTCGGCGCATCCGGGACGATTTGCGTCAGCTGGTAACGGACATCGCCGGCCTGCGCCGCGATGCTGCTCGTTGCCGCCAGAAAGAAAGCCAGAGTTGCCACGGAAACACTGGAGCGCGTCATGTGAGGATTCCTTCTTCGATGTGACTGCCGAAAAAGAGTCGCACCATGACGCGGAGGCGCCGGAAAAGTTCCGGGCTGTAGGAAGCTGTAGGGTGTAAATCTGGCGTCAGCCGCTCAACACGTGACGTCCCGCGAGCGCGTGCGCGAGCGTGCCGCCATCGACGTATTCGAGCTCGCCGCCGACGGGAACGCCGTGCGCGATGCGGCTCGACTTGATTTTGTGTCGCTGCGCGAGCTCCGCAATCACGTGCGCAGTCGCGTCGCCTTCTACCGTCGTGTTCGTTGCGAGGATCGCTTCTTTTACGCTGCCCTCCGCGAGCAGCGCTTCGAGCTGCGCGAAACCGAGCTCGTCAGGACCGATGCCGTCGAGCGGCGACAGGTGTCCCATCAACACGAAGTACATGCCGCGATAGCTGCCTGATTGCTCGATCGCGGCGACATCGGCCGGCGACTCCACCACGCACAACAGCGACTGATCGCGTGACGCAGTCGAGCAGATCGGACACAGCTCGGCATCCGCAAACATGCGACAGCGCTGGCAGCGCCCGACGCCTTCGACTGCCTTCTGTAACGCGTCCGAGAGCAGGCCCGCGCCGTTGCGGTCTTTCTCGAGCAGATGGAACGCCATGCGCTGCGCCGACTTCGGCCCGACGCCGGGCAGGCAGCGCAACGCTTCGATCAGGCGGACCAGGGACGGCGGATAGATCATCGATCAGAACGGCATCTTCATGCCCGGCGGCAGCTGCATGCCGCCCATCACGCTCTGCATCTTCTCCTGCGTGACCCGCTCGACCTTCTGCACGGCATCGTTGATGGCTGCGGCGACCAGGTCTTCCAGCATGTCCTTGTCGTCGCTGCTGACGATCGAAGGATCGAGCGACACGCGACGCACTTCGTGCTTGCCGGTCATCGTGACCTTCGCCATGCCGCCGCCCGACTCGCCCGTCACTTCGAGGGAAGCGATCTCCGCCTGGGCGCGCTGCAGGTTGGCCTGCATCTGTTGCGCCTGTTTCATCATGTTGCCGATGTTGCCTTTCATGGACGCTCCAGGGACGAAATCATTCGGTCGGGCGGACGGAGTCGGACTGGACCGTGGCGCCGAACATGTCGCGCATCGCGCGCACGTTCGGATCGTTCTCGATCGCCGCCTTCGCCTGCTGCACGCGATCGTCAGCAGCCGCCTTTTGCTGGCGCGCGAGCGTATCGAGCTCACGATCCGCGACCGACAACTCGAGCCGCACCGGCTCGCCGAAGTACGCGGTCAACGCCTGCGCGAGCTTCTCTTCGAGCTGCGGCCGGCGGAAATGCTCGCCGTCGGCGTCGAGCACGAGCTGCACCTTGTTGCCTTGCTTGCCGGCGAAGCTGACGTGGGCAGCGAGCTCCTTGACCATGCCCTGCAGATTCATCTGCGCGACCATCGCGGGCCAATCGTTCGCTGCACGCGAAGCGGTCGGTGCAGGCTTCGCAGCAGCGGCGGGCGCTGCTGAAACTGGCGCAGCTATTTTCGCCGGCGGCGCGCCGCTCGAAGGTTGCCTCTGCGCACCCTCGGCCATGCTGAACGCCAGCATGCGCAGGAGAATCATCTCGAAACCGCCGCGCACGTCGGGCGCGAGCTCCAGGTCGCGCCGGCCGACGATCGCGATCTGGTAGAACAGCTGCGCGTCCTCGGGACTCAGCGCGCCGGCGAGCCGCTGGTACGTCTCGATGTCCTCGGCCTCGTCGAGCTGCAGGTCCGGCACGGCTTGCAGCAGCGCCAGCTTCTGCAGCACGGCCGCGAGATCGGCGAGCACTTCGCGATAGTCCGGCGCGCGCTCGTCGAGCTGTTCGACGGACGCAAGCACCCTCTTCGCGTCACGCGCGACCAGCGCTTCGACGATCCCGAACACCTGCGTGCGATCGAGCGTGCCGAGCATCAGGCGCGTGTCGGCGGCCGTGAGCTTGGCGCCGCCGAAGGCGATCACCTGGTCGAGCAAGCTCAGCGCGTCGCGCATGCTGCCCTCGGCCGAGCGCGCCACCTGACGCAGCGCGTCCGCCTCGAAATCCAGCTTCTCCGCCTGCGCGATCTCGGTCAGGCGCTTGTAGATCAGGCCCGGCGGAAAGCGCTTCAGGTTGAACTGCAGACAGCGCGACAGCACGGTCACGGGCAGCTTCTGCGGGTCGGTGGTCGCGAGCAGGAACTTCACGTGCGGCGGCGGCTCCTCCAGCGTCTTGAGCAGCGCATTGAAGGAATGCGTCGACAGCATGTGGACTTCGTCGATGAGGTACACCTTGTAGCGGCCGCGCGCCGGCGAGTACTGCACGTTGTCGAGCAGTTCGCGGGTGTCGTCGACTTTCGTGCGCGAGGCGGCATCGACTTCGAGCAGGTCGACGAAGCGCCCTTCATCGATCTCGCGGCAGGCGCTGCATTTCCCGCAAGGCGTCGGCGTCACGCCGGTCTCGCAGTTCAGCGACTTCGCGAGAATTCTCGCGATGGTCGTTTTGCCTACACCCCGCGTGCCCGTGAACAGGAAAGCGTGATGCACGCGGCCGGTCTCGAGCGCGTTGACGAGCGCCCGCATGACGTGTTCCTGGCCGGCCAGCTCGCTGAAATTGCGCGGCCGCCATTTGCGTGCAAGAGCGAGATAGGACATGCAGCGAAGTCTAATTGGAGGCGGCCCGCGCCGGCAGCTCTCCGGCGCCCGATATCACCGTTACCGTTGCTCCCTTCCGGGCCTGGCGGGATTCGCGGCTGATCGTCGCGGAGAAACCGACGCGAGCCGCCATAGTTGGCCCAAACAGCGGCACTAATGGGGGCGTCGCCCTTCGATTGAAAGGCGGGCGATAGTAACAGGAAGCGCTCAGCCCCGCCCTCGGTAGGGCGCGACGCCCTGCTCGGGGATCCACAGGTCCGCCGGCGGCTTGCCGCTCTGCCAGAAGACGTCGATCGGCATGCCGCCGCGCGGATACCAGTAGCCGCCGATCCGCAGCCAGCGCGGCCGCAGGAAGTCGACCAGCCGCCCGGCGATCGCGAGCGTGCAGTCCTCGTGGAACGCGCCGTGGTTGCGGAACGAGCCGAGATACAGCTTCAGCGACTTGCTCTCGACCAGCCAGCGGCGCGGCACGTAGTCGATGACGAGATGCGCGAAGTCCGGCTGGCCGGTGACCGGGCACAGCGCAGTGAATTCCGGCGCCGTGAAGCGCGCCAGGTACAGCTTGTCCGGATGCGGATTCGGCACGCGCTCGAGCACCGCCTCGTCCGGCGACTCCGGCCAGGCCACGCGATGGCCGAGCTGGCTGAGGCTCTGCTGCTTGCGCTTCGGCATGCTCAGAGAATATCCGACGCGTAGTCCGCCAGCCGCGAGCGCTCGCCGCGCACCAGCGTGATGTGCCCGGAATGCGCCCAGCCGCGGAAGCGGTTGACGACATACGTCAGGCCCGAGGTCGTCTCAGTCAGGTACGGCGTGTCGATCTGCGCGATGTTGCCGAGGCACACGAGCTTCGTGCCCGGGCCGGCGCGCGTCACCAGCGCCTTCATCTGCTTCGGCGTGAGGTTCTGCGCCTCGTCGAGGATCAGGAAGCGGTTGAGGAACGTGCGCCCGCGCATGAAGTTCAGCGAGCGGATCTTGATCCGGTTGCGCAGCAGGTCGTTGGTGGCGGCGCGGCCCCAATTGCCGCCTTCCTGGCTCTGCGTCAGCACTTCCAGGTTATCCATCAGCGCGCCCATCCACGGCTCCATCTTCTCTTCCTCGGTGCCGGGCAGGAAGCCGATGTCCTCGCCGAGCGGGATCGTCACGCGCGTCATGATGATCTCGCTGTAGCGGTTGCTTTCCAGCGTCTGCGCGAGACCCGCAGCCAGCGTCAGCAGCGTCTTGCCGGTGCCGGCCGGGCCGAGGATCGTCACGAAGTCGATCTCCGGATCGAGCAGCAGGTTCAGCGCGAAGTTCTGCTCGCGATTGCGCGCCGTGATGCCCCAGGTGCTGTGCCGATCGCTGCGGAAGTCGCGCACCAGCTCCATCACGGCGCCGTTGCCGTCGATGCTGCGGACGAGCGCTTCCAGCCCGTTCGAGTCCTTCTGGTACAGGAACTGGTTGACGTGCCACTCGCGCACCATCGGACCCTGCACGCGGTAGAACGTGCGCGAGTGCTCCTGCCACGAGTTGATGTTCTTGCCGTGCCGCTCCCAGAAATTCGCCGGCAGCTCCTGCACGCCGGTATAGAGCAGATCGGCGTCTTCGATCGTCTTGTCGCTGTAATAGTCCTCGGAGTGCACGCCGACGATCGCGGCCTTGATCCGCAGATTGATGTCCTTCGACACCAGCGTGATGCGCGCGTCCGGAAACTCGTCCTTGAGCGCGAGCGTCTGGCCGAGGATCGCGTTGTCCGCGCCATGCCCGGGCAGCGTGTCCGGCAGGCCGCCGACGAGCGCCTTGGTCTGGAAGAACAGCCGGCCGGTCGAAGGCTGCTTCTTGCCGCCGTTCGCGTACTTCGCCGCTGGCAGCTCCAGGCCGCGATCGATCTGTGCCTTGGTCGCGCTCACCATCAGCTCGTCGAGGAAACGGCTGACCTGGCGCACGTTGCGCGCGGCTTCCGACAGGCCTTTCTTGCCGGCGTCCAGCTCCTCCAGCACGATCATCGGGATATAGATGTCGTGCTCGTCGAAACGGAAGATCGCCGTCGGGTCGTGCATCAGCACGTTGGTGTCGAGCACGAAGATGCGGCGCTGCTGACGCTCGCGCGAAGTCGCGCGCCCGCGCTTGGTCTCGGGGAGTTCGCCTCTGGGCATGGCGTTACAGCGCCTTCGCTGCGTCGAGCACTGCGTCGGCGTGGCCCGGCACCTTCACCTTGCGCCACTCCTGCCGCAGGACGCCGCCGGCGTCGATCAGGAACGTGCTGCGCTCCACGCCCATGTATTTGCGGCCGTACATGCTCTTCTCCTTCCAGACGTCGAAGAGCTCGCACACCTTCTTGTCCTCGTCGGACAGCAGGTCGAACGGAAACTTCATCTTGTCCTTGAACTTCTCGTGCGCAGCGACGCTGTCGGGCGACACGCCGAGCACCAGCGTGCCGGCCTTCTTGAACTGCGCGTGCAGGTCGCGAAACGCCTGGCCTTCGAGCGTGCAGCCCGTGGTGTTGTCCTTAGGATAGAAATACAGCACGACCTTCTTGCCGGCTGCGTCGCTCAGTTTCCAGGTCGCGCCGCCCGTCGCCGGGCGGCTGAATGCGGGGACTTTCTTGTTCAAGGAGACGGTCATGCCTTCACCGGTTCGAGGATTGCATCGAGGTTCAGCTGGTCGCACAGATCCATGAATTCCTCGCGCAGCGCCGCGATGTGGATCTTGGCGGGAATGTGCACCACCATCTGCACGGCGAACATCGGCGCACCGGTGTGCGCAGCGGCGTAGCTGCGCGTGCTCAGCTCCGCGATATCGATGCCGCGCGAGCTGAAGAATCCCGCCAGGTGGTGCACGATGCCGGGCTGGTCGAGACACACCACGTCGACCGAGTAGGTGACGACGTCGCGCCGCGCCGCGCGCGGCTCGGTGCGGCGCACGCTGATCGTGACGCCGCCGGAGTCGCCGAGCTTCTTGAGCTCGGTCTCGAGCTTGGCGAGCGTGTGCCAGTTGCCGGACACCAGCAACAGCATCGCGAACTCACTGCCGAGCGCCGTCATGCGGCTGTCGACAATGTTGCCGTTGCAGTCGAGGACGATGCGGGTGAGGTCGAAAACGAGTCCGGTGCGGTCGCTGCCGAGTGCGCTGATGACGATGAATTGCATCGAGTGGGAGAGCGGGCCAGGAGTGGGCGGGGGCGCAAGTTTACAGGCTCGGGTCCAGCGTGAGAACGTGCTGGCGGCGCTGTTTTTTTGACCCTCGCGCCTTGCACCGCGCCGTAGCCGGCCAGTAGGATCCCCGCACCCCCGGGACCGAGCATTTCCCCAAGGATCTCCATGTTCAGCGGCAGTATCGTGGCGCTCGTAACGCCCATGCAGGCGGACGGCGCGGTCGACCACGAGGCCCTCGACCGGCTGGTCGAATTCCACGTCGGCAACGGCACCAACGGCATCGTCGCGGTCGGCACGACCGGCGAATCGCCGACGCTGAGCGTCGAGGAGCACATTGGCGTAGTGCGCAGAGTGGTACAGCGCGCTGCTAAGCGGATCCCGGTCATCGCCGGCACCGGCGCGAATTCGACGCGGGAAGCCATCGAGCTGACGCAGCTCGCGAAGGACGCCGGGGCGGACGCCTGCCTGATGGTGACGCCGTACTACAACAAGCCGACGCAGGAAGGCCTGTTTCAGCATTACAAGGCAGTCGCCGAGCGCGTCTCGATTCCGATCGTCCTGTACAACGTGCCGAGCCGCACCGGCTGCGACCTCAAGCCGGAGACCGTCGAGCGGCTGGCCATGGCGCTGCCGAACATCGTCGGCATCAAGGAGGCCGGCTCGCTGGAGCGCAATCGCGAGCACTTCGCGCGCGTCGGCGGGCGACTGGCGCTGCTGAGCGGCGATGACGACCTCGCGTGCGAATGCGTGCTGGCCGGCTACCAGGGCGTCGTGTCGGTGAGCGCCAACGTCGCGCCGCGGCAGGTTCGCAACGTCATCGACGCTGCGCTGGCCGGCAACCGCGAGCTGGCTCGCAACCTCGATGCGCAGATGCAGCGGCTGCACAAGGCGATGTTTCTCGAAACGAACCCGATCCCGGTCAAGTGGGCCGTCGCCCGCCTCGGCCTGATTCAGGACGGCATCCGGCTGCCGCTCGTGCCGCTGTCGAAGCAGTTCCACGGGCCTGTCATGGAGGCAATCCAGGCGGCGGGTATCGGGTTTGCCTGACGGGCCGCGGGCCTGTAACCTGCGCGCCCTTACGGAGAGGTGGCCGAGCGGTCGAAGGCGCTGGACTGGAATTCCAGTTACATCTTCACCGGTGTACGTGGGTTCGAATCCCACCCTCTCCGCCAGAAACTCAAAGGCCCGCGAACGCGGGCCTTGTCGTTTCTGGCATGAGGGTGGGATGAGAATCCACGTAGCAAGTGGGTTCGACGAAAATCGCTCGGAGCGATTTTCGGACGCCGTCAGGCGGCCCGAAGGGCGCCGGGCATGGATGCCAAAGGCGCATATCCCACCCGTGCATCACCGCCCACGGCCCTCTTCATCTTTACTCCATCTTGAACCCATTCACCGCTTTCAGCGCCAGCGCTTTCAACGCCTCGAGATCGTTCTGCACTTCGTTCTTCGGGATGTAAACCTGGAACCGCACGGCGTCGACGCTGGTCGTGGTGGGGCGATCCATCGATGCGCTTGCGCCGACTTCGACGGAAACGGCGCCGCTCGACAGAAAACGGATCTCGGTGACGGACAGCTTCATGGCGACTCCCTGCAGGG
>DASYRK010000126.1:0-104938 GCA_036004505.1 Steroidobacteraceae bacterium
GTGAACGCGCGCTCGGTGAGCAACTTCGGCACGTTCGAGTACTGGTTCGCGATGATCAAGGTGACGGCGATCGTGTTGTTCATCGTCCTCGGCGCCGTCCATATTTTCGGGATCGGCGTGCCCGCCGTCGGCTTTCACAACCTCACCGGGCTGCCGGGCGGCTTCATGCCGCATGGCGTGGCCGGCATGTGGATGGCGGTGATCATGGGCGTGTTCTCCTTCAATGGCATCGAGGTCATTGCGGTGACTTCGGGCGAAGCCAAGGATCCGGTCAAGGCGATACCGGCGGCGCTGCGCACGATGCTGTTGCGGCTGTTCCTGTTCTACATCCTCGCACTCACGATCGTCGTCACCTTCATTCCCTGGACGGAGACCGGGGCGAAGGTCGTGGAGCAGAGTCCGTTCGTCAGGGTGTTCGCTCAGTCGGGGGTTGCGTACGCGGCAGGCATCATGAACTTCGTGGTCATGAGCGCCGCGCTGTCGAGCATGAACACGAACGTGTACCTGTGCTCGCGGATGCTGTTCTCGCTCTCCCGCGGCAACTACGCGCCGCAGTTCCTGGGGCGACTCGGCAAGGCGCACACGCCGATCGGTGCGATCCTCGTCTCGGGCGCGGGCATCTTGCTCGCCGCGGCCGTGTCGATGTTCACGCCGCTCGCTTACAACTACCTGCTCGGCGTGGCGCTGTTCGGCGCCATGATCGTCTGGATCTTCATTCTCGTGAGCCATCTCAGCTTCCGGCGCCGACACGGCACGACTGAGTTGCCGGTGCGTATGCCCTGGTTTCCGTGGCTGCAACTGATCGCCCTCGGCTTGCTGGTCGCCATCCTGGTCACGATGGGATTGGACCGCGAGTTCTGGGGGATCTCCTGGATCGTCGGCGTGCCCTGGCTCGTGCTGCTTTCCATCGCGTACTTCGTCTGGCGCCAGCGCAGGCAGACGCGGACGCTTCCCGCCGGCAAAGCCGAGCAGCTGCGCGATCAGATCTGAGTGAGACTCTGCGGGCTCGAATCTCGTATTAGTAAATGTGCAACGAACATCACGCGAGCGTGGTTGATAGAATCAACTTGCAATCCTCATCAGTCACTGGGAGAGCTACGAACCATGAGGTCGGGAAATTTGGAAGCCGCGCAAAGCCGCGCGCTAATGCAGGTTGTCATGAGAAGCACAAGAATGGACCGCGACTTGGGAGGTGAGGGCGGCACGCCATCGCACGGCGATTTAGCGGCTTGAATCTTACGTTCCAGGAGGTGTCGGCGACTGGCCAGTCTCTGGCTCCAACTCAATCGAGATTTTAGATGCCATCTTGGTCAATTTGTATTTGTGGCTATAAGGCTGCCAGTTCTTGGCAGTAATTTGCACCAAAACAGTACCTTGCGGCACGCCCGGAAGGCTCGCTGTGCCTTGGCTGTCCGTTGATATCGTCTCACTGAAATCTGTTCCGTCATCCAGTGATTTCACCCAGACCACGGCATCTTTCACGCGCTTGTGCGAATTCTTGCTCATGACTTCAATGTGCAGAGTTGTCACGTCCTTCTCATCTTTTTTAGGCTTGTCTCCCTCCTGTTGTGCAACTGCATCCATTGGAAGCAGCATGAGAATCACGAGAAGGTACCAATACCGACTAGCTCCGAGTGTTGTCATTGTGAACTCTTACTCCTCCGCAGCAGAGGAGGGGATTACTTGGATTCAGGAACGGCCTTCCGGGTGAGCGAATCGATGATTTCATCGTAATAGGGCTTTTCCTTGAGGCCTGCTCGGGATCCGGGAAAATAAACAAGCGTAATTTGTGCCCTGTCAGGCGAAAAGCTCTTGAAAGCGATTGCGCAGCGCTGGCCATGCCCCAGACGCGTGTTATCAATAACGGGAAAATCAAAAAACCCAATCCAGAAAGTCGTGTACACATCGTCCACATCTTCCGGCCGCTCTCCCCCGATAGCACCAGGTGTATTCACTTTCAGTTGCACGCGTAGTTCTTTTTTATTGGGATCCGCATACAGCGCATCTAATCGGAAATACCTTTTCCGGAGAGCGATAGGCAAATCCTTTGCATCCTGGGCGTGCATCGTCAACGTCCCTTCGATTACCGGGACGTGCTTCTCAAGGTTCTTCTCAATGTCGTCGAAAACGACAACTCCGTCGAGCTTCCCGCCCATTTCCTCCAATGCTGCAACCTGCTTGCTGCTCACTTCAGTTGCAACTTTCTCCAATCGGCCCAGATATTGTTTTCCATCTGGCATGCGAGGGTCGATCTCTTTGTAGACATGCCGGAACAGAGGACTGAGGTCGATGGATTCATGAAAGTTGTAGGCCATCAACTCTAAGCTCAATACCTTTTGCTCCGGCCCACTGGATTTGGGCTCAAGAAAAGCTTTGACAATGGACTCGAACATGTCCCTGCGAAGGGTGCTATCCGCCTCTTCACGTTTGCTCATCAAATCTGTGTAAAGCCGGACGTTCGTTTCCGTGGCTTGCCTCCTGTCCAGATCGTTCGTCTCCTTGGTCTGCCTGTCGCCAAGAAACTTCGAACCAAGAATTCCGAGGAGCGCCACCGACAGGGCAGTCAACAAGCCACCCACTGGTTGGAGAATAATTGCCGCCTTGTCCCATCCGTCCTTCGGTTCGGCCGCCATATCACCTTCTCTGCAATGCAATACTTCCATCTCGTTGGCGGAGTAAAACGAAGTCGTACCGGACTGGAGCATCCTCTGAATAAACTTGAAATGGTGATGTCCACGTTCCGCTATACCGCACCATTAGCATGCAACTTCCAGTCTGGCGCACGCTGATACTGTAAGACCCATAGCTATCGGTAACTCCGGAATAAGGTGCCGCATTACCGCATGTGACTTGGACTTCTATGCCTTGACCGACCTGTCTGTCTCCTTCCCTCAAGCCACCGTAGATTTGCGCTGCTGAAGCCACGCTAGGCGCAAGTAAAACCAACAGGAGCAGAGATTGCACGGAATTCATCCTTTGCATTCCTCTGTTGACAAGGCGGCGCCGGTCGGCCCCGAGGGTCGATCCGCCAGGACGTCGGCCCCGCGCACTCTGCGAACACAATACGCGCTGGATCAGGGTGGCCGGATGGAGCGAAGAAGAACAATCTTCCCGCCCGCCTCGCGATTGCGCCGCGTCTGGGCTATCGAATGCCATCTCTAAGGCTTTACGAACACCCACACATCTTCGGCCTTCTTACCATTCGCATCCGTTCCTTTCGAGTTGATCATCATTGACTTCCCATCCTTAACTATCGCGCGCGTATTAGTGATGCGGTGGCTCTGAAATCGTCAATCTTCTTCAGGGCGATTGTATCGGCGATGGTCGAGCTAGTTGCTGCGAGTAATCAACTATGCGCTTCGGGATGGATGTCTAACAAGAGATTGGCGGATCTCTCGGGAAGGAGGCCTTCGGGCGCATTGCAGCACGCGCCAAGGGGCGTCAAGCCAAATTCGATCATCGGTCGGTCCCGCGCCGGAGTATTTGCGGATATGCGTTGAGTGAAGAGGAGCACGAGAAGCAGTGTGCCGATTAGCTGGTCGACTCCGTAATCTGCTTTGCGAGAGGATCGGTGATCCCGCGCGTCCGGCGGTGCCGATGATCAGTCGAAACCCAACAATCAGTGGATCGCGCACCCACGTCTGGGCTGATCGCTTCATCATCAACGAAAGACACCCGTCATCCCGGCGCCGCTGTTCCGCTCACATGCCAGTGGCCTACGCAGAATCAGGTGAGGAGGATCGCTCGAGCGAGCGCGTGTGTCGTGTGCACTCGTGCCGGCGCCACTGCATCCCGTGTGTGGGAGAGAGATTTCGACCAGCGATGACGCTGGACTGGATACTCTATGAACCTTGCTGAGCAGGTGGTCCACAAGCGATGAACTGGCCCAAAGAGATCGTGACGATGGCGGGGATCAAGAGCGAGGTCGCCAAAGCCGATCGTGAGAAGCTATGGCCCTATGCGCTGCCGCGCGTGGCAGCTGATCCCGCGCAGATTGCAGCGGCCGAAGCGGAGTTGGGAATCGCCCTGGATCCGCAGTACCGCGAGTTCCTGTCGTATGACCCGCCGTCGCCGGCGTTCGCCACTTCATCTGAGCGAACGCGGGATGATTCGGACCGCCAATGACGCCGAGGTCGATCTTCGTATCGCCGATCGCATTCGAGATCGTACCGATGCCGAAGCTCAGATAGGAGAACCGCACCGGCAGTCCTACCACCGGCGCCTCGGTCGACCCGTTCCACACGCGCGCCACGACGTCATATTCGGTATCCGCCTCGAGCAAAAAGGACGGGACTGGGTCGCCGTTGCGGTAGAGCTGAATGTCGGGATTGTCCCACGTGACGCCGAGACCGAGCTTCATCAGGTAGGACTGCGAATAGATGAGCGGATCTGGACGCTTAAACGCAGGCTCATTGATCGGTACGCATCGATGGGGCGAGCGACGCCGTTCGCGTTCCGGCAGCCGCGCGCGGCGGCACAGCCGCTGCAGGAGCGCGCAGAAGCGGCGAATCGGCGCGAAGAGCAGTGGAATTGCATCTCGCAGAGACTCCCAGATCAGACGAAGCCAGGCCATCATCCATCGCAGGGAGGTATCCATGGCGTCGCCTTCTGATTGGAAGTGGAAAACGCCGCTGCAGTCTTACGGTAGGGGTTGATGAATTCGCCGTCAACCAGCAGCGACCGCGCTCGTCTCGCCGACAAGTGGCCATCGATCTGACACGCTGCATCACGTCGATGCAAAGTCAACAGTCATCGGCCGGCCAGCGTGCGCCAAGTCTCTCTGTTGCGCAGCGAGTCCTCGCTAAGTCATGCAGTGCACGATCTTTCTTTCGTAGCAGACTGAAAGCTGGGCTTGCGGAATTCCCGCGACGGCGTAACCTGCAAACCGCTGATCCAGTTTCTCGCACGGAAGACCATCGCGGTCACGCGTGAAGTCGAGAGGGATGGAGAGAAACCTCGTGCCCACCGTCTGTCGCACGATGTTCGCGTTGCCCAGCGATCGGATACCGGGCGTGCGTCCCTCTGTTCTGATCATCATGAGTCTCCTGCTCTTTGGCGCTGTCGGCTGCAGGACAGTCATCATCCCCAATACAGCGACCTTCGTCGCGCCGCCTACGGTCAGGTCGAGCGAGACTTCGATGACGTTCTCTTCCGGAGGACGCGGACCTCCCGGGACGGGCTTCCTGGCGCCGAGCACGATCGTTCAATTCAATGACTTCAGCAAGCCGTCATACTTCGGCTGGAGCTGGACGTCGGATGGGATCAACTGGAATTACTGCAACGCCGTCATTCCAGGTTGTGGCGGAACGGGCGTACCCGTGCCGCTCGCTGCCGGCCAGGCAAACTGGCGCGGAGATCCCGGTATCGCGGCCGCGTCCGATCAGTCGGGCATCGTCGTGGCAACGCAGTTGGCGAACTCGGTTGGCGATAGCGGAGATCCAAACATGATCGTCGCCTCGCTGTCATTCGACGGCGGGAGGACCTTTACTTCAACCGTGCATGTCAACGACGCGGGATGCAGCAACGGCGACCAGGACCAGCAGGCCGTCGCCGCTGATCCAACGACTCAGCCCACGACCTTCTGGTTCGTGTGGCGGCACAACGGGGCTGCTTGGACGGGCGGGGGGACGTACGGAGCTTGCGTGCGCGGCGGGACTGTCAACCCAGTGACTCGAGCGATCGATTGGCTCGGGCCGTCCGAGGACGTTGAGAATCTGGATCGCACGCCGTTCTGGGGCGTCGGGGGCTTGCTGGTCCAAGCGGGACGTGGAGCTCTCACCGTCGCGTATTCGAACACCGATCACATCTTCGACGACTGCTCTGCCGGCAAGGAGGTTCGATGGTTCACCGTCACCTCGACGAACAACGGCGTCGACTGGACGCCGAGTCACGAGGTCTACGACACGCAGATCTTCGGGTGGTGCGCGGCGTCTGATCGCCTGCTCAACACCTTGCGCGCTTTCGGGTTCGTGCGTGACGCTACAGGCGCGTATTGGATGGCGGTCCATGACAGTCCGGGCACGGTGAAGGTGTTCGTCAGTACAGATACCGGTGCTACCTGGTTGGAAAGCGTGACCCTCAGAACCGGCAACGATCTGCTGTTTCCGACCGTAGCCACGGATTTTGAGATGCGAGACTCTGTCTCTGTCATCGGCGCGACAGCAGACGGAACCGAGCTAATCCAGCGCTTCGCTTCGACGGGGCGGGACGTAAACGGCCCACCGGTCGACCGACGCTGGTGGGGACTCCAATCAGTTTCCAGCTCTGCGTCAGTGCCAGCGGGGATGGCCAGCCGGGGTGCGGGAGATTTCAACGGTGCGACCGGTGTGCTGCAGATCGCCTCGCCGTCGTCCAACGAAACGTTTGCCGTGGCGTTCACCACCATGCAGCCCATTCCACGAGTGACCGTCGTTTTTATTCGGGTGACAGAATGAAGCAGATCGGCCTCAGCCTCTGCACTGTGATGCTCTGCGCCGCGTGTGTTGCGAGCGATCAAGGTCCGAAGGCGCCTATGGAGGGCGCGAGGCAGCAGCCCAAGACGTTGTTCGTCTTCGCAGACAAGGAACGATGCACGCCGGAGCTCAACGAGCAGTGTCGGGCTAGAGCGCAGGCGCAACTCGATTCGAAAGATCTCATCGCGCACTCGGTCTGCCAGGAAAGCCTCGGGCATCCGGTCTGCGCGATCGGAGATCAATGCGTTGGCAACCCGACAGATTGGCCCCCGCCACCGTGCGTGTGTGCGCCAGGTGTGATCTGTGACGCGGGCCAAGTCTGCGCGAGCCAAGGCACTGACGGTCCACCGCGCTGCATCGACGTGAAGCCATAAGAGCGTCTCGTCACCAGGGATCAAGGGACACACGGACAAACTGTCACTACTCTTCGGGGTGTCTGCGATTGGAGTGATCTTTTCCATTCTTCTTTTTGGTCCTGCTTTTTGGCGACGACGCAAGAGGAACGAAGCATTGTGACGACTCGATCCCGTGCGAACCCGCCCTGAACTGCATTACGTTGAAGAGTGGCGAAAAGAAATGCTCCACGTGCACACAAGATGAGAATGAGAGGTTGAGTAATTCAGTGGATGAGAGCTGCAAGACTATCGGCGAAGGCTGGTCGCCAGGGAGCAATCAGCTGTATCAGGAGGCGACAACTTCGGACGAGCGTGTTGCAGATACCGTGTTCGAGGAACTGTTCCGAAGGTTTCTAGAGAAGTACGAGAGACACGCGAGGGGAAATGTTGGGCTGGCGGAGATGACCGGCAGCGCGCGTCGGCTGATGCAGATCTCTCGGGCGCTCCATGGCTATCGCACGCGTCGCCCGAGCCAGGATGCGGACGATTGGAGGCTGCCGACCAAGTGTCGCGCGCTGCTCGTCGACGACCCTAACTTGCTCAAGGCGCTTCCGGAGATTCTTCGCCGGCTTGATGCAACCGATGTCCATCGATGGAAGCGGTCAAGATTGGTACGAGAGTCGCAAGCGATCTGGGCGAGGAGTTGATAGCCAAGATCATTATCTTATTCGGCCGGAGAGTACGAGCTGCGGTGGAGTGTCAAAGTGATGGACGGGCCGGAAAGCTGTGATGTTCAAATTCAATCAACATGGCGGATCTGTTGCGGGGCGATTTTTCGCTCGTTTGACAAATGGCATGCGAACCTTGACTGTGAAACGGATTTCGCGATTCCTGGAAGGCGAACATGCCTAACGACGATCCGGCCGTAAAGTGGGAATTGGCGAGCCCCTTCGGCATTCTAGTCGATGAAGCGAACCGTGCTTGGCACTCGGGCCATGTGGACGACGTCATCGAGTTTGCCGACGGCAGGGCGATCCTCGTGGCGAGTGAAAGCGGCGGCCTATGGCTCATCGATCCCGACGCAGGTACTTTGCCGCTGAGTTCCACTTGGGACAATCCGGACGTCAAGTGTATTGCGATGGGGCCCGACGGACCGCGCCATCTTTTTGCCGGTTGCACGATCGCCTATGACAGCGCGGAAAAGCGATCTTATAAGGCGGAAAGCGGGTCCGCTCCCGTGATCATGGAAACCGACTCGGCCCAGTTCGCACCCTTACTCAACTGGAATCCCGTGACCGCGCTGCCAACGACAGCAGGGCGAATCACGCGCATTGTGGCTATTTTTCGCCTGCGCCGGATCGTGGTTGCATGCGCCAGTGTTAGGACGGGTGACACCGGAGGCATCTTCTGGTCGATCATTCCGGCCACGCGCTTTGCAGCCGGCGACCCGCCGCGCCCCCCATTCAAGTGGACGCGGGCGAAGGTGATTGGTGCACCGGCGGCAGAGGGGTTTTGGGACTTGGCAGTGGCTGCCACACGGAATGAACCTTCCCGCGTTAATCTCGAAGACAAGCGCACAATCACCCTCGTTGCCGGCGGCTTCAAGGGAGGAGGTCTGGTGGTCGGACAATGGGATAGCGCTGACGAGCTCGTCTTCAGCCGCGCTTCATTAGCGTTCGAAGATGGGACAGATGCGACGGGGATAGTTTTTGACAGTTGCGGAACAACGTCGGTTTCCTCCTGTGAACGCCTGCCGACGGTACTCTATGCAGCATGCGCTTGGCCCGACGGGCGGCTGAAATCTCTGATGAGGTCCAAAGACGGCGGCCGCGGTTGGGTGCTCTGTTCAGGACGGGTTGCCGGCGCCGGCACGCTCGACCTGATTCAGCCTCTCGCTGGGGGGCAGGGCAAAGATTGGAACAATTGCATCTCGGCCCATCCCAAAAATCCAGATGTGGCCGCACTCGGCTGGCAGGCCGGCCCATTCCTCACATTCGATTCAGGAACGACCTGGCGACTTGTCGAGGGAGGCGAACATCTTCATGCCGACCTGCACGCATTGCACTTCACCGTCGAGAATCCTGACTCGATCGGCAATCTCTTCGTCGGAAGCGATGGCGGCCTGGCGAAGATCAATCTGGACGACCTTCCCGGAGAACACGGATCGCCCATCCGGAGCGACTACAACAGTCGACTGCCGACGCTGCAGTGTTTGTCGACGCTCATCCGGCAGTTTGCCGGGACGATACACGCATCCCCTAAGTCGCATGAAATACTCGTCGCAGGACTGCAGGACAATGGCAATGTCACTTGCAATTTGATACCGGAGCCCAAGCAGTGGGGGCATGTTGACCGCGGCGACGGCGGCTGGAATGCGTTTGTCGCCGACGGTAGCTATCTGCATAACGTGATGAATGAGGCGGTTATCGTGACCTCGTTTGTCGCGAAAGCCTCTTTCGAGCCCGATGTGCAACGGCAGACGATTCCGATCAACCTGCCGGCCCCACCAGACCCGTCGGGGCTGAAATGGGCCGTCGGTGAACCAGTAGTGCAACCCACGTTTCGAAATGCGGGCGGACAGCTTCTAATGGCAATGGCCTCGCCGGGCGAGTCGAACAGGGTTTATGGCCTTTACACCCCCGATTTGACCGTCGGTGTCATGCCGCTTTATCACTGGGACTTGATCGCGACGCTCCCTGACGGCGCCAGAATCGGCGCCCTCGGCTCCTTTTCGGGCGAGAACGTTTTTATCGGGACCGGATCGGGGCAGGGCAAAATGTATGTTCTCGACGTTGCTACTGGCGGTCTAGTTGAAGAGGCGGTCCAGCTGCCCAAGCCTTCGCCTTCTACACAGATGAAAGGAGGTAGCTTTCTACGTATCGTCGGTTTCAGCGAATCATCGATGTTTGCCCTGCTCCTCGGTGCGACAGAGGTCAAGTTAGCTGATGGTTCTCCGCCGCTAGGAACTCCCGCGGTGCAAGGCTACGTTCTGCGGCTCGATGCCAACACTTGGAAGCCGACTGCTGGAGCAGGACTCCCGAACGAATACGTATACGGATTCGTCGCGATTTCCGCCCCAAATACTGAAATTCCACACGGGTTAATGGCGGCCACGGATGACGCGGTCTATCTCAGCAGAGACGAAGGAGAGACCTGGCAACGCGCTTCGTCAGGGTTGCCGCGCCGGGCGCATTGCGGCGACTTACGCTTTGTCATCGACAGCTTCGGGACTCAGAACATCTATCTCGGTACGTTTGGACGTTCAATGTGGGTGGCTCGGCTAGCCTGATCTTCGGATTTACGGAGGCGACTCTGGCGCCGGGCCCGTTGCCGGGTCCACGCGACCGCACCGAGTGCGACGATCGGCACAAGGAAGAACAACAACTCTAGCGATCCCGTTCCCCGCACCCGGGGACACTCGAAACAATCGCTCGATGAAATCGATAATGGGTGTCCGTTGATGACCACATCCCGCCACTCGGCGAGCTACGAATCATGAGGTCGGGAATTCGAATCTCTCCGGGCGGCCTTATTGTTTGCGCACTAGCCGAACCCTGCGGTGCTGCTGTATCCGCTGCTTTGGCCGTAGGCGGTACCGCTGTGCTAGCAAACTGAAAGCATACGAGACGACCGACCCTGATCTCAGTAAGAGAGGTGTGATGTGAAACGCATGTCAGTGAGGGATCGCACGGATGCGGAGACCCTATTTCGTGCATCAGAGATCTTTGAAGAACTCGGTGATGTGCGGAGTGCCTTCAAATGCATTGCGATTGGTGCCGCAGGCAATCACGGTCCGAGCCAAACCAAGTTCGGTTATATGCACTCAGCGGGCATTGGAACCAAGAAGAATCGTCGGCAGGCCGCGTATTGGTACGGCAAGGCCTATCGCAACGGCCAGACTGTCGCTACGTTTAATCTGGGGATGGACAAGAAGGATGAGGGTAATCGCGGGGCAGCGATAGCTTGGTTTCGCAAAGCCGCTGCTCGGAAATATGGTGACGCGTTCGTAGAATTGGCTAAGTTGTAGAATCAACGTAGTGCGACGAGGCCGCAAGCAATTAAGCTGCTTCAGCGAGCCCTGCGGCTGGATCCTGACGATATTTTCGACTCTTCGAGACAAGAAGCTGAGGCACTATTGAAGGACATGAGCAATCCCGATTGACGAAGGCGCGTGCCGGTGCTTTGGGCCGAATTGGCTCATGCGGAGGAGTCGAGCGCCTATAAGATCCGATCGCACGAGAGAATTCGCCGGTGGGCTTCGTGTACGCAATCGCGGAGCGACGCTAGTAACTCGGCAGGTTTGACCACGTGTGTACTGTTCGACAGCACGCTGTATGCGCACGCCCCCGGTGAGTTCGGATTGTGTGCCTCAAGAAGACAGGGTCGTACAAGTACTTGCGTGGCCTGGGCCCGGCTATAGGTGTCGTTGGCGGTGTCCAGTCCTTGATGTCCATCGAGAACGCTTGTGAAATCGATCCGGACTTTGACGGTTGCTAAGCATGAGATTCCTGGAACTGACGCCTGACACCAACGATATCGAGGCGAGCTCGTATGCTCGCTATGTCGAGCATCTTGATGCAATAGAACGAAACATCCCGCGAGCCTTGTATCTCATGCTCCGATTTCCGGAACAGGCATATAAGGATGGACAGACGATCTATGATTCGATACTGGTAGAGTGGAGAGACATCCTCAACAGCAATGATTGGAAGACGACGGCTCATATTCGCATTCTGAGCCCGAACTTCGATCAGGAGTTCCTGTTCACATTCAACGATCCAAGTGTCGTCCTTGCGTCATCTGAGGGTGGGCGCTTCCGCTTGGGCGAACTGTACTGCCTTGAGGTCTCGCAATCGCAGATGGATAACACGTTCTCATTTTGCTTCATGTTCATGACTCGCACTGAAATCCGGATTGATTGCACCTCTTTCGAATTCGTGGTGCGCCCGTTGAAAGTCGACATGCATTGAACTCCAGAGCAACCTAGCGGCGAGACGAGGTGAGCGGTGGATGTATCAAAGCTTCGGAACGCGCTTGAGCGTTCCCCGCGGAAGGGGCCGCACGTCATGAAGCATCTGAACCAGCACATGCGGTCATTGATGGCTGGGGGCCTGGCCTCGATCGCGATGTTTTCGAATGCGTCGGATGCACCGCATGGACTGGTTGAAAAGAGTGTCGAGGCAGCGGTCAGATCGAGCGTCGGCGTACGCACGTCGGGTGCCTCCATCGTCATACCACGCGAGTGCCACTATCGAGACCACGAAGTGCAGATCCTGGCAGAGGAGCCAAAGGGAACGTTCAAACTTGGCGCGACCGGCGATTCGACCTCATTCAAAGTCACGATCGGGCGTGATCAGATCTCACAGTCCGAAAGGACTGTGGTGCTGGTCTTGGTCGCCTTCAAGTCAGCCGCCGACGGACCGAATCTATATCTCAAGGCCCGACTATCGGTTCGCATGTCTTGCGATGGCGGCAATACGGATGCAACCCCTCAACCGCGTGACGGCGGAACCTGATCCTTCGCCGACCCGCGGGATTTGCGCGACTTCAGCGAATCGCTACCACCAAGTCAAAGGGGACTGCGACGGCGGCTCCCGTTGCCGAACTCTGGCGAACCCGATCGAACTGCCGGTTGCCAGGCCAACTGTGATTGAACCAGTAACCGGGCCGCGAGTAAGTCCTACCATGGGTCTGGGCGCATGGGGTGTAATCATCAGTACGATTGAACAAGCCGTCTCTTACGCCATTGATGGGGTGAAGTTGTGAAGTTGTGTGGCGGGAACCTGCGCAGAGGTTCCCTCTAGAGCTGATCGCGCAGCTTCAGGCTAGTGTGCTGCTCGGCGCCGTTGCGCTTGTAGGTCACGTTGACCTCAGTACCTGCAGGCAAAGCGCGCAGCATCGTGCGCGCATCGGAGAGCTGCGCCGCGACGGCGGGCTGACCGTTCAGCGAAGTGATCAGATCGCCTTCTGCCAATCCAGCCTCTGCGGCGGGACTGTTCGCGGCGATCGATTTGATCTCGTACGCATCGCTCACCGCGTTGATCCACATGCCGGAGCGGTCGAAGCGACCGGCGTCGACGGGCGCCGGCGAGACGCGCGTCAGGTACATCGTTTGCTGCGAGTAGTCGAAGGTGACGGCGAAGCGCTTCAGGAAGCCGCTGCCGATGTTGCCGTCATAGCTCGGGTCGCTGAACGATCCGCCTTTCGCTTCGGACAGGCCGGCGACGACGTCCGGGACTTCGATCCCATGGAACGTCAGTGCAGGCAGGCGCGCGACGTAGGAGCGAGACGGACCGCCGACGCCCCAGCCCGTGATTGCGCTCACACCCTTGACGTACTTGTCGCGCAGCTTGTACCGCGCGACGGTCGGCCCGGTGACGTCGAGCTCGCTGCGCGAGCCCGTGTCGATATCGAACACAGCGGGCACGCCATCCATCGCGCCGGTCACCTGCGGCAGATGATCGTAGAACTTGAACGGAACAGCCGTGCCTGCGTCCTTCGCATCGAAATGCGCGAAGTCCGTGGTCGTCATCGTGCGCGCGCCATAGTCGAGCCGCACGGCGAAGCGGCTGAAGTACTCGAAGCCGATCATGCCGTCGACCCGGATGCCTTCGACGGAGGGGTCGTAGATTTCCGTCGCGAAGCCGATCTGATCGCGCAGGCGCGCCTTGCCGATCGCGATCTCGCGATAGCGGGCGAATCCGCTGGTCTGCGTCTTCTCGCCGCCCCCGGAGGTTTCCGTCGCGCCGACGGACTCGAGCCCGACCTCCTTGACGACGCGCGGCGAGAGCAGGGTGTGGCCGCCCGTGTCCACGATGAATGTGTACGGGCCTTTGCCGTTCACCATCGCTTCGACATACACGTGATTGTTGAGCAGGCGAAACGGAACGGTGTCGGTGATGGCGCCGTCTACAAGTTCGCCGCCGGGCGCGCGTGCAGTTGGGCGCGCATAGGCGCTTGCCGGGCGAGCAGGCTCCTGCGTGACGCTCGGCGCAGTCATCTTCTCAATGTTCGAAGGCCCGTTGCCGAAGTCTACCTGCCTCGAGCCCGCGACCCTGACCTTGCCGATGCGGCGATAGTCGTCGTAGAGCTCCTGCGTCCTGAAGAACATCTGCGGCTCTGCGGTTCGCACGAGCAGGTGCGAGTCGGCGTCGAACCACGCGTCGAAGCGCGAGCCGCGCTGCGGAGTCACCGCGAGATGATCGAGTTCCTTCGAGTCGGCCTTCTCGCGACCGATGTAGCTCACATGCGCGCCGCCACGATCTGCACGCCACCACAGGTTCGCGTCGCGATAGGCTTCGTTGACCGCGACCGTCACGCGATCGCCGCCTTCCTGCGTGATCGAGACGCCGGAGATGTCCCGCATCCACGGCGTTTTGCCGTCGAAGCCGCCGGTGCCGCTCAACGGATAGGCTTTCAGCTCGTCGATGAACATGCCCGTCGCGAGATCGATCGTGTAGGTTGCCGTTCCCTTCAGACCGTTCACCTCGGCGGCGTATTGCACGCGCAGGGTGCCTGCTTTCGGGAAGTCGCCCATCGCCTCCTGGTTGGCGCGAAGCACGGCCTGCGCCGTCTGTGCAACGGGATGCGCGAATGCGCTCGAAGCCGCCATTGGCAGCCAGAAAATTGCAGTGAGTAAGTTAGTCTTGGTCATGGGTGTCCGCGCGGTAGTAGAGTTCCGTACATGAGCCGCAAAGCACTCGTTCGCCGCCCGAGCCCGCGTCTGCACGAAGGGATCGTCGATCACATCGAGCGCGTCCCGGTCGACTACGCGCTAGCCGTGAAGCAGTGGGAGCAGTATGTCGCCCGGCTGGGGCAGTACGACTGGGAGACGATCGAGGTTCCACGGGCCGACGACTGTCCTGACGGCGTGTTCGTCGAGGACACGATGGTCGTCTACCGCAACGTCGCGCTGATCTCGCGCCCGGGCGCGCTGAGCCGCCGGCCGGAAGTCGTGGATGCGCAGCGGACTGTCGAAAGCCTCGGTTACGCGATCGCCCGCATCCGCGAGCCCGGAACGCTCGACGGCGGCGACGTCCTCAAGATCGGCGACCTGATCTATGTGGGCCGGAGCGATCGCACGAACGACGACGGTGTCGCGCAGTTGCGCCGGACCTTCGCGCCGCTGGGCGCAGCGGTCGTGGAAGTGCCGGTGAAAAAGGTCCTGCATCTCAAGAGCGCCGTGACCGCATTGCCGAACGGAGCCGTCATCGGCTACCAGCCTCTGATGGACGACGCTTCGGCTTTTCCGCATTTCGTCTCCGTGCCGGAGCCGGCCGGCGCGCACGTCGTGCTGATCGGTGGCAACCGACTGCTGATGGCGGCAAGCGCGCCCAGGAGTGCGGAGCGATTCGCCGCGATGGGGTATGAGCCGGTCATCGTCGACATCAGCGAGTACGAGAAGCTGGAAGGCTGCGTCACTTGCTTGTCGGTGCGGCTGCGCGGGGAATAGAGCGATGACACGATCGATCCTGCTTCTGCACGGCCTCGGCGCGACGGGCGCGGTCTGGAACGGCGCGCGGCAGGTGATCGAGCAGCGTTCGCTCGGCAGCTCGCTCGCGCCGGACCTCGGTGGTCATGGTGCATCGGCCTGGCAACGTCACTACACGGTGGGTGGGTACGCAGCGGAGGTCGCGGAGCTCGTTCGCGGCTCGCGAGAGCTCTTCGTGATCGGCCACTCGCTCGGTGCGTACATCGGACTCGCGCTCGCGAGTCGCTGGTTCGGTGTCGAGGTCGCGGGCGTTGTCGGCGTCGGGCCGAAGGTCGTGTGGTCGGAGGCGGACCTGCAGGGCTCGCGTGAGCTCGCCGGTCGCGCGCCGCGATGGTATGCGACAGCAGAAGAAGCGTGGGCGCGCTATCGACGCGTGTCCGGTCTCGATCCCGCAGTCGCGCCGAGCGATGAATGGCTCGCACGGGGCATCGTGCAGGGCGAGGAGGGCTGGAGACTGTCGCAGGATCCGCGGACATTTGGCGTCGCGGGCGCGCCGTTCGATTCGCTCGTCACCAGTGCGCGATCGCGCGTGGTTCTGGCGCGCGGCGAGCGCGACCCGATGGTATCGACCGCCGACCTTCGCGCGCATTCGGCGCAAGCCGTGGAGATCGCGGGAACCGGACACAACGTGCAGGTCGAGAAGCCCGATGCGATCGTCGACCTGCTGCAGAGCCTGCTGGCGTGACGAGTGTGGACGAGCAGCGCGCGCTGGCCGAGGCTTTCGATCCGAACCAGCTGGATGCGGCGTTCTACGCGAATCCGTATCCCCGCTACGCGGCGCTGCGCAGGTTCGATCCGGTGCACCGCTGTCCGGACGGCACTTACTTCCTCAGCCGCTACGCCGACCTCGACCGCATCTATCGCGACCGCACCGCCTTCAGCTCCGACAAGAAGCAGGCGTTTGCGCCGAAGTTCGGCGTCGGCTCGCCGCTCTACGAGCATCACACGACGAGCCTGGTGTTCAACGACGCGCCATATCACACGCGGGTGCGCAGACAGATCGTCGGTGCGCTCACGCCGCACGTGCTCAAGGCCATGGAGCCCGATGTGGTGGCGCTCGTCGACTCGCTGCTCGATCGCATGCAGGCGCAGCGCGACGTCGATCTGATCGGCGATTTCGCCGCTGCCGTGCCGGTCGAGGTGATCGGCAATCTCTTGCGTGTGCCGCGTGAAGATCGTGGTCCGTTGCGCGGCTGGTCACTGGCGATTCTCGGCGCGCTCGAGCCGGCCCCAAGCAGCGAGCAACTCGCGGCCGGCGATCGCGCGGTGACAGAGTTCTGCGCGTACCTGCGCGAGCTGATCGCGCATCGGCGCCGCCATCCGGGCGGCGACGATGACTTGCTCACGCGCCTGCTCAGCGACGATCAACTGACGGAAACCGAGCTGGCGCAGAACTGCGTGTTTCTGCTCAACGCCGGTCATGAGACGACGACGAATCTCATCGGCAACGGCTTGCATTTGCTGCTCACGCACCCCGATTCGCTGCAGCGATTGCTGAAGGAGCCGCAGCTGATCACGACAGCGGTGGAGGAATGCCTGCGCTTCGAGAGCTCGAATCAGCTCGGCAACCGGCTCGTCGTCGAGCGCGCTGTCGTCCGTGACGTCGTGCTGGAGCCCGGCACATATCTCACGCTGTGCATCGGCGCTGCGAACCGCGATCCGGAGGAGTTTGCCGATCCGGACCGGTTCGACATCGCGCGACAACCGAATCGACATCTTGCCTTCGCCGCCGGCGCGCACGCCTGCGCTGGAATGGCCGTTGCACGCCTGGAAGGGCGAGTCGCAATCGCCCGCGCAGTGCAACGATTTCCGGCGCTGCAGCTGTCCGGAGAACCGGCACGCGGACGCCGCGCGCGCTTCAGAGGATTTACGTCGCTGCCGGCTCAGGTCTTCTGAAGTCGCGCGACCTCGATGATCTTGCTCTCGTTGACGCGGGAGTGACCGAGGTCGATGAGTTGTTGCAGCTGTTCCGCCGCCACCTGGCCGAACGGTGCGCGCATTCCAAGCTCACGCGCCAGTTGCAGCGCGTAGTCGATGTCTTTGAGTCGCAGGACAGGCGTGAACACGACGTTGCGATCGTGATCGTCGTCGACGATCCGACGTGCGTTGCGGACGACCTGCGGACTGGCCGCCTGGCTGCTCGTGATTGCATCGGCCACTGTCTTCAGGTCGAGGCCCGCCTTTTCCGCGAGAGCCATCCCTTCCGCCAGCGATGCGATCTGAATCGCACCGATGAGGTTGACGATCAGCTTGTAGCTCGTTCCCGCGCCAACAGCGCCGAAATGCAGGATCCGCTCGGAGATGACATTCAACAGCGGACGGGCTTCCTCGAGATCGACAGCTTCAGCACCGACGAGGAGCGTTAGCTTGCCCGCAGCGGCAGCGTTCGGAAGCCCGGTCACGGGCGCATCGAGGTATCGAAGGCCACGCGCCCGCGCTTGGCCTGCAAGCTCCATCACCCAGCTGTACGACAACGTCGAGCATTCGATCGCGAATGCGCGCGGCGCGAGTCGTGCAGCGAGTACGCCGTCCGGTCCGGACCAGATGGAGCGGGAGGAAGTGTCGTCCGCGGTCATCGCGAACACGGCTTCGGCATCCGTGCATGCTTCGCGCGGTGTGTCGTAGCGACGTGCTCCGGCGCGTTCGAGCACAGCCGCTTTGGGGCCTGTGCGGTTGTAGACGCGCAGTTGATGACCGGCCTGCAACAGACGCTGCGCCATGCCGACGCCCATGTTGCCGAGTCCGATGAAGGCGATGGTTGTCATGGTCTCCTCAATCCGCCGCGGCAACCGCTGCGCGCTGGGGACGGCGGGTCAGCCACACGAACGCCATCATCGCAACGCAGAACCAACCGCTGATCCAGAAGTAGTCGAGCGCCGATTTGAGGTACGCCTGGCCGGCGAGCGTCCGCGTCAGCGCTGCGATCGCCTGCAGATCGCTCAGCCCCAGTCCGTGCAGGGTGTCGAGCGTGCGCTGCAGTGGAACGTCGTAGACGCTGCTCGCTTCGGCGAGCCGGCTCTGATGAAACGCGGCATGGCGATCCCAGAACGTCGTGACGATCGAAGTCGCGAACGCGCCCGCCGTGATGCGCATGAAGTTCGAGAGGCCCGAAGCGGCCGGCAGCCGCTCAGGCGAGACGCCATCGAGCAGGATGCTGAGCATCGCGACGAAAAACATCGACATGCCGATGCCCTGGACCAGCAACGGCATCACGTAAGCCGAGAAGCTCGCATCCGCCGTATAGCCGGAGCGCATGAAGTACGACACGGCAAAGCCGGCGAAGGCGATGGACGCGAACAGGCGTGCATCGAATCGATCGACATACTTGCCGACGAGCGGCGAGATCATCAGCGCCACCACGCCGCTGGGCGCCGCGACCAGGCCGGCCCAGGTTGCCGTATAGCCGAGCCAGCTCTGCATCCACAGCGGCTGCAGCACGACCGAGCCGAAGAAGATCGCATAGCCGAGACAGAAGGCCGCCGAGCCGACCAGGAAGTTGCGATTGCGGAACAGGCTCAGGTCGACGATCGGATGCTTCTCGCCGAGCTCCCAGATCACGAATGCGATCAGGCCGACGACGGCGATGATCGCCTCGGCGCGGATCAGCGGCGAAGCGAACCAGTCGCGATCCTTGCCGGTGTCCAGCATGAGTTGCAGCGCGCCGACCCAGACCACCAGCAGGCTCAGGCCGACGATGTCGATTCTCACTTTGCGGATCTGCGTCTCGCGATGCTTGAGGCCCTGCCAGCAGACGAAGGCGCAGAACGCGCCGATGGGCACGTTGATATAGAAGATCCACGGCCAGGCGTAGTTGTCCGAGATGTGGCCGCCCATGATCGGTCCCATGATCGGCGCGACCAGCGTCGTCATCGACCAGATCGCGAGCGCGGCGCCTTTGCGCTGCGGAGGAAAGATCGACAGCAGCAGCGCCTGCGAGCCGGGCACCATCGGTCCGGAGACGAGTCCCTGCAGCACGCGGAACATCACGAGCGAAGACAGGCTCCAGGCGGCGCCGCACAGGAACGAGGCGACCGTGAACATGACGACGGACGCGACGAACACTTTGACGACGCCGAAGCGCTGCATGAGCCAGCCGGTCAACGGCACGGAGATGCCGTTCGCTACCGCGAACGAAGTGATGACCCAGGTGCCCTGGTCGCTGGAAACGCCGAGATTGCCGGCGATGGTGGGGATCGAAACGTTCGCGATCGTGGTGTCGAGCACCTGCATGAAGGTGCCGAGCGCAAGCGCGGTCGCGACGAGCGCGCGAGAAGCGCCGAGGTCCGGCGCGGCAGCCGTCGCGGTTGCGCTCACGGGGCGCCGCGTCCAGTGCTGTGCGCGCCGCCGTTGCTGTCGATGATCGCTGCGATCTGGCGCTCGATCGCGCTCGCGCTCGCGCGGTCCTCTCCCTGCACGAGCTTGAGCGGCGTGTCGCGGACCTGCTTGGCGACGAGCGGACCGGATGTGTCGTGCAGATCGATCGTGGCCTTCATCGATAGGCCGATGCGCAGCGGATGGTCGACCAGCTCCTTGGGGTCGAGCGCGATGCGCACGGGCACGCGCTGCACGATCTTGATCCAGTTGCCGCTCGCGTTCTGGGCCGGAAGGACTGCAAAAGCGCTGCCGCTGCCCGCGCCCAGGCCGGCAATGTGACCGTGGAAGGTGACATCGTCGCCGTAGAGATCCGCGTGCAGCTCGACAGGTTGACCGACGCGCATGCTCGACAGCTGCACTTCCTTGAAGTTGGCGTCGACCCAGGCGCCGGAGAGCTCGACCACAGCCATCAGCGGGGCGCCGGGCGCGATGCGCGTGCCGATCTGCACTGTGCGTCGCGCGACTGTTCCTTCGGCCGGCGCAACGATCGACGTACGATTCAGATTCAGCGCGGCCTCATGCATCTTGGCCGCAGCGGCCAGCACCTGCGGGTGTGTTTCGAGCGTCGTGTCGTCGATCTGCGCGCTCACGCTCGCAAGTGATTCCTGCGTTGCAGTCAGCGCGGCCTGCAGCTGTGCGACCTGATCACGCGAGTGCTGAAGTTCTTCGGCGGACACCGCGCCGCCATCGCCGGCTTGCTCGCGCCGCTGCACATCGGCTTGCGCGGCGTCGAGCAGCAGGTGTCGCTCGCGAATCTGCGCGCGCAGTCCGTCGGACTGCGAATACAGCGAGCGGACTTGACGCACCGTGCGCGCCAACTCCGCCTGCGCGGCTTCCAATGCGATCTGCGCGTCGGCGCGATCGAGCGCGACGAGCACCTGTCCGCGCTCGACGTGCTGCGTATCGTCGACGAGCACGCTGCTGACGGTGCCGGCAACCTCGCTGGTGATCTGCATGACGTCGGCGGCGACGTATGCATCGTCGGTCGATTCGTAGAAGCGACCATGCAGGAACTGGTACGCGGCATAAGCCACGCCTAGCACGAGGACGGCAATGCCAAGAATCAGCAGCCGTTGCTTGCGCTTGCTGGTTGCGGATTCGTCGGTAACGGTGGGTTCGGGCGTGCTCATCGTGGGGCTCCGGCGCCGGCCGCCGCGAGCGGCACGGCTGGATCAAAACTGCCGCCCAGCATGAGCAGGAGATTCATGCGGGCGAGGAGGCGATTGCTGTCGGCGGACACCAGCGCGCGGCGTGCATCGAGCACCCGCGACTCGGCGTCGAGGACGACGATCTGCGTCGTCAGACCTGCGGCGTAGCGACGCTGGGCGAGCTCGTGCGCGCTGCTCGCTGACTCCAGCGTTGCGTTCACTTCAGCGATTTGCTGCGCGAGCGAAGCATTCAGGGTGAGCTGATCGGAGGCTTCGCGCACGGCATCGAGCACCACGCCGTTGTAGCTTGCTGTCGCGGCGTCCAGCTCCGCCGTCGCGCCCTTGTAAGCGGCGCGGAGTCGCTTCGCGTCGAAGATCGGCAAGTGCAGGGCAGGGCCTATGCCGTAGATGCGGCTGCCGCTCTCGGTCAGCTCATCGAGACCAATGGCTTGCATGCCGACGAGAGCAGTCAGAGAAACATTCGGGTAGAACGCGGCGTGCGCCGCTGCGCGGCCCGCGGATGCAGCGTCGATGCGTTCACGCGCAGCCCGCACGTCCGGGCGGTGGGCGAGCAGATCGATCGGCAGCTGATCCGGGAGGGGCAGCGTCGCATCGAGCGTCAGCTTCGGCCGGCCGATCTGCGCATACCGGTTGGCGCCATCGCCCACCAGCGCCGCGAGTCTGTGAACTGCAATGTCGCGGGCCGCTTCGGCCTGCAGACGCAGCGCACGTGCCTGCGGCACTGTCGACTGCGCGATCTTCAGCTCGATTTGCGTGTCGAGGCCCGCGGCAGTTCGCTGCTGAGTCAGCTTGAGCAGTTGTTCGCGCTGTTCCTGCGTTCGGGTCGCGATATCGACCAGCTCCCACGATCTGTAGAGCTCCACGTAGGCCTGCGCAATTGCGCCGGCGAGCGCAAGCCGCGCCGATGCGACGTCCAGCGTGCTGGCGACGGCCTGCGAGCGCGACTGGCGGATCAGCGCTGCCTGCCGACCCCAGAAGTCGATGTCCCAATGCATGTTCGCGGTCGCCTGACCGATCCACATCGTGTCGCCGGCGAACGGCGGCGGGATGTAGTAGTTCTCGGAGAACCGCTGCCACGTTTCATCCGCATCGATGGCGAAACGCGGTTGGCGAGCCGCGATGTCGGCCTGCGTGCGTGACTGCGCCAGCCGCACTCGCGCCAGCGCCTGCTCGAGGGTCGGACTGTCGCGCAGTGCCTCATCCATCAGGGCATCGAGCTGCGGATCGTTGAATGCTTTCCACCAGTCGTCCGCGATGGGCTGCAACGACGCGCCGCCTTCGAGGCCGAGAGATTGCTGCTCGATGGGTGTGCCGTGCGGGTCCTCGCGCTGCGGGAGGACGCAGCCCGCAAGCAGCAGAGCGACCAGAATGCAGGAGACGATTCTCATGACGCCGCAGCCTCGCGCGCCTGCTGCATCTTGCGGAGACTCGCGATGAACTTCTTGAGCAGTCGCATGAACTGGTCGAACTCGGTCTTGCTGAAGCCCGAGAGGGCAGTGTTCAGGCGGTCGACCGCGAGCGGCATGAGCTCGGTCGTCTTGCGCCGCCCTGCAGCGGTCAGCTGGAGTTGCACGACGCGACGGTCGGCGGTACTGCGCTGCCGTTCGACGTAGCCGCGTTCCTCGAGCTGGTCGACGAGCCGTGTCAGCGCCCCCGTGTCGTGCCACATGATCTGGCACAACTCCGATACGGTGCTGACGCCCTCACGCAGCTTCACCAGGACCAGCCACTGCATGAAGCTCAGGTCGTGTCCCTCGAAGGCCGCGGCAGCCGCGTCGTGCAGCAGGGCGTGGGAGAGCTTCAGCAGATAACCGACGCTTTCTGCGGAGCTGAAGGTGCGCGCGTCGTAGTGCTTGGGTGCCATGAAGTATTTGCCAAGGCAATCATTGCCGAAGCAAAGAATGCCCCTGCGCGCTCGACGCTGTCAAGCCGGCGGACATTACGATTCAGATACCGTCGGGCGCAGGCAAAATGCAATATTTCAGGCGGCGGTCCGGTCTTCGGCCTGACGAGAGATCGCACGCAAAGCTCAACCGCCAGGAGACCCGATGAAACGCGCCACCCTCTGCTCGATGGTCCTGCTTCTGTTCACGACGACGCCGCTGTTCGCGAAACCAACGGCTACGACACTGCAGACGGCTGCCTCTGAGCCGTTCACGGCGTACGTGGATGGACCGAAAGACGCTGGCGCAGGCATCGTCATGGTCCACGACTGGTTTGGGATCTCGCCGTTCTACACCGAAGCAGCGGACAGACTCGCGAAAGACGGCTACCGCGTCGTGGCAGTCGACCTCTACGGCGGTCGCAGTGCGACCACGCATGAAGAAGCCGGCAAACTTCTCGAATCGGTGCACGACGACGTTGCGGGGCGGGAAATCGACGAGGCGATCAAGTGGCTGAGTGACGGCGGCCGACCTGTTGCCGTCATGGGCTTCAGCATGGGAGCCAAACACGCATTGTCAGCTGCGCTGCGTAACAGCTCGGTCCACGCGACCGTGTTGTGGTACGGAGAAACGATCAAGGATGCGCAGAAGCTGCAGCAGCTTGCCGGCCCTGCATTGCTTGTTGTTGGTTCCCGGGACGGGCGCTCCGCGTCTGAGGATGCAGCGGCGTTCTCGCGCGCAGCCGACGCAGCTGGAAAAGGGGCGGAGGTCTATGTCTATCCGGGTGCTGATCACGCATTTGCTCAACCGCTGTTCAATCAAGGCAAGACCTACGATCCGGCAGCAGCCGATGTGGCCTGGCTCCTGAGCGAGAGTTTCCTGAAGCGCCGCCTGCGATAGAATGCGCGGCATGGCCGCGTTACTCACCGATCACGAGATTACCGAGCGCGTCCTGTCGCACATCGCGAACCGCACGACGGACGTCGGCGCTGCGTTGTGGCGCGAGCCGGTCGAGCACTACCGCTCTGCGCAACGCCTCGAGGCGGAGCTGGAGCGGGTATTGCGACGCTCTTACGCTGCGTTCTGCCCCTCGGTAGCACTCCCCGACGCGGGTTCTTTCATCGCTCGCGAAGCGGCCGGCAGACCGATCCTGGTCGTTCGTGATCAGGACGGGGTGGTGCGGGCTTTTCACAATGTCTGCAGGCACCGGGGCATGCGCATCGCGAAGGACAGCGGATGCGCGAATGCGTTCGTGTGCCCGTATCACGGCTGGACCTATGAGCTGAACGGGCGCTTGCGGCACATCCCGCACGCCGAAGGCTTTCCGGGACTCGACAAGTCACAGCATGGCCTCGCGCCGCTCCCCGCGATCGAGCGGCATGGCCTGGTGTTCGTTTCGCAGGCGCCGACCGCAGCGCAGGCCGATCTCGCGGGCCTGCCGGAGTTGGTCGGCACGGGACAGAAGCTCTACTCGACGAGCGCCCGCGAGACGCAAGCCAACTGGAAGATCGTTCTCGAAGGATTCCTCGAGGGCTATCACATCCGCGCAACGCATCCGGAGAGCTTTTTTCCGTACGGGTTCGACAACCTCAACGTCATCGAGCAGATCGGTCCGCACAGCCGCGTGACGTTCCCGTTCCGCCGCATCGAGAAGCTGGCCGCCGTGCCGCCGTCGCAGCGGCGCGTCCTGGGATTCGTGACGTTCGTCTATCACATCTTTCCGAACGCGCTGGTCACGGTGCTCTCGAACCATACGGTACTGCTCGTGCTCGAGCCGCTCGGCGTCGATCGCACCAACGTCGTTGCGTATTCATTGACGAACCGGGACGGCGACCCGGCGGAAGCGCTCGAGGCCGCGACCCGCGATGCGCACTTCGCCGAGACCGGTGCGAGCGAAGACCGCGCCGTCGTCAGCGCGATCCAGCAGGGCATTGCCGGCGATGCCAACGAGAGTTTCGTCTTCGGCCGCTTCGAGAGCGCGATCGTTCACTTCCATCGGACACTTGATGCAGCTCTCGCGCAATGAGGTAGACTGCGCACGCGGGTATCAATAACTAAACACAACGGACCTGTATGAACACTTCCTCCAAGCACACCAAGAGTGGTGCGCTCGCGGCACTGTTGTTCCTGGTCGCAAGCGCGGCGTATGCGGATGATCCACCGCTCGGCTTCTATCTCGGCGCCAGCGTCGGCAGCGCGACGCTCGAGCTCGAAGACTCCAACTCCTCTGCGGACTTCGAAGGCGACGACACCGGCGTGAAGGTCGCTGCGGGCTATCGTTTTCTCAAATGGGTGGCGGTCGAGGCCTCCTATCAGGATTACGGCCAGCCCGAGGACGATGTGCTCGGCGTGCGCCTGCGCGGCGAATTCAGCGCGTTCAGCGTTTCGGCGCTCGGTCTGCTGCCGCTCGGCAACTTCGACCTGTTTGCGCGCGGTGGAATCGCGCGCTGGGACGGATCGCTCACGGCGGTCGATTTCGGCGTCGACGTCAGCGAAGACAACACCGATCCGCTGTTCGGGCTCGGCGCTCAGTATCGCGCCGGTCAGCTCGCGATCCGACTGGAATACGAGGCGCTGCTGCTCGGCTTCGATGACGACGCCGACGACGAAGCCGATGGCGACGACTGGGTCGATCTGGTTTCGATCGGCGTGACCTGGACGTTCTGAGGAAGGCAAGGACACTGGCCATCCTCATCGCCGGCGAGCACCATCCGTCCATGGAAGTGCGTATGGAATCCAGGCTGTTGCAAGTTGTTGCCGTCGCGCTCATGGCGGGGGCGCCCGCGGTCGCACCGGCCGCGCCGACGCAGCCGCTGGCGCTCGTCGGCGGCACGATCTACGTCGATCCAATGCAGGCTCCGATCGAGGGCGGCGTCGTTTTGATCGAAGACGGAAAGATCGCCGCCGTGGGCGCCGGCCGCGCGCTGCACATACCGGACGGCACCGAAGTGGTGGATTGCTCCGGCATGACTGTGACCGCGGGATTCTGGAACAGTCACGTGCACTTCTTCGAACGAAAGTGGGCCGATGCGGCTGGGATTCCGGCTGCCGAGCTCACCGGGCAGATCGAGGACATGCTGACGCGACATGGGTTCACGAGCGTCTTCGATCTCGGATCGGACTGGCCCAACACGCGTCGCATTCGCGACCGCATCGAATCCGGCGAAGTGGCCGGGCCGAGGATCCGCTCGACAGGCAAGGCCGTGATGCCGCAGAACCCAGGCATTCCGGCCGACGACGTGCTGCGTATTCTGGGCGTGATGAAGCCCGCCGCCCTGGAAGTGGCGGACGCGAGCGATGCGGCCGTCGGCACGCGAGCGTTGCTCGCGGAGGGCGTGGACGCGATCAAGGTATTCATGTCTGCACCCTCGCGTGCCGTGCTGCCAGACGGAGCGCTGGCAGCGATTGCAGCTGACGCTCATCGGCGTGGGAAGCTCGTCTTTGTCCATCCAAACACGGCTGCGGACGTCTTGGCTGCGGTGCAAGGCGGTGCGGACATCATTGCGCACACGACTCCCTATTCCCCCTGGGACGCAACGTTGTTGCAAGCGATGAAGGCGAAGCGCGTGGCGCTGATCCCGACGCTCAAGATCTTTCTGGAGTTCATGCGTCACGATCGGCTGTCGGCGCGGCAGCAGCTCGCCGATGTCGAGCTCGCCGAGCTGCGGTCGTGGGTCGACTCCGGCGGAACGGTCCTGTTCGGCACGGACGCCAGCTACGTCAACTACGATCCCGGTGAGGAGTACATGCTGATGGCGTCGGCAGGGATGAGCTTTCGCCAGATTCTTGCTTCGCTCACTACGGCGCCTGCCGCGAGGTTCGGAGAGTCGCGACGACTCGGGCGCATCGAGACCGGCCTGCTTGCAGACCTGGTCGTGCTCGATCAGGATCCGGCCCGCAGCGTTCGTGCGCTCGGCGCCGTTCGCTACGTTGTGCGCGACGGCCGCATTATCTATCGAAGATCACCTGCCGACTGACGCCGTCCAGCTCGCGACGTGCGCCTGCAAGGCGGGAAAGAACTCGTCGAAATCAGCGGCGAACGCGGCATCCTGGGCGACAAGGTCGCGGATGCCCTGTTCCAGCGCGAGCTGCTTCTTCCAGCGTGAATTGAGATACGCCGAGATCCGGCGCATGGCACGCTCCACGCCATCCACTCGAACATAGGAGCCGAGCAGGTCGCGGCTGATGATGCGCTCGAGCATCGCGCGCGCGTCCGGTGGCAACTCGCGCAGATGAGGTGTGGCGCTGGCGTAAAACGCTGCGGTGTACGCCTCGAGGGCGATGGGCGAGTAACGCTGCCAGGTGCGCGCCAGGTAGTGGTCGTAGAACACGTCGACGAGCACACCGCTAAAGCGCCGGTGCTCGCTACCGACGCGCGCGCGGCTGCGCTTGACGACCGGATGAGCATCGGTGAACGCATCGATCGCCTTGTGACACGCGGCGCCGCGGATGAAGTCTGCGCTCATGCCCTCGCGCTGCGGGCCTCTGACGACATCTGCCAGCAGGTTGCCGAGCTGGAACCCGGTGTTCGGCTCGGACAGGAAGACGTGCGCCAGCCAGTTCACTGATGCTGGTCAGGCGTACTCAACGCCGCTTGGGCCAGTCGACGTCGAAGTAGCCGCACTGGGCTCCTGCGCCGGGAGCTGCTGCTTGACGCAGTTGCGGCCGGCGCGCTTTGCCTCGTACAGCGCGGCGTCCGCACGCTGCAACATGTGGCTCGGCGTATCGCCCGCAAGCTTCGACACTGTCAGGCCGATACTCACGGTGAGACGTCGGTCTGCGAGCCAGCGGCGCGTGTCGATCGTCATGACGCTCTCACGGAATCGTTCCGCGATCTGTCGTCCTGCATCCGCGTCCGAATCCGGCACCACGACCACGAATTCCTCGCCGCCCAGGCGGCCGATGAAAGAAGGCTCATGCACCTCTGCGCGCAGGCGTGCAGCCACGAGCTTCAGCGCTTCGTCGCCTTCCGGATGTCCGTGCTCGTCGTTGATGCGCTTGAAATGATCGATGTCGATGATGAGCAGCGCATGGCAGTGTTCGTTCGGGGCGACGACCAGCGGTTCGAGCCGCGCCAGCACGGAGCGGCGATTCGGCACGCCCGTCAGCTCATCGGTCATGGCGAGCGCGTGCATGCGTCGCGTCGTGCGCCACTGATGGATCGCGAGCGTCGCGAGCAGGGCAGCGAGCACTACGGTGAGCGCGATCACTGCGGCCTGCAGGCGTCGCGCACGGCGCTCCTGGTTCAGGGCCTTCTGGTTCGCTTCGTTCTCGCGCACCAGCAAGGCATTCTCTTTCTCCTTGCTCGCGGTATCGAACTCCACCTTCAGCGTGGTGAAGCGCTGATCGATCTGATTGCGGAACAGCCGCTCGGCCGTCTCCTGCGACTTGGCGAGGTACGCGTAGCCTTCGCGCCAGTTACCGCTCTCTCCCTGCACCGAGGCCAGTTCCGCATACGTGGCACGCAGCTCGTTGAGAGAATCGGCCTGCTGGAAGACTTTCAGCGCTTCTTCGAGTGCTCTTGCGCTCGCATTCAGCTGGCCGAGCTTGTGGAGCGCGATCCCGCGGGCAAGCTGGATCTGGGCGTTGAGGCGCGCATCGGGCGTCTGCCGTTGCAGCGCGCTCGCGCGCTCCAGCGTCGTCAATGCGCCGGCCGGATCGCCTTGCGCATTCGCGACCGCACCCAGGCCACGCAACGCGTAGGCTTCGCCGCGCGCGTAGGTCAACTCCCGGCTGATCTCGAAGGATTCCTGGAACGATTTCTGCGCCTCATCCCATTCGAGCAGGTTCTCGTGCGCGCGCCCGAGGTTGTGCAGCGTGACTGCCTCTTCGCGGCGCATGCCGGCATCGCGTTGCGCCTTGAGCGCGCGACTATAGATATGCATGGCCTGGGCGTAGTCGCCCATCCGGTTGTAGAGGATGGCGATGCCGTTGAGCGCGGTGAGCGCGTGGTCTGGCAGGTTGATTTCTTCGAAGATCGCTGCGGCGTGCTTCAGGTCGGCGAGACCCGCGGCGTACTGACCCTGCAGGCCGCGCAAATAGCCGAGCGAGAACAGCGCGCCGGCCAGCATCTCATCGTCGGGCGTCCCCGAAGCGACTTGCACAGCCTGCTCATAGAGCGCGCGCGCGTGTGCGTTGTCGCCGGCGGTTTCGCGGATCGTGCCTTCGCAGGTGAGCACGCCGGCAAGGAGCCCCTTGCGGGTGGCCTTCGCCAGCAGCTCGCGCGCCCGGCCGACCTGCTGCTCCGCCGCAGGTTGGTCTCTTTCCGACAGGTGGTCGCACAGGAGCAAGCGCGCACGGATTTCCAGGTCGACGTCGGGCTGGCGGCCCAGGATCTCGAGAGCTGCGTACGCATCGCGGCTGCTGGCACCGGGATCGGTGCGCGCAGCGGCCCACGCCCGATCGACCAGCTCCTGCGCGGGATTCGGGGGCGTCGCGCCCTGGGCTGCCGCAATCCCGAGCGCAAACAGCATCCAGGCCGCCGCAAGGCGAATCCGACGACGCAATGGCGAGCTCAGCGATGACAAGGGCGCAGCACGGCCGTGGCAGGGGGAGGTCGGAATCGTAAACGAACCGACCCCTGCGTGCGTGAACTTGTACCCGAAAATTGCCTCCGGGGCCGTCAGGTCTTGAGGTCGAAGCGATCCAGGTTCATCACCTTGTGCCAGGCCGCAACGAAATCCTCCACGAACTTCCGCTCGGCGTCAGCGCTGGCGTAGACCTCGGCCAGGGCTCGCAACTGCGAGTTGGAGCCGAACACCAGATCGACGCGGGTGCCCGTCCAGCGCACTGCACCCGTCTTGCGATCGCGCGCTTCGAACAGGTCCTGCGACGTGGGCTGCCACTGCGTTCCCATGTCGAGCAGGTTGACGAAGAAGTCATTGGTCAGCGCTTCGGGCCGCTGCGTGAAGACACCGTGCTTCGATTGACCGACGTTCGCGCCCAGCACGCGCAGGCCGCCGATGAGTACAGTCAGCTCGGGCGCGGTCAGCGTCAGAAGCTGGGCGCGGTCGATCAACAGCGCTTCGGCCGGCACCGCGTACGTCGCTTTCTGGTAGTTGCGGAAACCATCGGCGATCGGCTCGAGTACTGCGAAGGACTCCACGTCGGTCTGGGCCTGCGTGGCATCCGTGCGTCCCGGCGTGAACGGGACCTGCACGTCGAAGCCCGCATTCTTCGCGGCCTGCTCGACGCCGGCGGAGCCCGCCAGCACGATCAGATCGGCCAGCGATAGTTTCTTGCCGCCGGATTGCGCGGCATTGAACGCCTTCTGAATGCCTTCGAGCGTCTGCAGCACCTGCGCGAGCTGCGCCGGTTGATTGACAGCCCAATCCTTCTGAGGCGCGAGACGAATGCGCGCACCGTTCGCGCCGCCACGCATGTCCGAGCCGCGGAAAGTAGCGGCCGCGCTCCATGCAGTCGAGACGAGCTGCGAAACGGTCAGTCCCGAAGCCAGTACTTTGCTCTTGAGGGCAGCGCTGTCACTCGCATCGATCAGCGCATGATCGACGGCCGGAATCGGGTCCTGCCATACGAGCTCTTCGTGCGGAACTTCCGGCCCGAGATACCGCGCGCGCGGACCCATGTCACGATGCGTCAGCTTGAACCAGGCGCGGGCGAACGCGTCCGCGAACTGCTCCGGATGCTCCAGGAAGCGCCGCGAGATTTTCTCGTACGCCGGGTCGAAGCGCAGCGCGAGATCGGTGGTCAACATCGTCGGCGGCAGCTTCTTCGACTTGTCGAACGCGTGCGGGATCGTGGTGCTCGCGCCCTTGGCGGTCCACTGCTGCGCACCGGCCGGGCTCTTGGTCAGCTGCCACTCGTAGCCGAACAGGTTCTGGAAGAAATTGTTGCTCCACCTCGTCGGCGTCGTGGTCCAGGTGACCTCCAGTCCGCTGGTGATCGCGTCGGCGCCTGCGCCGGCGCCGAACTTGTTGCTCCAGCCGAGGCCCTGCGCTTCGAGTTGACCCGCTTCGGGCTCGACGCCCACGTGAGTGGTGACAGCTGCGCCGTGCGCCTTGCCGAATGAGTGGCCGCCGGCGATCAGCGCGACGGTCTCCTCATCGTTCATCGCCATGCGACCGAAGGTGTCGCGGATATCTTTCGCCGCAGCGAGCGGGTCGGGGTTGCCGTCCGGGCCTTCGGGGTTGACGTAGATCAGGCCCATCTGCACGGCGGCCAGCGGGTTCTCCAGCTTGCGCGAGTGCATGTCGCCGTCGGCGTCGTCGTCGGCAGGGAGCACGGCGCCTTTCTTCTCGACTCCGTGCGAGCCGTGCGCGTAGCGAAGATCGCCGCCGAGCCACGTCGTCTCGCGACCCCAGTACACATCCTGGTCCGGCTCCCACGTGTCGGGACGACCGCCGCCGAAGCCGAACGTCTTGAAGCCCATCGTCTCGAGCGCGACGTTGCCGGCGAGGATCATCAGGTCGGCCCAGGAAATGCTGCTGCCGTACTTCTGCTTGATCGGCCACAGCAGACGGCGGGCTTTGTCGAGGTTCGCATTGTCCGGCCAGCTGTTGAGGGGCGCGAAGCGCTGCTGTCCGCGGCCGCCGCCGCCGCGACCGTCACCGGTGCGATACGTGCCGGCGCTGTGCCACGCCATGCGAATGAAGAACGGTCCGTAGTGACCGAAGTCCGCCGGCCACCAGTCCTGCGAAGCCGTCATCAGCGCGGCCAGATCCCGTTTCAGCGCCGCGAAATCGAGATTCGCGAATTCCCGCGCATAGTCGAAGTCCCGGCCCATCGGGTCGGACTTCGAGGAATGCTGGTGCAGGAGATCGAGCCGCAGCTGCTGGGGCCACCAGTCGCGATTCGTGGTACCGCCGCCGTGCTGGAAGGGACACTTGGACTTGGCCGACATGCTCGACTCCATGGATGGGGAATGTGTCGACAGAGTACCGTCGGCTCGGCCGGGGTTGAATTCGATTGATTGCATGAAGTCGATAGGGAGCTTCAATCGAGCCGGGGTCAGTTCGTCGTCATTCCTTGGCAGCGGTTGCTCGCCGTTGTTGCGGCAAAAACGCACGCCGACCCGCTTGACACGTCGCTCACTTAGGATACTGTAGTTCGTATACGATCTATTATAAGAACAACCAGATCGAAGCGGACTGGCAGACCGACAGGGGGATGACATGTACGAGCAATTCCATTCGAGCGAGCGCAGGCAGGCGGAGCCGGGCGGATCCGCGCTCCTGAAAAGCATGGCGACGCTGGCGATCCTGGCTGCGCCCCAATACGTGATGGCGCAGGACACGGCGCAGACATTGGCGGAAGTCGTGGTGACGGGCTCGCGCCTGGTGCGCAGCGATCTGAGCGCGCCGAGTCCGACGACTGTCGTCAACCAGGAAGCCGTACAGCTTTCCGGCGACACGACAGTCGAAGCTGCGATCAACGAGCTGCCGCAGCTTTCCGCCGGCAACAACTCCAGCGTGAATTCAGCGGGTGGCTCCGGCGTGCTCACGGCGAATCTGCGCGGCCTCGGCGCCGAACGCACGCTGACGCTGGTCAACGGCCGGCGCTTCATTCCGGCGAACGGCGCGGGCAGCGTCGATCTCGCGACGATTCCGACCTCGCTCGTCCAGCGCGTCGAGATCATCACCGGCGGCGCCTCGGCGGTGTACGGCTCCGACGCGATCGCCGGCGCCGTGAACTTCATCCTGCGCGACGACTTCGAAGGCCTCGAGGTGTCGACGCAGTACGGTGAAACGTCGGAGAGCGACGGCAAGCAGGTGCAGTACGATGCGCTGTTCGGCAGTAACTTCGACGAGAACCGCGGCAACGTCACCCTGTACGCGTCGCACTCCACGCGCGATCCGGTGATGATGCAGGACCGAGAATTCTCGCGCGTGCCGCTCAACGCTGCGCTCGGGCCCAGCGGCTCGGGCAACATCCCGGGCGGACGCGTCAGCCTCAGCGCCGCGCAGATCGCGGCGCTGAATGTTGGCGGCGGACCGGGCGTCATCCCGACCGGTCCGGAAGGCTGCACCACGCCGGTAAGCTCGATCCGCTTCGGCGAGGGCGGCCAGGTGCTGCGTCATTGCGATCCGGAGACTCTCTTCAACTACGCGGCCGGCAACTACCTGCTGCGGCCGCTCGACCGCACGCAGTTCTCCGGCCTCGCGCACTACGCGCTCGGAGAAAGAGCCACTGCGTATGCCGACGTGCACTACGCGCTGGCCGAGAACGAATTCCAGCAGGCCCCGGATTCGCTGGCGATCGTCACCGGCACCAATCCCTTTTTCGAAGTGCCGAACTATGCGACGAATCCGGTGCTGACGCCGGACGTGCGCGCGCTGTTCGTCGACAACCCGGGAATCTTCGATCCCGACGGCGATGGCAACGCGCGGATCGCCGGCGGCATTTCGCGGCGCTTCGGTGAAACGGGGCTGCGCAACTTCGCCTTCGAGCGCAGCACGATCGGCACGACAGTCGGATTGCGCGGTGACTTCCCGCTGGGCGACTACACCTGGCGCTGGGACGTCTTCGGGCAGTATCAGCGCTCGCGCACCGACGAGAGCGTGCATGGCACGATGTCGCCCGCACGGCTGTCGCTCGGACTCAACTCCACGACCGATACTGCCGGCAACGTCGTGTGCGTCACCCAGGTGCTCGGCTGCGTGCCGGTGAATCCGTTCGGCATCGGCTCGATCAGCCCGGAGGCTGCAGCGTTCATCTCGCCGGCGCGCTCGTCCTCCGACAAGTTCGAACGCTCGGTGGCCGGCGCTTCGCTCGCCGGCGAATTTCTGAAGTTGCCCGCCGGACCGATCTCGGTCGCGATCGGCGCCGAGTACCGCGACGACCAATACCGCTTCCTGCCGGGAGCGACCGACCTGGCGAAAGAGTACGGCTCCGCATCGCGCGGCATCACCGACGGCGGCTACGACGTCTCCGAGGCGTTCGGCGAAGTCCGCGTGCCGATCCTCAGTGACCAGCCCTTCGCCGACGTCCTGGCCGTGGAAGGCGCCATCCGTTACTCGGACTATTCGAACTTCGGCTCGGTCGACACCTGGCGCGCGGGTCTCGAGTGGGGTCCGGTGGACTGGCTGCGGTTCCGCGGCGCGTACAACGTTGCGATTCGCGCGCCCGGCATCAATGAGCTGTTCGCGCCGATCACCGAAGGCTTCTCGCCCGGCAACGATCCGTGCGCCGCGGTTCGCAATCCTTCGCAGGCGCAAAAGGATTTCTGCGTGCAGCAGGGCGTGCCGGCCGACGAGATCGACAACTTCGTGCAGGCGGCGCTCGGCTTCGCCCAGGTGTCCGGCGGCAATCCCGACCTCAAAGAAGAGACGTCGGAGACGTGGACCGTCGGTGCGGTGCTGCGCCTGCCGTTCCTCGATCGCTTCAATCTCGCGGTGGACTACTACGAGATCGAAGTGGCAGACGCGATCTCGACGATCAATGCGCAGACGACGCTCGACGTTTGCTATCAGCTGCTCGACGCGAACAGCGAGCCCTGCCGCGCGATCACGCGCCTGCCGGACAATGGCCAGGTGTTCCAGGTCCGCGCGAGCAACAGCAACATCGGATCGCTGTCGGTGAAGGGCGTGGACCTGAGCGCCGACTACACCTTCGGACTGCCGGATGCGATGTCAATCGGCGGCGGCGCGAACATGGCGCTGATGCTCAACGCGGGCTGGCTGTTCGAGCGCGTGAGCCAGCTGGTCGGCGCCGCGCCGATCGACTGCGCAGGATTCTTCGGCTCGTGCACGGCGCAGGGCGCTGGCGGCTCGCCGGACTTCAAGGCGCTGCTCGCGGCTTCGTACAGCAGCGGACCGTTGATGTTGCGCACGCAGGTGCGGTACATCGCCGGGCTCGAGCCGCTCGCGAACATCGCGGCCAGCACGCCGGTCACGGCAGGCTCGGTGACCTACGTCGACTTCGCGACGACCGTGCAGATCGGCGACAAGGTGGAGCTGTTCGGCGGCATCGACAACGCGTTCGACGAACAACCGCCACTGCTGACGTCGAGCTGGGGTGGCGATGCCAATACCGACGTTACGTTGTACGACGTCATCGGGCGCCGCTACTTCGTCGGTGTGCGCGCGCGGTTCTGACCGAAAGGTGCGGCGAAGCCGCGCCGTGGAAATCCCCGTAGGGGGGATGAGTATGAGGCGAGCGTCGCCACGATGGCGGCGCTCGACCGATCATGAGATCCACCTTTTTCTGCATCGACGGCCATACCGCCGGCAATCCCGTGCGGCTCGTTGCGGGCGGGGCGCCGCTCCTGCGCGGCGCCACCATGGCGCAGCGCCGGGTCGACTTCATGGAGCGCTTCGACTGGATCCGCACCGGGTTGTGCTTCGAGCCGCGCGGGCACGACATGATGAGCGGCGGCTTTCTGTATCCACCGACGCGCGATGACGCCGAAGTTGGGATCCTGTTCATCGAGACCACCGGCTGCCTGCCGATGTGCGGCCATGGAACGATCGGCATCCTCACCTTCGGTCTCGAGCATGGGCTCATTCGGCCGCGCACCCCGGGCGAGCTGCGAGTCGAGGTGCCGGCGGGACTATTGCAGGTCACGTATGCGAGCGAGGGCGCGCGTGTTACGTCTGTCCGCATCCGCAACGTTCCGAGCCATCTGTTCGCCAGCGACGTACGCGTCGCTCTGCCGAACTTCGGTGAGCTCCGAGTCGATATCGCTTACGGCGGCAACTACTACGCGATCATCGAGCCCCAGGGTCCGTACGTCGGGCTCGACGCACTGGGCGCGAGCCGGCTCATCGAGTTGAGCCGGCAGGTCCGTGCGCGCGTGCGCGAGCAGGTCGAGCCGGCGCATCCGCTGGAGCCGTCGATCCGCGGCGTCAGTCACGTGCTCTGGGCGGACGGGCCGAAGGGCGAGGGTGCGGATGCGCGCAACGCAGTGTTTTACGGCGAGGGCGCAATCGATCGCAGCCCCTGCGGCACCGGCACGAGCGCACGCATGGCCCAGCTGGCAGCGAAGGGCAAGTTGCGGCCGGGCGACTGGTTCGTGCACGAGAGCTACATCGGCAGCCGGTTCGTCGGCCGGGTGGAGGAGGCGGTGCAGCTCGCCGGGCAGGCAGCCATCGTGCCGTCGATCGAAGGCTCGGCGATCGCGACTGGCCTGAACACGCTGTGGATCGACGATGCGGATCCGTTCTGGCGCGGATTTCAAGTAATCTGAGCGCACCGTACCGTCAGGGTGAGTTCATGAGCTCGGTCCAGCTTGATATCCGCACGTTGTCCGACCGCTTGGTGGATGTCGTCCGCGACTTCATCCTGTCGGGAGCGATCGCTCCCGACGTGCCGATCCGGCAGGACGCGCTGGCCGCGGAGCTGCGAGTCAGCAAGATCCCGTTACGGGAAGCGCTGGCGCGGCTGGAGCAGGACGGCCTGGTCGTGTCGTACGCGAATCGCGGCTTCTTCGTGCGGCCGATGTCGCCGGAGGAAGCCGAGGAGATCTACGCGCTGCGCATCAAGCTCGAACCGGACGCCGCCGCGTATGCGTGCCTGCGAGCCGACGATGCCGACCGCGAGCGGGCCCGTCAGGCGCTCGCGGCCTTCGACATCGATGCCGCTGCTCAAAAGCCGACGGTTGGCGAGCTGAATCGCGCATTTCACGTCGCGCTGGTGCGTCCCGGCGGCCGGACGGTGACGACCAATATCGTGGCGCGGCTGCACGTCCTCGCGGATCGCTACGTGCGCAAGCATCTCGAGCCGAAGGGGCGGTTCCTGAATGCCGAGGCCGAGCATCACGAGATGCTGGAAGCCTGGAGCAAGCGGCGCGAGGCGCGCGTGCGCAAACTGATTACCCAGCATCTCGAACACACGCTCGCGGATCTGCGTGGAGCGCTGCGGCCGGAGCAGAGCAGGCCGGCGGCGGCGAGGAAGCGGGCGCGGCGCTGAAATTCTGCTCTTGGTCATATATATAGTATCTCGTATACTATTCTGCCCATGAGCGTCTCGATGCGTCGAATCCTGGTCTGGCTGACGTTGCTGCTCGTTGCTCCGGCGTGGGCCGCGCAGGCGCCGGTCGACGATCCGATTCCGGCGCGCACCGAGGGGCTCGGGCCGTATGCGCGCGTGGTTCTGCGCAACGTGACCATCGTCAATGGAACGGGCGCGCCGGCGCAGGGGCCCTTCGATCTGGTGCTGTCGCAGGATCGCATCGCGGAGATTCGCTCCATCGGCGCGCCGCACGCGATCGATGCGCAGAAGCGCGCCGAGCCCGGCGACTATGAGCTCGATCTCACCGGCTACTACGTCCTGCCTGGCTTCGTCGACACGCACGTGCATCTGCACAGCCTGGCGGACGAGCAGAAGGTTCCCTCCGAGTACATATTGAAGCTGTGGATGGCGCATGGCGTCACGTCCGTGCGGGAGCTCGGCGGCCGCCGTCCGATCGAATGGCTCGTCGGGATCAAACAGCGCAGCGCGCGCAACGAGATCGTCGCGCCGCGCATCGACGTGTACCCGTTCTTCCACGAGATCCTCGGCTCGCTCCCCAACGACGTCGAGACTGCACGCCGCGCGATCCGCGAGGCGAAGAAGCGCGGCGCCGACGGCATCAAGTTCATGATGGGCGAGCAGGACGTGCTGTTCGCGGCGCTGGACGAGGCCCAGAAGCTCGGGCTGCCCACCACGATGCACCATTCGCAAGGCTCCGTCGCCTACGGCAACGTATTGCAGACTGCCGCGCACGGGCTCGACTCGATGGAGCACTGGTACGGTTTGCCGGAAGCGATGTTCACGGACCGTACGGTCCAGGACTGGCCGAGCTCGTACGTGAACAACGACGAGCAGATGCGCTTCGGCGAAGCTGGGCGCCTGTGGCGGCAAGCGGCCGCGCCGGGGTCACCGACCTGGAACAAGGTGATGGACGAGCTGCTGGAGCGCCACTTCGTGCTCAGCCCGACGTTCACCGCGTATCTCACGAGCCGCGACTTCATGCGCATGAGCCGTGCGCAATGGCATGAAGAGTACACGCTGCCGGCGCTGTGGGATTTCTATCGCCCGAGCCGCGCCAATCATGGCTCGTACTGGTACGACTGGACGACCGAGCACGAGATGGCCTGGCGCGAGAACTATCGGCTGTGGATGCAGTTCGTCAACGAGTACAAGAACCGCGGCGGCACGGTCACGGTCGGCAGCGACAGCGGCTTCATCTACAACCTCTACGGGTTCGGCTATGTGCAGGAGATGGAGCTGCTGCGTGAAGCCGGCTTCAGCCCGCTCGAAGTCATCCACGCCGCGACGCAGGCGGGCGCACGCACGCTGGGTCATGAAGACCATGTGGGCACGGTTCGCGTCGGTCGCAAGGCCGACCTCGTCATCGTGCAGGGCAATCCGCTCGAGAACCTGAAGCTGCTGTTCGGCACCGGCACGATCAGGCTGAACGACGCCACCGGCCAGGTGGAGCGTGTCGGCGGCGTCGCTTACACGGTGAAGGACGGCATCATCTACGACGCGCGCAAGCTGCGCGCAGAGCTGCGCGACATGGTCGCGAAGCAGAAGGCGCAACGTAACATCCCACCCGGTCCGATGAAGATCGAGACCGTCGACCTATCCCGGTGAGCCTCATGACCACTACTCACGTTCGCACGCTCGTGCTCGCGGTCCTGTTGTCGGCGCCCGCTGCGCTCGTCGCGCAAACCGCGACGAACGAAGCCGATCGGCGTCTCAAGGCGCTGTACGACGCCGAGTGGGAATGGCGACAGAAGGAAGAGGCGCGCGTGCCCGGTGAATTCGGACGCCATGCAGCCGACGATCATCTGCCCCGCGTCGATGCAGCCACGCAGCAGCGGCGGCTCGAATACTGGCAAAAGACGCTCGCCGAGCTCGACAGGATTCCGCTCGCGCAGTTGTCGCCGCAGGAGAAGATCAATGCGCAGGTGTTCCGCGCCGTGATCGATGAGGAGGTCGTCGACGTCCGCTACAAGACGTACGAGGCGCCGTTCAACGCCGACACGTTCTTCTGGACCGGCTTTACGCCACGCGAAGGCTTCAGCAACGCGGAAGAGTATCGTCGCTATCTTGGCCGGTTGCGCGACGCACCGCGCTACTTCGACGAGCAGATCGTCAACATGCGCGCCGGCCTGAAGCGCGGCTTTACCGTGCCGAAGGTGTCAGTCACGGGTCGAGACAAGACCATCGAGCCGTATCTGCAGGCGGATGAGACCAACCCGCTGTATCTGCCATTCACGATGATGCCGTCTTCGATCCCGCAGGACGCGCAGGAAACGATGCGCAGCGAAGCGCGCAGCCTCATCGCTGCGCTCGTGCCTGCGTACTCGAAGCTGCTCGACTTCATTCGCAACGAGTATCTCGTCAAGGCGCGGACCACGCTCGCCGCCGAGAAGCTGCCGGACGGCAAGGCTTACTACCAGGCGATGATCGAGAAGTTCACGACGCTCGACCTGACGGCGGAACAGATTCATCAGATCGGTCTGAGCGAAGTCGCGCGCATCAAGGGCGAGATGCAGGCGACGATGCAGAAGACGGGCTTCAAGGGCACATTGCCCGAGTTCATGACGTTCCTGCGCACCGATCCGCAGTTCTATGCGAAGACGCCGCACGAGCTGCTCGCCGACGCTACGTACGTTCTCAAGAAGATGGACGGCAAGCTCAAGGACACGATCGGTTTCCTGCCGCGCTATCGCCATGGCGTCATCCCCGTGCCCGACTCCCTCGCGCCCATCTACACCGGCGGTCGCGGCGGACTCGAGAATTGCATGTTCAACACGTACAACCTGCCGGCGCGCCCGCTGTACACGTTGCCGGCGCTGGCGTTGCACGAGTGCACGCCGGGTCATAGCTTCCAGGCGGCGCTGGCGCTGGAACAGCCCGAGCAGCCCGGGTTCCGTAAGGAGCAGTATTTCTCGGGCTATGGCGAGGGCTGGGGCCTGTACACGGAATGGCTCGGCGGCCACATCGGCATCTACGAGACGCCATACGAAGAGTTCGGCCAGCTGACGTATGAGATCTGGCGCGCGGCGCGACTCGTCGTCGATACCGGTATCCATCACTACGGCTGGAGCCGCGACCAGGCGCTCGCGTACATGAAGGACAACGTGCCGCTCTCCGAGCACGAGATCACGACTGAAGTCGACCGCTACATCGCGTGGCCCGGGCAGGCCGTCGCGTACAAGCTCGGGCAGATGCAGATCCTCCGCCATCGTCGCGAGGCGGAGCAGGCGCTCGGTCCGAAGTTCGATCAGCGCAAGTTCCACGACGCGATCCTTGCGCTCGGCGCAGTGCCGCTGCCGGTGCTCGCGGAGCGCATGGCCAAGTTCATTGCTGACGGCGGCGAGAATCCTTCGCAGCCCACTGGAGTATCCCCGTGACTCACTCTCTCTGGCAGGGCGTGTACCCCGCCGCGACGACGCAGTTCGCTGCCGACTTTTCGCTCGACCTTCCTGCGTGCCGGCGCACGCTCACAGCGCTGGTCGATGATGGCGTAGATGGCCTGGTGCTGCTCGGCACGGTCGGCGAGAACAACTCACTGCGACCGGAGGAGAAGCGGACTGCTCTGGTCACGGCAGTCGAGTCGGTCGGCGGACGCGTGCCGCTGGTTGCGGGCGTTTCCGAGCTTTCCACCGATCGCGCCGTAGAGTTTGCGCGCGACGCGGAGAGGATCGGCGTGAATGCGCTGATGTTGCTGCCCGCAATGGTGTACGTGCCGACAGCGGACGAGCTCTACACGCACTTCAAGACAGTTGCGGAAGCGACGTCGCTGCCGATCATGCTCTACAACAATCCTCCCGCGTATCGCGTGTCGATCGAGCTGGGAACGCTGGAGCAGCTGGCGAAGATTCCCAACATCGTCGCAGTCAAGGAAAGCGCGCCCGATCCGCGACGCTTCACCGACATCATCAACGCCTTCGGCGAGCGCTACACGCTGCTGGCCGGGCTCGATGACGTGGCGCTCGAGGCGCTGCTGCTCGGCGCGAACGGCTGGGTGTCGGGATTGACCAGCGCCTTCCCGCGCGAGTCTGTGGCGTTGATGCGCGCGGCGCAGCGCGGCGATTGTATCGAAGCGCGGCGCATCTATCGCTGGTTCATGCCGTTGCTGCATCTCGATGCCGAGCACGACCTGGTGCAGTCGATCAAGCTGGCCGAGCAGGTCATGGGTCGCGGCTCGGAGCGCGTGCGCATGCCGCGTATGCCGCTGACGGGGGAGCGCCGTGCGGACGTGATTGCGCGAGTCGAGCGGTGCGCGAAGATGCGTCCGACGCGGCAGGCAGCGTAGTCGCTCGTGACAGAAACTCTGACGCTCGCACATTCGATCGCTGGCCACGCGCGTCGTGGACCGGTCGCATTCGAACAGCGCAATCCGGCGGTGCCGGACGATCTGGTGGTGCTGGGTCCCGAAGCGGACGCAGGCCTGGTTGCCGAGGCGAGCGCGGCAGCACGCGGCGCTGTCGGCGCACTCGAAGCCGCGGGGATCGAAGCACGCGCGGATGCACTGTCGCGAATCGGTCGCGCGCTCATGACTGACGTCGAACGCATCGGTCTGCTCATCGCGCGCGAGACGGGCAAGACTCTCGGCGACTCGAAGGGCGAGGTCGCCCGGGCCGCGCGCATCTTCGATTTCTTCGCCGGCGAGACGCTCCGCAACGTCGGTGAGCGCTATGCATCGACACGTCCAGGTGCGACGGTTGAAGTTGATTACGCGCCGGTGGGCGTGATCGCAGCGATCACGCCATGGAATTTTCCGATCGCGATCCCCGCCTGGAAGATCGCTCCGGCGATCGCGTTCGGCAACGCGGTGCTGTGGAAGCCTTCGGAGATTTCCGCTGCGACTGCGGACGTACTGATGACCGCCATCGCTGGCGGCGGCTTGCCAGCGGGAAGCGTCAACATGCTGCTCGGCGCTGGCGCTGCTGGACGTGCGGTCGTGGAGGCCGACGGTATTGAAGCCATCACCTTCACCGGTTCGGCCGCGACGGGCGGGCAGGTGCGCATGGCAGCGGCCAGCCGCGGCCGGCGTGTGCAGCTCGAAATGGGCGGCGTCAACGGTCTGGTCGTGCTGGCCGACGCCGATCTGGACAACGCCGTCGATACAGCAATCAACGGCGCGTTCTTCGCCGCCGGCCAGCGCTGCACGGCCACGTCGCGCATCATCGTCGAGTCTCGCTTTGCCGACGAGCTCATCGCCGCGCTCCGCAAACGAACGGCGAGTCTGAAGATCGGCGATCCTCGTGACCCCGCGACTCAGGTCGGTCCGCTGGCAGCGCCTCGCCAGAAGACCCTCGTTTCGCGCCAGGTCGCGCAACTCGAATCCGCGGGGCTGCGGCCGTTGTTCGGCGGCAGCGCGCAACAGATGCCGAATTGCTTCTATCCGCCGACGCTGTTCGATCATCTGCCTGCCGACAGCAAATTCGCGCAGGAAGAAATCTTCGGACCCGTCGCGGGTATCTTTCGCGCAGACGACTTCGATGCAGCGATCGCGCTGTTGAACAGCAGCCCGTTCGCATTGTCCGCAGGAATCTGCACCCGCTCGCTCCTGCACACCGAGCAGTTCAAGCGGCGCGCGCGGGCGGGAATGTTGATGGTCAATCTGCCCACCGCCGGCGTCGACTATCACGCGCCGTTCGGCGGCAGCGGCGCATCGAGCTACGGTCCACGCGAGCAAGGGCGCGCCGCTCGCACTTTCTATACGCAAAGTAAAACGATCTATCAGCGCGCGCTGTGAGCGCCGCTCCGGGGGAGACGTGACGCAAGGCATTCTGGGTCCGCGCAAGCCGCTGGAGATCCGCGGGCCGCACGAGCCGGGTCGAACGCTGAAGAAGACCCTCAGCTGGCCGCATCTCGTCGCGCTCGGCGTCGGCGCGATCGTCGGCACGGGCATCTACACACTGACGGGAGTCGGTGCGGACCGCGCGGGGCCGGCAGTCATTCTTGCGTTCATCATCGCCGGTGCAGTGTGTGCCTGCGCGGCGCTCGCGTACGCCGAGCTTGCAACGCTGATCCCGACGGCCGGCAGTGCGTACACATATACGTATTCGGTCCTCGGCGAGACGCCTGCGTGGATCGTCGGCTGGAGCCTGATCCTCGAATACTCGCTCGCGTGCAGCACCGTGGCAGTTGGCTGGTCGGGTTATCTCGTCGGCTGGCTGCAGGCCGCGGGTCTGCATCTGCCGCCTGCGCTGTTATCCGGACCGCACGCCGGCGGAATCATCAATCTGCCTGCCGTGCTGGTGGCGCTCGCCGTCGCCGGACTGCTCATCTCGGGCACGCGCGAGAGCGCGACGCTCAACATCATTCTCGTGGTGATCAAACTGACCGCGCTCGCGGCGTTCGTGCTGCTCGCGCTGCCGGACTTCGATGCGAGCAACATGACCCCCTTTGCTCCGCACGGGTTCGGCAGCGCGGCGGACTCGCACGGCGTTACGCGCGGCGTCATGGCGGCTGCGGCGATCGTGTTCTTCGCCTTCTACGGCTTCGACGCGGTCGCGACGTCGGCCGAGGAAGCGAAGAACCCCGGCCGCGACCTGACGATCGGCATCATCGGCTCGATGGCGGTCTGCACGACGATCTACATCCTGGTTGCGGTCGCCGCAGTCGGCGCCGTCAATCATGCGCAGATCGCGGGATCGGGCGAGCCGCTGGCCTTCGTGCTGCGTACCCTCGAGCATCCTCTGGCCGCCCGCTTGATCGCTCTCGCCGCGCTCATCGCCTTGCCCTCCGTCATCCTCGTCATGATGTACGGGCAGAGCCGCATCTTCTTCGTCATGTCGCGCGACGGGCTGCTGCCGCGCGGGCTCAGCGTGGTGTCATCGCGCAAGGGAACGCCGGTGCTCATCACGGCGATCACCGGCGTCTTCGTCGCGGCCTTCGCCGGATTTCTGCGGCTCGATGAAATCGCCGAGCTCGCGAATGCCGGCACGCTGGCCGCGTTCATTTCGGTCGCGGCGTGCATGATGATTCTGCGCAAGCGCTCGCCCGAGCTGCCGCGCATCTTCCGCTGCCCGTGGCCGATGGTCGTCGGCACGCTCGCCATCGTCGGCTGCATCTATCTGTTGTTCAGCCTGCCGTCGAAGACGCTGACCCGCTTCTGCCTGTGGAATCTGCTGGGTATCGCGGTCTATGTGCTGTACGGCCGCGCGCGCAGCGTGCTCGTCAGAGGAACCGCTCAAGATCAAACGGCGTGACGTCGAGGTCCGTTGGCGCGTCGCGCGCCAACGCCCCGATCAGCTCGCCTGTGACTGCCGCGAGCGTCAGTCCGAGGTGCTGGTGACCGAAGGCGTAGAGCAGGTTGTTCACGCGGCGACTGCGGCCGAGCGCGGGCAGGTAGTCCGGCAGCGTCGGCCGCGCGCCGAGCCATTCGCTGCTCGGCTCGTGAAAGTGCAGGCCGAGCGCGGCGACATGACTCCTGAGCCGTGCCCACTTCCGTGCATCGGCAGGCGCGTGCGCGCGGTTGAATTCGACGAAGCTCGCTGCGCGCAACCCGGAGCGAAATCGACTGACGATCATCGAACGCTCCTCGAACACCACGGGCGGCAAGCCGACGGGCCAGTCCGTGTTCGCGGACTGAATGTGATAGCCGCGCTCCGCGATGATCGGAACGCGATACCCGAGCGGCTGCAGCAGGGCCGCCGACGCGACCCCGCCGGCAATCACGAGAACGTCGGCGTGCAGCAGCTGGCCGTCATCGAGCATTGCGGACGCAGTCGAGCCTTTGATCGCGAGCTTGCGCACGTGTGCACTGCGCCTCGTGCCGCCGCACAGTCCGAGAGCTTCGCCCAGGCCTTCCGCGAGCTCGCCCGGATCGAGCACCTGACCCGTGCCCTGGAAGCGGATGGCGCCGGCGATCGGCGCCGACATTTGCGTCGACAGCGTTGCGATCTCTTCTTGCGTCGCATCGCGGAAAGTTGCCGTGCCCGTATCCGTGCGCGTCCAGGCGGCGCGGCCGGCTGCAGCACCCGCCGGCGTTTCCCACACGACGAAGTGTCCATCTTCAGCGATCAGGTGCTCGACGCGCGCGCTTTTGGCGAGCCGATGCCACGCGGGAAGCGCCTCGCGAAGCAGAAAGCGCAAGGCGCTGGCGCCGGTCTCGAACCTCGCCGGCGTGCTGCTGCGGATGAGGCGCAACGCGAACGGCAGCCACACAGGCAGAGCGCTTGCGGGCAGCGAGAGCGCGCCGCCGCGCCAGAAGAGCCGTTGCGGAAAGCTGCGCAGGGTTTTCTGCGAAGCGAGCGGCTCGACCTGCTCGGTCGCGAGGTGGCCGGCGTTGCCCCAGGAAGCCGGTCGCGGCGTCGTGGCAAGATCGACGAGCGTCGTGCGCATGCCGTGCTGCTGCAGATTCAACGCACAACTCAGGCCAACGATGCCGCCGCCGATGACCAGCGCGTCGTTCGGCATGGCGGGCTACTTCGTCGGGTGTTGCTTGAGATGGTTGAGCAGGTCGTCGCGAACGCCGTTGATGTGCGTCGACAGCAGCTTGAGCGCCTTCGCGCGGTCCGGCGCCTCGCACAGGTCGATCAGCTGGATGTGCTCCTTGTGCGCCCGCTGCCGGTTTTCTTCCGCGAGCGACAGCTGGATGCGCACGTAGCGGTCGAGGTTGTCGTGGATCTTGCGGACGAACTCCAGGGTGATCGGCCGCGCGGCCGCTTCGTAGAGCGCTTCGTGCATGCTCCAGTTGTACTCGCCCCAGCGCACCGGCGGCGCGGTGTCCATCTTCGCCACCATCTCGCGGGCGCGCGCGATCGCCTCCGGCTTGATCTTGCCGAGCGCGCGGCGCAGCAGGTCGACTTCGAGCGTCGCCCGGATGTCGAAGTACTCTTCGATCTCGCTCTCGGACAGCCGCGTGACCACCGCGCCCTTGTAGGGAACGTTGGTGATCAGCCCCTCGGCTTCGAGCAGCTGGAACGCCTCGCGCACCGGAATGTGGCTGACGCCGAGGCGCTTCGCGATGTCGTCCTGCCGCAGCTGCTGTCCCTGCTTGTACGTGTTCGACATGATCAGCTCGCGCAGTGCCTCGGCCACCTGCGTCGCCAGCGAGCGGCGTTCGATCCGGATCGTTCTTGCCATGGAGCCTCGGAGCCGTATGTCGCAGATTGTAGATCGTATACGAGCTGATTATATTAGCGGCAGCACTGTCGCGCACGGGATCGGCTCGCAGCTCATGAGGCGCTTGCTAGCGGCGATCGCTCTGTCGGTAGTCGCGTGGGCGAGGGCGCCTGCGGCGGAGGAAGACGCCGGCGCCGCAGCACTGCGCGGCCGGCAGGCTCCGGCCGGTGCGATGTGGGTCGAGGAGATCGGCCTCGAGCGCCTCTCGCAGCGTCGCGGTACGCCGCGCGCTGGCCGGACCATCCGCGACAAGCCGATCGTCCTCGGTGGTGTCGAGTATCCCCACGGCATCGGCACCCGCTCCATCAGCGAGTTCGTCATCGACCTGCAGGGCAACGCGACGCGCTTCGCCGCAGTCGTCGGCATCGATGACGAGATTCGCGGCACCGTCGGCTCTGCAACCTTCGAGGTATGGGCGGACGATACCCGCGTCGCGGCCAGCGGCCTCATGGGCCCCGGCGATGCTCCGAAGCTGCTCTCGGCGGATCTCAGGCGCGCCCGCGTCCTGACGCTGCTGGTCGACGACGGCGGCGACACCAGCAACGACGACGAAGTGTCCTGGGCAGGCGCGATGATCGAGCTCCAGGACCCGAAGGGTGCGCGGCCGGTCGCGTACGTTCCGCCTGCCGAAGACATGCCGCGCATCGCGGCGCCAACGGCGTCGCCGCAACCGGTCATCCACGGCGCGCGCGTTACGGGCGCGACGCCCGGGCGACCGTTCCTGTTCCGTGTTCCGGCTACAGGTCAGTCACCGCTGCAGTTTTCCGCCACAGGTCTGCCGGCGGGGCTCGCACTCGATCCGGCGACGGGCAGTCTCTCGGGCAAGATCGATCGGGCAGGCGAGAGCGTAGTGCAGCTGACTGTGCGGGGGCCCGGCGGCTCGGCGCGCAGCGAGCTCAGGATCGTGGCCGGCAAAGACGCGCTCGCGCGCACGCCGCCGATGGGCTGGAATTCCTGGAACGTCTGGGGCCCGGCGGTCGATGCCGACAAAGTGCTGCAGGCCGCCGAGTGGCTCGAGCGCAGCGGGCTCGCGGCGCACGGCTTCCAGTACATCGTCATCGACGATGCGTGGTCGGGGAAGCGCGGCCCGGACGGACAAATCATTCCCAACGAGAAATTCCCGGACGTGCGCGCACTCGCCGATGCGGTGCACGGGCGGGGCCTGAAGCTCGGCATCTACTCCTCACCCGGACCGAAGACCTGCGAGGAATTTGCCGGCAGCTGGCAACACGAGGCGCAGGACGCGGCCACATACGCCGCGTGGGGTGTCGATTTTCTGAAGTACGACTGGTGTTCCTACGAAGATCTGGTCGGCAGCGAGCGCACGCTCGCGGACCTGCAGAAGCCGTACATCGTGATGCGCGATGCGCTGGCACGCGCCGATCGCGACATCGTGTATGCGCTGTGTCAGTACGGATATGGCGAGGTGTGGAAATGGGGTGCCGACGTCGGCGGACATCTGTGGCGCAGCAGCGGCGACCTGCTGGATCAGTGGGCGAACCTCGAGAGCGTAGGTTTCCGGCAGGCGGGGCGCGAGCGCTGGACGCGGCCGGGCGAATGGAACGACACCGACATGCTGGTGGTCGGCACGCTCGGCTGGGGTCCGAATCTGCGGCCGTCGCGGCTCACGCCCAACGAGCAGGTTCTGCACTTGTCGCTCTGGGCGCTGCAGGCCGCGCCGTTGTTCATTGGAGCGGACCTGTCGAAGCTGGATGCCTTCACGCTCTCGCTGCTCAGCAACGACGAGGTGATCGCGGTCGATCAGGATCCTCTCGGCCGCGCCGCCGGACGGGTCTGGTCCGACGCGCGCCGTGAGATCTGGGCCCGACCGCTCGCCGACGGCACCATGGCAGTCGGACTGTTCAATCGCGGCCTGGAGCCCGCGCCGGTCACGGTGAAGTGGACGCAACTTGGCTTGCAAGGTCGACAACCGGTGCGCGATCTGTGGCAGCGCAAGGACCTCGACGCGGCACAGAATGAATTCACGGCTACCGTGCCGCGACATGGCGCCGTGCTGTTGAAGATCGGTAAGCCGCGATGACGCACGTCAGTGATGTCCAGGCGCGATTCCGGCGCTCTGCGGGTCGCGAGGGCAGGTGTCGTTCGCGCCCGGCCTTGCGCTTGCAACCTGGACGGTCGCCGCGGCGCGAGTACGCGACTCGATGAGGCAGGCCGACTCCGGCTAGCCGACCACCTCGCCGATCACGCGCAGCCAGTTGCCGCCGATGATCTTCACGATCTCCTCTTCCTTGTAGCCGCGCTTGATCAGGCCGGCGGTGACCGACAGCCACTTGTGCTCGTCGTTCATGCCTTCTGTGCCCAGCGGGTAGCGGAAGTTGTAGCTCGGCTTGAAGTACGGATCGCCGTAGAAGCCGAGGAACGTGTCCTTCTCTTTCGGGTCGGTCGGCCAGCCGCGCACCAGGCAGTCGCTGCCGAAGCCGACGAAGTCGACGCCGACCAGCTTCTTGATGTGGTCGATGTGGTTGATGAAGTCCTCCATCGTCACCGGCAGGTCGCGCTTGATCATCGGGTTGACGGTCGTCAGGCCCATCACGCCGCCTTTCTCCGCCAGGTTGCGGATCATCTCGTCGGTCTTGTTGCGCGGATGCTCGCTGAGCGCGAAGCACTCCGTATGCGAGAAGACCGGCGGGCGCTTGGAGAACTTCACGGCGTCCAGCGTGGTCTGCGGGCCGGAGTGCGCGCTGTCCACGAGAATGCCGAGCTCGTTCATGCGCTCGACCACCGCGATGCCGAAGTCGCTCAGGCCCGAGTTGGTGCGCTCGGTCGAGCCGTCGCCGATGTCGTTGCGCTCGTTGTAGGTGAGCTGCATCGAGCACACGCCCAGCGCCTTGAACATGTCGAGGCTGTCCAGGCGGCCCTCGAGCGGCGAGTTCTGGAAGTTGTACATGATCGACTGCTTGCCTTCCTGCTTGGCGCGCTTGATGTCGCCGGCGGTCCGCGCCTGCAGCAACTTCGCGCTGTTCTCCTTGATCCAGCGCGTGTACTTGGCGCAGTCCTCGACCGCCGCGTCGTACGGGAACGCAGCCTTCATGTACGTTCCCCTGGCATTCTCCGGCCGACGCACGCCGAGCGTCGGGCTGATGCAGGTCACGCCGCTGTCGACGATATACTTCAGGCCCGTCTCGTTGAGCTCTTCCTCGCTCAGCATGTCGATGACGATCGACTTCGAGTACAGCGACTGCGCTTCCTTCAGCAGGACCGGTACGTCCTGGGGCTTGCCGAGTGCAGGCAGCGCCCAGCTCAGTGTCGCACCCGCCGCCACAGCCGCGCCGCTCGTCTGGATGAAGTGTCTTCTGCTGATTGTCATGATGTTGCGCGCCTCTCTCTCAGTCTTTCGCTACGCCAGAACCCGTAGACGGGAACGCCGAGCAGCACCAGCCCGACACCGATCGCCGTCTGCCCCGGATGCAGAAACAGGGTGTTGAGGACGATGGCCGCCGCCGTGAGGATGAACAGCAACGGAGTCCAGGGATACGCCGGCACGCGGAAGGGGCGGACGGCGCCCGGCTCGCTGCGGCGATAGTAGAAGATGGATGCCGCGCCCAGCGCGTAGAACGCCCAGCCCGTGAAGACCACGTACGTCAGGAGCTGCTCGAACGTTCCGCTCACAGCGAGGATCGCTGCCCATGCACAGCTCGCGACGATCGCGAACGCGGGCGTTTGCCAGCGCGGATGGATCGCAGCCATGCGCTTGAAGAACAGACCGTCGCGAGCCATCGCGAAGTAAACCCGGCTCGCAGTCAGCACGACGGCATTCGCAGCGCTGAACATCGAGACGAGAATCGCCAGCGCGATCAGCTTGCCCGCGCCCGGGCCAAGAATCTGCGAGACCGCTTCGGCTGCGATGCGCTCGGACGCGGCGCTGCGCTGCAGGCCGAGCGCTGCGACATACGCAACGTTGGCAAGCAGGTAGATGCCAATGAGCGCGGCCGTGCCGACGATGATGCCGCGCGCGAAGTTCTTCTGCGGCTCGATGACTTCGCCGGCGGAGAAGGTGATGAAGTGCCAGCCTTCGTACGCCCAGAGCACGCCGATCATCGCCGCGCCCATCGCTGCGAGCAGCGAAGTTTCCGTGCTCGGCAGGGCTGCGCTGAGGTCGTTCAAACCGTTGCCGCGCAGCAGGAGTAGGGCGCTCATCAGCAGGATCGCGACGACCTTGATGGCGGTGGTCACGTTCTGCAGGTTCGCGCTGCGTCGCGTGCCGAGCGCGTTGATCGCGGCGATGGCGACGATGACGGCAACAGCGACCGCCTTCGAGGCCAACGGTGAAAGCGCGACGAGCTCGCGCAGGTAATTGGAAAAGGCGACCGCGAGCGTTGCGACTGTCGCGCTCGCGATGACCAGGATCATCGCCCAGCCGTAGAGAAATGCGATCGAGCTGCCGAACGCGTCGCGGATGAAGACGTAGAGACCGCCGCTCTCCGGCTTCATCGCTGCCAGCTCGGCGTACGTGAGCGCGCCGAGCAGCGACAGCAGCCCGCCCGCGACCCACACGAACAGCGCGGGCCCGAGGCGTCCGCCGGTCAACGTCAGCACCGTGGCGGGCACGATGAAAATCCCGGACCCGATCACTGACCCCAGCGTCAGCAGGACCAGGTCGGGAAAGTGCAGTACACGTGGAAGTTTCTGCGTCATTTGTAGTGCAAGCATCCTAGGCAAGCGGCCCAGGCAACGAAAGACAATTGCTGTAATGCTCGCTATTAGCCGTTCTTATGCCCGCCACAGCGGAAATCAAATTTACGAACGGGGCGCCTTCGACTAGTGTCGCGGCAAGCAGCAAGAGGCAGCGCCCCTTGGCGACAACCGAAAAGACACGCTCTCCCGACATCATCCGCGTCCTGGTCGCAAAGCTGGGGCTCGACGGCCATGACCGCGGCGCCAAGGTCGTGGCCCGCATCCTGCGCGATGCCGGCATGGAGGTCATCTATACCGGCCTATACAAGACGGCGAGCCAGGTCGTGAATGCAGCGATCCAGGAGGACGTGGACGTCATCGGCGTCAGCCTGCTGTCAGGCGCTCACCTGCCGTTGTTCCGCGAGCTGGGCAAGAGCCTGAAGGAACACGGCGCCGGCCACATCTTCGTCGTCGCCGGCGGCGTGATTCCCGAACAGGATTACCCGGCGCTGCAGGAGTGCGGCGTCGATGCGATCATTCCGCAGGAGGCGCGGGCCGAGATGATCGTCACGACGATCACTGAGCTGGTCGCAAACCGCGGGCGCATATGACCCGCGGCGGCTACCGGCCTTCGCTCGAGCTCGTGCCGAGGGTGCTGGCGGGCTCCAGGCTGGCCATTGCTCGCATGATCTCCCGCGCCGAGGGCGGCTACGCCGAAGCGTCGGAGGCGCTCGCGGAGCTCTACAAGCACAGCGGCAAGGCGCACATCATCGGGATCACGGGCGTGCCGGGTGCAGGCAAGTCCACGCTCGTTGCGACGCTGATCAAAGCCCTCACGGTGGATGGCCACAAAGTCGGCGTCGTGGCCGTCGACCCGAGCAGTCCGTTCACGGGCGGCGCGATCCTCGGCGACCGCGTGCGGATGAACGACGCTGCCGAGGCGAACCAGGCGTTCGTCCGCAGCATGGCCACGCGTGGACATCTCGGTGGACTCGCCCCCGCGACGCTGCAGGCAGTCGACATCCTCGACGCCGCTGGCTACTCGCCCATCATCATCGAGACCGTCGGCGTCGGTCAGGACGAGGTCGAGATCGTCAGCGCGGCGCACTCGATCGTGGTGCTTTCGCCGCCCGGGCTCGGTGACGACATCCAGGCGATCAAGGCCGGCATTCTGGAAATCGCAGACATCCACGTCGTGAGCAAAGCCGACAAGCCGGAAGCTGCAGCCACTGTCGCAGCGTTGAAAGGCATGCTCGCGCTCGGCACGGCCCGGTCCGACTCGACGTGGAATCCTCCGGTCCTCGCTGTGAGCTCGGTCTCCGGCGAGCAGATGGAGACGCTCATGGCGACGCTCGGCAAGCACTGGACGCATCTGCACGAGAGCGGTGAGTTCGCCGCGCGCCAGCGCAACAACTGCAGGACCCGAATATTCAACACGGCACGACAGCTGTTCCAGCAGCAGTTCGAAGAGCGCGCCGAGGAGCTCGAGCAGCAGCTTCAGGCCGTCGTCAAGCGCGAAGCCGATCCTCAGGCAGCCGCGCACGCCTTGCTGGGCTGGAACAAAGAGACGCAGAAATGAAGCTCTTCTCCGACGCGGCAATCGCCGAGATTCGCAAGCAACAGGCCGAGTGGGAAAAGAAGGAGCTCGCTGCCGCGCTCAGTGGCCGGCCGGAAGAGCAGGCCGACTATCGCGCCGAGTGCGGGATTCCGCTGCGGCGGGTCTACACCGCCGTCGACGTTGCAGAGATTCCGGTCGACGAGCTGGGCTTCCCCGGCGCTTATCCGTTCGTTCGCGGCGTCTATCCGACGATGTATCGCGGCCGTCCGTGGACGATCCGGCAGGTCGCGGGCTTCGGCAACCCCGAAGCCACGAACCGCCGCTACAAGTACATGATCGAGACCGGTCAGACTGGCCTGTCGACCGACTTCGATCTGCCGACGCTCCTCGGCCTGGATTCGGACGATCCCATGGCGTTCGGCGAGGTCGGCCGCGTTGGCGTCGCCATCGACACGATCGAGGACGTCGACCGGCTGTTCGACGGCATCGATCTGGAGAAGATTTCGGTCTCGCTGACGATCAACCCTTCCGCGTGGGTCATCTACGCGATGTTCATCAGCGTCGCGGAGCAGCGCGGCTGCGACTTGCGCAAGCTCGCCGGCACGCTGCAGGCCGATCCCCTGAAGGAGTACGTCGCGCAGAAGGAATGGATCTACCCGGTCCGGCAGGCCGTGCGCCTGCTGCGCGACCTCATCGTTTACAGCACGAAGGCGACGCCGAAGATCAATCCGATCAGCCTCAGCGGCTATCACCTGTCCGACGTCGGCGGCAACGCCATCCAGGAAATCGCGTTCATCATGGCGTTCACCATCGCGTACTGCGAGGAGGTCATTGCCGCGGGGATGGACATCGACGACTTCGCGCCGCGACTGTCGTTCTTCTTCATCAGCCACCAGGACTTCTTCGAGCAGATCTGCAAGTTCCGCGCTGCGCGGCGCGTGTACGCCAAGATCATGTCGCAGCGCTTCAAGGCAAAGAAGCCGGAGTCGATGCGGCTGCGCTTGCACACGCAGACGGCCGCGATGAGCCTGACCAAGGTCGAGTATCACAACAACCTGATGCGCACCGCGATCCAGGCGCTCGGCGCCGTGCTCGGCGGTTGCCAGAGCATGCACACCAACGGTCTCGACGAAGCCTTCGCGATCCCCACCGAAGAGGCCATGAAGCTCGCGATCCGCACGCAGCAGATCATTCGCGACGAGATCAACGTGACCTCCGTGATCGATCCGCTCGGCGGTGCGTATTTCATCGAGCGCCTGACCTGGGACATGGAGCAGGCGATCTGGAAAACGCTCGACGAAGTAGATCAGCTCGGCGGCGCCGTCAAGCTGGTGGAGGAGGGCTGGTTCCAGCAGAAGCTGGCGGACTCGGCCTATGAGACGTTCAAGCGGATCGACAGCGGCGAGAAGGTTTCGGTCGGCGTGAACCGCTACGTCGACGAGCAGGCCACGGCGCACAGGGTCGAGATCCATCCTTACGACGAGCAATGCACGCAGCTGCAGATCGAGCGGCTGAACTCCGTACGCGCGAAACGGGATGCGCAGCTCGTGCAGAAACTACTCCAAGAGCTCAAGGAACAGGCGCGCACCAATGATGTGAACTTGCTGCCTAAAACTATAGAGCTGGCCAAAGCACGCGCGACCCTGGGCGAGATTTGCGGAGCGCTGCGTGAGGTCTGGGGGGCTTACGAGGAGCCGATGATTGTGTAGAGGAGAACCGGAATGTCTCTCGCTTGGCGAGAGATATTTCTGATCCGGATCTTTTCCGCGGAGTACGCCCAGTGACCCATTCCTTCGAAGGTGTAATCAAAGTACGCATGTCAACCGCCGACGGCCACTACGCCGGCGGCCTGGTCGACGGCGCCAAGATCCTCCAGCTATTTGGCGATGCCATCACCGAGCTGCTGATCCGGCGTGACGGCGACGAGGGGCTGTCGCGCATGATGAAGAGCGAGTTCCTGGCGCCGGTGCGCAGCGGCGACTACCTGGAGATTCGCGCGAAGATCGTCGCGGTCGGCAAGTCGTCCCGCACGATCGAGTGCACCGCACACAAGATCATCGAGCTGGTCAGTCCGGACGACTCGGCGGCGAACGTGCTCGAGGAGCCGATCCTCGTGGCGAAGTGCACGGACGTGGCAGTCGTGCCGCTCGAGAAGCAGCGCCGGGGTTCCAAATTCCGCTTATGAGGCGTATTAGTCGTATTTGCTGTCGGTCTATTCCTGCCTGCCGCTAAGATCGGCGTGATTGAAGGCTTGGCGGATCAGTTCGCCGGACTTGCGATCACGTCACCCCCGTCGTGCGCTCGTCGGATTGATCCGCTCCTTTCCACATCGAGGGACCGTCCATGGTCGAGGACTCCGCTGAGGAATTGCGGCGACCGGTTGCGGATCGGCGCAGACAGCAAAGGCTGCCGACTCGCGGCACCGCCCTCGTCAAGTTGCAGCGCCGCGAGCTGCGCGCGGACACGGTCGACATTTCTCCGCACGGCGTCTGCCTCACGCTGCCGCGCGCGCTCGAAGTAGGCAGCACCTGCGAGCTGGACTTGGAAATCCTCGGAACGGCGAAACGCACGTCCGTCGTGGCGCGCGTGTGCTTCTGCCTGCAAGGAAAGAACGGCTACCGGATCGGACTGAACTGCGCCCTGGAGGATTTCGTCGACGACGGCGCTTTATGACCGGCGACGACGTTGCTGCCGCCGATCTTGAGCAGCGCATCGACGTCGAGCACTTCTTCCAGCGTCGCAGCGATCGTGTCCAGCGCCGCATGCACTCGCGCCGAGTGATCTTCGAGCGCCGAGCGGGCGCCGAGCGATTCGAGCAGCGCCGCGCGATAGGCCGTCGACTGGAACAGGCCGTGCACGTGGCAACCACTGATCCGGCCGTCGGCGCTCAGCGCTCCGTCGAACGTACCATCCTCGAAGCGCACCATCGGCCGGCCGCCTGCACCGCTGCAGGTGCCGAGGTGCATTTCGTAGCCCTGGATGCGCGCGCCGGTCTGCAATTCGACGCCTGAGACCTCGCGCAGGACCTTGCGGGGCTCCATGATCGTGACGATATCCAGCAATCCCAGGCCGGCGCTGCTCTGTTGCGGCCCTTCGATGCAGAGCGGATCGTGAATGGTCGAGCCCAGCATCTGGTAGCCCGCGCAAATTCCCAGCACCCTGCCGCCCCGGCGAACGTAGGCGTGCAAGTCGTGGTCCCAGCCGTACGAGCGCATGAACGCGAGATCCGCGATCGTCGTCTTGCTGCCGGGAATCACGACCAGGTGCGCATCCAACGGCAGCGGCTGCCCGGGCCGCACGTAGACCAGATCGACGGCGGGCTCCTGCTGCAGAGGATCGAAGTCGTCGAAGTTCGCGATGTGGGGCAGCAGCAGCACGGCGATCTTCACTCGATCGGCGCCGGCGTTGGAGCGCGAGTACTGCTCCAGCGGCACTGCATCCTCGGCGGGTAACTGCGCAGCCGCCGGCAGCCAGGGCACGAGACCCAGGCTTTGCCAGCCCGTGTGCGCTCGAATGGTCTCCATGCCTGCGGCGAACAGCGTCGCGTCGCCACGAAACTTGTTGATGATGAAACCGCGGATGCGTGCGCGATCCGCCGCGTCGAGCACCGTGTGGGCGCCCACCAGCGACGCGATGACATGACCGCGATTGATGTCGCCTGCCAGCACGACGGGCAGATCTACTGCGTGTGCGAAGCCCATATTCGCAATGTCGTGCGTACGCAGATTGGTTTCGGCGGGACTGCCCGCGCCCTCGACGAGCATCCACTCGCATTCTTCGGCGAGTCGGTGATAGGACTGGACTGCGACACGTAGCAGGTGCCGCTTGTCGCGCCCATGATCCTTGGCATCGAGCACGCCGACGCGCTGACCTTGCACGATCAGCTGCGCACCGATATCACTCTGAGGCTTCAGCAGCACCGGATTCATGTCGGAAGTCGGTGCGACCCGGCAGGCCATGGCCTGGAGCGCGGTCGAGCGGCCGATCTCGCCGCCGTCGACGGTGACGGCCGCGTTGTTCGACATGTTCTGCGGCTTGAACGGCCTGACGCGATGGCCGCGGTTCGTGAGCAAACGGCACAGGCCGGCGACGAGCACGGACTTGCCCACGTCGGAACCGCAACCCTGGATCATGAGTGCTGGCATATTCCACCTGTCGGCGAGCCCCGGCCGAAGAAAAGGACGACAGTGCCGAGCAGGTCTCCTGGCTCGCGGCTCGCTTCTCACGCCACCTTCCCAAGCCACTCGAGCTCAGTGGTGTCCGGCGCGGATAGTCCGCTTACAGTTGCGGGGGCAGCCCGGGCGTCTCACCCGGTTCCCGTTTAATCCCACGACAGTGGGAACTCGACACGGGACAAGAATGCTTAAGCCTTCACCCAGCGTCAACGCTTAAGAAAGAATTATGGAGCCCATCAGCGAAATTCACTTTGGCCCGGCCGGGCGCTGACTCACAATCGACCGGTGAAACAGCAGGATCGACCTTGGTGGACGGACGGTGTCGTCTGGGACAACCACGCCTGCATGCCGCTGCGCGCGGACGATTCCTTTCTGCCGCAGCTCGAGCGCTGCCGGCAATCGGGACTGACGGTCGTCACGCTGAACGTCGGCTTCGATCTCACGAGCGTCGCACAGAACCTCGCCGTGCTGACGCACTTTCGCGGCTTCGTGCAGCGCCACCCGGATCGTTACCTCCTGGTGCAGACGCTCGCCGACATTGACGAAGCCAAACGCAGCGCCCGCCTCGGGGTCTGCTTCAACCTGGAAGGGACCCGCGCCCTGGGCGAGGAGCTGAGCCGGGTCGAGCTCCTGCAGGGCCTCGGCGTCAAATGGATGCTGATGGCCTACAACCTCAACAACTCCGTCGGCGGCGGTTGTCAGGACCAGGACAGCGGCCTGACTTCGTTCGGTCGCGACGTGCTCGACGAGATGGAGCGCGTCGGCATGGTCCCGTGCTGCTCGCACACGGGCTGGCGGACGGCGATGGACGTCATGGAGCATGTCGATGGGCCTGTCATTTTCTCGCACTCGAATTGCCACGGCGTCCATGCGCATCCGCGCAACATCCCGGACGAGCTGATCAAGGCCTGCGCCGCGACCGGCGGTGTAGTGGGCATCAACGGCGTGGTGCCGTTTCTCGGTGTGAGTGCGGACGGGCCGCTCGCTGCGATGGTCCGGCACATCGATCACGCCGTGCAGCTCGTGGGACCGGATCACGTCGGACTCGCGCTCGACTACGTCTTCGACATGCAGGAGCTGCAGGACTACTTCCGCGCGCATCCCGAGAGCTGGCCGCCGGAAGCGGGCTATACCGACGACTTTCAATTCGTGCCGCCCGAACAGATTGCGCCTCTCGTCGACCTGCTGCTCGACCGCGGCTATCCGCGGGAGGCCATTCGCAAGATAGTGGGCGGCAATCACTTAAGGGTTGCCGCTGAAGCCTGGAATTGAAATTAAGAGATTCGGGAGTGAACGATGTTTGCGGAAAAGACCGAGAAAGAAAAAGAAAGTCTCTCGCCAAGATCGCCAAGATCGCCAAGGAAGACGAGCAGAATTCCGAAAAGTAGAAGTTCTGTATTCCGCTTTCCGACCTTGGCGATCTTGGCGATCTTGGCGAGAGATATTCCGGGTCTCCTAATTGTCGCCTCGAGTTGCCTGCTCGCCACCTCACCCGCGTCCGCAGCAACCTCAGAACGAGCCCGCGAAGCCGGTGTACCACTCGACGGCAAGCCGGGCCCGCTGAATGCGATCACCGACGTCGCCGGCGTCGAGGTCGGCCAGGTGACGTTGATCAGCGGCGAGGGCGCTCTCAAGCGCGGCGGGGGACCGGTGCGCACCGGCGTCACTGCGATCATTCCGCGAGGAAAAAACTCGATCAATCCCGTGTACGCCGCGTGGGCGACCAGCAATCCCGCGGGTGAGATGACCGGCACGACGTGGCTGGAAGAGCGCGGCTTCTTCGACGGGCCGATCATGATCACGAACACGCACAGTGTCGGCGTGGTGCGCGATGCGGTTGTCGGCTGGATCGTCGATCACAAGATTCCCGGCAGCTGGTACACGCCGGTCGTCGCGGAGACGTACGACGGCTATCTCAACGACACCGACGGCTTCCACGTCAAGACCGAGCACGCGCTGCAAGCATTGGCGAAGGCGAGCAGCGGACCGGTGGAAGAGGGCGCCGTCGGCGGCGGCACCGGCATGGTGTGCTTCGGCTTCAAGGGCGGCATCGGCACGTCGTCGCGCGTCATCACGACGCCGATCGGGACGTACACGGTCGGCGTGCTGGTCCAGTGCAACTTCGGCTTGATGCCGACGCTGCGCGTCGCCGGCGTCCAGGTCGGTGAGGCGCTCAAGGACCGCTATACGACCTGCACGACCCTGCCGCCTTCGGCGATTCCCACGATCAAGCCCTGCGGACCGGACCCGAAAGGCGAGAAGCCGGGCGACGGCTCGATGATCGTCGTGATCGCCACCGACGCACCGCTCCTGCCGAATCAGCTCAAGCGCATCGCGAAGCGGCCGGCGCACGCGATGGGCCGCATGGGCGACTACGGCCGTGAGACCTCGGGCGACATCTTCATCGCGTTTTCGACCGCGAACGGGCAGATCACGAGCGATCAGCGCGAGAAGATGTCGCTCGAGGCCTATCCGAACGGGCTGCTGAATCCGCTCTTCGAGGGCACGGTGCAGGCCGTGGAGGAATCGATCCTCAACGCGCTGATGGCCGCGAAGACGATGACGGGTCGCGACGGTCACCGCGTCTATGCGTTGCCGCATGACGAAGTGCGCGCGCTGTTGAAGCAACACGCGATGATCGCGAAATGACCGCCGAGCTGGCCAAGAGCCTGCGCTCGCGCCACGTCGCGATGATCTCGATCGGCGGGATCATCGGCGCCGGCCTGTTCGTCGGCAGCAGCTCGGCGATCGCGGCGATCGGTCCCGCGGTCGTGGCGAGCTATCTGCTAGCCGGACTCGTCGTGCTGGTGGTCATGCGGATGCTGAGCGAGATGGCGTCGGCAGCGCCGGGCGCCGGCTCGTTCACTGAGTACATCCGCCTGGGGCTCGGCGACTGGGCCGGTTTCGTCAGCGGCTGGCTGTATTGGTACTTCTGGGTGATCGTCGTCGCGATCGAAGCGATCGCCGGCGCATCGCTTTTGCACGCGTGGATCGATCTGCCCGTGTGGCAGATCGGACTGGCTTTGATGCTGGCGCTGACCGCGGTGAACCTGCTGTCCTCGCGCTCGTACGGCGAGTTCGAGTTCTGGTTCTCCTCGATCAAGGTCGCGGCGATCGTGATTTTCATCTTCATCGCCGGCGCGTACGCGCTGGGGCTGACCTCGCCGAGCGGTCCCACGTTCTCGAACCTGACCGCGCACGGCGGCTTCGCGCCGTTCGGGCTCGTGTCGATCCTGGCCGGCGTGACGACCGTCATCTTCTCGCTGTGCGGCGCGGAGATCGTCACGATTGCAGCAGCGGAATCCAGCGAATCGGACCGCACGATGTCGCGGCTGACGAGCACGATCGTCGTGCGGATCCTGCTGTTCTATGTGCTGTCCGTGCTGCTCGTGGTGGCGATCGTGCCGTGGACCGAGATCACCGCCGGCTCGTCGCCATTTGCCGCAGCGCTCACCCGCACGCACGTGCCGGGTGCTGCGACGATCATGAATCTGATCGTGCTCACTGCGGTACTGTCGTGTCTGAATTCCGGCGTGTACGTCGCGTCGCGCACGTTGTTCGTGCTCGCGGCGCATCGGGAAGCGCCGCAGTCGATGATCGCGCTCAACAAGCGGCGCGTGCCGGCACGTGCGATTCTGATCAGCAGTGCGTTCGGTTACCTGACCGTGCTCACGTCGGTGGTTGCGCCGGAGATCCTGTTCGCATTTCTGGTGAATGCGTCGGGCGCGATCATGCTGATGGTCTACGCGATGGTGTGTATCGCGCAGATCCGGCTCCGGCGACGCATGGAGCGGGAGCACCCGGAGCGGCTCACGATCAAGGTGTGGTGGTTCCCCTGGCTGAGCATCGCGGCGATCGGCGCTATCGTCGCGGCGATGCTGGCAATGCTGTTCATCCGATCTCTTGCGACGCAACTCTACGCCAGCCTGGCGACGGCAGCCGTGGTCCTGGTGGCCTGGTGGCTGCGGTCGAAAGCAACGTCGGGTGCGGCTGCGAGGGCCGCTTCGGAGGCTTGAAGAGGATGCGAGCCGCGACGCTGCAGCGACGCTCATGGGTGCCGGGATCGAGCGAAGACTTCGTGCAGAAGCTCGCCCGCGAGACCGCGGCCGCCGACGCCGACCGGCTCGAAGAGCGGATCAACCAGCTGGTGCGCGAAAATCGCGAGATTCACGAAGATCTCTGCATCAACCTGAATCCGGCCACGAACGTCATGAATCCGAAGGCCGAGGCGCTGCTCGCGAGCGGGCTCGGTACACGGGTGTCGCTCGGCTATCCCGGCGACAAGTACGAGATGGGGCTGGAGGCGGTCGAGCAGATCGAAGTCATCGCGTCCGAGCTCGCGGCGGAAGTCTTCGCGGCGCGATTCGCGGAGATTCGCGTGCAGTCCGGCGCGATGGCGAATCTCTACGCGTTCATGGCGACGTGCTCGCCGGGCGATCGGATCATCGTGCCGTCGATGCGGATCGGCGGGCACGTCACTCACCATCCCGACGGCGCGGCCGGTCTGTATGGACTCGAGATTCACGAAGCGCCGGTCGACGCGTCCGGCTACAGCGTCGACCTCGATGGGCTGCGAGACCTGGCGCGCAGGATTCGCCCGCGCCTCATCACGGTCGGCGGCAGTCTCAACCTGTTTCCGCATCCGGTGCGAGCCGTGCGCACGATCGCGGATGAAGTCGGCGCGGCGGTTGCGTTCGACGCGGCGCATCTGTCGGGAATGATCGCGGGCGGGGTGTGGCCGCACCCGCTCGCCGAAGGTGCGCATGTGATGACGATGAGCACCTACAAGAGTCTCGGCGGACCGCCGTCGGGATTGATCGTCACGAACGAAGCGGACCTCGCGCAGCGCATCGACAAGATCGCGTATCCTGGTCTCACGGCGAATTTCGACGTCGCGAAATCGGCCGCGCTCGCGATGGCGTTGCTCGACTGGCGCGAGTTCGGTCGCGCGTATGCGCAGGCGATGCGCGATTGCGCGAAGGCGCTGGCGCAGTCTCTCGATCGTGCCGGTGTTCCGGTGTTCGCTGCGGATCGCGGCCACACGACGTCGCACCAGTTCGCGATCGAAGCCGCGCGCTACGGCGGAGGGCAAACGGCCGCGAAGCTGTTGCGCCGGGCGAATCTGCTCACGTGCGGCATCGGCTTGCCGGGCGAGGAGGTGCCGGGCGACTTGAACGGCCTGCGGATCGGCTCACCCGAAATCGCGCGGTGGGGAATGACACCTGCGCACATGGGCGCACTGGGTGCATTGCTCGCCGGGGCGCTGTCAGGCAGCGTAACGCCCGAGAGCCTTGCGCCGGAGGTGACCCAGCTTCGCCGCAGGTTCAACACCTTGCGTTATGTCAGATAGGGCTCCAGCCCATACATATATATGAGTCGGCCCCCGGCACCCCCGCCCGAAATCGAGGCCTACAACCTCCTGGCCGCGGGACGATTCGCCGAAGCGCTGCCCCTGGCGGAGAAAGCTGTAGCCGGGCAGACCGTGTGCCAGCCGACTCACGGAATGCTCGCGACGATCCTCGTGCATCTCGGGCGTCGCGACGATGCCGAGCGGGTGATCGAGCAGGCGTTGCAGTTTCGGGAAGGACCGGCCGATGCGTACAACGCGCTGGCACATGCGCTGCAGCTCCTCGGTCACTACGAACGTTCCAACGAGATGTATCGACGCGCCGCCGCGTTGTCTCCGGATGACTGGCGCTTCTGGCACAACCTCGCGTCGAGCGAGCGCAGCCTCGGGCGATTGCAGGAAGCCGAAGCGGCCTGCGATCGCACCATCGCTCTCGACCGCACGCGCTACGCCAACTATTTGCTGCGCTCGGAACTGCGGGTGCAGACGGACGACCGCAATCACGTGGCCGGGATGCAGCGCGAGCTCGCACGGCCCGATGTCGATGATCGTGCACGCATGTTCCTCGGGTACGCGCTCGCCAAGGAGCTCGACGATCTGAAGCGCTACGACGAGGCCTTCCAGTATCTCGCCGAGGCCTCGCGGATTCGCAGGCGCAATCTGCAGTACAACGTTGCTGGCGATCAGCGCAAGCTGCTGCGGATCGAAGAGGTGTTCCCGAAGTCCCTCGTGCGCGCGACGTCGGCAGATGTCGTTGGCTCGTCGCGCTTCATCTTCATCATCGGCTTGCCGCGATCCGGCACGACGCTGCTCGAGCACATGCTGACGGGACTGGCGGGTGTGAGATCGAACGGCGAGACCGAGAATTTCTCGCAAGCGTTGATGGCAGAAGCGGCGCGGGATCGCGGCGATGTGTTCGCCGGCGCTGCAGCGGCGGATCCGGCGGCAGTCGCGGCGGGGTATGCGAAGCTGGCGGACCCCCACCCTAGCCCTCCGCCGCCAGGCGGGGGAGGGCTGGGAGGGGGCAGCATCATCGAGAAGCTGCCGATGAACTATCTCTACCTCGGCGCGATTCACCGTGCCTTGCCAAACGCCAAGCTCGTGATCGTGAATCGCGAGCCGCTCGACAGTTGTTTCGCCATGTATCGCACGCTGTTCGGCGAGGCGTATCCGTTCAGCTACGATTTCGAGGATCTCGCGAACTACTACGCAGCCTACGAGCGCCTGATGAATCACTGGCGAGCGTGCCTGGGCGACACGCTCTGCGAGATCACGTACGAAGACCTGGTGAAGAGTCCCGCGCAGGTCGGTGCGAGAGTCGCAGCGTACTGCGGCCTGCAATGGAGCGAGCGGGCCGTGCAGGTTCAGGACCGAACGACGGTGTCGTTGACGGCGAGCGCCGCGCAGATCCGTCGTCCGATCTACAGCTCATCCACCGGCCGGTGGCGTCGCTACGGACGCCACCTCGAGCCGTTGATCCAGGCGCTGCGCCGCCTGCACGTCGCCGTTCCCCACTCCGAGTCGAATAGCCCTCAGAACGAGTAGTTCAGTCGCAGCGAGATCTCCCTCGGCATATTGATCAGGCTCGCCGTGCTCAGGTTGCTGGTGGACGGGTCGGGATTGCCGGGGGACAGCAGCGTGTGCTCGTTGGTCAGGTTCGTCACGTACAGGCCGTAGAGCCACGCACCCTTGTTCAGGGCGAACGAGGCGTTCACGACAGTCAGCTTCTCGGCCGTGAGCGGAGCCTGGCCCAGGATGCCGAAGTTCGAGAGCACGACTTCGTCCCGGTAGGTGCCGTTGAGCGATGCCGTGAGGCGGTAGTCGGCGAAGATGTCGCGCCCATAGTTCAGCGTCGCAGCCGCGCTCGTCTTCGGGCTGCCCGGCAGCTGCTGACCCTTGAAGCCCACGATGTCGCCGAACGTCGAAGGCACCAGATAGTCCTTCGAGAACTCGGCCTTCGCGTAGGCGCCGCTGAGTGCGATGCTGAAGCCGGAGTCGCCGAACGGCGCGCTCAGATCGAGCTCGGCGCCCGTCGACGTCGCTTCATCGGCGTTCCAGACGGCGAAGTTCGTGGTCGGCGTCGTGCCGCCGATCTGCGGGTTGTCCCAGTAGATCTTGAAGACGTCGAACGTGTAGGAGATGCCGTTGGCGAAGTGACCCTTCACGCCGAGCTCATAGTTGTCGGCTTCGTCGGGCTGATACGTGATCAGCGCCGGGTTGTCGCCGAACGGGCCGACCAGCGGAATCGCGTTGGAGCCGCCGCGGCGGAAGCCCTGCGACCAGACCGCGTACACGCGATGATTCTCCGCGTACTCGTACGAAGGATTGATCTTCCACGTCGTCTTCGAAGCCTTCGACACGCGCGGCTCTTCCGGCACCGACAGCCCGAACGAGTACAACTCGAGCGACTGCACGTCCTTGAAGTCCTGTTCGAAATGCCGGAAGCCGACGGTGAGATCGCCGTGCTCGGTGAAGTGCCAGGTCAGCTCGCCGAAGATCGACTTGTCTTCGAAGGTCTGCTTGTCTTTCTGGTCGACGTTCACGTCGTTGGGCCCGATCAAGGGCAGGCAGTCCGGGAACACTGAGCCCGGCGACCAGAACCCTGTACAGCCCAGCGCCTCTGCGCGCTCGGGCGATCCCGGCACGCTGACCAGCCACCTGCCGATACGCGTCTGCTTCTCGTAGAAGACACCGGCGACGTAGTCGAACATCTTGCCCGGCTCGGTATTCGAGACCAGGCGCACTTCCTGCGTGAACGTGTGCGACTTGTCGCTGTACACCTGCGGCAGGATGAAGCGCGGATTCAACGTGCTGCCGACGTAATAGCCCAGGTACTGCGGGATCCGATACAGAACGTAGCTGCTGTCGAGCGTCGTTGCGCCGTCGGTCGTGAAGTACGAGCTGGTCGAGGACAGCGTTGCGAAGCCGGCGTCGTAGCTCAGATCCAGGCTCGCCAGGTCTGTCTTGCGCGAGTACGGCTCTTCGATCGCCGAGAAGCGCGTGTTGTTGCCGCCGGGCGGCAGGGTGATGCGCGGATCGCCGGCGAACGGGCCGCCTGGGAAAGACCGCGTGACGGTGCGGCCCGAGTGGCCATCGAGATCGGAGTACAGGTAAGCGAGTTGCGCGTTGAAGCTGTCCGTCGGTTGCCACAGCAGGCTCGCGCGTCCGGTGAACGTCTTCTGATCGTTCCAGTCTTCCTTGCTGTAGTAGATCGCGGAGCTGTCCGGATCCGAAGGATCGGCGAGGATGGGGGCGCCATTGTCGTCGAGCCGCATGAGGCCGTGCGCATCGATGAAGCCCGGCTCGTAGTCGTAGTTTCCTGAGACGCGCAGGGCGAACGTCTCGCCCAGCGGCAGGTTGACCACCGCCGCGGTCGTGTAGCTCGGGTCGCTCGCTTTGTCGACCATGCCGAGCTTCACGTCGGCGTTGCCCGAAAACTCGCCGAGCTTCGGTGCGGCCGGAATGATGCGCAACGCACCGCCGAGCGCGCCCGCGCCGTACAGTGTGCCCTGCGGGCCGCGCAGGACCTCGACGCGCTCGACGTCGTTGAACTGGAAGTAGCCATCGATCGGCGAGTTGCCGATGTAAGTGCCGACCGGCGCTTGCTCGAATGTGCGGAAGCTGCCCGCGCCCGGGCTCGCGTTGAGTCCGCGGATGATCGGGAAAGTGGTCGCGCTGGAGCGTGCGCCGCTGTCGGTCATGCTGACGCCCGGCACCTGCCGGGCCAGCGCTGCGAGATCGGTGGCGCCGGTGTTCGACAGCTGCGTCGGGCTCACCACCGAGATGCTGTACGGGACTTCCTCTGTCGTCTGCGAGCGGCGGCTCGCCGTTACGATGACCTCCTGCAGCGTCTCCATCTTCGAATCGGGCGGGTTCTGCGCGCTCGCGGCGAGCGGGACTCCGTAGAGCGCGGTCAGCACGGCTGCGCCGATCGGCGACCTCGCGCAGCGGAGGCAGTCACGAATCATCATGGGAATCCCCTCGTACTCGTTGGCCTGTTGCGGACACAACAGCCTGCGACGCGTGCGCCGACCGTCACGGTCCGCGCACGAGGTCACGGGGGATTCTAGGCACCGACAATTCGCTGCCGGTAGCTAATCGTTCTAATGGCCGCCATAAGCGGCGGTTATTCGCTACAGCGTCGGCAGCACCGCGCGCACGTGAGCTTCGAAGCTGCGCAACAATCGCGACGTGTTGTGCGCCTCGGTCCGGACGCTGATGCCGACCGACGGCAGCTTCGGCAGCCCGGTCGAGGGCGGCAGGATTTGCAGATCCGGCGGCACCGCCGTGTGCGTCAGCACGGTGATTGCCTGGCCCGAGCGCACCACTGCAGTCAGGCCTGCGATGCTGCCGCTCGCATAAGCGATGCGATACTTGCGCCCGGCACGCTCCAGCCGCGACGTCGCTGCCTGGTGATCGAGCGTGTCGAGATCGGACAGCGCCAGTTGCAGCGGATCGCGGTTGTACGCGTCGCTCCCCTTGACCCCGACCCACACGAACGGCTCGCGCCGCAGGAACTGGTCGCGCTGCGGGCTATCCGGGTACGAGACGATGGCGATGTCCAGCACGTGATCCTTCAGCTTCTCCATCAGACGCGGCGTCGGCGCGCAAATGACCTCGACGAAGACCTGAGGGTGCTGCTGAGCGAAGGTCTGCAGCAGGGGCGGCAGGAAGATGCGCGCATAGTCGTCCGGACAACCGAAGCGGATGTTTCCCGACAGGCTCTGGCCGAGCAGCTCGGCGATCGCCTCGTCATGAGTGCGCAGGATCTTTTGCGCATGCAGCAGCAGGCGCTCGCCGTGCATCGTCAGCGTGATGCCGCGGCCGGTGCGGATCATGAGCGTCTGCGCGACCGCCATCTCGAGGCGCTTCACCTGTTGACTCAATGCCGCCTGCGTTCGTCCGACGCGCTCCGCGGCGCGACTCATCACGCCGGCCTCGGCAATGGCAGCGAAATTCCGCAGCAGATCGATGTCGAGTTGGGTGCCCATGCCATTAAGCTACCTTATCGCTCGCCCGCGATCCATTAAGGCAATTGCTGGTGCGCAGCCTGTAGCGGCGCTTATGGCGGCCATTAGAACGATTTGTGAGTCGCCGCGGACGCGCTGCCTACAATTTCCTGATGAACACACGCCGCTCACGCTCCGCATTGTTTTTCACGCTCGTCATCACCGCATTTGCGGGCATCGCGAGCGCCGCTCCTGCCCAGACGACGCCCGCGCCGCGGGTGCTGCCGTCGGATATTCCGCCGGACTTCAAGGTTCGCGAGCTGGAGAAGGACTTCGTCGCGCGCAAGGAGATGATCCCGATGCGCGATGGCGTGAAGCTCAACACGCTGATCGTCATCCCGAAGGGCGCGAAGGATGCGCCGCTCCTGATGGATCGCACGCCGTACAACATCGGGATTTACGAGCCGTACATCGCCTCCGACCAGTTCCTGCTCGCGGGCTACATCCGAGTGTTCCAGGACGTGCGCGGCAAGCATGGCTCCGAAGGCAACTATGTCGTCACCCTGCCGCTGCGCGGCCCGCTGAATCCGGGTCCGGTGGATCACTCGACCGACACCTGGGACACGATCGACTGGCTCGTGAAGAACGTGCCCGAGTCGAACGGCAAGGTCGGGATGATGGGCTCGTCGTACGAGGGTTTCACCACGGTGATGGCGCTGATCAATCCGCATCCGGGGCTCAAGGCGGCGGTGCCGCAGGGACCGGTGGTCGACGCTTGGATGGGCGACGACTGGTTTCACTACGGCGCGTTCCGCAACATGATGCTCGGCTACATCCACATGCAGACCGGTCAGCGCGGCGTCGGCGTGATCACGCCGAGCAACGTCTTCGACAAGTACACGGAGTTTCTGCGCGCGGGCTCGGCCGGCGATTACATCCGTGCGAACGGTCTCGACCGGCTGCCATGGGTGAAGCGCACGATGGAGCATCCCGCCTACGACGCGTACTGGCAGGGTCAGGATCTCGCGAAGGTGCTGGCCGCGAGTCCCTCGACCGTGCCGACGCTGTGGACGCAGGGACTGTGGGATCAGGAAGACATGTGGGGAGCGAATCACGCGTGGTGCGCGCTCAAGGCCGCGGGCAAGGACGCGAACAACTGGCTGGTGCTCGGGCCGTGGAATCACATTCAGGGCCCGACGACTGCGACGTCGCTCGGACCGATGAAGTGGGATATCGATACGGCGCGCGAGTATCAATACAAGATGCTGCTGCCGTTTCTGGATGAGCATCTGCGCGGCGGTCCGCCGGCCAACCTGCCTCGCGTTGCGGTCTTCAATACCGGCGAGAAGCGCTGGGACCGGTTCGACACGTGGCCGACTGCCTGCGATCAGGGCTGCGCGACGAAGCTGCAGCCGCTGTACGTCAGCGCCGATTTCGGCTTGTCGTTCGCTGCGCCGACGCAGCCGAAGGGCGGCGACAGCTACGTCAGCGATCCGGCCAAACCCGTACCGTTCCTGCCGCGTCCAGTCGTCGACCCGTTCGCCGAGCTCGGCGGCGGCACGCTCGGCAGCCCCTACGAGCCGTGGAGCAAGTGGCTGGTCTGGGATCAGCGCTTCGTCGAGGGACGCACCGATGTGCTGGCGTACCAGACGCCGGTGCTCACCGAACCGGTGCGAGTGCAGGGCATTCCCGTCGCCGACATTCGCGCGACGACCACCGGCAGCGACGGCGACTTCGTCGTCAAGCTCATCGACGTCTATCCGGACAACGATGTGGTCGACGTCCAGTCGAGCGGCTACCAGATGCCGATCGCGACGGACATCTTCCGCGGCCGCTATCGCACGAGCTTCGAGCATCCGACGGCGATCCCGGCCAACTCACCGACGCAGATCCGCTTCGAGCTGCCGAACGTGAACCACGTGTTCCAGCCCGGGCACCGCATCATGGTGCAGATCCAGTCGACGCTGTTCCCGCTGTACGACCGCAACCCGCAGACCTTCGTCGAGAACATCTTCAACGCGAAGCCCGGCGACTATCGCAAGGCGGAGATCACGATCCTGCGCTCGAAGTCGCAGGCGACGGCGGTGTGGTTGCCAGTCGTGAGGTAGTTGCGGCGGGGAACGGGAGCCGGAATGACTCTCGCCAAGATCGCCAAGATCGCCAAGGAGGAACGAGCAGGATCTTATTTTCAGATTCTTCCTTTTCCGGCCTTGGCGATCTTCGCGATCTTGGCGAGAGATATTTCTTCGTCTTCTTTCTTCTCCGCAACCCACCCCGGCAACAGTTCCTCTTATGAGTCCCATTAGAGTTTTTAGTTAGCGCACGCGCGCGGAGTGGCGCAAAAATCGGCGACACACCTGCGACAGGAAGCCGCTGCTTCGCGAAAACACCATGGGGAGACGAGCGATGCGCGTACGAACAGAGTCAGTGGTCTCTGCATTCTGTGCTTTAACTGCGGCTGCCGCCGTGGCTGCACCCGCAACGACCTTTGCTGCGGACACCGCAGAAAAGGTGGACAAGCGCGGTCTCGAAGAAGTCATTGTCACCGCAACGAAGCGCGAGACGAACCTGCAGGAAACGGCCGCGGCCGTCAGCGTCGTTTCGTCGGACCTGATCGAGAAGCGGCACCTCGTCGGCATGGAGGACTACCTCGCGTCCCTGCCGGCCGTCAGCTACCAGGATCGCGGCGCGGGCTCGAACACGATCACGATCCGCGGCATTGCGCTCGGCTCGCAGCTCGACACGAACTCGCCGGTCGGCAGCTATTTCGGCGAAGCGCCGGTCACCGGACTCGGGCCGCAGGTCAACGGCAACCAGGCCGGTAACGCCGACATCAAGATGGTCGACATCCAGCGCGTGGAAGTGCTGCGCGGGCCGCAAGGCACGCTGTACGGCTCGGGCTCGATGGGCGGCACGGTGCGAATCATCCCGAAGGCGCCGAACCTGGAGCGGGTCGAGGGCAGCGTTGCGACCGAGTACTCGATGACGGACCGCGGCGGCGGCAACAACTACATGGCGCAGGCGGTCGTGAATGCGCCGCTGGTCGAGGACAAGCTGGCGGTGCGCATGGCGGCATATCGCTTCGACAACGACGGCTACATCGACAACGTGCCCATCAGCCATCCGGACGCGCGGGTCACTGCCGCGATCGCGGCGGGCGCATTCGCGGCCGATCGCAAGCACGTCGGCGGCGATACCTACACCGGCGCTCGCGTCTCCGCGCTGTGGAAACCAACCGAGAATTTCTCGGTCACGGCGACTCACCTGTACCAGCAGATCAATCAGGACGGCTTCAAGGAAGTGGAGCTCAACCTGCCGGGCAAGTATCAGCAGACCCGCGTCAAGGTCGGCACGATGGGACTCGACAACGAGTACGTCGACATGGACCTCAGCATCAGCAACGTCGTCCTGCAGTACGACATGGGCTGGGGCAGCTTCCTGAATTCGACGTCGTACATCGACAGCAAAGCAACGAGCGACGTGGAGCTGTCGTTCTTCGGCCCGCCGTTCGTCGGCGACGGCGCGTTCAACAAGAACGACAAGGAGGTGTTCGTCAACGAGTTGCGCTTCGCTTCGGCATTCAACGGTCCGGTGCAGTTCCTGGCCGGGACGTACTACGAGGACCGCGGCGTCGACCTCGACATCTCGATCCGCTGGAACGGCGTGCCGCCGCCGCCGCCGGGCACCTTCTTCACGCAGGGTGAAATCCGCAACACGCAGCGGCAGGTCGCCGGATTCGGCGAAGTGTCGTACAACCCGATCGAGCCGCTGACGCTGACGGTCGGCGCGCGCTGGTTCAAGTTCACCCAGGCGATCCCGAAATCGCGGACGCTCGGCGTGCCGGGCGCGACTGAAGGCCGGACGGCGAGCGTGGAAGACACGAACCTCAAGGCCAACATCTCGTACAAGTTCAACGACCAGTGGTTCGCGTATGCGCAGTGGTCGCAGGGCTTCCGCGAGCCGCGCTTCCAGGGACAAGTCATTCCCGAGTACGACGCGGACAACGACGGCCTGGTCGAATTCAAGGACGGCATCGAGCGCAAGGTGACGGAGGGCTTGCTCGATCCGGACACCGTCGACAACTACGAAGCGGGCGTGAAGTTCACGGCGGCGAACGGGCGCTTCCAGGGCAGCCTGACCGGCTTCCGCATCGATTGGGAAGGCATTCCGATCGTGCCGTCGCTGACGGCGTTCCTCGGCGCAGCGTTGTACTTCAACGCGGGCCAGGCGCGCTCGCAGGGCGTCGAGCTCGAGCTGTCGTCCGAAGTGATGGACGGTTTGTTCCTCGATCTATCGGGCTCGTACGTCAACGCGGAGCTGACGGAAGCTGCGGTCGGACTCGGCAACGCGGGAGCCGATCTGCCGGGCTCGGCGGACTACAACGCCAAGCTCGGGCTGGAGAAGCGCTTCTCGATCGCCGGCCGCGACAGCTTCGTGCGCGGCGACTACAGCTACGTGAGCGAGTACTTCAGCCAGTTCCAGGAGGTCGGCATCCCCGCGGGCGACTACCGGATCCTGGATCTCAGCGGCGGCGTCTCCTTCGGCAACATCAACCTCGGCCTGTTCGTGAAGAACGCCACCAACGCCGACGATTTTACCTGGGTGGACAACGTCTTTGCTTCCCAGCGCGCCTACCGGCTGCGCCCGAGAACAGTCGGTCTGACTGTAAGCGCGTCCTTTTGAAGAACAAGAATGATCTCTCGCCATACGAGACGCCAAGACGCCAACGAAGAGAAGAAAATCAACAGTAGGGATCAGAAGCGGTTGAGCTTGCGGCGCTCGGCATCTTGCCATGACTGCGTGGCATGTAGCGGCGGCACATTTGCGAGTCCGCTCTTGGTATCGGGCGACACGGCGTCGCGCGTCACTGCGACATCGATGACCGCCGGTAGGTTGGCCAAGGCGCGCTCGAACGCAGGCGGAAGATCCTCGGCACGGTCCACGCGTTCGCCGTGGGCTCCGAGGGATTTCGCGAGCAGGTCGTAGCGGCTCGGCGAGAGCGTCGTGCCGAGCTCCTGGTCGGGATAGTTGAGCAGCTGATCCTGACGCTCGATGTTCCAGGCGTCATTGTTCGCCACGATGAACAGCGCGCGTGCACCGCTGCGCACTGCTGTTTCGACTTCCATCGCACCGAAGCCGAATGAGCCGTCGCCGATGAGGGCAAGGGTTCGCCGGGAAGGGAATGCCAGCGATGCCGCTACCGCGTAGGGTGCGCCGGAGCCCAGACAGCCGAAAGGTCCGAGGTCGAGATAGGTCTGTGCACGCAGGCCGATGCGAGCGAAAGACAGGATGTCGCCGCCGTCGACGATGCAGATCGTTTCGTCGTCGACGAGACGGTTGATCGCTTCGATCAGCGTCAGCGGATGCATGCGGCCGTCGGCGCCGGGCGGATGAGTGCTCGTCGCGCGCGTCTTCGCGACGTTGGCACTCATGAGCTCGTCCTTCCACGCCGTATCGGCTGCCGCGGGTGTCGCGCCGAGCTCGACGAGACGTTGCAGCGCTGCGTGCACGTCGGCGCACACTTCGACGTCGCCGGGACGGTTCTCGGACAGCTCTTCCGCGGTGCGACCGATGCGAATGAAGCGCGCCGATTCGGAGAAGACTGCACCCGAGCCGTAGGCGAGCTCGAAGTCCAGTCGCCGGCCGAGTGTGATCACCAGATCCGCTTCCGCCATTGCGCGGCCGCGCAGCGCGGGAATGGAGTAGGGATTGTCCTGGGGCAGCGCACCGCGACTTTCGCGCGTATCGAGGTACAAGCAGCCTGCGGACTCCAGAAACTTTTTCAGCGCAGCTGCGGCTCCGAGTGCGCCGCGTCCGCCGATCGCGAGCGGCCGGCGGCTGCCGCGAAGAAGCTCGGCGGCGCGTGCGATGCTGTCTTCGTGAGGCAAGCGGGCAGGGCGCACGACTGGATTGAACCATTGCGCACCGAGATGCCACTCCGCGATGGGCTGCCTGAGCAGGTTCGGGTTGAAGTCGACGTACACCGGTCCCGGCGGACCGTCGCTCCCCAACGCCTGCGCCACAGCCATGTGCAGGCCGGGCAACACGTGGCGAGCATCGGAGATTTCGCGAACGTAACGACACACCGGACGCACGAGCGCCGCCTGCGGCACCTCTTCGAGCGCTCCCATTCCCGCCTGCGCATCGGGAACGCGCGCAGACATGACGAGCAGCGGAGTGCGCGACAGAAAGACGCTCGCAATGCCCGTGACCGCATTGGTCAGACCCGGACCAGCGGTCACGATGGCGACACCGATGCACCCGGTGAGGTCCGCCTCCGCGTGCGCCATGTGCACGGCCGCGCATTCGTGTCGCGCCGAGACGATCCGAATGCCAAGGCGCGCCAGCTCGCTGCAGATCGGCTTCACGTGCGAGCCCGGCAAGGTGTACACGCGGCTGACACCCTGCGCCGCGACGAACCGGGCGATGGTCGCAGCGACGGTCGGGTTGTCGGACGTCATACGCAGTCGCCTAGTTCACGACCGGCAGCAGAATCGCACTGGGCTGCGCCCACATCGATCGTACAGCGGGAACCCGTCGACTGAAATGACAGTGGTTCTGATTTTCATGCTTGCGATTAAACACCGCACGCATCGGGCGAAAACATCATTGTGCTAATGGCCGCTATTTACGCGGCTTATATCACTACGCAGTCCATGAGGTCGCAGCGGAGCGGAAGGGGAGCCGGAATACCTCTCGCCAAGACCGCCAAGACCGCCAAGGCCGGAATTCGGAATAATGATCTCGGAGTCCGAATCGGAATTTGCAACTCTGGTTCTTCTTGGCGTTCTTGGCGGGCTTGGCGAGAGTCATTCCGAGTAGAACCGTCCTCCTCGACTGGCCATGCGCCGCAGCTCATCGCTCGCGCGATACAGCGGTCCGATGCGAGCGTAGCGCGTGCTCAACTCGACGACTTTGTCGAGCCCGAGCCAGTCCGCGTATTGCAGCGGCCCGCCGGCATACTTCGGGAAGCCGAGCCCGAGCGACATCGCCGTGTCGAGCGCGGCGGGGGATTCGACGACGCCTTCTTCGAGCGCGACGGCTGCCTCCAGGACCATCGGCAGCATCATGCGCTCGACGATCTCGGCGTCGGTGAAGTCGCGCGTGCCGCTCTTCTGGCTCGTCGCGAGCAGCTGGTGGCTGTCGGGCTGCTGCACCTTCTTGCGCCGGCCGTTGGGATCGGTTTCGTATCGATAGAAGCCGACGCCGGACTTCTGGCCGAAGCGCTGATGGCCGGCCATGACTTTCGTCGGCTCGAGCGGTGTCGTCGTCATGCGCTGCGGGTAGCCGGCGCAGATGATGTCGATGATGTGGCTCATCGTGTCGAGCCCGATCACGTCGGCCAGGTAGGCCGGGCCCATCGGCCAGCCGAACGCCTCCATCGCGCGATCGACTTTGACGAAGTCCGCGCCATCGAAGACGAGCCCGGCGAATCCGAGCAGGTAAGCGGTCAGCAACCGGTTCACCAGGAAGCCGGGGCAGTCCTTGACGACGATCGGTGTCTTGCCGAGCGCCAGGGCATAGCCGACCGCGGCGGCGAGCGTCGCGTCGCTCGTGCGGCTGCCTTGAACGACCTCGACCAGCGGCATCAGCGGCACCGGGTTGAAGAAATGCAGGCCGACGAACTGCTCGGGCCGTGCGAGCGGCGCAGCGAGATCGTCGACGCGCAGGCTCGAAGTGTTGGTAGCGACGATCGCGTCGGCGGCCACGGCCTTTTCCACTTCAGCGAGCACCGCGTGCTTGACGCCGAGGTTCTCGACGACCGCTTCGATCACCAGGTCCACCTGCGCGAAGCCGAGGTAGTCGAGCTGCGGCGCGATGCGCGAGCGAACCGCCTGCGAAGCTTCGACCGTCAGACGCCCGGCGCTGACCTGCCTCGCGAGCAACTGGTCGACTTCTTCGAGACCACGATCTAGTTGCCGCTGCGCGATGTCCTTCATGAGGATCGGCGTGCCGACGAGCGCGCTCGCATACGCAATGGCGCCGCCCATGATGCCGGCGCCGACGACGGCGCTCTGCTGGACCCTGCGCGCTTGCTGAGCACGCTGGTTCGACCGGGTCTTCAGCAAGATCTCGTTGCACACCGCCTGCACGAGGCTGGCGGCCGCCTGAGTTTTCGCCAACGTCGCGAACTCGCGCTGCTCCAGCTGCAACGCTTGCGGCAGATCGAGCTGCGACGAACGGCGGACACATTCGATTGCCGCAATCGCGGCGGGTTGGTGACGCGGCGAAGTCTTTGCCGCGTCCGTCGTTTTCGTGCGGCAGAGATCTTCGATCTCCGCTGCGGACAGCGCGACGGCCGATTCCTTCGCACGCCGGCGAGCTTGCCAATCCAGCGCCCCGGACGCGGCCCGGGTGAGCCAGTCGAGTGCATGTTTCCGAACTGTTGCAGCGTCGACCACGTCGTCGACGACGCCCGCGCTGCGCGCCGCTCCTGCGCTAAAGAGGTTGCCGCCGGAGATCCAGTCGAGGGCCGTGCCGAGATCGACGATCCGCGGCAGTCGCGCGGTTCCGCCGAGATGCGGCAGCAAACCCAATCGAACCTGCGATAGCCCGGTCCGCGCCGTAGCCGACATGACGCGGAAGTCGGCGGCCAGCGCCAGCTCGAGCCCGCCATCGATCGCGGGGCCGCTGATCGCGGCGATGACGGGGAAGCGCAGCTCTCCGAGCGCGCGCAGCGACTCGCTCATCTGCCTGGCCACGGTCTCGACGTCACGCTGCGGCTTCTGCAGCAGCGCCGAGTACTCCACGGCATCGGCGCCGGCAACGAATCCGGACTGCCGGCTGGTCACCAGCACGCCGTGAACCCGATCGGCGATGGCGATCATGGCAACGGCTTCGCGCAGCTCGCGCGCGGCTGCCGCGTCCAGGCGATTGGTCCCGCGCGGGTCATCGAAAGACAGCTCGACGAAGTCATGCTCGATCCGCGTCACGCGGACCGTCCGGCCTGGATACAGCAAGCGAATTACCTTCAGGGCATTGGAGTTGCGGGGCGGAATCTTAGGATGGCGGGTGGACGCAAGGCATAAATTCTCCTGAATGCTGCTATCAGCGCGAGTGCAGGCGACCGCCTTAACGCGGCCTTATGCCGCGTATTAGAGCTATTAGCTTCCGTGGCGCACTGCCTTGGCTAAGATCGGCCGAGACTTCAACGACCGTCCGACGACGGCGCGTCAAGAGAACCAGAACCTCACTCGATGAGCGGCGAACACGGCAGCCACGCACGGCTCGATGCGATCCTGACTCGCGCTGCACTCACTCGTCCGCAGCGCGCGGCCGTCATCTTTCAGGACACGACCTGGACGTATGGCGAGGTCCACGAGCGCGCGCGCCGCCTCGCCGGTGCGCTGGCTGCGCTCGGTGTGCGCAAGAGCGACCGCGTCGCGCTGTGGGCCGCGAATCGCGCCGAGTTCGTCGAGGTGCTGTTCGGCGTGCCGATGGTGGGCGCGATCGCTTCGCCGCTCGATCACTGGTGGACGTGGAAGGACGCGCACGCCGCGCTCGTGCAGATCCGTCCCCGGGTCCTGATCGTCGGCGCGTCGCAGGCCGCTTATCTCAAGGGCCACGACGATGCGATCCGCGCGGCGGGCATCGAGCACGTGCTGTACCTCGATGACGGATACTCGGAGCGGCTGGCCGCGGCGACGCCGCTGAGCACGCCGACGCCGGTCGCGGCGAGCGATCCTGCGGCCGTCTTCTTCACTTCCGGTTCTACCGGACGCTCCAAGGGAGCGGTCCACACGCACGCCAGCCTGACCGCGGCTGCAGTCACGATGAATACCGAGCTCGAAATACCGGACGGCGAGCGCACGCTGCATTTCCTGCCGCTGTTCTCTTCGTGCATGGAGCATCTGATTCCGCTGACGCTGGCGCGCGGCACGCACATCGTGCAGTCGCAATTCGACGCATCCGGAGTGTGGGAGGCCGTGCTCAAGTACGGCGTGACGCACTTCGACGCCGTGCCGACGACTTTGCGTCGGATCCTCGAAGTTGCGCCCGCGACAATTCCTGCGTCGCTGCGCTCGGTCTCGTACGCGTCCGAGCGCATGCCGCCGCAGCTCATCACGGCGCTCGTCGAGCGCATGCCCACTGTTGAATTCGTGCAGTTCTACGGAATGATGGAGCAGCTCTGCCTGACTGTCTGCGGTCCGGCGGATCAGCTGCGCAAGAGCGAGACCGTCGGCCGGCCGATGCGCGGCGCCGAGCTGCACCTGCGCAACGCGGCGGGCAAAGTCACGGAGCCGGGCGAGGACGGCGAAATCATCGCGCGCAGCCCGTCGCTGTTCGCGGGCTACTGGGAGGACGAGGCCGCCACCGCGGGCGTGATGTCGGATGGCTGGCTGCGAACCGGCGACATCGGGCGCTTCGACCGGGAGGGCTTCCTGGTCCTCGAAGGCCGCGTCAAGGAAATGATCAAGAGCGGCGCTCAGACGGTCATCCCGTCGGAAGTCGAAGGCGTGCTGCTCAGTCATCCGGGCGTGCGCGAGGCCGCTGTCGTCGGTGTCCCCGACGACCGGTGGGGCGAGGCCGTTCACGCCTTCATCACGGTGCTGCCGGGCTCATCGGTGGAGGAGGCGGAGCTGAAGACGTTCTGCAAGGAGCGCCTCGCCGGCTACAAGCGTCCCAAGGTCATTCACATCGTTGCCGACCTGCCGCGGACCGGCATCGGCAAAGTCGCTCGTCGTGTCGTGCGCGAGCAGGCAATCAAGGCGGGTAGAACATGAAAGCGCTGCGCTTGAGCCCGGTGATGCTGTGTGTGCTCGCCGTCGTCGGCGTAGCGACAGCGTCCGAGATGAACGACGTTCCTGCCGAGGTCAAGGACGCGGTTCGGCAGCGCGACTACACCTTGCGCGACGTGATGATCCCGATGCGGGATGGCGTGAAGCTGCACACGCTGATCTTCGTGCCGAACGGCGCGAAGGACGCGCCGATCCTGATGAATCGCACGCCGTACGATGCTGTCGGCCGCTCGACGTGCGCGGCAAGTACGGCTACTACTCGAAGAACTTCAGTCCTTACCAGTTCCGGCAGCTGCGCATCGTGGAGTTCCCGTCGTACATGAACTTCGCGCAGGCGTTCCCGGGCACGATCCCGTATTCGGAAGCGGCTGGCTTCATCACCGACAGCGAGGATCCGAACCGGATCGACTTCATCACCTACGTCACCGCGCACGAGATCGGGCACCAGTGGTGGGCGCACCAGGTCATCGGCGCCGACATGCAGGGCCAGACTGTGCTGTCGGAAACGCTCGCGCAGTACTCGGCGATCACGGTCATGGAGCACATGAACGGGCAGGCGAACATCCGCAAGTTCCTCAAGGGCTCGCTCGACAGCTATCTGCGCAACCGCGCCACCGACATTCTCGGCGAGGTGCCGCTCGAGGAAGTCGAGGGCCAGGCGCACATCCGCTATCAGAAGGGCGGCCTGGTGATGTACCTGCTCAAGGACCAGATGGGCGAGGACGCCGTCAACCGCGCGCTGTGCGCCATGGTTGCCGACTATGGGTTCAAGGGACCTCCGTACCCGACCTCGCGCGATCTGATCGAGCGTCTGCGCGCGCAGGCGGGGCCTGAGCAGCAGGACCTGATCACCGACCTGTTCCAGAAGATCACGATGTATGACCTCAAGGTGACCGGCGGGCGCAAGACCCGGCTGGCCGACGGCAAGGGGAACGTCGCGATCGATGTGGAAGCTCACAAGCGCTACGCGGACGCGAAGGGCGCTGAGACCGAGGCGCCGCTCGACGGTTCGTTCGACATCGGCGTGTTCAGCGCGGAGCCCGGCAAGAAGAGCTTCACCGACGACAGCGTTCTGTCCTTCGAGAAGCAGCGCGTGCGCACCGGCAAGCAGACCTTCAACGTCGTCGTCGACCAGGAGCCGAGGTTCGTCGGCTTCGATCCGTACAACAAGTACGTGGACAAGGACTCGGAAGACAACGTGCTGCAAGTGGCAGAGGCAGAGGCGGCCACATGAGAACCTTGTCGTGCGTCGCCGCGATCGTGCTGGCGACCGCCAGCTTTGCGGCGACCGCCGACGATGCGGACTCGTGGCCGATCCTCGGACGCGACTGGCGACAGAGCTACTACTCGCCGCTGACGGGCATCGACGCAGACAACATCGCGCAGCTCGGCTACGCCTGGGGCTACGACCTCGAGTTCACGAGCACGCTGGAAGCGACGCCGGTCGTCGTCGATGGCGTGATGTACACGAGCGGCAATGCCGGACGCACGTATGCGCTCGATCCTGCGACGGGCGCGCTGCACTGGAAGTTCGAACCGACGCTGGATTCCAAGATCGACTACGAGGGCGCGGGCTACGGCTTCATCAATCGCGGCGTCGCCGTCTCGAAAGGCAAGGTCTTCGTCGGCTCTGCCGACGGCTGGCTGTATGCATTGAACGCGGCCACGGGTGCGGTGATCTGGAAGGTCCAGACGATCGAAGACCGCAGGCGTTCCTATTCGAGCACCGGCGCTCCGTACATCGCAGGCAACAAAGTCGTCATCGGTAATGCAGGCGCCGAGTACGACGCGCGCGGCTATTTCACTGCTTACGACGTCGACACGGGCAAGAAGGCGTGGCGCTTCTACACCGTGCCCGGCGATCCGAAGAAGGGCTTCGAGCATCCCGAGCTGAAGCTGGCGTCGAAGACATGGTCCCCCAAGGCCCGCTACGACGTCGGTCTCGGCGGCACCGTGTGGGACGGGATGGCGTACGATCCCGAGTTGAATCTCCTGTACGTCGGCACCGGCAACGGCGCGCCGTGGGATCGCAGGATTCGCAGTCCCGGCGGCGGCGACAACCTGTTCCTCTCGTGCATCCTCGCGATCAATCCCGACACCGGCCGCATGGTCTGGTACTACCAGGTCACGCCCGGCGACACGCTCGACTTCACGGCTACGCAGAAGCTCATCCTCGCGGACCTGAACATCGGTGGACGCGAGCGTCGCGTGATCATGCAGGCGCCGAAGAACGGCTTCTTCTACATCCTCGACCGGCAGACCGGCGAGCTGCTCTCCGCCACGCCCTACGCGAAGATGAACTGGGCCACCGGCGTCGACATGAAGACGGGGCGTCCGCAGGAAACGCAGATGACGGACTACTCGACGGTGCCGCGCGTCGTGCTGCCGGGTCCGGTCGGCGCGCACCAGTGGCAGCCGATGTCGCACAACCCGGTCACGGGGCTCGTCTACATTCCGGCGCAGGAGATTGCCGCGGTCTTCCTGCCGCCGACTGCGCCGTACGAATACAAGAAGGGCACGCTCAACTGGGGCGTGACGCAAGCGCTCGTCGAACCCGACGGCACGCTGCCGGCCGGCACGCTGCCGGAAGGTATGAAGCTGGATCAGCCGCTGCCGCGACCCAAGATGTTCCTGCGCGCCTGGAACCCGGTCGAGCAGGAGCTGGCGTGGGAAGTGGAGATGACCGGCGACGTCGCGCCCGGGTACTTCCTGCGCAGACCGGGCGGAGCGATGAGCACTGCGAGCTCGCTCGTGTTCCAGGGTCACATCGACGGTCACTTCCGTGTCTTCGACGGACGGACCGGCGCGCAGCTGCGCGACATCAACGTCGGCACCAGTATCATGGCCGCCCCGATGACCTATCGCGTCGGGGGCGAGCAGTACGTCAGCGTCATGGCCGGCGTCGGCGCCGCCTATGACGGCTACGCCGACAAGAAGTACGGCAACATCGGTCGCATCGTCACGTTCAAGCTCGGTGGCGGCGATGTCCCGCTGCGTTCAGCGGTGGTATCGCAGGCTGCGCCAGCCGCAGCGCAACCGGCCCTGCCGCCCGCGGGCACACCCGAACAAGTTGCGAACGGTCGCGCACTGTACGAACGCAACTGCGCGCTGTGCCACGCGCAGGGCCGCGCTCCGGATCTCAGCCGCATGAGCGCTGCGACCCACGCGGAGTTTGCGGACATTCTGCTGAAGGGCACGCGCGTTGCACGCGGCATGCCGAACTTCGGCAACGCGCTGTCGCCGGCCGATGTGGAGGCCATTCACGCATTCGTCATCGATATCGCGAGCAAGGAGAGGGCGTCCGGACCGACGGTCGAGAGGTAGCAGCGCAGCGGAAGCAGGCCGGATTGGCGATCTTGGCTATCTTGGCGAGAGATATTCTTCTCTTCATCTTCGCCGCAGACCACCTCTCAACGGCGTGGTCCCCAGTTCATCAGGTCGCAGCGGAGCGGACGGGAGCCGGAATGACTCTCGCCAAGACCGCCAAGACCGCCAAGATCGCCAAGGCCGGAATTCGAAATTTTGTCGTCAGAGTCGGAATCTCGGAAGCGGGACTCTGGTTCTTCCTGGCGATCTTGGCGAGAGATATTGCGGGATCAGAGTCGGGCTGGAGCCCAGACCTACAAAACGCGCTTATCCCGCGTATTAGAGCTATTAGTTATCGCTAGCGCCGAGGCGAGGGCACACTAGCCGGCAGCATGGTTTCAGATCATCGGGGGAGTGTGGGAGTGGATAAGACAACTGATCCGAGGGCGACCAACGCATCGCCGGATCTGGCGACCTGGCAGAACACGACGCTGGCCGGAAGCCTTGAGAAAATGCCGGCCCGGCAGCAAGCGTTCACGACGCTGTCGGGGCTGCCGATCAAAGAGCTGTACACGCCGGAAGACATCAAGGATCTCAACCACGCGCAGCACATCGGCTTCCCCGGCGAGTATCCGTATACGCGCGGCGTGCATCCGACGATGTATCGCGCCCGGCCCTGGACGATTCGCCAGGTGGCCGGCTTCGGCACGGCCGAAGACACCAACGGTCGCTACAAGTATCTGCTAGCCCACGGCGAGACCGGACTGTCGACGGACTTCGATCTGCCGACGCTCCTCGGCTACGACTCCGACCACAAGGTCGCGGTCCCCGAGATCGGCAAGATCGGCGTGGCGGTCGACACGGTGGACGACGTCCACCTGCTGATGAAGGACATCCCGCTCGACGAAGTGTCGACTTCGTACACGATCAACGCTTCGGCGTTCGTGCTGATCGGCATGTACGAAGTGGTCTGCAAAGCGCAGAACGTGCCGAAGGAAAAAATCACGGGCACGTGCCAGAACGACATCCTCAAGGAATACACGGCGCAGAACGAGTACATCTATCCGCCCGCGCCGGCCGTGCGCCTCGTGGTGGATACGATGGAGTACGCGGCGAAGACGATGCCGCGCTACAACCCGGTCAGCGTTTCGGGCTATCACATTCGCGAGGCGGGCTCGACCGCCGTGCAGGAGCTGGCGTTCACGCTGGCGGGTGCTCACTGCTACGTCACCGAAGCAGTCAAGCGCGGCTTGTCCGCGGACTTCGTCGCACCGCGCGTGAGCTTCTTCTGGGACATTCACAACGACTTCTTCGAAGAGATCTGCAAGCTGCGCGCTGCGCGCCGCCTGTGGGGCCGCATGATGCGCGACTGGGTCGGCTGCCAAGACCCGCGCTCCTGGACGATGCGCGCTCACAGCCAGACCGCGGGCGTCAGCCTGACCGCGCAGCAGCCGGACAACAACATCGCGCGCACGGCGGTTCAGGCGCTGGCCGCGATTCTCGGCGGCACGCAGTCGCTGCACACGAACTCGAAGGACGAGGCGTACCAGATTCCCTCGGAAGGCGCGATCAAGATCGCAGTGCGCACGCAGCAGATCCTCGCACTCGAGAATCGCGTCGCCGACGTGGTCGATCCGCTCGGCGGCTCCTACTACGTCGAGTCGCTGACGACGCGCCTGGAAGAAGAAGCCGAGCAGCTGATCCGCGAAGTGCTGGATCGCGGCGGCATGGTGCAATCGATCGAGGACGGCTTCATCCAGCGGCAGATCGCCGACGCGTCCGCCGCGTACCAGCGGGCGCTCGAGACGAAGACCGAGTACATCGTCGGCGTGAACATTCACGTCGAGCCCGAGGCGCCGCTGCCGTTCGAGCCGTTCGTGCTCGATCCGGGCTTGGGTGAGCGCCAGATCAAACGCACGCAGGGGATCCGGCGCGCGCGCGGCCAGGCGGAAATCGCCGCCGCGCTGAAAGAAGTCGAAGCGGCTGCGAAAGGCGGGCAGAACATGATGCCCGGCGTCGTTCGTGCCATCAAAGCGCAGGGCACGGTCGGCGAGATCTGCGACGTGCTGCGCGGCGTGTTTGGCGAGTATCGCGCGCCGCTGGTGTATTAGGCGATGTGGTGCGAGGAGCAAGGGGTGGTTTACAGAGAAGAAGGAGAAGGGAATGTCTCTCGCCAAGATCGCCAAGATCGCCAAGGCCGGAAATGAAAAACTCTGAGAACAGAATTTTCTTCCCTTTCTTCCTTGGCGATCTTGGCGATCTTGGCGAGAGATATTCTTGTTCCCCATTTCTTTTCCGCAAACAACCTGTCAACAACACCCTATGAACAAGCCTCTACGAGTGGTAGTAGCGAAACCCGGGCTCGACGGCCATGATCGGGGAGCGAAGATCATTGCGCGGGCGTTCCGCGACGCCGGCATGGAAGTCATCTATACCGGCATCTTCCAGACCACCGAGATGATTACGCGCACCGTCGTGGAAGAAGACGCGGACGTGCTCGGGCTGAGCATCCTGTCGGGCGCGCACCTGCACTTCGCCGAGGAGATCTGCAAGGCGCTGCGCGAGAACGCCGCGAAGGAAGTCCTGGTCGTGATGGGCGGGATCCTGCCGCCGCCCGACATTCCGAAAGTGAAGGAGTTCGGCGTCGCCGAAGTGTTCGGCCCCGGCACGCCGACCGGCACCATCATCGACTTCGTCCGTAAGTGGCACCAAGCGCAATGACTCAAGTCGAGCACGGCAGCGGGCCGCGCGTAGATGCGATCCTGGCGCGGGCAGCGCTCACGGAGCCGCTGCGCGCCGCGGTCGTGCAAGGCCGACTGAGCTGGACTTACGCGGAAGTTTACGAGCGTGCGTGCCGCCTCGCGGGTGCACTGGCCGCGCTCGGCGTGCGCAAAGGCGATCGCGTCGCGCTGTGGACGACGAACCGACCCGAGTTCGTCGAAGTGTTCTTCGGTGTGCCGATGCTCGGCGCGATCGCTGCGCCGCTCGACTTCTGGTGGAACTGGAAGGACGCGCACACCGCTTTGGTGCAGATCCGACCGAAGGTGCTCATCGTCGGCCCGGCGCAGGCGCTGGTCGCGGTCGAAGCGCGTGCTGCGATCTGCGGAGCCGGCATCGAGCACGTGCTGTGTTTGGACGAACCGCCGCCGGGCAGCGAACTGGACTCGTACGCGGACCTGCTTGCCGCCGCAGCGCGGCTGAGCCGGCCGACTGCCGTCGTGCCGAGCGATCCGGCTGTCATTCTCTTTACTTCGGGCTCCACCGGCCGATCGAAGGGCGCGGTTCACACGCACCGCAGCCTCACGGCGTCGGCGATGATCATGACGCTGGAGTTGGGGCTGCAGGATGGCGAGCGCACGCTGCATTTCCTGCCGATGTTCTCGTCATGTCTCGAACACCTGTTGCCGCTGGCGATGGTGCGTGCAACTCACGTCATCGTGCCGCACTTCGATGCACGTGCAGTGTGGGACGCGATCCGCGATTCGCAGATCGCTCACATCGACGCCGTGCCGACAACGCTGCGACGCCTGCTGGAAGTCGTGCCGGCGGAGATCCCGCCGTCGCTGCGTACGATCGCCTACGCGTCCGAGCGCATGCCCGAGCCGCTCATCAGCGCGCTGATCGAGCGTATGCCGGCAGTCAAATTCGTGCAGTTCTACGGAATGATCGAACAGCTCTGCCTCACCGTGCTGGAGCCCGGCGATCAGCTCCGCAAGATCGGCACCGTCGGGCGTCCGATGTTCGGCGCGCAAATGTATCTGCTGAACGGCGAGATCGTCGCGCGCAGCCCGACGTTGTTTGCCGGCTATTGGCAGGACGACGCGGCCACCGCGCAGGTGATGAGCGAACACTGGATGCGCACCGGCGACGTCGGCAGCTTCGATGCCGACGGCTTCCTGCGGCTCGAAGGCCGGGTCAAGGAGATCATCAAGAGCGGCGGCATGACGGTCATTCCCGGCGAAGTTGAGACGGCGCTGCTGGAACACCCGGGCGTCAACGACGCAGCAGTCGTCGGCGTGCCCGACGCGGAATGGGGCGAAGCGGTCCACGCGTTCGTGATTCTCGTGCCGGGCGCGACGATCGCCGAGCCCGAGCTCAAAGCGTTCTGCCAGGAGCGCCTGATCGGCTACAAGCGCCCCAAGGTCATTCACATCGTGACCGACCTGCCGCGCACCGGCATCGGCAAGATCGCCCGCCGCGCCGTGCGTGATCGAGCGTTGGGAGTGGTGTGAGGTGAGCGTGTTTGCGGAGCAGAGCGGAATGAAGAATATCTCTCGCCAAGATCGCCAGGATCGCCAAGGCCGGAAAAGGAAAAATCGGAAAAAAATAGAATTCTGCTCGTTCTTCCTTGGCGATCTTGGCGAGAGTCATTCCGGTTCCGGTTCCGCTCCGCAAACAACCCATAGTGTGAGGCTCCTCTTATGGAATGCGTGATTCGCTTGCGGATGTCGACGGCCGATGGCCACTACGCGGGCGGTTTGGTGGATGGCGCCCGGGTGTTGCAGCTGATGAGCGATGCCGTCACCGAAGCGCTGATTCGCCATGACGGCGACGAAGGCCTGATGCGCGCCATGGAGTCGGAGTTTCTCGCGCCGGTGCGCAGCGGCGATTACCTGGAAGTGAAGGCGAAGCTGGTTTCGGTCGGCAAGTCGTCGCGCAAGTTCGAGTGCACGGCGTACAAGCTCATTCAGCTCGTCAGCCCGGAGGATTCCGCGGCGGACGTGCTCGCCGAGCCGCTGCTGTGCGTGAAGGCGACGGCGGTGGCCGTGGTGCCCGGGCAGAAGCAGCGCGTGGTCAGGAAATGAGCAAGGTCGCCGAGCTGCTGGCGGACGCGCGGGCGGGGAAGATCGCCCAGGCTGCGCGGCTGCTTTCGATCGTCGAGAACGACGAGCCCGGGGCGGCGGAAGTGATTCGCGCGACGTTTCCGCAGACCGGCCGCGCGATCAAGGTCGGCTTCACGGGCCCGCCGGGAGCGGGCAAGAGCACGCTGGTTTCAGTGCTGACGGCTGCCTATCGCACCAAAGTGCCGCGCGTGGCCGTGGTTGCGGTCGATCCGTCGAGTCCGTACACCGGCGGCGCGATTCTCGGCGACCGCATCCGCATGCGCGATCGCTATCTGGACACGGGCGTGTTCATTCGCAGCATGTCCAATCGCGGACAGTCGGGTGGACTGGCGCGCGCGACGCGTCGAGTCGTGAGCGTGCTCGATGCGCTCGGGTTCGACGTGATCCTGGTCGAAACCGTCGGCGTCGGACAGCAGGAGATCGATGTCGCGCGCGTCGTCGATACCGTCTGCCTGCTCACGATTCCCGGCGCGGGCGACGACATCCAGGCGATCAAGGCCGGCATTATCGAGATCGCCGACATCCTGGTCGTCAACAAGGCTGACCGGCCCGGCGCGGACGAGGCGGTGAAGGACCTGCGGCAGATGCTCAACCTCGGCACGCCGCGCAACGACTGGCGCACGCCCGTGCTCAAGACGTCCTCGCAGAACAGCACCGGCATCGACGAGTTGATCGATGCAGTCCAGAAGCATCGCGAGTGGGCGGCGCAGAGCGGCGAAGCGCAGCAACGCAACGCGGACGCGATGCGCTCGGAAATCCAGGCGCTGCTGCGCGAGCGCGTCCTGCGCGACCTGGCGCGGCGCATGGATCCGCAGAGCCTGGACAACGTGGTGTCGCTCGTCACCGAGAAGCGGCTCGATCCTTACGGCGCAGTGGATGAGCTGTTGGGTCCTGAGACGCACCAGTAAGCGTGGGCAATCGTCTCAGCAAGATCTATACGCGCACCGGCGACGATGGCACGACCGGCCTCGGCGACGGGACGCGGGTGCCGAAAGATTCCGCGCGCGTCGAAGCCTACGGCGCGGTCGACGAGCTCAACAGCACGATCGGCGTGCTGCTGGCGGTGCGCGACCTTCCGAAGGGCGTGTTCGACTGCCTCACCGGGATTCAGCACGAGCTCTTCGACCTGGGCGGAGAGCTGTGCATCCCCGGAACGCAGGCGATCAAAGCGGAGCAGGTCGCGCGCCTGGAGCGGGAGCTCGACGCATTCAACGAGCCGCTCCCGCCGCTGAAGGATTTCATCCTGCCGGGCGGCGGCCCGATGGCTGCTGCGTGTCACGTGGCGCGCACCGTCGCGCGACGCGCCGAGCGCAGGGTGTGGACCCTGGGGAAGCTGGAGACCGTCAACTCCGAAGCGTCCCGTTACCTGAATCGGCTTTCGGACCTGCTGTTCGTGATCGCGCGCGTCCTGGCGCGCCACGAGCACGGCTCGGAAGTCTTGTGGCGTCACGATCGACGTCGTTAGCCAGAAGAGAGCGACAAAATGAGCAGAGCTGCCGTGCTGGGCCTGATCTTCTGCACCGGGCTGGCGTGCACCGGTGCGTTCGCGGCAGACAAGAAGTCGCAAGCCAACGAGCGCGGCCAACCGCTGGATCGCTCCGGATTCTTCGACAAAGGAGCGGCGACGACTGACGACCTGCGTCGCGTCGCGATGCCCGTTGGCTTCGCCGATCTGAAGACGAGCTTCGTCATCAAGAGCGCGCGACTGTTCGATGCCACCGGCGCCGCGGCGCGCGACGCAACGGTCGTGGTCGTCAGCAACAAGATCTCGAAGGTGCTGCCGGCGGGCTCGAGCGATTATCCGCAGGATGCCGAGGTGATCGATGCCGCCGGCGCCACGGTGATGCCCGGCCTCATCGACATGCACGTCCACCTGACGTATGTGTTCGACCGCACCGGCGCACCGGAGCTGACGCTCGACAACCAGGCCGATGCAGCGCTGCGCGGCATGGAGCGGCTGCGCTACTTCGTCGATAGCGGCATCACGAGCGTCCGCGATACTGCGTCGAACGGCCTGGCGCCGTTCATTCTCAAGGACTGGGCGGAGCAGGGGCAGATCCCGTCGCCGCGCGTGTTCCCGGTCGGACAGCTGATCACCGGCACGGGCGGCCACGCGGACGAGCTGTTCATCCAGCGCACCGCGCCCGACTTCGAAGGCTCGATGATTCGCACCGCGAACGGTCCGGACGAATGGCGCGAGGCCGTGCGCACCCAGTTCAAGCGCGGCGCCGACTGGATCAAGATCGCGAGTCACTTCGACGAGGACGAGGTGCGCATGGCCGTGCAGGAAGCCCATCAGCTCGGTCTGCGCATCACGGTCGATTCGGAGAACGTATTCACCGACATGGCCGTGCGGGCCGGCGTCGATTGTGTCGAGCATCCGCTGCCGCGCTCCGACGAGACGGTCAAGCTCATGGCGGCGCGCGGCATTGCGTCGATCCCGACGATCGTTCCTTACCAGCTCATCATCCAGAACTACGGCGGCTACTACGGCACGACGTCGCGACGCTTCACGATCAGCGAGCCGCGCATGTTCGAGCAGGTGAAGAAGATGAAGGACGCCGGCGTGAAGCTCGGCGTCGGCACCGATATCGTCATGGCCTGGTACCGCCGCCTGCCCGGGCCGTACATCCAGGAGCTGAAGAACTTCGAGCGCCTCGGCTACGAGCCGGCGGAAACCCTGATCGCGGCGACGCGTACCAACGCGGAGATTCTTGGCATGGCCGACAGGCTCGGCACGATCGAGCCCGGCAAGTTGGCAGACATCATCATCGTGGACGGCAAGCCCGACGTGAATGTCGAAGATCTCGCCAAGGTCCGCACCGTCCTGGTCGGCGGCCGGGTGATGAAGCGCGACGGCCGCATCGAGTCGACGCTGCGCCGGCCCGATCCCGAAGAGAAGGCCGCGACCAACCCGCGCAAGATGGATTGATGCCATGAACTGGCGAATCAAGCCCGTCGAGGCCTGCATCGAGGGGGCGGCGCGCAAAGGCCTGGAGCGCACGCTCGGTCCGGTCCAGCTCATGTTGCTCGGTGTCGGCGCCGTGATAGGCACTGGCATTTTCGTTCTAACCGCGATCGGCGCCGAGCGCGCCGGACCCGGTCTCGTGCTCTCGTTCGCCATTGCTGCCACGGTATGCGGGTTCGCCGCGCTGGCATACGCAGAGCTCTCGGCGATGGTGCCCGTAGCAGGCAGCGCCTACACGTACTCGTATGTCGTGATCGGCGAGTTCATGGCGTGGCTGGTTGGCTGGAATCTCATATTGGAGTACGCGGTCGCAGGCGCTGCGGTCGCGGTAGGGTGGTCCGGCTACATGGTCGGACTGCTGCACAGCTTGGGGCTGGACCTGCCGCTGTCGCTGAAGGCCGGCATGTTCGCCGTGCAGGGCGGCGGCGTGAACCTCATTGCGGTCACCGCTGTTGCGGCGGTCACGGGCCTGCTCATCCTCGGCACTCGCGAGAGCGCGCACTTCACCACGGTGCTGGTCTTCGTCAAGCTGCTCGCGCTCAGTGCGTTCATCTTCATCGCGGTGCCGAAGATCGACTGGGCGAACTTCCATCCCTTCATGCCCTACGGCTTCGGCTCGACCGACGTGGACGGTGTGTCCAAGGGCGTGATGGCAGCGGCTGCGCTGATCTTCTTTGCGTACATTGGCTTCGATGCCGTCTCGACGGCAGCCGAGGAGGTCCGCAATCCAAATCGCAACGTGCCGCTCGGCCTCATGGGAACGCTCGTCGCCTGCACGACCATCTACGTGCTCGTGGCCGCCGGCGCAGTGGGCACGACACCTTACACGCAGCTCGCCGGCAACACCGAGCCGCTGGCGTCGATCCTGCGTACGCTCGGCTTCCCGACCGTCGGCAATCTCGTAGCCCTGGCGGCGATCGTCGCTCTGCCGACGGTGGTACTGATGATGATCTATGCGCAGACGCGCATCCTGTTCACGATGTCGCGGGACGGCCTGCTGCCGGATCGGCTGAGCAATCTGCACCCGCGGTTTCACACGCCGCACGTCATTACGGCGATCACGGGGCTGTTCGTGGCGGTCGTCGCGGGCCTGTTCTCGGTCGACGAGATTGCCGAGCTGTCGAATACCGGAACGCTGTTCGCCTTCGTCGTCGTGAGCCTCTCGGTGATGGTGCTGCGGGGCGCCCAGCCCGATCGCCCTCGACCGTTTCGGTGCCCGGCCCTGTGGATCGTCGGTCCGCTTGCCGTGCTCGGCTGCATCTATCTCTTCGTGAGCCTGCCGAAGCTGACCCTGGGCCGGTTCGTGATCTGGACCGCGATCGGTGCGGTCGTCTACTTCCTCTACGGCTATCGCCGCAGCCCGCTCAGTCAGAAGCCCAGCCAGTAGCTTGCCCGTCCGACGCTTGCACCGCCGGCGCGATAAGCGCCGCTAATCCTCCACATTAGATCTATTAGTGACCGCCTCGTGAGCGGGTGACTACTATCGTCAGGACGATGCCAGCGCCGGGGGGCAGGATCTTGACTGGGGATTGCCGCACACAAGAACGAACCGGGCGGATCTCATGAACCGCCGCGAGGTCCTGCTCGCCGCCGCCGCCGCCGCTGCCGGCGCAATCCATACGAGCCTGGCGAGCGCGCGCAAGGCTTCCGCCGACCTGGCAGAGCTGACGCTCGCCGAGGCCTCGCAGAAGATTCGCAGCGGCGCCGTTACCAGCCGCGATCTCGTTCTCGCTTCTCTCCAGCGCACCGAAGTCGAGAATCCGCGGATCAACGCATTCATCACCGTCATGCGCGAGCAGGCGCTGGCGGACGCGGCGACGCTCGACGCCGAGGCGGGCCAGAAGAAGTTTCGCTCGCCGCTCCACGGCATTCCGATCTCTCTCAAGGATGCGATCGATACCGCCGGCGCGCGCACGACCGCCGCGAGCGAGCAATACGAAAATCGTGTTCCGACGCAAGACGCGCACGTCGTGAAGCGCCTGCGGCAGGCGGGTGCGGTGATTTTCGCGAAGGCCAATCTCGCCGAGTTCAGCGTGAGTCCGACCGGCGCTTCCTCGTACTTCGGTCCGGTGCGCAATCCCTGGGCGCTCGAGCGCGTGACCGGCGGCTCGTCGAGCGGCTCGGCCGCGGCCGTTGCGACGCGGATGTGCTTCGCCGCGCTCGGCACCGACTCGGGCGGCTCGGTGCGCCTGCCGGCGTCGTGGTGCAGCCTCGTCGGCCTGAAGCCGACGGATGGACTGGTGTCGAACACCGGGATCATCCCGTCGGTCGCCACGCTCGATACCTGCGGTCCCATTGCGCGGACCGTCGAGGACGTCGCGATGATGTTCGGGCCGATGGTCGGCTACGACCCGCTCGACGTCAAAAGCGTTGCCAGTCCCACTCAGGACTACGTGGAGCTCGCGCGTCAGCCGGTCAAGCAGCTGCGCGTCGGCGTGCCGCGCAAGGGGTTCTTCGACGAGGTCGATCCGCAGATTGCGCGCGCAGTCGAGGACGCGCTGAAGGTCATCGCGAAACTCACGAGCGGCATCAAGGACGTGACCTTGCCGCCGGAAACCGCAGCGCATGACCCCATGATCAACGTCGCCGAGGTCGTTGCCTATCATCAGAAGCTGCTGGAGCACCCGGAAAAGTACACCGTCGGCACGCGCAACGTGCTGCAGTGGTGCGCGCGTTACATCGAGGACGCCGCGCAGGGCTCGACCTCGGCAAAGATGGTCCGCTACGTCGAGGGCCTGACCGCCATCCAGCGTCTGCGACGCACGATCGATGGCGCATTCGCCGATTTCGACGTGCTCGCGCTGCCGACCCTGAAGGCGTTTCCCCCGACGATCGACGCTGCGGTGCGCGCCGAGAGCAGCCCCGACATCGAAGACCGGCCGCTGTTCTCGATCGAAAATACGCTGACGTTCAACCGGCTCGGGCTCCCGGCGCTCACGCTGCCCTGCGGCTTCTCCGCCGAAGGGTTGCCGATCGGCCTGATGCTCTGCGGTCCCCGCTACAGCGAGGGCCGGCTGCTGGCGCTCGGCGCTGCCTACGAACGCGCGACCGAATGGCACAAGCGGCGACCGCCGAAAAGCTAAAACGCAGGAGACAATTCGTGAATCGACGTGATGCCTTGATTGCGACCCTGTCGGCAGCCGCAATCGTTCCAGCGTTGCGCGCGGCGGCCGCGACGCAAGCGATCGCGACACCGAGCGTGACGGGCGTCGATCCGGCCCAGTATCCGAAGGCTTGGGAAGTCCAGCGCTCGACCCTGGTGGTCGACGGCCTCGATCCTTCCGCGATCAACGAGAAGTATCTGGAGATGCTGAAGGCCGGCGGCGTCAACTGCTGGCGCCGCGGATGTTCGCAAGGTGCTCGGCGAGAACTGGCTGTGCGTGTACGAGAAAGTGTGGGGAGCCTGACATGAACCGACGAGATGCTCTGATTGCGACTCTATCGGCGGCCGCGCTGGTGCCGGCTGCGCGTGCAGTAGCGGGCCAGGCTGTTGCGACACCCAGCGTGACGAGCGTCGACCCGGCGAAGTATCCGAAGGCGTGGAACGTGCAGCGTTCGACGGTCGTCGTGGACGGCCTCGACGGCGCGGCGCTGACCGAGAAGTATCTCGACATGCTGAAGGCCGGCGGCGTGAACTGCTGGCATCAGAGTGTCGGCGGACTCGCGTCGTTCGCGCATGTGCTGTCGTTCCTCGACAAGCATCCGGACCGGATCGTGCAGGCCGGCACGGTGCGAGAGATCCGCCAGCTGCGCGAGCAGGGCAAGATCGCGCACGTCTGCGGTTGGCAGATGGCCGAGCCGCTGATCTACGACGCGAACGGGCAGGGCCCCGTCAAGAATCTGCGCGCTTACAGGCAGCTCGGTCTCAGGATCGCCAGCATCGCGTACAACAACTCGAACATCTTCGGCGGCGGTTGCCTCGATCCGGACGTGCCGCTGACGCGCCTCGGCAAGAAGTACATCGAAGAAGTGCACAACCAGCACCTCGTGCTCGACGTCTGCGGTCACACGGGCGAGCGCACGTCGTTCGATGCAATTCAGATTTCCAAGGGCGTGCCGATCATCTGCTCGCACACGAACGCGCGCGCGCTGAACGAGAACCCACGCAACATCTCCGACCGGCTGATCGAGGCGATCGCCGGCACCGGCGGCGTCGTCGGGCTCACGTCCGTCAGCGACTTCCACATGCGCAATCCCAAGGATGCAAACATCCCGCACTCGCCGCAGGCGACGCTCGACAAGCTCATGGAGCATTTCGAGCACCTGAAGAAGCTGGTCGGCGTCGATCACATCGGCCTCGGCCCGGACTTCATGACCGGCCGGGTCGACCTCGATGCGATCGGCATGGATCGCGAGCGCTGGCCCGCCGACGTGTACAGCGATCAGCCGTGGCAGATGGTGAAAGACTTCGAAACGATCATCGAGCTGCCGAAGGTGACGCAGGCGCTGCTGGATCGCGGCTGGAGCGAGGCAGACCTCCGCAAGGTGCTCGGCGAGAACTGGCTGCGCGTGTACGAGAAGGCGTGGGGTGCCTGACCGATGTCGAAGTTCAGCCGTCGCGAAGCCCTTGGAATGGGAGCGCTGCTCGCAGCGCCCGTGCTCGCCCGAGCGCAAACGCTGACTGGCGGCAGCAGCAAGGCTGACTCCGCGCCGGACCTGATCGTCGTCAACGGCAACGTGCTGACGATCGACGCCAACCTGCCACGCGCCGAAGCGTTCGCGGTCAAGGATGGACGGATCATTGCGATCGGCAGCAGTGCCGACATCCGCAATCTCGCGGGCCGGCGCACGCAGGTCACCGACTGCGAGCGTATGACCGTGACTCCGGGCTTCATCGACGCCCATTGCCATCCGGGCAGACAGCAGGAGCTGTACGACGTCAACGCGGATCTGCGCTCGATCAAAGAAATCCAGGACGCGCTGCGCGAGCGCGCGGCGAAGACACCGCCGGGGTACTGGGTCAACGCTTTCAAGTTCGACGACACCAAGGTCAAAGAGAAGCGCCTGCTGAGCCGCAAGGATCTCGACGCGGCGGTTCCCGATCGTCCAGTGATCGTCATGCATCGCGGCGGTCACACGGGGTTCTTCAACAGCAAAGCCTTCGAGCTTGCGGGCATCACCAAGGACACGCCGGATCCGCCCGGCGGCCGCTTCTTCCACGACGAGCAGGGCGAGCTGCAAGGGCAGGTCGCGGACCTCGCGCTCACGAAATTCGCCGGTGTCGGCACGGTCGAACAGTTCACGCCGGAGCAGGAGCGCCAGCGCGGCGAAGCCGCGATGGTTTACCAGTCGAAACAGCTCGTCGCGTGCGGATTGACGACGGTTCACGACGCTGGCGCCGAGAGCGACAAGATCCGCACGTATCAAGCACTGCTCGCTAGAGGCGAGCTGCTCCATCGCGCGTACGTGATGGCAGTTGGGCTCAACCGCGACGGCCTCGACGCCTACCAGCATCTGCGCGACGCAGGCATCGCCACGGGCTTCGGCAACGAGTACGTGCGCATCGGCGGCGCGAAGTTCGTCGCCGACGGCTCGGCATCCGAACGCACGATGCGCATGAGCAAGCCGTATCCGGGCAAGCCGAACGATTACGGCATCCTGACGATGGACCAGAAGCAGACCAACGAGTGCGTCGAGGACGCGCATCGTCACGGCTGGCAGGTCGGCATCCACGCGAACGGCGACGTCGCGATCGACATGGTGCTCAACGCGTACGAGCGTGTGCTCGAGCTGTGGCCGCATCCGGATCGCCGGCATCGCATCGAGCATTGCACGCTCGTCAATCCGGACCTGCTCCGCCGCGTCAAGGCGACCGGCTCGATTCCGACGCCGTTCTGGACCTACGTCTACTACCACGGCGAGAAGTGGTCCGCGTACGGCGAGGACAACGTGCGCTGGATGTTCGCGCACAAGAGCTTCCTCGATGCCGGCATTCCCGTGCCCGGCGCGAGCGACTATCAGCCGGGTCCGTTCGAGCCGATGATGGCGCTGCAGAGCATGGTCACTCGTAAGGACTACACCGGCAAAGTCTGGGGCGCGAACCAGAAGGTGACTGTCGACGAAGCGTTGCGCATCGCCACGATCAACGGCGCGCACGCCTCGTACGAAGAGAACGTCAAGGGCTCGATCACCGTCGGCAAGTACGCCGACTTCGTGATCCTCGAGAAAGATCCGCACGCCGTCGATCCCGACACGCTCAAGGACATCAAGATCGTGCGCACGGTCGTCGGCGGCAAAACCGTCTATTCGCAGGCCTGATTCGGGCTAGGGACTCTTATGCGTAGTGCAGTTTCGAGCACCTTGTGTGCGATGTATTTGCTGGGACTTGCTGCATGCGGCGGCGGCGCGCCGCCGACGGAGCAAGCGGTAGCGAGGCTGACGTATCCGCAGAGCAAGCGCGTCGACCAGGTCGACGATTATCACGGCGAGAAAGTTGCCGATCCGTATCGGTGGCTGGAACAGCTCGACAGCCCCGAAACGAAGGCGTGGATCGAGGCGCAGAACAAGGTGAGCTTCGGCTACCTGGAGAAGATTCCGCAGCGTGCCGCGTACAAGGACCGCCTCACGCAGTTGTGGAACTACGAACGCTTCGGGATGCCGGTCAAGGGCGGCAGCCGCTACTTCTACACGCGCAACGACGGTCTGCAGAACCAGTCGGTGCTCTACGTTGCGGACTCGCTCGACGGCGAGCGGCGTGTGCTGCTCGATCCCGCCACACTGCTGGCGGACGGTACGGCGGCGTTGGCGGCCTGGATACCCAGCGAGGACGGCAAGCTGCTTGCTTACGGGATCCAGGAGGCGGGCTCCGACTGGGAGCAATGGAAGGTCCGCGACGTGGCGACTGGCAACGATCTGTCGGAGCAGCTCAAGGGCGTGAAGTGGGCCGCGGTCGCATGGGCAAGGGACGGATCGGGCCTCTACTACAGCCGCTATGACGGCGGCGTGAACTTCTTCAGCAAGCTGTTCTTCCACAAGCTCGGCACGCCGCAGTCCGACGACCAGCTGATCTATGAGAATCGCGACATCAAGGAGTGGACGTTCGTTCCCGAGGCGTCGGAGGACGGCCGCTACCTGATCATCTTCATCTGGAAGGGGAGCGACGGCACCAACCAGATCTACTACAAGGATCTGCAGCAGCCGAACGCGAAGGTGGTCGAGCTGATCAAGGGCTTCGACGCCGCCTACAACTTCGTCGGCAACGACCATGGCCGCTTCTGGTTTCGCACCGACGCCGGCGCGCCGATGGGCCGCGTCGTCGAAGTCGACATCGCGCAGCCCGATCGGGTGAAATGGCAGAACGTGATTGCCGAAGGGAGCGACGCGCTCCAGGGCGCGAGCCTGGTGGGCGATCGCTTGTTCGCGTCCTACCTCAAAGACGCTTCGTCGCAGATCCGGGTATTCGACCTGAAGGGCGCCCCGGTGCGGGAGGTCGCACTGCCGGGGCTGGGCAGCGCCGGCGGATTCAACGGACGGCGCGCCGACACCGAGACGTTCTACGCGTTCCTGAGTTTCATCCAGCCGCCCACGATCTATCGCTACGACGTTCGTTCGGGCGAGAGCACGGTGTTCAAGCAGCCGCAGCTGAAATTCACTGCGGCCGACTTCGAGACGCAGCGCGTCTTCGTCACCAGCAAAGACGGCACGCGCCTGCCGATGTTCGTCACTCATCGCCGCGGGATGAAACTGGACGGCAACAATCCGACCATCATGTATGGCTATGGCGCATTCCGGATCTCGCTGACGCCGCGCTTCTCGCCCGAGACCGTGGCGTTCCTGGAGCAGGGTGGCGTCTACGCGCAGCCGAGCCTGCGCGGCGGCTTCGAGTACGGCGAGGCCTGGCACCAGGGCGGCATGTTCGAGCGCAAGCAGAATGTTTTCGACGACTTCATCGCCTCGGCGGAATGGCTGATCGCGAACAAGTACACGCAGCCCTCGAAGCTGGCGATTCGTGGCGGTAGCAACGGCGGATTGCTGGTGGGCGCGGTGTTGACGCAACGTCCCGAGTTGTTTGGCGCGGCGCTGCCCGCGGTGGGCGTGATGGACATGCTCCGCTTCCAGCATTTCAGCATCAACTGGACGCTGACCGCGGAATACGGCTCGTCCGACAACCCCGAGCAGTTCCGCTACCTCCGGGCGTACTCGCCGCTCCACAACATCCGGCCGGGCACGAAGTACCCGCCGACCCTGATCACCGCGGGCGACCACGACGATCGCCTGCCGCCGATCCACAGCTACAAGTTCGCGGCAACGATGCAGCACGATCAGGCGGGCGACGCGCCGGTGCTGATCCGGATCGATACGCGGACGGGACATGGCATGGGCCGGCCGGTCACGAAGGAGATCGACCTTGCGGCCGACTCGCTCGCCTTCATTCACCAAGCGCTCGGGATGAACTGACGACAGCATGACCAGGACGATTACGCATTGGATCGGCGGCCAGCCGTACTCCGGCGGGACCCAGCGCCACTCGCCGGTCTGGAATCCGGCTACGGGCGAACAGCAGGCGTGGGTGGCACTGGCCAGCGCAGATGACATCGATCGCGCGGTCAAAGCGGCGAGCGCTGCGTTCGAAGCATGGTCGCAGACTTCCCTGAGCCGGCGCACGCGCATTCTGTTTGCGTTTCGGGAGCGGGTGAACGCGCGTCGGCGCGAGATCGCGGAAGCAATCTCCGACGAGCATGGCAAAGTCGTCAGCGACGCGGAGGGCGAGGTTCAGCGCGGTCTCGAAGTCGTCGAGTTCGCGTGCGGCATTCCGACGCTCCTGAAGGGCGACTATTCCGACCAGGTTTCATCCGGGGTCGACCTGTTCTCGTTTCGTGAGCCGCTCGGCGTTGTCGCCGGCATCACGCCGTTCAATTTCCCCGCGATGGTGCCGATGTGGATGTTTCCCGTCGCCATCGCCTGCGGCAACGCGTTCGTTCTCAAACCCAGCGAGCGCGATCCGAGCGCAGCGATGCTGCTCGCGCAGCTGTGGGCCGAAGCTGGACTTCCGGACGGCGTCTTCAACGTCGTTCACGGCGACAAGACGGCGGTCGATGCCCTGATCGACCACCCGGACGTCGCGGCGATCTCCTTCGTCGGCTCCACGCCGATCGCCAGGTACATCTACATGAGAGGCACGGCGGCCGGGAAACGCGCGCAGGCGCTGGGCGGCGCGAAGAACCACGCAATCGTCCTGCCCGACGCCGACCGCACATTCGCCGCCGAGCAGCTCGCTGCCGCCGCTTTCGGATCGGCCGGCGAGCGGTGCATGGCGATTTCCGCTGCAGTCGCCGTAGGCAGCGCTGCGGACGATCTCGTCGAAGCCGTCGCGCGCAAGGCTGCAGCGATCAAAGTCGGTCCGGGACGCGACGCCGCCAGCGAGATGGGGCCGGTGATAACGAGAGAGGCGAAGGAGAGAATCTCGGGTCTCATCGGCACAGGCGCCGAGCAGGGCGCGCGCATCGCAGTCGACGGTCGCAAGCTGGTCGTGAAAGGTCACGAGCAAGGCTTCTTCGTCGGCCCGACCGTCATCGATCACGTCACGCCGTCCATGGATGTCTACCGCGAAGAGATCTTCGGCCCGGTGCTCTCGGTCGTGCGCGCGCAGTCGGTCCGCGAGGCGATCGATCTCATCAACGCGAATCCGTACGGCAACGGCACGGCGATCTTCACATCCAGCGGTGCGGCTGCGCGCGAGTTCCAGCGCGGCGTGAAGGTCGGCATGATCGGCATCAACGTGCCGATCCCGGTGCCGATGGCCTGGTATTCGTTCGGCGGCTGGAAGGACTCGTTGTTTGGCGACAAGCACGTTCACGGCGCGGAAGGCGTGTCGTTCTACACGCGAGCGAAAGTCGTGACGTCGCGCTGGCCGCAGATCGACACCGCATCCGGCGCCAGCTACATATTTCCGACTGCAAACTGATTCGCGGACAACAAGGGGATGACTACCGTGAAAGTGCCATTGAGATGTCTGCTGTTGTCACTAGCGCTGGCTGCTTTCGCGGGTATGGCCTTCGCGGCTCCGCCCATCGCGATCACCGGTGGGACGCTGATCGACGGCAACGGCGGCCAGCCCGTCGCGAATGCAACCGTTCTCATTCGCGACGATCGCATCGTCGCCGTCGGGCTCGCCGGCTCGGTCGAGATTCCCGCAGACGCGAAGCGCTACGACGCGGCGGGCAAATATGTGCTGCCCGGTTTCATGGATCTGCACATGCATCTCGTGTTTCCACGCGACGTGCAGCCGTCGGATAGCCTCTCGACGCTGCGCGGGTTGCACTTCATGGACATGTACGTCGACTCGGGTGTGACGTCCGTGCGTGACGTCGCCGGCATGATCGAGCCGATGCAGGCGTTGGAGGCGGCGCAGCGCCTCGGCTACATCCACTCGCTTCGCTTGCATGCCGTCGGCCAGCTCATCACCACGACCGGCGGCCACGGCCCGAGCTGGTCCTACTTCGCGAGCGGGCCGTACGGCTTCCGCGAAGCCGTGCGGAAGATGTACGCGTCCGGTTTCCACTACGTCAAGATCTCGCCGCCCTATACGCAGGAAGAAGCGGACGCCGCCATCGACGAAGCGAAGATCCACCGCATGCGCATCACGAGCCACGGCGGCGGTTACTCGGATACCGAGCCTGAGAGCATGACGCGGCGTGCGATCCTCGCGAACGTGCAGTGCATCGAGCACTTGTACATGCCGGTCGAGGATCTCGACCTGATGGCGAAGCGCGGGATCGCCGTCGTGCCGACGATGGAGGTCATGCACCTGCTCTACAGCTATCCGACGGTGCTGCCGCAGATCGAGTATCTGGAGCACAAACGCGGTTGGTCCATGGCGCTGCACGACAAGCTGTTCAAAGAGGCTTACAAGCGGCACATCCTCATGGGCGTCGGCACCGACGCGATCCTCGAGCTCGCGGACAAGAACTATCCGCAGATGTACGTCACCGAGCTCGAGCACTACACGCGGCTGGGAATGTCGCCCCTGGAGACGATCACGGCGGCGACCAGGAACGGCGCGATCATTCTCGGCCGCGAGGACGAGCTCGGCACGCTCGAGAAAGGCAAGCTCGCCGACCTGCAGATCGTCGACGCCAATCCGCTGGAGTCGTTCAAGGCGCTCGGCCATCCGTCGCTGGTGATGATCGGCGGCGAGGTGCTGCGGTATCAGTGGAAGCGTGAGAAGTGAGAAGAGGAGCAGAGTTCAATGTCGCAACAGAGCAGAGTCGGAATGAAGAATATCTCTCGCCAAGATCGCCAAGATCGCCAAGGCGGAACCAGACTTTGAGTTCTGAAATTCGTACTCCGACAGCGAAACTCCGAACTCCGGCCTTGGCAACTCAGGTGCCGGGCGCTGTGGGCCCGGCACCGCCGAGCGCCAGCATGAGCTGCGCCGTGTCCACGTAACGTTGCGCCTGGGCGCGCACATAGCCGAGCCGCGCTTGCTGATACCGACGCTCCGCGTCGAGCACCTGGAGCACGCCGACATTTCCTTCGTTGTAGCTCTGCCGCGTCATCGCGACGGTGTCGCGTGCTGCGGCTTCGGCATTCGCTTGCGCGCGGAGCTGCTCGTCGCCGTTGTCGAGCGCCTCCAGCGAGTCTGCGACCTGGCTGAAGGCTGTCAGCACGGTTTGCTCATAGGTCGCCGCGCTGGCGCGCATCGCGTCGACTGCAGCGCGCTTTTCGGCGCGCAGCGTGCCGCCATCGAAGATCGGCGCCACGAGGCCGCTCGCGATGCTCCAGACATTGCTCGAGGTGTCGAAGAGCTGGCCGGTCGTGATCGACTGCTGACCGGTCGAGCCGGTGAGATCGATCCTGGGATAAAGGTTCGAGGTCGCGACGCCAACCGCGGCCGTTGCTGCATGGAGCTGCGATTCTGCGGACAGAATGTCCGGACGACGGCGCGCGAGCTCGGACGGCAGACTCACGGGGAGTTGTGCCGGCAAGGTGAGCTGCGCGAGATCGAGGTCGGGCAGCGATGTGTCGTCGGGCGCGACGCCGAGAGTCAATGCAAGCGCATGACGCGCTTGCGCGAGCTGCTGGCGGAGCGGCGGCAGGAGCGTCGTGTCGCTCGCCAGCTGCGATTGCGCGCTGACGACGTCGAGTCGCGAGACTGAGCCGGCGTCGAACGCGACCTGTACGAGCTGCAGATTTTCGCGATCGCGATCGAGGAGCGCTTCGACGGTGCCGATCTGTGCGCGAAGCGATGCGACTTCCAGAGCCTGACTCACTGCATTGCCGGTGACGGCGAGTTGCGCAGCCTCGACCTGGTGCTGCTGATACTCCGCCAGCGCGCGCTGCTGCTCGATCGTGCGAGTGAGGTTGCCGGTGAAATCGAGCGAGTAGCTGACAGTTGCACCGACGGAGAAATACGTGAATGGCGGCGGCTTCGGCAGCGGCCCGAGGAACTGCGAGCCGTATTTCTGACGACCGACGCCGGCGGTGGCATCGATCTGCGGCCAGCGTCCGCCGGACTTGGCGTTCACGAGCTCCTGCGACTGCGCGAGCGACCATTGCTCCGCCGTGAGCCGGCGATTGCTCGCGAGCGCTCGCGCGACGATCTGGTCGAGCGCATCCGAGCCGAAGAAATGCCACCACTCGTTCGCCGGGCTCTCGCCGAGCAGCAGCTCCTGGCGATCAGCGAGACTCGTATCGGTGACCGCCTTCGGTGCGACGTACTGCTCCGCGTGCGGCGGATCGGGACGTTTGAAATCGGGACCCACGGCGCAGCCTGCGAGCACCGCGGCTACCGCCATGGCGACGAACGTCGGAAGTTTCGCTATCGGCTTCATCATTACTCCACGATCGCGGGTTGCGCGGCTCGTGCAACTCTCGGTGGCGCACGCAGCAACGCGACCAGCGGGATCGCGACAACGGTCAGGATCAGCATCAGCTTGAAGTCGTTGTTGTAGGCGATCATCGCGGCTTGCTGCGTGACGAGTGCGTTGAGCTGGGCGAGATGCTCCGTCGTCGGCACGCCGGCGCTCAACGACGGCGTCAGACCGTCGCTGAAGGGCGTGACGTGCTCGGCGAGCCGCGAATGCATGATCTGCGTGTTGCGGACGAGCAGCGTCGTCACCGCGGAAATGCCGACGCTCGAGCCGAGATTGCGCATGAGGCTGAAGAACGCAGTCCCTTCGTTACGCAGGTGAGCCGACAGCGTCGAGAACGCGATCGTCGACAGCGGCGCGAACACGCAGCCGGTGCCGATGCCCTGCAGCAGGCCCGACCAGACGACCTCGTTCGAATCCATCTGCAGATAGAAGTTGGTCATCCACCAGAGCGATACCGCCGTCAGCGTGAGCCCTGTCGCCATGACGTAACGGCCGTCGATGCGGGTGCCGAGGCGCCCGACGATGATCATCGCGAGCAGCGTGCCGATGCCGCGCGGGGCAGTGACGAGGCCGGTCAGCACGACCGGATAGCCGAGCAGGTTCTGCAACAGCGGGGGCAGCAGCGCCAGCGTCGCGAACAGCACGACGCCGATGAGGAAGATGAACAGATTGCCGGTGAGAAAGTTGCGATCCTTGAACAGCGCGGGACTGATGAAGGGCGCCTTGCGAGTCGTGAGCACGTGGATCGCGAACAAATACGTCGAGACCGCGCAGACGCCGGCCTCGATCCAGGTCTCGACGTTGTTGAACCAGTCGTTCGACTGGCCGCGATCCAGCATCAGCTGCAGACTGCCGACCGCGAGCGCCAGCGATGCGAAGCCGAAGAAATCGAAGCGCGCCGCACGCTTCACGGTTTCCTTCATGAAGGTGAGCACGCCGAGGAAGCTGAGAATGCCGAACGGCACGTTGATGTAGAACACCCAGCGCCAGCTGTATTGCTCCGTCAGCCAGCCGCCGAGCGCGGGACCGAGGATCGGACCGATCGTGACGCCCATGACCCAGACGGTCATCGCGCGGCCGTGACGCTCGGGAGGATTGATGTCGAGGAGCGTTGCCTGCGACATCGGGATCAACGCTGCGCCGGACAATCCCTGCGCGAGGCGCGCGAGCACGATCTGCGGCAGCGTCTGCGCGAGTCCGCAGAGCGCAGAGGCGAGCGTGAAGCCGAGGATCGAGTACAGAAAGATCTTGCGGCGGCCGTAGCGACCCGCGAGCCAGCCTGCGAGCGGCGTCATGATCGCGGCGGCGACGATGTACGACGTCAGCACCCACGACATCTGGTCCTGCGTCGCGGACAGCGTGCCCTGGATGCGTGGCAGCGCGACGTTGGCGATCGTGTTGTCGAGCGCCTGCATGATCGAGGCGAGCATCACGGAAAGCGTGATCAGACCTCGATGCGGCGCCTCGCGTGCGGCGCCGGGGATCGTGTCAGCGACGGCGCTCATCGACTCGCGGTCGCAGCTCCGGCGGGACCGGACTCATCCGTGAGCTGCTCGTTGGTACCGAAGATGTGACGCTGATAACGCGTGTCGACGTTCACGATCGCCGACAGGCCGGCGTGCAGCGGATACTGCGGGTCGAGATCCTGCAGCTCGACGCGCACCGGCAGGCGCTGCACGACCTTCACCCAGTTGCCCGTCGCGTTTTCGGCCGGCAGCATCGAGAACTGCGAGCCGGTCCCCGGACTCACGCTCGCGACCCGGCCCTTGAACGTCCGGCCGGGATAGCTGTCGATCCGGATGCTCGCGGTCTGACCCGGGCGCATGTGGCCGAGCTGGTCTTCCTTGAAATTCGCTTCGAGCCACACGTCGTGGATCGACACGAGCGCGAACACCGGCGTCGACGCCGCGACGTAACTGCCGACCTGCAATTGCTCGACGCGTGTCACGACGCCATCGCTCGGCGCAGTGACGGTCGTGTATGAGAGGTTCAGGCGCGCGCGATCGAGCGCGGCCTTCGCTTGCATCACGGTCGGATGCCTCGCGGGCTCGATATTCGGATCGCCGCCCAGCTGTGCGATCGCGCCGGTGATCTCGTGCTGAACGCTCGCCAGGCGCGAGCGGGCTTCATCGAACGCATGCGTCGCGCGATCGACCTGGGCCTGCGATGAGATGCCGGCGGCGATGAGCTTCCTCTGCCGGTCGAGCTCGCTTTGCTGGAACGCGAGGGTGTCCTGCGCGGAAGCGAGATCGGACTGCCGCTGCAGGTACGTCGCCTTGAGCGATTGGATCTGCAGCGTTGCGGTGGCGAGCTGCGCTTCCGCTTCCTGCACGTAGATGCGATACGGCGCGTCGTCGAGTCGATAGAGCACGTCGCCGCGCTGCACGGCTTGGTTGTCGTGGACCGCCAGCTCGACGACGCGACCGGAGACGTTGGCGCTGATCGCGGTGCGAGCCGCCATGACATAGGCATCTTCGGTCTTCTCGTAGCGGCCGCCGCTCATATAAAAGTAGGCGGCCAGCGCGAGAACGACCACGGGACCGGCCACGAGCAGCGGCAGGCGCGCACGTTGCCAGCGGTTCGGGGGCGTCTCGGCGACAGGAACAGGGTCGGGCGTGGACATCGGTTGCGTTCGCTCAGTTGCGGTGGGCTTTGAGTTTCTGGGGGGCCGCAACCGCAGGCGTTGCCGCTTCCAGCGCGCACGCATTCTCGTGCACGTGCTCGAGCACTTTCAGGAACGCATCGCGGTCGGCCTTGCTGACGCCGGCGAAGATCTCGCTGCGCGTGACTTCCATGATGCGATCGATCTCAGCGAGCAGCGCCGCCGCCTTGCGTGTGAGGTAGAGCCGCCGCGCCCGCCGGTCCTGGGGGTCCGGGCGGCGCTCGAGGATCTTGTCGGCCTCCATGCGATCGAGGATGCGCACCATCATCATCGGCTCGAGGTCGGTCAGCTCGCACAGACGCGCCTGGCTTGCGCCTTCATTTCTGGACAGGTGCACCAGCACTTTGCACTGCGTGAGGGTGAGAGAGACCTGCTCGGCATGACGCTCGAAGCGCGCCACGTAGCGGCGACTCACGTCCTTCAGCAGATAGCCGACATGCTTGAAACGATCCATGGGCGCGGACGCTCCGGGGAGGGGTTCAGGTAACTGGGGAGATAATAACAGGTGTGACGATATCAAGGGATGCTTTTGGCATGAAGAAGCTGTCACGTGCGCTGCGGCCGCCGGTCCGATTGACGGGCCGGCGGTTCGGGTCGAGGCTATGCGGCCATGAAAGTCCTTGTTTCGGCATGGGTGTTGGCGGCATGGACGCTGTTCTGCGGGCCGGCACCCGCGGTCGCCGAGGAGGCGCCGTGCACCTGCCCGGACATGCTGGACCTGGCGAGTCGCAACAATCAGGCAAAGGCGGCGATACAGGCATATCAGCAACAGCTCGCAGCATGGACGGCGGCAGGCGGGGCGCCGGGTGCGGACGAAGCGGGGCGCACAGCCTTTCAGCTCGACGTCGTCGAGCCACCCATGGCTGCGGCGAAGGACTCGCGGGCGAATACCGCATCGGCCAAAACCGCAGCGGACTGCCGCACAACCATTGATGTCCCGACCTCGTGCCTGCGGGTCTTGATGGAGCAGCACGAGCAGGTGCACCGGGATGCGTGCCGAGAGCATAGCGCCGAGCATGTGTCCGTCACGGATGCGATCAGCCCGCGCTGGCAAACGCTGGCCGACTACGCACGCGAGGAGATAGAGGCCTATCAGGCGGAACGCATCTACATCGAGGCCGCGCTCACGAACCTCGAGCGCGATTGCCGCTTCACGCTCGAGTTCGACTCGACGATCGCCGGCGCGACCGAGGCGACGCGCTCCG
>DASYRK010000127.1:0-6839 GCA_036004505.1 Steroidobacteraceae bacterium
GCAGCTCGCGCTCGATATCGCGCGTTGGCTCGTCGTGTATCTGCGGCGGCCCGGCGGACAGAGTCAGTTCAGTGCGCCGCTCGCGGCGCAGATGGCGGAACGCGAGGGCCTGCGCGATCTGCTGTTGTGGATGACCGATCACATCAGTGCGGATCTGTCGGTCGCGGCGCTGGCGCAGCGCGCGAGCATGAGCGAGCGAACGTTCGCGCGGGTGTTCGCGGCAGAGACGAACTTCACTCCCGCGGTATACGTCGAGCGCCTGCGCATCGATGCGGCACGCCGCAGTCTGGAAGCGACGAAGAAATCGGTGAAGCAGATTGCGCGGGCGTGCGGGTTTGGGACGGTGGAGACGCTGCATCGTGCGTTCAGGAGAGCGGTGGGGTCGACGCCGATGCAGTACCGGGCGCGGTTTGCGACGCCGGCGCGACGGGCCTAGCAGGCACGGCTGCCGGCGCCAGCTTCAGGGCAATGCGGCCCTGATCTCCTTGAGCGCGAATCCTTCCGCGCGCACCACGAAGTCGCGGCAAGCGAACGCGGCGTATGCAAGACGCCGAGCTCGCAGGAAGGCTCTGCGGCTTGACGCTGAGCGGCCGCGCCACTCGTCGTAGGCGGGCACGGCGACCGTGAGCAGGAACTCCACCCAGCGCGCGGCGATACGATCCTCGCTCACTTCCGCGGCGCGCTCCGCGCAGTTGCGCGCTATCGCGGCGCGCAGGGCCCGATCGCTCCGCAGGCGTTCCAGCGTGCGCAGCGTGTCGCTCACGCTCGCCACCTCGAAATAGTCGTAAGCGTTGCGCCGCTCCGCCTGGTATGCAGACTCCCGGCCGAGCAGCGCGGGCACGCCGGCAATCCAGCTGTTGTAGAGCTTCGACGAGGGGTACTTGTGGTAGGAAACTTTTGCGAAGCTGCGCACCGCGAGCACCGCGTCCGTTTCGCTGTAGTCGTTCCAGTGGTGGCGGTCGATGATCTGGAAATCGAACCCCTGCTCCTGCAGCAGGCGTGCGAAACGCTCGCCGCGCAATTGCGGCGCCAGGCGCTGCGGCAGTCCGTAGTACGACACGTTGACGAATGCATCGCCCCGTGCGGGATCGCGGCGAATCAACCCGGCTTCGGGCCACGAGGGCAGGAAGACCGCCGGCCAGGTGTGTGAAGGACGCATCAGCATCGGATCGCGCGGATTCTGCACCAGGTGCAGCTGGGCACTGGGATGGCGGTAGAAGTCCGCGACGATGCAGACGAAAAGCTGCCGGTCGTTGGGCACGATCTCGTTCGGCAGGGACTGCCGATGGCTGACGATGATGCCCTCCTCCGGAAGCTGGTCGGTCAGCCGGCACCGGAAGCCGAGGCCCGCCAGCGCGCCGTAAGTTTTCACCGTCCAGACGTAGGCGCCTTCCCGGTAGGCGAACACGTGAACACTGTCACGCGCTGCCGCGGTCGCCGCGCCCGGAGGATAGTAGAAGTAGATTGGCGGACGATCCATGTGTCGCCCGCCTTCAGCGAACCGTAACAACTGAAGCTCGCCGCAACATGCGGCCATTTTTTTCTGCGTAGACGAAAAGACTGACCGCCACGGCTCGTTCTCCCTACGCCGCCTTCAGCACTAAAGACCGTGGTCAACCAGCTGCGCGGCAAAGAGTTCCACGTGATCGCGGACAACCTTGCGCGGAAAGGGAGGCATCCGTGCCTCCCGTGCGTACTCTCCTCACTCGGCGATCACGGAGTCATGGCCGCGCCGGCCTTGACGATGAACGCCCACACGCCGCCGCCGGTCGTGATCGGGCTGTTGAGCTTCGTCGATGTGCCGGGATGCGCGACATCGACGCGATACAGCTCCGGCTCGGTGCCGTCCTGCTCCGCCGAATACATCGCGCTCGCGCTGTCGTCGGCGTATTCGAACTGCCACAGACCGCCGCCCGTCATCGGCGCGCTGAGCTTGGTCGAAACGGCCGGCGCATCGAACGCGACTTCGTACAGCTCGTACACCGCGAGATCCTCCTGCGTCGCGATGTAGCCGGCGTGCGTACCGTCGGGACGGAACTTGAAGTCCCACACGTCGCCGTCGGCCACGAGCTCGCCGTTGATCTTGGTCGTGACGCCCGGCGCGGCGACGTCCACGCGGAACAGCTCGATCTTCTCATCGACTTCCTGGTCGGCGACGTACAGCAGGAAGCTGCTGTCCGCGGAGAACTGATAGCCCGCCATGACGTCGCCGCCGGCCACGAGCGCCGGGCTCAGCTTCGTTGAGGCGCCGGGCGCGGACAGCGCGACGGTGTACAGCTCCGTGACCTCGTCCGTGTCCTGGTCCGCGCAGTATGCAACGCGCTGCGAGTCCGGGCTGAACGCGAAGTTGCAGAGACTGCCGCCGGCGACCAGCGGACCGTTGAGCTTCGCCGTCACGCCGGGGCTCGCCACCGTCGCGTGATACAGCTCGAGAACACCATCGACATCCTGGTCGGCGATGTACGCCACGTGGGTGCTGTCCGGGCTAAAAGCGAAGCCGCTGGTCACGTTGCCGTCGGCAACGAGCTGCGAGCTCATCTTCGCCGAGGCACCCGGGCTCGCGATCGCGACCGAGAACAGCTCGAGTCGATCGACCACTTCCTGATCGGCGCGATACAGCACGCGAGTGCCGTCCGCGCTGATCGTGTAGCCGCTGCGCACCGAGCCGCCGGGCGTGAGCGCGCCGTTCAGCTTCGTCGACGCGCCCGGAGTGGCGAGGTCGACGAGATACAGGTCGTACAGACCGATCGTCGGACCGTCGGCGCGATACACGACCTTGCCGCCGTCCGGCGTCTGCTGGAAGCTCATCACGTCGCGATTCGTCTGCAGCTGCGGATTGAGCTTCGTGGCGACGCGCGGCGCATTCAACATCACGCGATACAGCTCATAGCGCGTATCGATGTCAGCGTCGGCGATGTAGATGACCGACTTGCCGTCCGGGCTGAGTGCGAAGTCGTAGACGTTGCCGCCCGTGATCAGCGGCGCGCTGAGCTTGACCGAGCCGCCCGGCGCGTCCGGGTCGACCATGTACAGCTCATCGATGCCAGCCGTCGTCTGGTCGGCGACGTAGATCACTGGCGCGAGGCCAGTGCCGGAACCGGGACCCGGATCGGGGCCAGGACCGGGGCCCGGGCCCGGACCGGGATCGCTGCCGGTCGGAGGTCCGCCGGCCTGCGGGGAACCGCCGCCACCGCCGCAGCCGGCGAGGGCAACCATCACTGCTGCGCACAACAATGCGTTGGGCAGCAGCGAGCGTGCGATGCGAAAGGATGCCGTGGAAGTCGTCATGGGAGTCTCCAGAGGGTTGAGGTCTTTCACCCACTGCATGCGTAGAATCCCGGCGACCGGGATCAAAAATTCCGGACCGGGGGATTCATGAGTGACGGTGAGGTAACCCGGCTGCTCGACGCGGCAGGCTCCGGCGACCGCGCGGCGCTCGACCGCCTGTACGGGCAGGTCTACGACGAGTTGCGGCGGCTGGCCGAATCGCGGCTGCGCCGCGAGCGCGCCGGCCACACGCTGCAACCGACCGCGCTCGTCAACGAGGCGTACCTGCGCCTGAGCCCGGACAGCTCGTCGTGGGAGAACCGCCGCCACTTCTTCGGCGCCGCCGCGCAGGCGATGCGCCGCATCCTCGTCGACCACGCGCGGCAGAAGCTGGCCGACAAGCGCGCCGCCGGCGCGCGCGTCACGCTCGCCGATCTCGACATCGCCGCGCCCGAGGAAGATCTCGACGTGCTCGCGGTGAGCGACGCGCTCGACGTGCTCGCCCAGGAAGATCCACGCCTGTCCGAAGTCGTCAGCCTGCGCTTCTTCGCCGGCATGAGCGTCGAGGAAACGGCGCGCGCGCTCGACGTCTCGCCGATGACGATCAAACGCGACTGGGCGTTCGCACGCGCGTGGCTGTGCGAGCGCATCGGATGAGCATCGGGACTGAGCGCGCGCTGTTCGAAGCGTGCATGGACCTCGCCCCGGGGCAGCGCACCGCCTGGCTCGCGGAGCATTGCGGCGATCCGGCGCTGCGCGAGCGCATCCTGCGCCTGCTGCGCGCCCACGACGCCGCGCAGGAAAACGGCTCGCTCGAGCAATCGCCGATCGCGACAGCGCGACGCATCGGCACCTTCGACCTGCTCGAGAGAATCGGCGAAGGCGCGATGGGCGAAGTGTGGCTCGCGGAGCAGACCGCACCGGTGCGCCGCCGCGTCGCGGTGAAGATCGTCAAGGCCGGGACCGGCTCGCGCGAAGTGATCGCGCGCTTCGAGCTGGAGCGCCAGGCGCTGGCGATGATGAGTCATCCGAGCATCGCGCACATCGTCGAGGCCGGCGAGACCGCCGACGGCCGGCCCTACTTCGCGATGGAGTACGTGCCGGGGATTGCGCTGACGAAGTACTGCGACCAGCATCGGCTCGGGATCGACGAGCGCCTCGGCCTGTTCATCCTGATCTGCGAGGCCGTGCAGCACGCCCATCAGAAGGGCGTGATCCATCGCGACCTGAAGCCGGGCAACCTGCTGGTCGCCGAAGTCGACGGACGGCCGTTGCCGAAGGTGATCGACTTCGGCATCGCCAAGGCAGTCGCGCTCGATCGGCAGCCGAGCCACGCGCACACGATGATCGGCCACCTGATCGGCACGCCGGAGTACATGAGCCCGGAGCAGGCGCAGCTCTCGCCGCTCGACGTCGACACGCGCGCCGACGTGTATTCGCTCGGCGTCGTCCTGCACGAGTTGCTCACCGGCGCATTGCCCTTCAAGACTTCGGATCCGAACGCGACGCCGGCGATGCTCGTGCATGAGCTGCTGACGCACGATCCAGCCGCGCCCAGCTCGCGCGTGCGCGTTGCCGCGCCCGAGCCGCAGGAGAGCGCTGCCAATCGCGGCCTGACTTCACGCCAGCTCGCTGCGCGACTCGCGGGCGATCTCGACTGGATCGTGCTGAAGGCGCTGCAGAAGGACCGCAACCGCCGCTACGGCTCGCCTTCTGAGCTCGCCGCAGATGTCCGCCGACATCTCGCAGACGAGCCCGTCGTCGCCGGTCCGCCCTCCACGCTCTATCGCTTGCGCAAGTTCGCGGCGCGACATCGGCTACCGCTCACGCTCGCTGCCGGTGTGTTCGTCGCGGCGATCGCGTTCGGCGCGATGATGGCGTGGCAGGCGCATCAGCTCGCGCTGCAGCGGGACGAAGCGCGCTTTCAGGCGCGGCGCGCGGAAGCGTCCAGCGAGTTCATGAGCCTGATGCTCGAGGAAGTCGGTCCGGAAGGCCGGCCGCTCTCGCCGCTCGAGCTCGTCGACAAAGGCGTGCAGCTGCTGGACCGGCGCTACGGCGCCGATCCGCAGTTCGCCGCGCGCATGCTGTTGCAGATGTCGCGTCGCTACATGGATCTCGGCAGCACCGAGAAATCCGGGCAGGTGCTGGTGCGCGCGCTGGCGATTGCACGCGAGATCGACGATCCGGATCTGCTCGCCGACGTCGAGTGCACGACAGTGCGCGCGGATCTCGATGCCAATCGGCCCGAGCTCGCGAAGGAGCATCTTGCAGGTGCACGCGCCGCGCTCGCGCGCTTGCCGCACGCTCCGATCGTCACGGAGGTGGATTGTCTGCGCGCCGAAGCCGACATGGCCGAGAACGACCGCGACTTCGCCACGGCCGAGGCCACCCTGCGCAAGGCTCAGCAACTGCTCGAACAGAGCGAGAACACGCGCGGTCTGCTGTATCACGCCGTGCTCACGGACCTCGGCGGCGTGCTGTTCCGTACCAGCCGTTTTCGCGAGGCGCTCGCGCTGAACGAGCTCACTGCCGACGCGCTGGACCGCAACGGTCGCGGCGGCACGCTCGGTCGCGTCACGGTCTCGATGAATCGCGCCTCGCTGCTGATGCGACTGGGTGAAGTCCGCGGCGCGGAGGCAGCGGCAGCGGAAGCGATTCGTCGCTCGCAGCGGCTACGAGGGAGCGAGCCTGCGACGCCGATGCAGGCCGTCGGCTACAGCATCACGCTGAACCGCCTCGGCCGGCACGAAGAAGCGCGCAAGCTCCTGACCGCCGCGCGCGAGCAGGCGCGCACGCTCGGCGCCGAGTTCTGGACCGTCATCGCTCAATATCATCTCGCGCGCTCGCTCGTGCTCGCAGGCCGGCCCGCCGAAGCGCGACCGCTGCTCGACGAAGTCCGCACCGCGTGGGGCGCCAACGCCACTGCGAACCGCGATCGCCTCGCCGATCTCTATCGCACGCAGGCGGAGATCGATCTGCTGCAGGGGAACATCGCGCAGGCCCGCGAATGGATCGACCAGTCGCTGGCGGAGTTCGGCTATCCAAAGGCCGATCCGGCGCCGTTCCTCGGCGCCGCGCTCACGACGGCCGCGCAGATCTACGCCAAGGCCGGTCAGTTGCACGAAGCGGAATCGTTGGCGACCGCGGCACTCAAACTTTCGGAAGGCATCGCTCGCGATCCGCGCCAGAGCGCGGACGTCGGCGAGGCGCTGCTGGTGCTCGCATCGGTGAAACGGGCGCGGGGCGATGAAACGACTGCGCAGTCATACGTGGAGCGCGCGACCGAAGCGCTGTCGAACTCGCTCGGGCAAGAGCACTCGCTGACCCGACAGGCGAACGCGATGCAGCTGCAGCCCACAAACGTCAAGTGAGGACTACTTCGAGACCTCGTGCGACGAGACGTGGTTCAGCGCGATCACCCACTCGCCAGCGCGCTTGCGCATCAGGCGAGTGTTGATGCCGTCCTGCGGCTGCTGCGGACGATTCAGCTGGTAGCGGCTGATCAGCTGCGCCGCGTCCGGACCGAGCATCTCGATCTTGATGTCGAAGAAGTGCAGCGTGCCGCGCGTCTG
>DASYRK010000128.1:0-2317 GCA_036004505.1 Steroidobacteraceae bacterium
GCGATCCTGCTCGAAAGCACCGCAGCGATGCCGGGCTGCCTCAGCTACGTCGTTGCGCGCGACCCGAAGGATGGCGATGCGATCTGGATCACCGAGGTCTGGGACAGCAAGGAAAGTCACGCCGCCTCGCTGCAGCTGCCCACGGTCCGCGACGCGATCAAGCGCGGGCGACCGCTGATCGCGGGGTTCGGGGAGCAGACGATCACCGAGCCCGTCGGCGGCTTCGGGCTCGCGAAAGCGCGCTAGGCGGAGTCGGTACCCCTCGAAAGTCAGCACGCCGCCTGCCGTTCCGGCAGTTCTGCGCGCGGTCGCGGCTGCGCAGACTGCGCGACCATGAACCGTCCAGTGAACATCTGCACCTCCACGCTCCCGGCCTTCACGCTCGATGAGGCGCTGCAGCTCTCCGCCAGCGCGGGCTACGAGGGCGTCGAGCTGCGCGTTCACGGCAATTGTCACGTGAGCCTGCAGGAGCTGCAGCGTCGTTGCGACGAGATCCGGCGGCGCGTCGAAGCGCAGCGGCTCGATCTGCAGGTTTACAGCACGTGCTTCGGCGTCAACGAACCCGGCGCGATCGAGGCGATGACCGATATCTGCCTGCGCACGGGCGTGAAGTATTTTCGCGCGACGCTACCGCTGGCTGGCGTCGCCGCGGTTCGGAATCTCGGCTCCGAGCGCGCGACCGTGCCGTCGTATCGCGAATCCGTGGCCGCGCCCGATCTGCTGCGCAACCTGCGATTGACGCTGCAGCATCTGTCGAGGCGCGCAAAGCTTGCCGGCGTGTGCGTCCTGCTGGAGATTCACTGGGGCACAGTGATGAGCAGCTGCACCGGCGCGCACGCGCTCGTGCGCGACCTGGACCCCGAAGCCATCGCGATCACGTTCGATCCCGCGAACATGGTCATCGAAGGCAAGGAGGACTGGGAGTACGGCATCGAGCTGCTGCGCACGCATCTTGCGAACGTGCACATCAAGAACGCTTCGTGGGTGCGGCAGGCCGGCAACTGGACCTGGCAGTGGGACGGATTGCAGCAGGGCATGGTCGAGTGGCCGCAGCTGTTCCGCTTGCTCGCGGAGCGCGGCTATCGCGGCATGCTGGCGATGGAAGATTTCCTCGTGCCGCGCTCGTATGAAGCGGCGCTCGAGCATCTGACGGCGTTGCGCCGCGAAGCTACGCTGCTGCTCGACCAGGGCCGCTCGCGTCGCGCGGCGTAGAGAAATTCGAACGCAAGATTCGGAACGTCGCGCGGCTCCCCGGCTCGCAGACTGGCGCCTGCCAATCGCAAACCGAGGAGACTGACCATGTCGAGACAGGACGACAACAAGGCCATCGTCGGCCGCTGGTTCACGCAGTTCTGGGGCAAGGAGTACGACCCCGCCATCGTCGACGAGCTCGCCGCTCCCGACATGCTGCTGCAGTATTCGCTGCACGCGCCGCGGCGCGGTCACGCCGACATCAAGGCGTTCATGAAGGACTTCCGCAAAGCGTTCCCGGACCTCAACTTCTGGGGCGCCGCGGATCTGATCGCGGAGGGCGACTACGTCGTCGGCCGCTGGGAAGGCGGCGGCACGCACACCGGGCCGGCGTTCGACGACTTCCTGGTCGGCGGACTCTCGGCCAGCACCGGACGCAAGATGAAGTTCACCGGCACGACGGTGCTGAAGGTGAAGGATGGGAAGATCGTCGAGGAGATCGGGCTGGATGACGGCGTCACTGCGCTTCAGCAGTTGGGGCTCATCAAGGTCGCTTGATTCGTTCGCTCACCGCCGTCGGTCTGTGCCGGCGGCGGATCCCGCCTGTTACTTGAACATTGGCCGGAAGAAACTGCGCTCATAGCTCAGGAAGCATTGCGTTTCCCGGTAGTAGCGCATCGCGGCCTGGCAGTCCGGATCGACGGCTGCTTTCTGGCGGTACGTTTCGTACGCCGCCAGCGACGGAAAGGTGAACAGCGCGAGCGCCACGTTGTTCGCGCCCTCGCTCGGCATGAAGTAGCCGTGATGCTGGCCGCCGAACTTCTCGACCAGCGCAATCCACATGCGGGCGTAGCTCTCGAACTCCGCGAGCTTGAGCGGATCGACGATGTAGCGGAGGTAGCAGGTGACCATGGGTCGTTCGCAAACCATCGTTGGTGGGCCTGGCAGGACTCGAACCTGCAACCAAGGGATTCACTTGCCCCGCCGTTTCCGGCGGGAGTCGGACTATCTCTTCACCCACGAAGGGTGCGGGACGCTCTTGCCTGTCATCAAGGGCGCTCGCGGCTCGTCGCCGCAGCCCTCAGGTAGTCTCTGCACCTTCCGGCGGTGCACCGCCGGCTTGGCT
>DASYRK010000129.1:0-79233 GCA_036004505.1 Steroidobacteraceae bacterium
GGCGGTCTGTAGGCGATCGTGCGCGGTTTCATCAGCTGAGCGGACCTCCTCGGTGACGAAGGTCAGCCGAGACTGGCACTCCTCGAAGAACTCCCGAGCGCCTTCGAGTCCATACTTGAAGCGAAGAGTTTCCTCCAGAACATGCTGGAGATTTGCGCATTCCTGGAGCAAGAAGTCTCTGGCCGTCCGAGTGGCCATCGCGGCAATAGACCTCTCAGACGAGAGAAGTTGCGAACTTGCTCAGAAATGCCTTGGCTCGAAGGCGAACGTCTTCCGTAGGCTTGTTGGCATTGGTCACAAGCCATGAAAGCGCCGACTGAATTTCTAGGACTGCCTCGTCGCGTGGCTTGCCGTGGAAGACGTCATCTAGAGCAGTCTTCAATGCGCTACTGATGTCCTTGTGCCACTCATTCTCAGCGAGTGGTCGACTGCCAAGGTCGCGCAGCGGCCCGAACTGGAGCACGCCGCTCCTGGGTTCGTCACCGAAAGCGTCATAACGAAACATTTGCAACAGACGAAAAAGGTTCTCGATGGGAATTTTGGCTGCATCGCTTTGAGCTTCCGCCGGCATGTCCAGGTAGGCGGAAGTGAGCGTCGCAAAGCGCTTAGCGAGCCGGTCGCTGTGGTCAAGCCCTAGGAGTGACAACGTAGTCATTGGACCAACTCCATCACGCTTGCAGCTCGCATACATAGACCGAAATGAACCACAACGGATAGTAATCCAACGCTTGGAAAACACAAGATCTTGTGTGGGACTTCTGCAAATACAATTTTTGTCGAAATGTGATTGATTTCGCTAGATTTTCTTTGCCACCAGACCAGAATCTCTCACCACATATGTGGGACAACTATCGGCGCGTAACAGTCAACAGAGACCACAGCATCGTAATCCCGCGAGCGTGCTCACCGGGCGGGTGGTTCGGGACAGGAGATGCCGTTCTTGCTCCGCTATTTCGAAAGCGGACCCTTCTTCTCGACAGGAGCAGGTGGCTATTCGCCTGGTCGTTGTACAACGAGGCACTCGGCACGCCGAACTGGAAAGTGCCTCCCGAGGAAAACCGCTCGCTGCACATAGCTGTTCAAGTGCGAAGTCACGCCCCTTCTGGCTGGAGCTTCACTATTCCGCAGGAACTCCGCCGCAAGGGATGGCTGCCGGAGGCGTCCGGCATTGTCGTTTTGGAGTACAGCACCGAGGAACTCAACGTATGGACTGAGGCCGCCTACAACGAGGAGACCGTCCTGGAGCTGGAATAGGGTCTTGAGTTCGAGGCAGAGCTCCGAACGCCGGGCAGAACCGACTCAACGTCACTTTCCGATGCAGAAGCTGGAGAAGATCCGGCCGAGCAGATCGTCGGACGTGAACGCGCCGGTGATTTCCGCGAGCGCCTGCTGCGCCTGACGCAGCTCTTCCGCCATCAGCTCGCCCGCGTGGCGGTCGAGCAGTTGGCGTCGCGCTTCCTGCAGGTGCCGATCGGTGCGCGCGAGTGCATCGAGGTGGCGGCGGCGCGCCGAGACGGTACCGGAGTCGGCGCCCTGGAACCCCATGCACTCCTTCAGATGCTCGCGCAGCAGGTCCACGCCTTCGCCGGTTGTCGCGGATACGTAGAGGCGGGGCGGTTGCGATTGTTCGTAGCGCGAGCTCAGTCCGAGCAGATCGATCTTGTTCACGACCAGCGTGGCGGGGATGTCAGCGGGCAATGCCGCCAGCTCGCGATCGATTGCCTGCGACTCGAGCCGGCGCTCGCCGTCGATCACGTAGAGAATGCGATCGGCGCGACTCATCTCCTGTCGCGCGCGACGAATTCCTTCGGCTTCGACCACGTCTGCTTCCTCGCGCAGGCCTGCGGTGTCTGCGATGTGCAGCGGCATGCCGTCGATCGCGATGCGCTCGCGCAGCACATCGCGCGTCGTGCCGGGGATCGCGGTGACGATCGCGGCGTCATAGCCAGCGAGTCGATTCAACAGACTCGACTTGCCCGCGTTCGGTCGACCCGCGATGACGACCGTCATCCCCTCGCGCAGCAACGCACCCTGGCGCGCCTTCGCTGAAATCTGCGCGCACAACTCGATCCCGCCATCGATGCGGTCGCGCAGCGCTGTGTCGGCGAGGAAGTCGATCTCTTCCTCGGGAAAGTCGATCGCCGCTTCGACGTGCATGCGCGTCTGCGTGACCGCGTCGGTCAACGAGTTCACGGCGACGGAGAATTCGCCTTGCATCGAGCGCAGCGCTGCACGTGCTGCCTCGACCGAGCCGCTGTCGATCAGGTCGGCGACCGCTTCGGCCTGGGCGAGATCGAGCTTGTCGTTGAGAAAGGCGCGCCGGGAGAACTCGCCCGCTTCGGCCATGCGAGCGCCGAGTTGCAGCGTGCGCGCGAGCAGCATGTCCATGACGATCGGACCGCCGTGACCGTGCAGCTCGAGGACGTCTTCTCCGGTGAACGATTCGGGTGCAGAGAAATACAGCGCGAGGCCAGTATCGAGCGCGTGACCGTCGGCACCGCGGAAGGGACGCAGCACTGCGCGGCGCGGGCGCGGCAGCTCACCGAGAATTTCGCGTGCGATCGTCGCAGCGTGCGGACCGGACACGCGGATCACGCCGATGCCGCCACGTCCCGGAGGTGTGGCGAGCGCGGCGATCGTAGCGCGTGTCGCGTTCACGGTTCCCTACGTCTTAGTCTGCTCCGCCGCCACGAGCTTGTTGATGCGCCATTGCTGCGCGATCGACAGCAGCGTATTCGTCAGCCAGTACAGCACGAGGCCCGAAGGGAACCAGGCCATCGTCACCGACATGATCACTGGCATGAACGCGAACACCTTCGCCTGCATCGGGTCGGTGCTCGGCATCGGTTGCAGCTTGAACTGCGCGAACATCGCCGCGCCCATCATCAGCGGCAGGATGAAGAACGGATCGCGCGAGCTCAGGTCGTTGATCCAGCCGAAGAACGGCGCCTGCCGCATCTCCACGCTCTCGAGCAGCACGCGGTAGAACGCGAAGAAGAACGGAATCTGGATCAGGATCGGCAGACAGCCGGCGAGCGGGTTGATCTTCTCGCGCTTGTACAGCTCCATCATCTGGCGGCCGAGTTGCTCGCGGTCGTCCTTGTAGCGCTCCTGGATCGCTTTGATGCGCGGCGCGACGTTGCGCATCTTCGCCATCGAGCGGCCGCTCGCCGCCGTCAGCTTGTAGAACGCGAGCTTGATCAGGAACGTGACGAAGATGATCGCCACGCCCCAGTTGCGCACGCCCTTGTGGACCCACTCGAGCGCCTTGAACAGCGTCCACGCGATCGGCGACAGCCAGCCGTAGTCGGTGACGAGGTCGAGCTTCGGCGCGGTCGCTGCGAGCTGCTCCTGCAGCTTCGGTCCGACGAACAGCTCTTCCTTGAAGGTCTGCGTCCCACCCGCCGGCACGGTCTTCAGCGGGCCGCGATACGACAGCGTGAAGTCGTTGCGGGGACTCAGGTTGAGCTGATAGTCGTACGCTTCCGTCGCGGGCGGAATGGCCGCGGCGACGAAATGATGCTGAAGCGCCGCGAGCCAGCCGTTGCTGATGGTCCGCTTGAAGGTGCGGTCTTCTTCCTTCTCGACGTTGAGCTTGTGGTAGCCATTGCCGTCTGAGTACGCGGGCCCGCGATACGCATAGGTCTCGACCTTGAAGTACGAGCGCTCGACGTGCTCGTAGTGACGCACGAGCTGCACGTATGAAGCCGCCTTCCAGTCACTGGTGCTGGTGTTCACGACGTCGTAGCTCAGATCGATGCGATAGCTGCCGGGATGGAACGTGTAGGTCTTCGTGACCGTGATGCCGCCTTCGCTCCAGGTGAGCGGCACGACCAGCTGCGACTCGCCCGCCTTCAGCTGATACTCGGCCGCCGCAGCGTGATACACCGCGCGGTGATTCGGTTCGGGACGTTTGTCGGCCGCGAGCAGGCCGGACTGCGCCACGTAAACCGGCGGCTCCCCGCTGAAGAGACGCACCGGCACTTCGGGATGATTCTTCACCTGCGCGTACTTCAGAAGATCGGCGCGCGTCAGCTCGCCGCCGCGCGTGCTGATGTCCACCGAGAGCACATCGGTGACGACGCGCACGACGCCGGCGTTGGGCTGCGCATTCTCGACCGGCTGCTGTTCGGGAGCAGGCGTCGGCGTCGCGGGTTGCTGAGCCGGCGTCGCAGTTTCTGTCGGCAGCTGCGGCAGCGAGTCTGTCGGCGCTGCATTCTGCGGCGTCGCTGACTGCGACTGCGTGACCGCGGCTACAGGCGGCGGCGCGTAATCGCGTTGCCACGCCTGGTAGTTCATCCACAGCACGAGGGCCAGCGCGGCCCAGATGAAAATGCGTTGGTTATCCATGTGGCGCAGGCTTTATCGAAGTGGGCGGCGGCACGGGGTCGTAACCGCCGGGATGCCACGGATGACAGCGCAGGATGCGGCACGCAGCGAGATAGCTGCCGCGCACGCTGCCGTGATGCTCGATCGCTTCTTCGGCGTAGCAAGAGCAGCTCGGATAGAAACGGCAGTTCGGCCCGAGCATCGGGCTCACGAAATAGCGGTACAGCCGGATGAGGCCCTTCAGGATGACGCGCATTGCTTGACCACTCTTCGCCAATGGCCTTCGAGGCTGCGCGTGATCGCGGCGTTGTCCGCGTCGCGCGCGGCAGAGCGCGCGTTGACTACGAGATCCACTGCGGGCAACTCATGCTGATGCTGACGAAACGATTCCCGAATGAGACGCTTGATGCGATTGCGGCGCACCGCATTCCCCACGATGCGGGCGGCGATCGCCAATCCAAGGCGGGGAACGGCTGCGCCCGTGTTCCGCGCAAATATCGCGAAGAAAGCGTCGGCGGAGCGGCGCGCGTCACGATACACGCGATCGAATTCGGATTTTTGCCGGAGGCGTTGCGCCGGTTTGAACGGCCGAGCGGAAGACAAGCAGGTCGCGATAGAGCCGGCGGCGCGCAGCGGCTCAGACAGTGAGACGCTTGCGACCCTTCGCGCGGCGCCGGGCGAGAACCTGACGGCCGGCTCGCGTGGCCATGCGGGCGCGAAAACCGTGAGTGCGCTGACGATGCAGGTTGCTGGGTTGGTACGTACGCTTCATAACGCTCTCGATGCTTTCGTCAGAGGTTCTTTAACCCCGCAGGCGCAACTGCGAAAGTTGCATTAAAACAAGCACATGCCGGGGCGGAAAGAAGGGCGGCAAGGGTACGCAGCGAGTCCGGCAGTGTCAAGCGAAACCGCGCCTGCCGTCGTCAGAAAGATCGCTCGCGAGGGCTGTGGATAACCCTCGGTGCATCGGTATAGACTCGCCCTCCTTCCGCGTAGCCCGCAGAACAATTCTTCGACCGGTCCAACGATAGGGGACGAAACCGTGCAGGGTTCGTTATGGCGCCGCTGTCTTACTCACCTCGAGGCGGAACTGCCGGAGGCCCAGTTCAACACCTGGATCCGTCCGCTGCAGGCCGTCGAGGATGGGCACACCTTGCGGCTGCTCGCCCCGAACCGGTTCGTCGTCGATTGGGTGAACGAGAACGTCGTCAGCCGCATTTCCGAGCTCGTTGACGCGGTCGGCTCGCCGCCGGCCCCCTCGGTGGTGCTCGAGGTCGGCTCGCGCGCCGTGGTGCCGCCGCCCGTGGCCGTCCTTCCCCAGAACGGTCGCGCACCGACCAAAGATCTGCCCTCGCTGCTCGGCAGCCGGCTCAATCCGGATTTCACGTTCACGAGCTTCGTCGAGGGCAAGAGCAATCAGCTGGCGCGCGCGGCGGCCGTGCAGGTCGCCGAGAACCCGGGGCGCGCGTACAACCCGCTGTTCATCTACGGCGGCGTCGGTCTCGGCAAGACGCACCTGATGCACGCCGTCGGCAACATGATCCGCGGCCGCAACGAGCGCGCACGCGTAGCTTACGTGCACTCGGAGCGCTTCGTCGGCGACATGGTGAAAGCGCTCCAGCACAACACGATCAACGATTTCAAAACCGCGTATCGCTCGCTCGATGCGCTGATGATCGATGACATCCAGTTCTTCGCCGGCAAGGATCGCTCGCAGGAAGAGTTCTTCCACACGTTCAACGCGCTGTTCGAAGGCCAGCAGCAGATCATCCTCACCTGCGACCGTTATCCGAAGGAGGTCGAAGGCCTGGAAGAACGGCTGAAATCCCGCTTCGGCTGGGGTCTCACCGTGGCGATCGAGCCGCCGGAGCTGGAAACGTGCGTCGCGATTCTCATGAGCAAAGCGGCTCAGACGCGCGTGGATTTGCCGGAAGAAGTCGCGTTTTTCATCGCCAAACGCATCCGCTCCAACGTGCGCGAGCTCGAAGGCGCTCTGCGCCGCGTCGTCGCGAACTCGCAGTTCACAGGCCGCGCGATCACGATGGATTTCGCGAAGGAAGCGCTGCGCGATCTGCTGGCGCTGCAGGATCGCCTGGTCACGATCGAGAACATCCAGAAGACCGTCGCCGAGTACTACAAGATTCGCGTCGCGGATCTGCTCTCGAAGCGCCGCAGCCGATCGATCGCGCGGCCGCGCCAGGTTGCGATGGCGCTCGCAAAGGAGCTCACGAGTCACAGCTTGCCTGAGATCGGCGATGCGTTCGGCGGGCGCGACCATACGACGGTGCTGCACGCCTGTCGCGTGATCAAAGAACTTCGCGAGTCGAACACGCGCACCAGTGAGGACTACTCGAACCTGTTGAGAACCCTCGCTGGATGACTGTGGATATAGTGTGCAGGACCTGAGGAGTGTATTGATCCACAAAAAGCTAACAGCTTTAGGGCATCTCCCGACGTCTTTGTCCCGAGGGTCCGGCGAGCTGCAGCGTGTTGAGCGGATTGACGAAAGAGCACTTATTCACAGAGATGTGGCACGCTCATAGTTACTACAATTCTTAAATATCTACTTATCTAATTAAGAATTCGGACAGGTGGAAAGATGAAGTTCAGCGCAGAACGGGAAACGATCCTTGCCCCGTTGCAGGCAGTTATCGGAGTGGTCGAGCGCAGGCAGACGATGCCGATCCTCGCCAACGTGCTCGTGGTGGGTCGTGGCGAGCAGCTCGCGATCACAGCGACGGACCTGGAAGTTGAGCTCGTCGCGCGCACCAACGTAAACCTGCAGCAGGTGGGTGAAGTCACCCTGCCCGGACGCAAGTTGCTCGACATCGTGCGGGCATTGCCGGAGAAGACGCAGGTAACGGTATCGGTCGAAGGCGAACGAGCCACGATCCGCTCCGGCAAGAGCCGTTTTACGCTGGCCACGCTGCCCGCCTCCGACTTTCCGACCGTTGAAGACATCCGGGCGCAGCAGACGCTGACCATTGCGCAACCCGCGCTCAAGCGGTTGCTAGACAAGACGCATTTTTCGATGGCGCAGCAGGACGTGCGCTACTACCTTAACGGCATGTTGCTCGAATCGGACGGGAAAGCGCTACGAACTGTCGCGACTGACGGTCATCGTCTCGCGTTCTGTGAATCTGCGCTGGATAGCCAATCGACCACGTCGCAGCAGGTCATCGTGCCGCGCAAAGGCGTCCTGGAGCTGCAGAGGCTGCTGGGTAACGAAGGCAGCGTGGAGCTGGCGATCGGTAGCAATCACATTCGCGCCCAGATCGGCGACATTCGGTTCACATCGAAGCTAATTGATGGCCGCTTCCCGGAATATGGGCGCGTGATCCCGGCCGCGCCGCCGAAGAAGATCCTCGCGGATCGGGACATCCTTCGCGCCGCGCTCCAGCGTGCGGCCATCCTGTCGAACGAGAAATACCGGGGAATCCGGCTCGCGGTGAAGACGGGCGTGCTGACGCTGCAGTCTCACAATCCGGAGCAGGAGGAGGCGGAGGAAGAGTTGGAGATCGCGTACTCGGGCGATGAGCTCGAGATCGGCTTCAACGTCAACTACCTGCTCGACGCGCTGGCCGCCATCGATGCCGGCGAGGTCGAGCTGGGACTCACGGACGCCAACAGCAGCTGCCTGGTTAGTGCGAGCTCGACGCCGCAGGCGAAGTACGTCGTGATGCCGATGCGGCTTTGAGCCGGCCCGCCGCCGATGTGCTGACCACGATCGAGATCGAGAACTTCCGCTGCATCCGTTCGGCTCGTCTCGAACTCGATCCGCGCGCGACCGGCATCGTCGGCGAGAACGGCTCCGGCAAGACGAGCCTGCTCGAAGCGATCTACTTCCTGGCGCACGGCCGTTCGTTTCGGGCGAGCCAGCGCGAAAAACTCCTCCCACCTCAAGCCGATTTCCTTCGCGTCGTCGGGCGGGTTGAAACGCCGCGCGGCTCGCTGGTCGCCGGCATCGAGTACAGCGGGCAGGGCACGCGAGCGAATCTCGCCGGCCAGGGTGTTTCGGGCATCGCCGAGATCGCCGAGATTCTCCCCGTCCAGGTGATCGATCCCGGCGTCCATCGGCTCATCGAGGAAGGGTCTGCGCGCCGCCGGCGGTTGCTCGACTGGGGCGTGTTCCACGTGAAACACGAGTTCCTCGGTGTCTGGCGCCGTTACCAGCGGGCGCTCCAGCAGCGCAATGCCGCGCTTCGTGCCGGCGGTGACGAGCAACAGATCGTTGCCTGGGAACGGGAACTCACCGCAGCGGGACATCGCGTCGATGAGCTGCGAGGCGAGTACGCAGCGCAGCTGCTGCCGTACTTCGTGGCCATCGCGGATCAGCTCCTGAACGCCCAGGGCGCGCGCTTCACATATCGCCGGGGTTGGGCGGCGGACCACGATCTCGGTCAGGCACTGGTCGAGTCCCGCCCTCGGGACCAGCGATTGCGGACGACGACCGTGGGGGCCCATCGGGCCGACGTTTCGTTTTTCTTCGAAGGCGCGCCGGCCCGAGACCGGGTGTCTCGCGGTCAGCAGAAGCTCCTGGCAGCTGCCTTCGTTCTCGGCCAGCTGACTTTCCAATCTGCTCTGGGGGCGCCGCCCGCCTGCCTGATGCTGGACGATCCGGCGGCCGAGCTGGATGTGGATAATTTGGGGAAACTGCTCGCGGCGGTCGCCCGGATTCCCGCGCAGCTGGTCATTACGTCGGTCCATGAGAGCGGCCTTGAAGGCGTGAAAATCGGCCGAAAGTTTCACGTGAAACAAGGCAATTTCTTATAATTCCGCACCTCATTTTCCAGGCTGGCACATGACAGATTCCGACGTTTACGACTCAAGCAAAATCAAAGTTTTGAAGGGTCTCGACGCCGTCCGAAAGCGGCCCGGCATGTACATCGGAGACACCGACGACGGCACCGGTCTCCACCACATGGTTTTCGAGGTTGTCGACAACTCGATCGACGAGGCGTTGGCGGGCTATTGCACCCAAGTGACCGTGACCGTCCACGCGGATGAGTCCGTCACCGTCGCCGATGACGGGCGTGGAATACCTGTGGATATCCATCCGGAGGAGGGTCGCTCGGCGGCCGAGGTCATCATGACCGTCCTGCACTCCGGCGGTAAGTTCGATGACTCCTCCTACAAGGTCTCCGGCGGCTTGCATGGCGTTGGCGTCTCGGTCGTCAACGCCCTGTCCGAATACCTGCTCCTGTCCATCCACCGGGACGGCAAGCTCAACCAGCAGGAGTACCGGCTGGGCGAGCCGCAGGCCCCACTGGGAGCGATCGGCACCACGGACAAGCGCGGCACCACCATTCGCTTCAAGCCGAGCGCCACGATCTTTACGAACATCGAGTTCAACTACGGCGTGCTGGCCAAGCGGCTGCGCGAGCTGTCCTTCCTGAACTCCGGCGTGCGCATCGAGCTGATCGACGAGCGCGACGACAAGCGCGAGGTCTTCGAGTACGAGGGCGGCATCCGCGAGTTCGTGCGCTACCTCAACCGCAACCAGACCGCGATCCACGAGACGATCATCTGGTTCCGGACGCAGCAGGCCGCGGTGACCATCGAGCTCGGTCTGCAGTGGAACGACTCGTACCAGGAGAGCATGTACGCGTACACGAACAACATCCCGCAGAAGGACGGCGGGACGCACCTGGCCGGCTTCCGCAGCGCCCTGACGCGCACGCTCAACAATTACATAGAGAAGCAGTTTGCCGCGAAGGACAAGATCCCGACCTCGGGCGAGGACGCCCGCGAAGGTCTGACGGCGATCCTCTCGGTCAAGATGCCCGACCCGAAGTTCTCCTCGCAGACGAAGGACAAGCTCGTCTCATCCGAGATCAAGGGCATCGTCGAGTCGGCGGTCGGCACGAAGCTCGACGAATTCCTGCAGGAGCATCCGCAACAGGCGAAGGCGGTCGCGACCAAGATTCTCGAGGCTGCCCGCGCTCGCGAGGCCGCACGCAAGGCGCGCGAGATGACCCGTCGCAAGGGCGCGCTCGACCTCGCCGGCTTGCCCGGCAAGCTGGCCGACTGCCAGGAGCGCGATCCGGCGCTTTCCGAGATGTTCCTGGTCGAGGGCGACTCCGCAGGCGGCTCGGCGAAGCAGGGCCGCGATCGCCGCACGCAGGCGATCCTGCCGCTGAAGGGCAAGATCCTGAACGTCGAGAAAGCGCGCTTCGACAAGATGCTCTCGTCCGCGGAGGTCGGCACGCTGATCACCGCGCTCGGCACCGGCATCGGCGCAGACGACTTCGACCTCTCGAAGCTGCGCTATCACCGCGTGATCGTGATGACGGACGCCGACGTCGACGGCTCGCACATCCGCACGCTGCTGCTGACGTTCTTCTATCGCCAGATGCCGCAGCTGATCGAGAACGGCCACATCTACATCGCGCAGCCGCCGCTCTTCAAACTGAAGAAGGGCAAGACCGAGCACTACCTCAAGGACGAAGCGGAGCTCAATGCGATGCTGCTGAAGCAGGCACTCGAAGACGCCGAGCTGTACGGCGATCCCGCGCAGCCACCGATGGTCGGCTCCGAACTCGAGGCGCTCGCGCGACGCTGGATGGAGGTCGCGGCAATCCTGCGGCGCTCGTCCCGCCGCTATGACCAGCGCGTGCTGGAGCAGCTGCTGTACGTGCCAGAGGTGACGCAGGCTGATCACGATCGCATCGACTGGCTGACGCAGTGGGGTCGCACGCTCGAAGCGCAGCTCAACGCTCAGGACGACAAGGCGCGTCGTTACCGCGTGCGTACGATCGGTAGCACCGACGGTGGTACGCCGCGACTGCTGGTCGCGCGCACCGAGCACGGCACGACGACGGAGAAGCACATCCACCGCGAGTTCTTCGAGTCGGCGGAGTACCGCCGCATCGCCGAGCTCGGCAAGACGCTGGCGGGTCTACTGCAGCCTGGCGCCTATGTGGTGAAGGGCGATCAGCGCCAGGACGTCAGCAGCTTGAAGCAGACGATCGATTGGCTGCTCGAGCAGGCGCGGCGCGGTCAGCTGATCCAACGCTACAAAGGTCTCGGCGAGATGAATCCGGAGCAGCTCTGGGATACGACGATCAATCCGGCGACGCGGCGCCTGATCCAGGTGCGCATCGAGGACGCGCTAGCGGCGAATGACATCTTCGCGACGCTGATGGGCGATCAGGTCGAGCCGCGGCGCGAGTTCATCGAGAAGAACGCGCTTGCGGTCGCCAACCTTGATATTTAGATTTTTCTAATCAGTAGCCCATTGAAGAAGGTCGCTGCCCCGCCAATCAGCAAGGTTTAGTTAACTACTGGTCGGCGCGATAGCGATGATCTGGTGCTCGATCCACGCGCGCACTTCTTCGTTGAGCTCGCGCGGATCGCGCCCCGCGGCTTCGATCGGCGGACCGATCACGACGCGAATGACGCCGGGCTTCTTGACCCAGCCGCGCCGCGGCCAGTAGTAACCCGAGTTGTGCGCAACCGGCACGATCTTGCAGCCGGCGCGTGAGGCGAGCAGGGCGCCGCTCACTCCATACTTGCGCGTCTCGCCGACGGCGACTCGTGTGCCCTCGGGGAAGATCAGGATCCACGTCCCCTCGCGCAGTCGCTGCGTTCCTTGCTCGATCACCTGCGACACCGCTGCGGCGCCGGCCTTGCGATTGATCGCGATCGGCTTCAGGCAACTCACTGCCCAGCCGACGAGCGGGATCCACATCAGCTCGCGCTTCAGCACCCAGCATTGGGGTGGAAAGATCGCGGCCTGTGCGATCGTCTCCCACGCGGACGAGTGCTTCCACATCGACACGTGCGCGCCGGGCGGAATGTTCTCGCGTCCCTCAACCGTGTGGCTCAGGCCGCACAGCGTTTTCAGCAGCCACAGATGAACGCGCCCCCAGCTGCGTGCGACGCCGTACAACTTGTGATGCGGCAGCCAGCCCAACGCGACGACGACGACGGCGTACAGCAACGTGCCGATAAACAAGCACGTCGTGAACAGCACCGATCGCAGCAGCTGCAAGCAGGCCTCCGCTCAGCCGGGCAGGCGCGACAGATCGGCGAACTGCAGGAACAGGCCGCGTAGACGAAGCAGCAGTCCCAGCCGGTTCGCGCGAACGTCCGCGTCCTCGGCCATCACCATCACCGAGTCGAAGAAGCGATCGACGTCGTCGCGCAAGCTCGCGAGCTGCGTGAGCGCCTGCGCGTAGTCACGCCGCGCAAACAGCGGATTCACGGCGCGCTCCATCGACAACACGTGCTCGAACAGCTGGCGCTCCGCACCTTCCTGCAGCCGGCTCGTATCGACCGCTCCGGTCAAATCGCCCGGCGCTTTACGCAGGATGTTCACGATGCGCTTGTTCGCGGCCGCGAGGCTGTCGGCCTCCGACATCGTGAGGAAGCGCTCGAGCGCGCTCAGGCGCACGTCGATGTCGAGCACCGACTGCGTCTTGCTCGCTAGTACCGCGTCGAACATTTCGGTGGTGACCGTGCGGCCGGCTTCACCTTCAAGATACGAGCTGCGCAGGCGCTCGATCACGTACGTCCACACTTCCTCGGCCACCGTGGGCGCCTTCTCGACCGGCTGCGCCGCGACGGCTGTTTCGATCAGCTGGCGCAGATCGAGATCGAGTTGCCGTTCCAGGATCGTGCGCAACACGCCGAGCGCGGCGCGGCGCAGACCGAATGGATCGCGCGTGCCGGTCGGTTTCTGGCCGATCGCGAAGATGCCCGACAGCGTGTCGAGCTTGTCCGCGAGTGCGAGTGCGATGCCGGTGCGAGTTTCGGGAACGCGATCGCCGGCGAAGCGCGGCCAGTATTGTTCCTCCAGCGCTGCGCTGACTTCAGCGGGCTCGCTGTCGTGCTGCGCGTAGTACTTGCCCATCAATCCCTGCAGCTCGGGGAACTCACCGACCATCAGCGTCAGCAGGTCGCACTTGCTGAGCTCCGCCGCGCGACGCGCAAGCGATGCATCCGCGCCAATTGCTTCCGCGATTCGCACCGCGAGCCGCGCGACGCGCTCGGACTTGTCGTGCACCGAGCCGAGCTTCGCCTGGAACGTCACGCTCTTCAGCGTCGCGCGTCGATTCTCGAGCGGCACTTTGCGATCGCTGTCCCAAAAGAACGCAGCGTCCGCGAGCCGCGGTCGCACGACGCGCTCATTGCCGTCGCGCACTTTGTCCGGCGCGCGGCTTTCGATGTTGGCGACGGCGATGAATTCGTTGCGCAGCTTCCCCTGCGAGTCGCGCACGGGGAAGTACCGCTGGTGGTCCTGCATCGTCGCGATCGGCACTTCCTGCGGCAGCTGCAGGTAGCGCTCGTCGAAGCGACCCAGCAACGGCACCGGCCATTCGACCAGCGCTGTGACCTCGTCGAGCAGCGCGTCCTCGATGACCGCCTGAGCGCCGCTGCCTTGCGCGAGTGCTAGCGCTCCGCTGCGAATGCGCTCGCGCCGATCGGCGACGTCGACCACGACGTACGCCTTCTGCAGCGTCTCGACGTATTTCGCCGGGCTCGCGATCGCGAGCGGATTCGGCGCATGGAAGCGATGGCCGCGCGAATGCTTGCCGGAGGCGATGCCGAGAATCTCGCACTCGACGACTGTCGTGCCGAGCAGCATGACGACCCAATGCACCGGCCGCACGAACTCGGCATCGCCCGCGCCCCAGCGCATGCGTTTCGCGATCGGCAGAGCGTCGAGCGCGGTCTTGACGATGCCCGGCAGCAGCGCAGCCGTCGGCTCACCTTTCTTCGTGCCGACGAACATCAGCACGCGTCCCTTCGGACCCTCGACCTGCTGCAACTGATCGACGCCGACGCCGCACGACGCTGCGAATCCCGCCGCCGCCTTCGTCGGCTGCCCGGTCGCGTCGAACGCATTGGCGACGGCGGGCCCTTGCCGCTTGATCTCCTGATCCGGCTGCTTGTCCGCCATCGCGTGCACGCGCACTGCGAGTCGCCGCGGCGTCGCAAACCATTTGAGCTCGCCATGCGTGATCGCCGCGGCGGCCAATCCCTTCTCGATGCCCTCGGCCAGCGCGCGCGCCAGCGTGAACAGCGATTTCGGCGGCAGCTCCTCGGTGCCGAGCTCGAACAGGAAGTCTCGCTTGCTCATGCGCTGGCCCCGGCCGCAGGGCGCTTGAGCAGCGGAAAGCCGAGGGCTTCGCGGCTCGCGTAATACGCTTGCGCGACAGCCTTGGCGAGGTCGCGCACACGCAGAATGAAACGCTGGCGCTCAGTGACGGAAATCGCCTTGCGCGCGTCGAGCAGGTTGAACGTGTGCGACGTTCGCAGCATCTGCTCGTACGCCGGCAGCGCGAGCCCGTTCGCGAGCAGCGCCTGGCAGTTCGCCTCGTGCTCATCGAAGTGACGGAACAGCTGCGCAGTGTCGGCGAGCTCGAAGTTGTATTTCGACTGCTCGACTTCGTTCTGGTGATAGACGTCGCCGTAAGTGACGCGGCCGAGCGGGCTGTCGGTCCACAGGATGTCGTAGATGCTCTCGACACCCTGCAGGTACATCGCGAGCCGCTCGAGGCCGTAGGTGATCTCGCCCATCACCGGCCGGCAGTCGAGCCCGCCGACCTGCTGGAAGTAGGTGAACTGCGTGACTTCCATGCCGTTCAGCCAGATCTCCCAGCCGAGGCCCCAGGCGCCGAGCGTCGGCGATTCCCAGTTGTCCTCGACCAGGCGGATGTCGTGCGTCAGCGGATCGAAGCCGAGCGCGGCCAGCGAGCCCAGATACAGATCGACGATGTCGGGCGGCGAGGGCTTCAGCACGACCTGGAACTGGTAGTAGTGCTGCAGCCGGAACGGATTGTCGCCGTAGCGTCCGTCGGCGGGCCGGCGCGAAGGTTGGACGTACGCGGCGCTCCACGGCTCCGGTCCGACCGCGCGCAGCAGTGTGGCGGTGTGGAACGTCCCCGCGCCCATCTCCATGTCGTACGGCTGCAGGATGACGCAGCCCTGCTTCGACCAATACGCCTGCAGGGCGAAGATCAGATCCTGGAAAGTCCGGGGCGGGGCGACAGCTTTCGGTGAGGCCATGCGTCAGTCCGAGCGCAAAGGCGCGGGAGTATAGCCTGCGTTGCGCCGGCAGCCGCTTGCCAAAGCAAGTCTGCACAGTAATAGTGCGCCGGCCCGCCCCGCCGCCCCGCGACGGCGCGGTTGCTGACTCGACTGTGACGCGACGGACGTTGGATCAAGCGCTTGCGCCGCCGCGGTGCAGTGGCATAGATCCTGCAAACTCGCGAGCCCAGACTCAATAAGACACCAGACACCGGCATCGCAGCGGCGAGCGGCCGGTGCTCAGCAATTTTGCCGCCAAACCGGAGGAAGACTCATGACGACGCCCGCTGAAGTACTCAGCATGCTGAAAGAGAAGGAGGTCAAGTTCGTGGACCTGCGCTTCACGGATACGCGTGGCAAAGAACAGCATGTCACCGTGCCGTCGCACACGATCGATTCGGTATTTTTCGACGACGGCAAGATGTTCGACGGCTCGTCGATCGCCGGCTGGAAGGGCATCAACGAGTCCGACATGGTGCTGATGCCGGATTCCTCCACGGCGGTGCTCGATCCGTTCTTCGAAGAGACCACGCTGATCCTGCGCTGCGACGTACTCGAGCCGTCGACGATGCAGGGCTACGAACGCGACCCGCGCTCGCTGGCGAAGCGCTGCGAGGCTTACCTGAAGTCCACCGGCATCGGCGATCGCGCGCTGTTCGGCCCGGAGAACGAATTCTTCATCTTCGACAACGTGCGCTTCGGCACGACCATGCAGGGCTCGTTCTTCGAGATCGAGTCGATCGAGGCGGCGTGGAGCTCGGGCAAGCAGTACGAGGAAGGCAATAAGGCGCACCGCCCCGGCGTCAAGGGCGGCTATTTCCCGGTGCCGCCGGTCGACTCCTTCCAGGACCTGCGCTCGGCGATGTGCCTCGCGCTCGAAGAGCTGGGCATGAAGGCCGAAGTGCATCACCACGAAGTGGCGACTGCGGGCCAGTGCGAGATCGGCGTCAACGCCAACACGCTCGTGCGCAAGGCCGACGAAGTGCAGATGCTGAAGTACGCGCTGCATAACGTCGCGCATGCTTACGGCAAGACCGTCACCTTCATGCCGAAGCCGATCGTCGGCGACAACGGCAACGGCATGCACGTGCACCAGTCGATCTCGAAGGACGGCAAGCCGCTGTTCGCCGGCGACAAGTACGCGGGCTTGTCGGATCTCGCGCTGTACTACATCGGCGGCATCATCAAGCACGCGAAGGCGATCAACGCGTTCACGAACGCGGCGACCAACAGCTACAAGCGGCTGGTGCCCGGCTTCGAAGCGCCAGTCATGCTCGCGTACTCGGCGCGCAACCGCTCGGCATCGATCCGCATTCCGTGGGTGGCGAACCCGAAAGGCCGCCGCATCGAAGTGCGCTTCCCGGATTCGACCGCGAACCCGTACCTCGGCTTCGCGGCGATGTTGATGGCCGGCATCGACGGCATCCAGAACAAGATCCACCCGGGCGAGCCCGCGGACAAGGATCTGTACGACCTGCCGCCGGAAGAAGCGAAGCAGATTCCGGAAGTCTGCTACTCGCTGGAACAGGCGCTGCAGGCGCTGGACGCCGATCGCGGCTTCCTGAAGGCCGGCGGCGTGTTCACCGATGACGTGATCGACGCGTACATCGCGCTGAAGATGCAGGAAGTGACCAAGGTGCGTATGTCGACGCACCCGCTCGAGTTCGAGTTGTACTACAGCGTGTGATCGTACGGCGTGCCGGGTCCTCCGGCCCGGCACAGCCACGCACGGGGTAGGCTGCGGTGACGGACGTCACAGCCCGTCACCGTTTTTGTCGATGGGTTTTGGTCAGCAATGGGCGAAGCGGCTATGCTCTGGGCTTATGCGTACGGCGCTCCTGGTATTGATCGCGCTTGCGACCTCGGGTCTGTCCGGCGCTGCAACGGCGGCCGACATCTGGAAATGGGTGGACGCCAACGGCGTCACGCACTACTCCGATCAACCCGTGCAGGGCGCGACCAAGATCGAAGTGCGGGCCGGCAATGTGTCCCAGTCGAGCTCGGGCAGTGCCGGGTCGTCCGCTTCCTCCTCCGCGTCCGACTCGGACACTGCGCCGGCCTATGTCGACTTCGCGATCTATCGCCCGGAAAGCAACGAGTCGATCGTCAATACGGGTGGACAGGTCAACGTCGAGATTCGCCTCAATCCGGCAGTGCAGCCGCTGCACCAGCTGAGTCTCTATCTCGATGGCAAGCTCGTGAGCGGCTTTCCGCGCAACACGCTCAGCTACGCGCTGACCGAAGTGCCGCGCGGCGTGCACAGCGTCACTGGTGTGATCACGGATCAGTACGGCAAGAAGCTCCAGGAAACTTCGCCGGTCGGTTTCAACGTGCGGCAGGAGTCGATCGCGAACCCGCCGGTCGGTCCGACGCTGCGGCCGCCGACCAAGCCGCAACCGCGCGGCGCCGCGAACAAGGTTCTTACGACGCAGCCGAGTTACGGCGCGTTGAACGGCGCACGCCCGGCCGTCAATCCGGCGACCAATCTCCCGGTCGCTCCGAAGCCCGCGCCGAAGCCCAAGAAGCCCTGACGGCGGGTGCTGCCGGCGCCGCCGGCACCCGGGGGTGCGGCTAGCGATGGCCGCGCTGCCTCACGTCTTCGCCGCTGCGAGCGCCATGGCCGATCCCGGACGCATCCTCGACAGTCTCAGCACCAGCGTGCTGATCGTCGATCGCACTCGCGCGATTCTCTATCTCAACGTCGCCGCGGAAACGCTGTTCGGCATGGGCCGCAACCAGGCGCGGGGCCGGCCGCTCGGCGAGCTGCTGGCCGACGCCAGCGTCCTCAGCGCGATCGTCGATCGTGCGCTCGAGACGTCGCGACCGTTCCTGCGACGCGAGCTGGCGCTGCGGCCGATCAACGGCGAAGGCGAGCTGATCGTGGACTGCGTCGTCGCGCCTTACGAGGAAGCGACGGCGCCGGCGGTCATGATCGAGATCAGCGATACCACTCAGCATCAGCGCATCTCGCGCGAGACCGCGCTGCTGACGCAGATCGACGGCAGCCGGCTGATGATCCGTCAACTCGCGCACGAGATTAAGAATCCGCTCGGCGGTCTGCGCGGCGCGGCGCAATTGCTCGCGCGCGAGCTGCCGGATGCGCGCCTGCGCGAATACACGTCGGTCATCATCAGCGAGGCCGATCGTCTCGCCGGGCTCGTCGATGCACTGCTCGGCCCGGGACATGCGCCCCGCTACGAGCCGACGAACATCCACGAGCTGCTGCAGCACGTGCGCCACCTGCTCGCGGCCGACGCGCCGCAGACGGTGACGATCGAGCGCGATTACGATCCGAGCCTGCCGCCGCTGCCGCTGGATCGCAATCTGATCATCCAGGCGATGCTCAACCTCGGCCGCAACGCGCTGCAGGCGATCGCGCAGAACGCGGGCGGCAAGGGCCGCATCGTGCTGCGCACGCGCGCGCTCACCAACGTGAACATCGGCGCCCGACGTCATCGCGTCGTCGCGAGCGTGCAGTTCGAAGACAACGGGCCGGGCGTGCCCGACCACTTGCGCGAGACGCTGTTCTATCCGCTCGTCACCGGACGCGCGGACGGCACCGGCCTCGGGCTCGCGGTCGCGCAGGACCTCGTCAGCCGTCACGACGGCCTGATCGAGTTCGACAGCCGGCCCGGCCTCACCCTTTTCACGGTCCTGTTGCCCTTCAATGTCGTCCACCTCAGTGAAGCCTCTTAACGTCTGGCTCGTCGACGACGATGCCTCGATCCGCTGGGTGCTCGAGCGCGCGCTGCGCCAGGGCGGAATGGCGCCGACCGCATTCGACCAGGCGGACACTGCGCTCGCAGCGTTGCGTCGCGACCGGCCCGACGTGCTGATCACCGACATCCGCATGCCCGGCCGCAGCGGCCTCGAGCTGCTGACGCAGATTCGCGCGAGTCAGCCGGAGCTGCCGGTCATCGTCATGACCGCGCACTCCGATCTCGACAGCGCAGTCGCTGCATACCAGGGCGGTGCTTTCGAATATCTGCCGAAGCCGTTCGACATCGATCAGGCCGTCGACCTGGTGCGACGCGCGGCTCAGCAACGCGTCGCGGCGCCCGAGCCTGCGCTCGAAGCGCGGCGCATTCCCGAGATGCTCGGACAGGCGCCGGCGATGCAGGAAGTCTTCCGCGCGATCGGCCGGCTGTCGCGGTCGAGCATGACTGTGCTGATCACAGGCGAGTCGGGCACTGGCAAGGAGCTGGTCGCGCGCGCATTGCATCGTCACAGCCCGCGCGCCGCGAAGGCGTTCATCGCGCTGAACACGTCGGCGTTCACCGCGGATCTGCTGGAATCCGAGTTGTTCGGTCACGAGAAGGGCTCGTTCACCGGCGCGGATCAGTTGCGGCGCGGGCGCTTCGAGCAGGCCGATGGCGGCACGTTGTTTCTCGACGAGATCGGCGACATGTCGCCGCAACTGCAGACCCGACTGTTGCGCGTGCTGGCGGAGAACGAGTTCTATCGCGTCGGCGGACAGATTCCGGTGCGCGTCGATGTGCGCGTCATCGCGGCGACTCACCAGGATCTCGAAGAGCGCGTGCGGCAGGGGCAGTTCCGCGAAGACCTGCTGCACCGGCTGAACGTCATCCGCATCGAAGTGCCGCCGCTGCGCTCGCGCCGCGAAGACATCGCGGAGCTGCTCGTTCATTACCTGAGCGCTGCTGCGCAGGAGCTCGGCGTCGAACCGAAGGCGCTCACACCCGAAGCGACAGCGGCGCTGTCGAACTTCGAGTGGCCTGGCAACGTGCGTCAGCTCGTCAATGCGTGCCGGCGACTCACGGCGACCGCGCCGGGTCGCGAGATCAAAGTCGCAGATATTCCGCCGGATCTCGGCGGCGTGCCGGGCGCTGCAAAACTACAGGACGAATGGACGCGTCAGCTCACGCACTGGGCGGAGAAGCGACTCGCGGCCGGCGAGACGCCGCTGCTCGACGACGCGCTGCCGGAGTTCGAGCGCACGCTGATTCGCGCAGCGCTGCGTCAGGCGCAAGGCGGCCGGCAGGAAGCCGCGCGGCTGCTCGGCTGGGGCCGCAATACGCTCACGCGCAAACTCAAAGAGCTGACGATGGACGACGAGTAGCACCTACGTTCTCTTCGAGCGGCGGATGAGCCGACGACGTGCCGATCAACTCCGCGACTGATTGCATCTGGTGCTTCGCGAGGTACGCCGCGATGCCTTCGTTGATCTTCTTGCAGACGAGCGGCTCGTAGAACAGCGCCGTGCCGACGCCGACGGTCGTCGCGCCCGCGATCAGAAATTCCAGCGCGTCGTTCGCCGAGGTGATGCCACCCTGGCCGATGATCGGCACGTTGTGCCGCCGCGCCACTTCGTACACCTGGTGGACTTTGAGCAGCGCGATCGGCTTGATCGCCGGCCCCGACAGGCCGCCCTGGATGTTGCCGATGACCGGGCGTCGCGTATGCACGTCGATCGCCATGCCGGTCACGGTGTTGATCACCGCAAGTGCATCGGCGCCGGCCTCGATGCAGGAGCGCGCGTTCTCGCGGATGTCGGTCTGGTTCGGCGAGAGCTTGACGATCAGCGGCTTCTTCGTCGCCGCGCGGCACGCGGCGGTGACGCGGCCGGACATCTGCGGATAGTTGCCGAACTGCACGCCGCCTTCCTTGATGTTCGGGCAGGAGATGTTGACCTCGATCGCATCGATCGGCGAATCGTCGAAGCGGCGCGTCACCTCGATGTAGTCCTCGAGCGTCGAGCCGCAGACGTTGGCGATGAAGCGCGTCTCCGTGAAATCGAGTGCCGGGAGGATCTGGGTGATGACGTGGTCGACGCCGGGATTCTGCAGCCCGATCGCGTTGAGCATGCCCATCGGCGTCTCGTACACGCGGTGCGGCGCATTGCCGAGCCGCGGCTCGCGCGTTGTGCCCTTGAGCACGATCGCGCCGGCGTCGCGGTTCGTGAAGCCCTCGACCCGCGTGTACTCTTCGCCGAACCCGACGCAGCCCGACAGCAGTACGATCGGCGAATCGAGCTTGAGGCCGCAGAAATCGATGGATAGGCTCGCAGGCAGCATGGCGCGATAGTTTACCCTCCCAGCCGATGTTTCACGTCATCCTGTACCAGCCCGAGATCCCGCCGAACACCGGCAACGTGATCCGCATGTGCGCCAACACCGGCGCGCGATTGCACCTGATCGCGCCGCTCGGCTTCGACATCGACGAGAAAGCGGTGCGACGCGCGGGCATGGACTATGCGGAGCTCGCGGACGTGCAGGTGTGGCAGAGCCTCGCGGAGTGCATGGCAGGAATCGGCAGGCCGCGCTGGTTCGCCGTCTCGACGCGCGGCACGATTCAGTACGACAGCGCGCAGTTCGCCGACGGCGATGCGTTCGTGTTCGGGCCGGAGACGCGAGGCCTGCCGCAAGCGGTGCTCGAGGAATGTCCGCCGCAGCGGCGCCTGCGGATTCCGATGCGGCCAGGCAATCGCAGCTTGAACCTGTCGAACGCAGCCGCAGTCGTCGTGTATGAAGCGTGGCGGCAGAGAGGTTTTCGGTAAGTCGGGCTGAGGTTGCTGCGCAGGGATGCGCGAATGGCGCGGGCGCAGGATGCGCTGGAGCGGCCCGACCTACTCGGGCTTGAGCGCGCGGCTCATCAATTCTTTGACGGCGTCCTTGGGGCGCGCGCCCTCGTACACGACGCGGTACACCTGATCGCAGATCGGCATTTCTACAGAAAGCCGCGTCGCGACGTCGCGAACCGCGCGCGCGGCCTGCACTCCTTCAACGACCTGGCCGATCGTCTTCTGCGCGTCTGCTGCCGTCGTGCCTGCTGCCAGCGCCAAACCGAAACGCCGGTTGCGCGACTGGTTGTCGGTGCACGTCAGCACCAGGTCGCCGAGACCGGCAAGGCCCATGAACGTGTCCTTGTGCGCGCCGAGCGCGACGCCGAGACGCGTCATCTCGACGAGGCCGCGAGTGATCAGCGCGATGCGAGTGTTCGCGCCGAAGCCGAGTCCGTCAGAGATGCCCGCGCCGATTGCGAGCACGTTCTTGATCGCGCCACCCGTCTCGACTCCGACCATGTCGGACGACGTGTATGCGCGGAAGTTCAGGCCCGACAAGCGCTGCGCGAGATCGCTCGCGAACGTCGCATCGGTCGCCGCAACAGTCATCGCCGTTGGCAGTCCCGCGCCGACTTCCTTCGCGAACGTCGGCCCCGACACGACCGCAGTCGGCACGCGCTCGCCGAGCACCTGGTGCACGACTTCGTGCGGCAGCAATCCGGTCGTGAGCTCGAAACCCTTGGTCGCCCAGCTGACGCGCGCGTCGGCGCTCAGATGCGGCGCCACCTCCTGCAACAGCGAGCGCAGCGCGTGACTCGGCACTGCGATGAGCAAATCGCGTGTGGAACGCACGGCTGCAGCGAGATCGGTTTCGACGCGTAGCGAGTCGGGAAACGCAGCCTGCGGCAGATAGCGCTCGTTACTGCGCTGACTCGCGAGCGCGGCAGCGTGCGCACGATCGCGACCCCACAGCACCGCGGGGCGCGACAAGCGAGCGAGCTGAATGGCGAGTGCGGTGCCCCAGGAACCTGCGCCCAGCACGACGCACGTCGAGCTCTCGGGCGCGGCGGACACGTGCGCGGCTCAGTTCACCGACGCCGCAGGCGATTGCGGCTGCTGCGGCGCGCGCGTCGCAGCCTGATTGAACAGCGCTTCGAAGTTCACCGGCGGCAACAGGAACGGCGGGAAGCCGCCCTTCGTGAGCAGATCCGAAATCACTTCGCGCGCATACGGCAACAGGTAGTTCGGGCAGAAGATACCGAGCAGGCGCTGCATGTCCTGCGCAGGAACGTTGCGGATGCCGAACGCGCCGGCCTGCTGCACTTCCACCAGCCACACGGTCTTGTCCGCGGACTTCGCTTCGACGCGCACCGTCAGCACCACTTCCTTCATGTCGCCGCCGAGATCGGTGACCGAGGTGTTGAGGTTGAGATTGATCGTCGGATTCGGCGCATTCGACGCGATCCGCGGCCCTGCCGGCGCTTCGAACGACGCATCCTTGACGTACACCGCCTGCGGCGCGAACTGCGGCGCATTCGGGTCTACGTTCTGGTCGTTGGGTACGGCAGCTTCGTCAACCATGATGCAGATCCTCTATCTGTCTATGAATTCAGGGGGGCCAGGCCCAGCAGTGTGTTCAGTTCGCCGGAGCGATCGAGGGCGGCCAGCTCATCATAACCCCCGACGTGCAGGTCACCGATAAAGATTTGGGGCACGGTGCGCTGTCCGCCGGTCCGCAGCAGCATCACCGGCCGCTGGTCCGGCTCGTCGTCGAGCTTGATGTCGTGCACGGCGATGCCCTTGCGCTCGAACAGGTTGCGTGCCCGCTGGCAATACCCGCACCAGTTGGTCGAGTACATCACCACGTCGGGCTGGCTCTCCACGGGGGATTCACCCGGACCGCGCTCCCTGCGGTCGCTCGGTCCTTGGCTCATCCCTGCTTGCCGTCCTTGCGGGCGGCGCCCTTCACCAGCGGCAGGTTCTCCTGGCGCCAGCTCTGTAGTCCGCCCCGCAGCGTCACGACCTTGTTGAAGCCTGCTGCGCGCAACGTGCGCGCGGCAGCGCCGGAAGCAGCGCCGCTGTCGCAATAGACGATGACCGGCTTTTCCTTGTATTTCTTCAGCAGCGTCTCGGCCTTGGCGCCGAGCTCGGCGGCGGGCAGGCTGCGCGCCTCGATGATGTGGCCGGCTTCGTATTCCTGGCTGTCGCGTACGTCGAGCAGCAGTGCGCCGGAGTTGGCGAGGCGCACGGCATCGGCCGGAGCGACGGCGTTACTGCCGCGCGAGCGAAGCCGGAGCTCGAACACGAGCCCGAGAACGGCGAGAATCGCCGCGGCCGCGACCAGGAAAGGATGATGAACGACGTATTCGAAAAAACGATTCATTGCGTGCAGCGCGCGGACTCGCCGCCGGCGATGCGCCGACGGGCCCTTCGACAGGCGGCCCCCCAAAAGGTCGCGGAGTATAGCAGCCGCCCCGTTGCCGACATGCCGCGCGGATTGCGGCGGATCTCGTGAGCCGCGCTCCCGTCAGCCGCGTGTCGGTCGTTTCCGCAGCAGCTTATGTACTGTTGCTGTGGTCGACTGCTTTTCAAGCTTCGGCGGCCGGCGTGGACGCCAAGGAAGCGGAGCTGCGCCAGGTCCGCACCCGCATCGAGGCGATCCGCAAGCAGATCCATGCCGACGCCGAACGGCGCGACTCCCTGACCGGGCAGCTGAAGCAGGCGGACCTGCAGATCCAGTCCGCGCGCGAGCGCCTGACCGAGGTCCGCGGCCGCCGCATCGAATCCGAGCAGAAGCTCGCCGGGCTCAGGAACGAGCAGGCGCAGACCCAGCGCGCGGTCGCCGACGAGCGCGACGAGCTCGGCGCCGAGCTGAAGGTCGCCTACATGAACGGGCGGCAGGAGCAGCTGAAGCTGCTGCTCAACCAGCGCGACCCGGCGGCTGTCGGCCGCATGATGGCGTACTACGGCTATTTCGGCCGCGCCCGCGCGGAGCGCATCACGTCGATCACCGAGCACCTGGCGCACCTGGAATTGCTGGGTGAAAGCATTACTGCGGAAACGGCGCGGCTGCGCGACCTGGAGGCCGAGAACGCGCGGGACGTGAAGGCTCTTGCCGGTGCGCGTGAACGACGCGCGCAGACGCTCGCGGAGGTGCAGGCGAAACTGCGGACCCGCAACGATCAGCTCGCAAAGCTGCAGTCGGATGCCCAGGCGCTGGAAAAACTGGTCGAGCAGCTGCGGCGTGCGATCGAGGAATTTCCGGAGCTGGCCGAACAGCCGTTCCAGCGCGTGAAGGGCAAGTTGCCGTGGCCCGTCAAAGGGAGCCTGCTGGCCAAATACGGCCAGCTGCGGGCGGGCGGGCCGTTGAAGTGGCAGGGCGTGGTCATTGCCGCCGAGCGCGGAGCGCAGGTCCGGGCGCCGTACTACGGCCGCGTCGTCTATGCGGATTGGCTGCCGGGCCTGGGGCTGCTGATCGTGCTGGATCACGGCGGCGGCTACATGAGCCTGTACGGGCACAACGAGCAGGTCTATCGTCGGGTCGGGGATCGGGTCGCCCCCGGCGACGCGCTGGCGGCGGTCGGGGAGGCCGCCGGGCTCGGCCGGCCGGGGCTCTACCTGGAGATCCGCAAGGGCAAGCAGACCCTCGACCCGCAGGAGTGGCTGGGCAAGCCCTAGGAAAGTGACGGCGGTCACGGGTGTCACGCAAAACTGCGGCCAAGATCAAGGACCGGCGCCGGCGGGGCCCGGATGATGGGTCCAAGGCTCGAAAACCCCGGACACAGCAGGTCGGCACCCTTTGGCCGCAGGCACCATTCTCGACGACGAAGACACGATAGAAGCGCAAGCTCTGTCGACGTCGCTCGATCCCTATGGCCAGGTGATCAAGATGCTGATGCCGCGCGCGAGCTGCATCGCCATCTACGATCGTACGAGCACGCCGTTGTGGCTCTCGGACGGCTGCGACGGACCGGACCTGACGCATCTCATGGAAGAGGCGCTGAACGCAGCCCGTGACCCAGCCGTGGGCGGCGGCGCAGATCCCGAAGAGCGCGATGGCTGCGCGCGCTCGTGGAGCGGCGACACCGCTTACGTCTTCATCCTGCGCGACGGCGACTCGCTGCTCGGTGCGCTCGGCGTGTCCTGCCAGGACGGCAGCGGCGGCACTCGCCCGTTCTCGCTCATGCAGGGCCTGCTGCGCCCGGCATTGCAGGTGCTCAGTCGCGAGCTCTCGAGTCAGTACAACATCGGCGGTCTGCGCGAGGACGTGACGGCGCGCGATGCCGACCTGGAATTGCTGCTCGACGCGAGCGTGCCGGAAGACACCAGCCACGACGATCTCGAACAACTCGTGCGCAGCTGCGTGACGCACTTGCAGTGCACCGCCGGCGCGCTGTTCATTCCGGACAAGAAGATTTCGATCCTGCATGCGGACGGCGCGTTGAGCGCGGCCGAGCGCGAGACCGTCGACAAGACCCAGCGCAATCTGTTCGCCTGGGTGCAGGTCCAGCGTCGCACGCTGATGCTCAACAAGGTGCCGCCGTCGGGCCCGATGGGGAGCCTGCAGTACAAGATTCTCGCGTGCCCGATCCGCCAGGGCGGACAGCACGTCGTCGGCCTGCTGATGCTGCTCAAGCGGCTCAGCGGCTCCGACTTCGACACGCGCCAGGTGCGCGTGATCGAGATGATGACGCGGCACATCGCGTACGTGCTGCAGAACGCCTACGACCCGAGCACCGGACTGTTGACGCGCCCCGCGCTCGAGCAACGCGCGCTGACGGCGATCGAAGCCAAGGGCGGCGAGCACTGCATCGCTTACGCGGACGTCGATCGCCTGCACGTGGTGAACGAGAACCACGGCATGCACGTCGGCGACGCGGTCATCGTGCGCATCGCGGAAACGATCCGCATGCAGCTGCCGTCGAATGTTGCCGCCGCGCGCATTTCGGGCGATCGCTTCGCGCTGTTCTTCGCGAACGAAAGCCTGGAGGACGCGCGCACGTTCCTCATGAGCTTGTGCCAGAGCGTCAGCGAGATCGAGTTCAGCCACGAGGGCGCGCGCGTCGCGTTGTCGGCGAGCTTCGGCCTGGCGGCCGTCGCGAGCACGAAGTTTCCGCTGTCCCATGCGCTTGCTCACGCCGAGGCTGCGTGCAAAGCGGCCAAGGATCGCGGCCGCAGCCGCGTCGAGTCGTACCAGGAAGCGGATCGCAGCATCGTGCGCCGCTACGAAGACGTCGCGATCATCGGCGACCTGCGCGAAGCGATTTCCAACGACCGCTTCCGCATGGACGCGCAGCCCATTATTGAACTTGGTGTCGACCTTGCGCACACGGGCCGGGCCTCGGGCCCGGCCCGCCGCTTCGAGCTGCTGTTGCGCATGATCGACGCGTCGGGCGAAATCGTCGCGCCGGACAAGTTCCTGGTGGCCGCGGAGCGCTATCAGCTCGCGACCGATATCGATCGCTGGGTCGTGCAGTACGCGCTGGAGATTCTGTCGTCGGCCGCGCCGCGGCTGGCGAGCATGGACGCGCACTTCGCGATCAACATTTCCGGGCAGTCGCTCGGCGACGAGCACTTCCCCGCTTATCTCGAGCACAAGCTGCGCGAGTACGACCTGCCGGCGGGCATGCTGTCGTTCGAGATCACCGAGACCGCTGCAGTTGCGAACATCGTGCGCGCCGAGACGCTGATCCGCCGGCTGCAGGACCTGGGCCACGCGATCGCGCTCGACGACTTCGGCCGCGGCCTGTCGTCGCTCACGTATCTGAAGTCGCTGCCGGTGTCGCACCTGAAGATCGACGGCGGCCTGGTCCGCGACCTCGCCGGCAACGCGCGCTCGCGGGCGGCGGTGACAGCGATCGTGCAGCTTTCGCAGTCGATGAAATTGCAGACCACTGCGGAGTGCGTCGAGACCGAAACGATTCTTGGCGCGGTCGGTCAGCTCGGCGTGACCTACGGCCAGGGCTTCGCGATCGGCCGGCCGCGACCGCTCGAAATCGTGTTGCAGGAGCTGTTGCGCTCCGGTCCCGCGCCGCGTGGCGGCTCGACGCGGCCGTCGCGCATCGGCCTTTAGTGTGAGGTGCGCATGACGGAGTCAGGGATTTGCTGAATCTTCCGTCGCATTGGCCCCCTCTTCACCGTGTACTATGCTCCCGACAGCCCCTTCCAACTTCCAGAAACTCTCAGCGCATCGTTTCACAGCAATGGCCCGCCAGCTGTTTCGCCTGGGCAATCCTGTCCGCTTCGTCCTGGTCCTGACGCTCGGCCTCGTCGGCGGCTTCGGGTTGTCCGTCGGTCGCCCGGTGCGAGCGGAGCGCGACGGCCCACCGCCTGCGCCGCCCGCGCCGGTCGCGCAGCAAGCCGATGACGACGCGAATGCGCCCGTGCCGTGGCAGGACACGAAGCTGCTCGCCGAAGTCCTGGAGCACGTGCGCCGCGAGTACGTCGAGCGCATCTCCGATCAGGAGCTCATCGAAGCCGCGATCCGCGGCATGATGGCGGATCTCGATCCACACTCCGCCTATCTCGATTCCGAGCAGTTCGACGAAATCCGCATCAGCACGACCGGCGAATACTCCGGCGTCGGCATCGAGGTCGCGCTCGAGAACGGCGTCGTCAAAGTCATCAACCCGATTGCCGATACGCCGGCGTACAAGGCCGGCGTGCTCGCGGGCGACCGCATCCTCGCGGTCGACGACGTACCCGTCGACGTCGAGAATCTCAACGACACGATCGATCGCATGCGCGGCCGCATCGGCACGCCGGTGAAGATCACGATCGCGCGCGGCCCGGATCCGCAGCCCATGGAGTTCACGCTGGCGCGCGCGAGCGTGCAGGTGCACAGCGTCAGCCACGAGCTGCTCGAGCCCGGCCTCGGCTACGTGAAGATCTCGCACTTCAGCGAGACCACGACGCCGGATCTCGAGTCCGCGATCGCGAAGCTCAAGAAGGCGAGCGGCGGTCCGTTGCGCGGCCTCGTGCTCGACCTGCGCAACAATCCGGGCGGCGTGCTCGAAGCCGCGGTCGGCGTTTCGGACGTGTTTCTCGACGGCGGTGTGATCGTCACGGCGAACGGCCGCGCGCCGGATGCAAAGTTCGCGATGGACGCGCGCGCCGGCGACGACATCGACGGCGCGCCGCTGATCGTGCTGGTCAACGGCGGCTCCGCGTCGGCGTCGGAGATCGTGGCCGGCGCGTTGCAGGATCATCATCGCGCACGGCTCGTCGGCAGCCAGACCTACGGCAAGGGCTCGGTGCAGACCGTCATGCCGTTGTCCGACGGGCACGCGATCAAGCTGACGACGTCGCGCTATTTCACGCCGTCCGGTGCGTCGATCAACAAGCGTGGCATCACACCGGACGTACCGGTCGAAGATCAAAAAGAAGGCGACGATCGCGCGCTGCACGTCGCCGTGGATCTGCTCAAGGCTCCGGGCACGATCCGTCAAAGCAGCGCTAACTGAGCACGCATGTCCGCCGAGCAGCAGCCGGCCAGCGACAATCGAGACTTCGCGGCTGCAGTGCTGCTGTGGCTGCATCTGCTGATCCTGACGGCCGGCGCGCTGCAGTTCGTCTTCGTTCCGCAGAATGTCTTGCAACCGATGCTCGCGGTCGGCGCACTGGCGCTGCTCGCGGTGAGCATGCTGATCACGCGCTCGATCCCGGCTTTGCAGCGGCAGATCGCGCGACAGCACTGGATCGATGTCGCGTCGTCCACGATCAGCGTCGCGTTGCTCTGTGCGGCGACAGGCGCATCGCACAGCTCGCTATTGCCGCTGTTCTCGATTCCGCTCGCAGGCATCGCGGTCGCGTTCGGCAGCTGGTGGCTCGTCGTGCTGCTTGCTGCCGTCATCGGTGCGCTCGGACTTCTGCTCGGCGCGCTGACGCCGCAAACCTACATCGGCGACCCGGAATTCCTCGGCCTGCTCTTCAACATGTTCGCGCCGGGAACGGCGGTGGCGCTGGTCGTCGCTGCGCTGATCGGCCGCATGCACAGCGCCGTTCAGCGCATCAGCGATCTGTCGTCGACCGACTCGCTCACCGGATTGCTCAACCTGCGCGCGTTCGAGGAAGTGCTGCAGCAGGAGCATCGCAAGGCTGAGCGCTTCAACCGGCCATACACGCTGGCGGTGATCGACGTCGACAACCTCGCGCAGGTGAACGAGATGCTCGGGCACGACGCGGGCAGCCAGGTGCTCGGCATCGTCGCGAACGCCATCACGCGGTCGATTCGCGGTTCGGACGTCGCAGCGCGACTCGGCGGCGACGAGTTCATCGTGCTGCTGGTCGAAGCAGACGCGGAGACCGGCGCGTCGATCGGTCAGCGGATCCGCAACAACGTTTATGCCGGTACGGTGTCGGTGGCGAACAGGCTGATCCGCGCCAACGTCAACGTCGGCATCGCGAACTTCCCCGACGATCATCTGTACCCGAAGGAGCTGATGATCCTCGCCGATCAGCGCATGCAGCAGGACCGCATGCTGCGCCGCCCGCCCGCAGCGTGAACTAGGCCGCGGGCGACTTCACCAGCGCCCACACGGCCCAGATCAGGATCCCGAGCAGCAGCAGCAGATTCGGAATCGCCGTCAGTGCGAAGCCGATCGAGCGGCTCTTCGGATCCTTGACGTAGGTGACCGCATACACGGCGCGGCCGACGATGAAGATCGCGCCGAGCACCGCTGCCCATAGCGGGCTGATGAAGCTGGCGAAGATCCACAGCGCGGGCAGGAACACCAGCAACTGCTCCTGGGTGTTCATCTGCACGCGGAAGGTCCGCTCGAACACGTCGTTGCCGCTGATGGCCGGCGCCGGAATGTTGTACTTGCCGCGCGCCACGCCCACTTGCCAGCCGAACCAGAAGAATTGGAGCAACGCCACGGCGGTGACGATCGCAACGTAATGCATATTGATTCTCCGCTGAGGAACCCGATCTTGTTATTGCGGCCCACTCGTCTAAGACTTGGGGCCGACACTTCACTGCAACGAAGACTAGCCGAACTGCGGAGACGAGACCATGACTGGATTTCTGCTGCGCGTCGCGATCGTCGCCCTCGGGCTGTGGCTCGCCACGTACATTCTGCCCGGCCTGTATTTTGAGGGCCCCGGCACGCTGCTAGCGGCCGCACTGCTGCTCGGCATCGTCAACGCGATCGTCCGGCCGATCGCGGTGCTGCTGACTTTGCCGCTGACGCTGCTGTCGCTGGGACTGTTCCTGCTCGTCATCAACGCGGCGATGCTGGGTCTGGTCGCGCTGCTGTTGTCGGGCTTTCAGATCAGCGGTTTCTGGACCGCCGTCGGCGGCGCGCTGATCGTCAGCCTGACGAGCTGGGTCGCCTCGGGCCTCATCGGCAACAACGGCAAGGTCGAAGTGATGAGGTCCCGGTGATCGCGTTCCGGTGATCGGGGGCGGCTAGCCGCCCTTGCACACGCGCCGCGCGCCCGTGACCGCCGTTCGATACAGCAGCCAGCCGATCAGCGCGAAGACGGCGACGCCCAGCGACTCCCAGGCACCGAGCTGGAAGCGCTCCGGCAGCGCCATCACGTCCGGGTTCTTGAACTTCCAGACGAAGAACGCGACGACGATGCCCATGAGCGCCTCGCCGGTGATCAGGCCGGACGAGTAGAGCACGCCGTCCTGGTGCATGCGCTCGTGATCGGCCGGATTCGCCGGCTTGCCGGCCGCGCGCTCGACGAAGTACGCGAGGATGCCGCCGAGGAAGATCGGCATCGTCACATCCAGCGGCAGGTAGATGCCGACCGCGGCGGCCAATACCGGCACGCGGAAGCTCGAGCCGCGCTTCCTCTGCACGGCGTCGATCGCGATGATCGCGGCGCCGACTGCGGCGCCAATCCACACCATCGTCCAGGGCAATTCGCCGCCGAACATCGCGCGTGAAACGGTCGCCATCAGCGTCGCCTGCGGCGCGAGCAGCGGGTTCGGATGCTCCGCGGTCGGCACGCCGATGCCGCGCGTCTCATTCAGCAGGTTCAGCACGGGCGCCATCACGACTGCGCACGAGATTGCGCCGATCGCCAGCATCACCTGCTGTCGCCACGGCGTTGCGCCGATCAGATAGCCGCATTTCAGATCCTGCAGATTGTCGCCGGCGACGGCGGCCGCACAGCACACGACGGCGCCGATCATGATTGCGGCAACGGGGCCCAGCTTCGAGCCGCTGCCGAGCAGCACGATCAGCATCAGCGACGCGAACAGGATCGTCGCGATGGTGATGCCCGAGACCGGGTTGTTCGACGAGCCGACGAGACCGGCCATGTAAGCGGACACGGAGGAGAACAGGAAGCCGGCGACGATCATCACGATCGTCATCGGGATCGAGACCGCGACGTTGTGCACGATCGCCTGGTATAGCGCTGCCAGCGGCAGCGTGAAGACGATCAGTCCGACCAAGACCGCCTTCATCGGTAGATCCTTCTCGGTCTCTTCGATCATCTTCGCTGTGCCGGCGCGAGTCGCTGCGAGACCGCTGCGCACACCCGACAGGAGCGATGAGCGCAGCGAGAACAGCGTCCAGATGCCGCCGATGAGCATCGCGCCGACGCCGAGATAACGGATCTGCGTAGCCCACACGCCGTACGCAACTGCTTCCGGATCGCCCGCCGGCACGGTGTCCATGAAATACTGCGTGTAGAGCGGGATCGCGATGTCCCACGACAGCACGCCGCCTGCGACGATCACGATCGAGATGTTGAGACCGACGATGTAGCCGACGCCGAGCAGCGCGGGCGACAGATTCGTGCCGACATACGCGAACGCCTTGCCGATCGACCCGGCCGACGCCGCGACGTCCGGCAGCAGCTTCATGCCGCTCTGCGCGAGCAGTTTCGCGAAACCGCCGAGCAACGCGGAGAGCGCGAGGATCCTGATTCCGCGTCCCGGATTCTCGCCGGCCTTGAGCACTTCCGCTGCTGCTTTGCCTTCCGGGAATGCGAGGTTCTGTTCGACGATCAATGCGCGCCGCAGCGGCACGGAGAACAGCACGCCGAGCACGCCGCCGAGGCCGGCGATCGCGAGCACCCACCAGTAGTTGAAATCCTTCCAGTATTCGATGATCACGAGCGCGGGCAACGTGAAGATCACGCCGGCCGAGATCGATGCGCCGGCCGATGCGCCGGTCTGCACGATATTGTTCTCGAGGATGTGTCCGCCGCCGAACAGCCGCAGCACGGCCATCGAGACGACTGCGGCTGGAATCGCCGTGGCGATCGTCAGGCCGGCGAACAATCCGAGATAGGTGTTCGCCGCGGCGAGCACCATCGCGAGCACGATCGACAGACCGATCGCGCGCGCCGACAGTTGCGGCGCGGTCCGGGTATTAGTTAAGTTCATGTAGGTTTACCAGCCGCAGGTCTGATCTTTGTTCTTCTCCGCGAGCCACTGCTGGAGCGGCGCGAAGTAATCGAGAATCGCCGAAGCATCCATCTGGCGCGTGCCGGTCAGCTTCTCCAGCGTGTCCTGCCACGGTTGGCTCTGGCCCAGCGCGAGCATTTCGCGGAAGCGCTTGCCGGCTTCGGCGTTGCCGTACACCGAGCACTCATTGAGCGGGCCTTTGAATCCGGCCGCGTCGCACAGCGCCTTGTGCAACTGGAACTGCAGGATGAAGGACAGGAAATAGCGCGTGTACGGCGTGTTCGCGGGAATGTGGTACTTCGCGCCGGGATCGAAATCTTCCTCGCTGCGCGGCACCGGCGGTGCGACACCCTGGTATTGCTCGCGCAGCTGCCACCACGCTGCGTTGTAGTTCTCCGGCTTCACCTGGCCGTCGAACACCTTCCAGCGCCACTCATCGATCATCTTGCCGAACGGCAGGAACGCGACCTTGTCTAGCGCAAGCTTCATCTGCTGGTTGATCGTCGCCTCGGGGCTCGGCTTCACCGCGCCGACCAGGTCGATCTGATGCAGGTACGCCGGCGTCATCGACAGGTTCACCGTGTCGCCGATCGCTTCGTGGAAGCCGTCGTGCGCGCCGCTCTGGAACATGAACGGCTGCTGGTTGTACGACAGGAAGTAAAAGACGTGGCCGAGCTCGTGATAGACCGTCATCAGGTCGTCCTGCGACGGCTCGATGCACATCTTGATGCGCACGTCCTCCTTGCTGTCCATGTGCCACGCGCTGGCGTGACACTGCACGTCACGATCGCGCGGCTGCGTCAGCATCGAGCGTTCCCAGAAAGTCTGCGGCAGCTTCGGGAAGCCGAGCGAGACGTAGAAGGCTTCGGCCGACTGCGTGATGCGCACCGCGTCGTACTTCTGCTTCTTGAGCGCGGCGGTCACGTCGAGGTCGCCGACGCCGGGATACGGCTCGACCAGCGGATAAATCTCCGCCCACTGCTGCGCCCACATGTTGCCGAGCAGCTGTGCGGGAATCGGCTTGCCGTTGGGCACGCGCTCCGCGCCGTAGGTCTTCTGCAGCCGCCCGCGCACGTAGCAGTGCAGCGAGTCGTACAGCGGCTTCACCTGGCCCCACAGCCGCGCCGCCTCTTTCGTGAAGTCGTCCGGCGGCATGTCGTAACCGGAGCGCCACATCGCGCCGAGATCCGCGAAGCCCAGCTCGCGCGAGCCTTCGTTCGCGAGCTCGACGAAGCGCACGTATTCCTTGCGCAGCGGACGCGCGGTCGAATGCCAGCCGGTCCATGCTTCGGTCAGCTCATCGTAGTTGTGGCTGCTGGCGAGGACTTTGGTGAGCTGGCCCTGGTCCTTGCACGAATCCGGACCTTTCGGGCAGTACTTCGCCGCGCCGTACATGCCTTCCATCTTCGAAGTGATGCCGGCGAGCTCGGCGCGCTTCGCGGGATCTTTCGGCGCCGGCGCTGCGACGCCGAGCTTCAGCAGCTCCAGCGTGCGCGCCGTGGCGGAGCTCAGCTTCTGATCCTGGTACGCCTTCGCGGCTTCGACCGCGTTGCTGAAATATTCGAGCTGACGCTCGGTCGCCTTGGCGTTGAGGAACTCGGTGTCCTGGTTGATGTAGGTCGCGTACGCCCAGCCGGCTGACGCCTGTTCGCGACCGAGATCGGTCATTTCGCTGTTGAGCTGCGTGACGAACTCGTCGGCGGATTCCTTCGGCGCCGCCGCGCTCTGCGAAGTGTCGCGGCTGCAGCCGCCGGCAATTGCAATGACAGCCGCGATCGCGGCCGCGAGCCGTACCGAATTTCGCATCACTACACCCCTGTAGGTCGGGCTTCAGCCCGACAGCTTCATTTCACGCCGGGCATCATCTTCTTGATGAACGGCGTCAGCACCAGCAGCACGGCGCCTGCGATCACGCCCCACCAGAAGAGATAGAGGAACTGGCCCGGCATGCTCGGCAGATTGTTGGGATCGAACTCGCCCGAGAACTGGCCCGCGAGGTTGTTGCCGATCGCGGTGGCGAGGAACCACAGGCCCATCACCTGGCCGACGAAGCGCGCCGGCGCCAGCTTCGTCATCGAGCTCAGGCCGACCGGGCTCAGGCACAGCTCGCCGAAGGTGTGGAAGAGGTACGTCAGCATGAGCCAGGTCGGCAACACCTTCTCGCCCATCACGACGTAGTGCGCGGCCAGGTACATGACGAAGAAGCCCACGCCCATCAGGATCAGGCCGATCGCAAATTTGAACGGCGCGGAAGGATCCATGTTGCGCTTGCCGAGCGTCACCCAGATCGCCGCGATCACCGGCGCAAAGATGATGATGAACACCGGGTTCACGCCTTGCAGCACGCCGGCCGGCATCTCCCAGCCGAAGATCATGCGATCGGTGTGGCGGTCGGCGAACAGGTTGAGCGACGCACCGGTCTGCTCGAAGCCGGCCCAGAACATCGCGCACGCGGCGAACAGCGCGATCATCGCAACGACGCGCTTGCGCTCGTTCAGCTCGAGACCGGCGAAGAAGGCCAGATAGGCGAAGTAGCCGGCCGCGAGCGCGATCATCGTCCAGTTGGCGACGACCGAGATGCGCACCGGATTGAGGGCGAGCTTGCCGGACAGCGCCAGCGCCGCCAGCAACACGACGATGATCATGAAACCAATGATCGGCCACCACGTCGCCGGCTTGCCGAGCGGTACGACGCCGGAAGTGCCGAGATGGTGCTTCGTGACCTGGAATTGCACGAGGCCGAACAGCATGCAGACCGCCGGCAACGCGAAGCCCGCGCTCCAGCCGAACGCTGCGGCGGTGACCGGCACGAAGAACGAGCCGAGGAACGCGCCGAGGTTGATGCCCATGTAGAAGATCGAGAAGCCGGCGTCGCGCCGCGAGCCGCCCTCGGGATAGAGCTGCGCGACGATGGCGCTGATGTTCGGCTTGAGCAGGCCGACGCCGAGGACGATCACAATCAGGCCGATGAAGAACAGCCCGGTGTTGCCGGCGGCCAGCGAGCCGTTGCCGAGCATGATCAGCACGCCGCCCCAGACGACAGCACGTTGCTGACCGATCAACCGGTCTGCGATCCATCCACCCATTGGCGCGAGCAGGTACGTGGCAGCGATGTACAGGCCATAAACCGCACTGGCGGTCTTGTCGTCGATGCCGAGGCCGCCTTCGGCGATCGCGCCTGCCATGAACAGGATCAGGATGGCGCGCATCCCGTAATAGGTGAACCGTTCCCACATCTCCGTCATGAACAGCGTCGCGAGTCCGCGCGGCTGACCGAAAAGCTGAGGTCCCTGAGTGGAATCGTGCTCGATGCTCTGGTTCATGTGGCTGGGCCCATCCTGCGGTCGTGGGCGCGCCCGGCCGGGCGGACGCGCTGGTTTGCCTGTTGTTAGTGACAGGGATGTTGCAAAGGTGCGCCAGTCTCACCGAAGAGCGCGCGCCGGGGCAAGGAGCTGAGGCGGTCCGGGTGTATACACCTGAACCTATTCAGCCTCGGGGTCAGCTGCTCGCGCTCGGTTCTTCGGCGCGCTGCTGCGCCAGTTTTTCCCGAAGCAGGATCCGCGACAGGACGATGCCGATCTCGTACAGCAACCACATCGGCAGGGCCATCGCCGTCTGCGACAGCGCATCGGGCGGCGTGAGGAACGCCGCGATCACGAAGATTCCCAGGATTACGTAACCGCGGTTCTTGGTCATGGTCTCGATGCGCACCAGGCCGGTGGCGGCGAGCAGCACCGTCGCGACCGGCATCTCGAACGCGATGCCGAACGCGAAGAACAGCAGCAGCACGAAGTCGAGGTAGTTCGTGATGTCCGTCATGACCTGCACGCCGGTCGGCGCGCTCGTCGTCAGGAACGCGAACATCAGAGGAAAGACTACGAAGTACGCGAACGCGACGCCGGCATAGAACAGCACGATGCTCGACACGACAAGCGGGACCGCGAAGCGCTTTTCGCGCTTGTACAGGCCGGGCGCCACGAACGCCCACACCTGGTACAGGATGTACGGCATGGCGATGAACACCGCGACGAACAGCGACAGCTTCAGCGGCGCCATGAACGGCGAGATCAGGCTGGTAGCAATCATCGAGCTGCCAACCGGCATCTTCCGGATGAGTGGCGTCGCGATGATCGTGAACAGATCGTTAGAGAAGTAGGCGCACGGCAGGAACACGAGGAGGACCGCGACGACTGCTTTCAGCAACCGCTGCCGCAACTCGACCAGGTGCGAGATGAGCGTGCCTTCCGCGAGCAGCTCGCGGTCTTGCTCTTCCTCGCTCATGGTGCGGACTGCTTCAGCGGAATGTCGGCGGCGACTGCTGCGTCGGCTGCCGCGTCCGCGGCGGGGTCAGCTACCCGCTCGATGCCGGACACTTTCGCATCGAGATCGAGCTCGGGGCCCGGCGGCGGGGTTGAATTCGCCGGCGCAGCGGCGTCAGGTGTGCTCGGCGGCGGCGAAGGCGGTGGCGATGCAGGTTGCGCGGGACGCGAGCGAGTCATCTCTTCCATCGTGACTTCGTGCTCGAGCTGCGTGCGCAGCTGGCGCGCCATTGCGCGCGCGCGCCCGGTCCAGCGGCCGACTTTCTCGGCCAATCCGGGCAATTTCTCGGGCCCCAGCACCAGCAGTGCGATGCCCAGGATGAGGAGGATCTCGGTGAAGCCGACTTCGAACATCGGGCCTGGAAGGAAATCGGGCGGGTGAGGCGACGCGGGTCAGCCGCGCGGCCTCAGACGTTGGACTTGGTGCCGGTCTTGGAAGGTGTCGAATCGAAATCCGCATCCTTCTGGTCAGGCGCATTGAGCTGACGACTCTCTTTGTCGTCACCCTCTTCCATCGCCTTCTTGAACCCTTTGACTGCACCGCCGAGATCGGAGCCGATCGTCTTGAGACGCTTCGCGCCGAAAATCAGCAGCGCGATCGCCAGGATGATCAACAGCTCTTTGAAGCCGATACCCATCAGTGTCTCCTGCAGATAAGCGGGGCGATGATACGCCCAAAAGGCTGGCTACGCCGGTTACAGATCGTTCAGCAGGTTGCAACTGCGACAGTCATCACCCTACAGCGCCAACCTGCAGCCAAAACGTCACCGGCCCGTCGTTGGTCAGCGTCACCTGCATGTGCGCGCCGAACTCTCCGGTTTCGACAATTCCGTGGCGCTCGCGTGCGTGCGCCACGAGATATTCGAACAATCTTTTTCCTTCCTGCGGCTCCGCTGCGGGACTGAAGCCCGGGCGCGTGCCCTTGCGCGTGTCTGCCGCCAGCGTGAATTGCGAGACCAGCAGCAGCCCGCCGCCCGTGTCCTGCAGGCTGCGATTCATGCGCCCCTCGGCGTCGCCAAACACACGATAGGTCAGGAGCCGCTCGAGCAGCCGATCCGCCTGCTGCTCCGTATCGCCGCGCTCGACGGCGACCAGGACCACCAGGCCGGCGTCGATTGAGCCGACGATCCGGGTGTCTACGCGGACTTCCGCGTGCGTGACGCGCTGCAACAGGGCAATCATGGCGCTGAGCATAGCGGGCGGCGGGTGCGGAGCGAAGGCTTGCTATAAGCCACCCCACTTTGTCCCGTGCCTGCCCTCAATGACGCTTACAATTGCCACTTCGATTGAAGAAAGGTCGGATGGCTGCCATCGCATGCCGCATTATTCATTAAGTGGGCAAGACAACTGACAGGTGCCTCACAGAAGCACATGAAGTGGCATAAAATTTCCTATCTGGCCCCCGGATCTGCGGCTCAGAGTGGTGTCCAGATCAAGCCAACGTACCGCATTATGTCCACATCATGAGCTGTCATAGAGCTCTCCCGCGCAAACCTTTCACTCCGTAAAGGAATCTTCCCGGGGCTGTCACATTCGCTTCATCGCGGACCGCGACTCTGCGCGCCATGAGCCCGCCGCCAGCCAAACCGACGTTCCGGTTTCGGACCGTGTTCATCTCGGACGTCCACCTGGGGTTTCGCGGCTGCAGCGCCGCCTACCTGCTCGACTTCCTGCGCTCGGTCGAGACCGAAACGCTCTACCTCGTCGGCGACATCATCGACCTGTGGAGCCTGCGCAAGTCGTTCTTCTGGCCGCAGGCCCACAACGATGTCATCCGCACGATCCTCGGCAAGGCCAAGCACGGCACGCGCGTGGTCTACATCCCCGGCAATCACGACAACCTGTTCCGCGACTACGACGGCATGGTGTTCGGCAACGTCGAGATCCATCGCGAGGCGATTCACGAGACCGCCGACGGCCGCCGACTGCTGGTGCTGCACGGCGACGAGTTCGACAGCGTCATCAAGGCGAGCCCGCTGCTCGAAGCGCTCGGCAATCGCGCCTACGCCGCGGTGCTGAAACTGAATCGCTACGTGAACCTGCTCCGCCGCGCCTTCGGCTTCCCGTACTGGTCGCTCGCGGCCTATCTCAAGCACAAAGTGAAGAACGCCGTGAAGTACATCGCGAACTTCGAGCGCGCGCTCGCGCACGAAGCGCGGCGCCGCGGCCTCGACGGCGCGATCTGCGGCCACATCCATCGCGCCGAGATCTCGCAGATCGATGGCGTGCTCTATTGCAACGACGGCGACTGGGTCGAGAGCTGCACCACGCTCACTGAAGACTTCCAGGGCCGGCTGAGCCTGTTGCGCTGGACTGAAAGCAAAGAGGTGATCACGCACAGCGGCGAGCTCGCGCCGTGCCCGATCGAGGTCGAGCAGGCGGCGTGAAGATCGCGATCGTTACCGACGCGTGGCGACCGCAGACCAACGGCGTCGTCCAGACGCTGAGCACGACGGCGCAGACGCTGCGCGCCGGCGGCCACGAAGTCCTGGTGGTCGAGCCCAACCAGTTCCGCACGTTCCCGTGTCCGACGTATCCGGAAATCCGGCTCGCGTGGTTGCCGTATCGGCGGCTGTCGCAGCTCCTGCGCGACTTCGCGCCCGATTGCATCCACGTCGCGACTGAAGGAACGCTCGGCATGGCGGCGCGCAGCTGGTGCATGCGCAATCGCTTTCCGTTCACGACTTCGTATCACACGCAGTTTCCCGAATACGTGCGCGCACGCGCGCCCATTCCGCTCGCGCTCAGCTATGCGCATCTGCGCCGCTTTCATGCAGCTGCCGCTCGCACGATGGTCGCGACGCCGACGCTGCAGAAACAGCTGGAAACACGGGGCTTTCGCCACATCGTGCGCTGGACGCGCGGAGTCGACGTCGAGCTGTTCAAGCCCAGTCCGAAGGAGTTCCTCGATCTGCCGCGGCCGATCTTCGTGTACATGGGACGCGTCGCGGTCGAGAAGAACATCGAAGCCTTCCTCGCGCTCGACTTGCCCGGCACGAAGCTCGTCATCGGCGATGGCCCCGAGCGTCGCTCGCTCGAGACCAGATTCCCCGCGACACGTTTCGTCGGCTACAAATTCGGCGCGGAGCTGGCAGCGCATCTCGCGGCGACGGACGTGTTCGTGTTTCCGAGCCGCACCGATACGTTCGGCCTCGTGCTGCTTGAAGCACTGGCGTGCGCTATTCCGGTCGCTGCGTATCCCGTGACCGGACCGATTGATGTCATCGAGAACGGTTCGACGGGCGCGCTGCATGAAGACTTGCGCGTAGCAGCGCTGGCAGCGCTCCAGCTGAATCCCGCGCATTGCCGCGCGTTCGCCTTGTCGCACACTTGGGAGGCGGCGACACGGCAGTTCGTCGCCAATCTGGCGCCGCGAACGAGTGCGGAGCGCGCGGAAGCCGATCTCGTATCGGCGCGCTGAGCCGTTCTTGCGCGCGACGAGTCGCAATCGATCGCGCTCGATGCCGCTCTGCGCTGCGGCTGGCTGAAGCCGCGAGCAACTGAACGATTCCTATCCCTGGTTGAAACTATCGGCGCGCGCCTGCGCTTCCTGCGCTTCGATGTTCTTGCCGCGCGCGCGATACGACTCTGCAATCAGGCGCCATGCCGACGATTGCGCACGCGGCGCGTTCACCGACATCGACACTGCCTTGCGCGCCAGGTTCTCGGCCTGCACGTAGTTGCCTTCGGCGAAGCGGACTTTGCCGAGCTCGATCCACAGCAGCGGATTGTCCGGCTCGATGCGCAGCGCGCGCTCGATCGAAGAAGCAGCGACGATGTAGTTCTTCGTCGCCATCTGAGTCTGTGCCTGGCTCACCAGCGCGCGCGATGCAGCTCCGAGCGTCGGCTCGCGAACTACGGGCGCTGGCTGCGGCGTCGGTTCCGGCGTCGTGGATGGCGGCTCGCCCGGACGCGTCTCAGACGGCGTTTCAGGCGGCTGCTGCTCTGGCGGAGGCGCGGGCTTCTCGTACGGTGAAGGCACCGCGCACGCGGTTAGTGCAGCGCTTGCCAATAGCACCGCCCATCCTCGCCACCGATGTTGTCTGTTGCTGCTCGTCACTCTGACTATCTTACGACGCTGCGCCACCATTCGCGGGCCCGCTCGCCGAATGTGCCCAATGCGCTGCGTTCGCAGCCGGGCTTGGCGGGCAGCTGAGTGCCGGTGGGCACCGCGATCGTCACCATTTGCTCGCCGCCGCAGTTCGGCCCCGCGGCGAGGCCGGTCATGAATTCGACCGATACGTCCTCGAGGCCCTCAGGCAACGGCGCGCTCCAGGACGTTGTTCCGATCGAGCGCATCAGGCGCGACCAGACCGGCAGCGAGCCGGACGAGCCCGTGAGTCCGGTCGGCGAATTGTCGTCGTAGCCGATCCACACGACCGCGAGCGTGTTGCCCGAAAAGCCCGCGAACCAGCTATCGCGATAGTCGGACGACGTGCCTGTCTTGCCCGCGACCACGATCTGCGGCGGGATCTGCGCCCGCGCCGCCTGGCCCGAGCCGTGCTCCATCACCTGCACGAGCATGCGGTTGACCTGGTAGACCGCTTGGCTGTCCGCGACCGGCGTGACTTCGAGCGCGAACGACTTGAGCGGCTTGCCTTCCGCGTCGACGACTGCGCGCACGGCGCGCAGCGGCGTGCTGAAGCCGCCATTCGCGAAAGCGTTGTACAGCTGCGCGACTTCCAGAGGTGAAACGTCGAGAGCGCCGAGCAAAACGGAAGGCAGCTGCGGCGGCTCGCGTTCCAGCCCGAGCGCGACGAATTCGTTCGTGACTTTCTGCAGCCCGACGTCGAGGCCGAGCCGCACGGTCGCGAGATTCAGCGACTGCGCGAGCGCACGCACCAGCGGCACGGGGCCGTAGTACTCCTCGGAAATGTTCTGCGGCGCCCACACCTGGCCGTTCGCGAGCTTCACTTCGACCGGACCGTCCTCGACGATCGACGCCGCGTGGTAGCGCCCGCTCTCGATCGCTGCGAGATAGATCACGGGCTTCACCAGCGAGCCGATCGAGCGGTGCGCATCGAGCGCGCGATTGAAGCCGTCGAAGCTCGCCTGCCGGCCGCCGACCATGGCGATCACTTCGCCGTTCTGCGGCGCCGTGACGACGACGACGCCTTCGAGCTTGTTCTGCGTCTTCTGCTTGCGCGTCTTGTCGAGGCGCTCCAGCTCCTGCGCCAGCGCCTGCTCCGCGTGACTCTGGATGAGCGGACTGAGCGTCGAGAAGATCTTCAGGCCCGCTTCGGTCAGATCTTCCTCGCGATAGTCGCGGCGCAGGGTGCGCCGGACCAGGTCGAGAAACGCCGGGTAGTAGCCGCCGGCCTGCGTCGACGAGCTGACGATGCCGAGCGGCCGCTTCGCTGCTTCCTGCGCAGCCTTCTCGTCGACGACCTGGTACTGCGCCATCAGCTTCAGAACCAGATCGCGCCGCGCCCGCGCGCGGTCTGCGTGCCGGCGCGGATCGTAGTACGAAGGACCGCGAACGATCGCGACCAGCAACGCGACTTCGTGCAGTTGCAGCTCCGCGAGCGGCTTGCCGAAGTAGAACTGGCTCGCGAGTCCGAAGCCGTGCACCGCGCGATTGCCGTCCTGGCCGAGATAGATCTCGTTGATGTACGCGTTCATCAGGTCCTGCTTCTCGAAGTGCACTTCGAGCAGCCACGCCATCATCGCTTCCTCGAGCTTGCGTCCCAGCGTGCGGCGATTGTCGAGGAAGTAGCTCTTCACCAGCTGTTGCGTGAGCGTGGAGCCGCCCTGCTCGATCTGCCCGGCCCGCAGGTTGACCCACGCGGCGCGCGCGATCGCGCCGAAATCCACGCCGTTGTGCGAGTCGAACTTGCGATCCTCGACCACCTTGAGCGCGGCCGGCAGGAGCGGCGACACCTGGTCGGGCGTCACGACGACGCGATCCTCGCCGTGGATCGGAAAGATGCTGCCGATCAGCAGCGGGTCGAGGCGGAAGATCGGCACATCCTCGTTACGCCCGTTGCGCATGCTCTCGATCGTGTTGCCGCGCGCGATCACCGTCAGGAGCTGCGGCTCCTGCAGCGCGTCCCAGAACTGGAAGCGGCGATTGACCAGGTCGATGCGCGACCCGCGCCGGCTGTAACTGCCCGGTTGCTCTGCCTCGTCGACGCGCCGGTAGCCGAGGCGCTTGAGCTCCTGCTCCAGCGTGTCCGCGCCGAAGGATTGACCTGCGTACAGCTCCAGCGGCTCGGCGTAGACCTGTGCAGGCAGCGTCCAGCGGCGGCCCTCGAATTGCGCGGTGATGATGCGGTCGAGGTAGATCGTCCAGACCAGCAATGCGATGACGAGCGAGCCGAGCACCAGGGCGGTGCCGGCCAGGATCGTGCGCTTGGTTTTACGTGACAGGGCCATGTGGGGTTAGACGCACGGAGCTGCTGATTGATCCAGCGTAGTGCCCGAATCGGGCGGAATTGTGGCGGGCCCTTCAGCGCCGCCAGAAGGTCGGCGACACCAGCACCAGCATGGGGAACACTTCCAGGCGCCCGAGCAGCATCGCCAGCAGGCAGATCCACTTGCCGGGATCGCTGAGCCCCGCGAAGTTCGCTGCGACTTCGCCGAGGCCCGTGCCGGTGTTGTTCATGCAGGCCGCGATCGCCGAGAACGCGGTCACCTGGTCCTCGCCGATCGCGATCAGCAGCACCATGAGCACGCCGAACGCGACGATATACACGCCGAAGAATCCCCACACGGCATCGACGATGCGTGGATCGATCGTTTTCGGGCCGAGCTTCACGGGCACTTCGGCGCTCGGGTGCACGAGCTGCACGACTTCGCGCTGTCCTTGCTTCCACAACAGCAGCCAGCGCACGACCTTCATGCCGCCGGACGTCGAGCCGGCGCAGCCGCCGATGAACGTCGACAGCATGAGGATCACGGGCAGCGCGCCCGGCCAGTGCGTGAAGTCGTCGGTGAAGAAACCGGAGCTGGTCTGCATCGACACCGCGTGGAACAGCGAGCGGCGGAAGGCGACGCCTGGATCGACGTGCTTATTGCTCAGCCACAGCACCAGGAAGTACACGACCACGGCCAGCGCGAGCACCCAGAAGTAAGCGCGGAACTCCGGATCGCGAAAGTAGCTGCTGATGCGCTTGTGACGCCACGCCAGGAAGTGCAGCGAGAAGTTCACGCCGCCGATGAACATGAAGAAGACGGCGATGCCTTCGATGACCTCGTTGTCGAAGTAGCCGAAATTCGCGTCGTGCGTCGAGTTGCCGCCCGTCGAGACGGTCGAGAAGCTGTGGGCGATCGCGTCGAACGGCGACATGCCCGCCCACCAGTACGCCACCGCGCACGCGATCGTGATCGCGATGTAGATGCGGCACAGCTCCTTCGCCGTTCCCGTGATGCGCGGCGTGAGCTTCGAGTCCTTGATCGGCCCGGGCGTTTCGGCGCGCATCAGCTGCATGCCGCCGACGCCGAGCATCGGCAGCAGGGCCACGGCCAGCACGACCATGCCGATGCCGCCGAGCCATTCCATCTGCATGCGGTAATACAGCAGCGACTTCGGCATCGAGTCGAGACCGCTGAGCACGGTCGCGCCGGTGGTCGTGAATCCCGAGACGGATTCGAAGAAGGCGTTGGTGAGGGACAGCTGCACTTCTTCGGCAAGCAACAGCGGCACGGCGCCCGCAGCGCTGATCACGAACCAGAACAGCGCTACGACCATGAATCCGTCGCGCACACGCAGCTCGCGAACGCGACCGCGCGCGGGCCACCAAATGAGCGCGCCGACTGCGAGCAGCGCGAAGAAAGCGTGCGCGAACGGGTGCCAGTTGCCGTCGCCGTAATACAGCGACACACCGAGCGGCGGCAGCATGGTGATGCTCACCAGCATCACGAGCAGGCCGAGGATCCGCTGCACTGCGAGCAGGTTCATGCGCCTTTGCGTCGCGGCACGTCGAACAGCTTTTCCACGACTTCGACGTAGCGGCGGTCCGTCAGGAACAGGATCACGTGGTCGTCGCGATGAATGACCGTGTCGTGGTGCGCGATGATCACTTCGTCGCCGCGTACGACCGCGCCGATCGTCGTGCCGGTGGGTAGCGGAATATCCTCGATCTTGCGGCCGATCACGCGGCCTTCTCCCTGGATGCCGTGCGCGACCGCTTCGATCGCTTCCGCCGCACCCCGACGCAGCGAGTGCACTCGGACGACGTCGCCGCGGCGAACGTGTGCGAGCAGCGAGCCAATCGTCACTTGCTGCGGCGACAGCGCAACGTCGATCGAGGTGCTCTCCATCAGCTCGGCGTACGCAGGCCTGTTGATCAGCGCCACGACCTTGTGACACCCGAGGCGCTTTGCGAGCATCGCCGACAGGATGTTCGCTTCCTCCGCGTTCGTGACGGCGATGAAGAAGTCGGCGCTGTCGATGTTTTCTTCCAGCAGCAGCTCCTCGTCAGCCGCATCGCCGGTCAGCACGATGGTGTTGTTCAGCTGCTCCGAGATGCGCCGCGCGCGCCGCTGATCGCGCTCGATGAGCTTGACCTGATGCTTGCCCTCCAGCCGCTGCGCCAGGCTGAAGCCGATGTTGCCGCCGCCCGCGATCACGATGCGCCGCACCGGATCCTCGACCTTCTTCATCTCGTTCATCACCAGCTGGATGTCTTCGCGCGCGGCGATGAAGAACACTTCGTCGCCGTGTTCGATGACCGTGTCGCCGGTCGGCTTGATGCTCTGGCCGTTGCGATAGATCGCGGCGACGCGCGCGTCCTTGCCTTTGATGTGTTTCGCCAGCTCTTTCAATTGCTGGCCGACCAGCGCGCCACCCTTCAGTGCCTTGACGCCGACCAGTCGCACACGACCGTCGGCGAAGTCCAGCACCTGCAGTGCGCCCGGATACTGAATGAGCCGCACGACGTGATCGGTCACGAGCTGCTCGGGGCTGATCGGCACGTCGACAGCGAACGCGCGATCCTCGTCCGCGAACAACTTGCGGTGCTTGGTGAAGTCAGCGGAGCGGATGCGCGCGATGCGCGTCGCGTCCTTGTTGAACAGGCTCCACGCGATCTGGCACGCGGTCATGTTCACTTCGTCGCTGTTCGTGAGCGCGATGAAGATGTCGGCGTCGCGCGCGCCGGCGGCCTCGAGGATGCTGGGCTGCGTCGCGCTGCCGACGACCGTGCGGATGTCGATGCGGTCCTGCAGGTCGCGCAGCAACTCATCCTTCACGTCGACGACCGTGACTTCGTTCGCCGGCTCCCGGGCCAGGTGATAGGCCGCCGTGCGGCCCACCTGGCCGGCACCGAGAATGATTATTTTCATTCTTTTACACCGGTTCCAGATTCGCGTACGCGAGCATCAGCCACTTCGTGCCCTGACGTTCGAAATTCACCTGCACCTGGGCGTGACTGCCCTGGCCCTGCAGATTCAGGATCACACCCTCGCCGAACTTGCCGTGCCGCACGCGCTGCCCGAGGCGGATGCCGCCCGGCGCGGGATCTTCTTCGACGGCACCGCTGCGGCGCGGCACGTAAACCGGCCGCGACACCTGGATGCGCGGCCGAATTTCCTCGAGCAGCTCGGCCGGAATTTCGCGGATGAAGCGCGACGGCGTGCCGTAACTGTCGACGCCGTGCAGCCGGCGCTGCTCCGCATACGTGAGGAACAGCTGCTTCATCGCGCGTGTCGTGCCGACGTAGCACAGGCGCCGCTCTTCTTCGAGGCCATCGATGTCGGTGATCGAGCGCGTGTGCGGGAACAGGCCGTCTTCCATGCCGCACAGGAACACGACCGGAAATTCCAGGCCCTTGGCCGAGTGCAGCGTCATCATCTGCACGCTGTCTTCCCACGCGTCGGCCTGCTCTTCGCCCGACTCCAGCACCGCGTGCGCCAGGAAGCTTGCGAGCGGCGTGACCTGGGCTTCGCTGTCGGGCTCGTAGCCGCGCGCGGCGCTCACGAGCTCGTTCAGGTTCTCGATGCGCGCTTCGCCGCGATCGCCTTTTTCCTGTTGATAATGCGCGACCAGTCCGCTCGCGTTGATGACGTGGTCGACCTGCTCGTGCAGCGGCAGCGCGCGCGTCTGCTTGTCCAGCTGCTCGATCAGCAGCATGAAGGCGTGCAGGCTCTGGCCGGTGCGTGCGCCGAGCTCCTGGATGGATGCGCCCGCGGCTTCCCACATCGGGCACGTGTTGGCGCGCGCATAGTTGCGAATCGTATCGAGCGTCTTCGCGCCGATGCCGCGCGCCGGCAGGTTCACGACGCGCTCGAACGAGGCATCGTCGGCGCGGCTGAAGATGAGGCGCAGATACGCCAGCGCGTCCTTGATTTCCGCGCGCTCGAAGAATCGCAGGCCGCCGTACACGCGATACGGAATGCGCGCCGTGATCAACGCTTCTTCAAACGTGCGCGACTGCGCGTTCGAGCGGTACAGGATCGCGCAGTCTTTGCGCAGGCCGCCTTTATAGCTCCACTCGCGGATGCGATTGATGACGAAGTCCGCTTCGTCGCGCTCGTTGAACGCCGCGTACAGCTTGACCGGCTCGCCCTGCTCGCCGGCGGTCCAGAGATTCTTGCCGAGCCGGCCGTTGTTGTTGGCGATGAGCGCATTCGCCGCCGCCAGGATGTTGCCGGTGGAGCGGTAGTTCTGCTCGAGCCGGAACAGCTGCACGTGCGGATAGTCGCGGCGGAACTGCTGCAGGTTTTCGACGCGCGCGCCTCGCCACCTGTATATCGATTGATCGTCGTCGCCGACAGCGAACGGGAGCCCATCGGAGCCCGACAACTGCTGCAGCCACGCATACTGGATCGTGTTCGTGTCCTGGAACTCGTCGACCAGCACGTGGCGGAAGCGCGAGCGATAGTGCGCCAGCACGTCGGGACGATCGCGCCACAGCTCGAACGCGCGCAGCTGCAGCTCCGCGAAATCGACCACGCCGTTGCGCTCGCACTGCTCCTGGTACTGGGCATACAGGTTGATGAACTGGCGTCGCGTCGGATCGCCTTCGTCCTTCAGGTGCTTCGCGCGCAGGCCTTCGTCCTTGCGCGCGTTGATGAACCACATGATCTCTTTCGGAATCCAGCGCGACTCGTCGAGATCGAGCGCCTTCAAGACCCTGCGGATCGCGCGCAGCTGATCGTCCGAATCCATGATCTGGAACGCCTGCGGCAGATTCGCGTCGCGCCAGTGAATGCGCAGCAGCCGGTGCGCGATGCCGTGAAACGTGCCGACCCACAGCGGCGCGCTCGGCGTGGCCAGCATGGTTTCGATGCGGCTGCGCATCTCGCCCGCAGCCTTGTTGGTGAAGGTCACCGCCAGAATGCCGTGCGGCGACACGTTCTCGACCTGCACGAGCCAGGCGACCCGATGCGTCAGCACGCGCGTCTTGCCGCTGCCGGCGCCGGCCAGCACCAGCGTCGGCATGAGCGGCGCCGTCACGGCGGCGCGCTGCGCGTCGTTGAGACTGCCGACGATGGGAGTGATGTCCATGGAGGCCGGCATTCTACCGCGATTTCGCGGGGTGCTCTTTCCGCGGTATTCTCTGGCCCGACTCCGACTTCCCGCAGCGGGGGATTCGATGCGCGGTCTGCGCCAGATTTCGATGCTCATGTGCTCGATGCTGCTGGCGGCAGCTTGCTCGCGTCAGGCGGAGCAACCCGCGGCGCCCGCCGCTACCACTGCGCCGCCGCCGGCCGCTGCGACTGCGCCCGCAACCACGAGCCCGCAGCCTGCACCTGCGCAAGCGCCGGCCGACTCCAGTCTTTCGATCAAGCGCGGCATCGTCATGCTCGCGCAGGACCGCATCACGTTCAGTCCGTGCAACGAGAAAGCCGAGCTGTGGCTGCTGGACCAGAGCGACGGCACGCTGCAGGAAACGTTCGCCGACGAAATGGAAAAGGGTCCGGCGATGCTGTACGTCGAAGCGTACGGCGAGCGCGCGCCGGTCTCGGAGGACATCGAGGAGGCGCGCGCGTACGCCGGCACGTTCGTGCTCGAGGAAGTGCTGTACGCGGGCGTGCAGGGCCAGGTCAAAGGCTGCGACGAGCCGGCCGCGAGCTACATCGTCATGGCGCGCGGCACGGAGCCGTTCTGGGCCGTCGAGGTCACCGACGCCGGGATCGTGTGGCGCCAGCCGTCCGACCCGAAAGAGATCTCGCTGGGAGCGCCGCAAACGCAGGACGCGGAAGGCACCGTGCGGTATCACGCCGGCAACAACGGCCACACTCTCGAATTGCTCGTGGACGCGCAGGCGTGCCGCGACGGGATGTCAGGCGAATTCTTCGCCTACTCGGCGCGCGCCGTGCTCGACGGCAAGGAATTCACCGGTTGCGCGCGCGTTGGAAGATAGTGTCGCGCGCGAAAGCGCGCGGCCGCATGCGCTGATACAGCGAGTGAAAAGCCAACCCGACCGCGAGTGCGAGCAGCGGATCGGTGATCGACGCGCTCTGATCCGGCAGCCAGGCCTGCAGCACCTCGATCGCGAGCACCGTCGTGAAGAGCGCGATCATGGCGAAGCGGATCGACGCGCCCCACTCCTTGATGACCCACAGCAGCGCGCCGTACAGGAACAGTTTCCCGAACAGCTCCGTCCAGTCGATCAGCTGGATCGCGGCGGGCAGACCGATCTCGAACCAGCCGAGGAACGGCCACAGCTCGAAGTGGCCCATCGGCGGCGCGAAGTCGAACGGCGCGAGCCCATCGATGATCAGGACGACGATCACCGCGAACACCAGTACCGTGCGCCGCGGCCGCGGCCGGAGCCGATGCATGACGAGCAGCATCGGCAGCAGCAACAACAACGCGAGCAACTCGCCGGGCAGGAACGTCTGATTCGCGACCAGCAGCCGGCCGACCAGCACGGTCGCGATGACGAGCAGCAGTGCTTCCAGGCGTCGCGGTCTGCTGACGACGGCGGCCACCGCCTGATTCACCACCAGCCAGAACGTCAGGAAGCTGAAAACCGTCACCGGATCGAATTGCGGCGCGAACAGCGGCCGCAGCGCCAGCTTCAGTTTGACGAGATCGAACTGCGGCACGAACGGCGCGAAGCGCCAGGCGAGCCAGAGTCCCAGCAGCAGCATCGCGCCCGGATCGCGCAGCGGCCGTTCGGCGCGTCCCGGCAAATGCATCAGCCTGGTCAGTCCGCCCCAGGCGAGACCGGCGGTCGCGCCGACCAGCGTGCCGACAGCATTGAGCGTCAGGTCAGTGAGGCTCGGCACGCGCGTCGAAAGGTAGACCTGCGCGATCTCGATCGAGAGCGACAGCAACGAACCGAGCGCCATCGCGGCGAGGATGGAAGGGATGCGGCCCCAGCGCAGCTCGAGCCAGAGGAACAGGCAGAACCCAAGCGGCAGATAGAGCAGTACGTTGGAAATGCGGTCGCCGCGGCCGGCGCGCGCCCACGACAGCTGCCGGAACGCTTCCAACACGCCGCCTTCGATGGCGTCAGGCTTGAAGTTGAACGGATACAGCGAGCCGTAAACGATCAGCGCGAGAACGACCAGCAGCAGCCAGAAGATGACCGAGCGACTGTGCATGCCCGCCACAGTGCATCACCCGATGCGGATCGTGAAGTAGTGATCGACGAGCAGCGCGGCGAACAACAACGCGAGATATGTGATCGAGAAGCTGAAGGTGCGCATCGGCAGCCGCACGTCCGAGCGCACTTTGAGTTGCAAAGTTCGGAACAGGAAAAAGCCGCCGAGGATCGCCGCCGCGGCCAGGTAGATGAGGCCGCTCATGCCGGTGAGATACGGCAGCAGCGTCACGAGCACCAGCAGGATCGTGTACAGCAGGATGTGCAGCTTGGTGAATTCGCTGCTGTACGCGACCGGCATCATCGGCACGCCGGTCTTGGCGTAATCCTCGCGCCGCGCGATCGCCAGCGCCCAGAAGTGCGGCGGCGTCCACGTGAAGATGATCAGGAACAACAGCAGCGAGTGAGCGTCGACCTGGCCGGTGACCGCCGTCCAGCCGAGCACCGGCGGCGCCGCGCCCGCTGCGCCGCCGATCACGATGTTCTGCGGCGTCGCGTGCTTCAACCACACCGTGTACACGACTGCGTAGCCGAGGAGCGATGAGATCGTGAGCACTGCAGTCAGCGGATTCACCCAACCCCACAGCAGAACGATCGACAGCAGTCCGAGAATTGCCGCGTACGTCAGCGCCTGCCACTGCGTCAGGTGGCCCTGCGGCAGCGGCCGATTGCGCGTGCGCGCCATCTGCGCGTCGATACGACGATCGAGCACGTGATTGACCGCGGCGGCGGCAGACGCCGCAAGCGCGATGCCGAGCGTGCCGAAGACGAGCGCGTTCGGCGGCGGGAAGCCGGGCGCGGCGAGGAACATGCCGGCGATCGCCGTGAACATGATCAGCATCACTACGCGCGGCTTGCCCAGCTCGTAGTAATCGCGCCAGGTGGCGTGAGGATGCTGAATGGAGGGTGTGTCCACGGGCGGTGCGGTAGAGCGGGAACGCCCGGGGATTCTACAGGCAGTTCTATCTCAGTTGCCGGTTCAGGGCGACGATGGCCAGCAGCAGCAGCGCCGCGACTGCGTTGTGTGCGGTGGCGAGCGCCAGCGGCAGGGCGTTGACCACCATCAACGGACCCAGAATCAGCTGACACACGAGGACCACGCCCAGCACTATTCCGGCCGTCCGCACCGCGCGCGTCGGACCGCTGCGGATCGCCGCGAAGCTCACGAAGCCGAGCACGAGCGCCGTGACGAGCGCGCCCAGGCGATGCACGAAGTGAATCGCGACCCGCGCCGGGTGATCGAGCACCCCGCCTTCGTAGTCCCGGCCGAGGCCGCGCCACAGCACGAACGCGTCTTTCGCGTCCATCTGCGGCCAGTACGAATTCTGACAAGTGGGGAAATCGGGGCACGCGAGCGCGGCGTAGTTGCTGCTGGTCCAGCCGCCCAGCGCGATCTGCAGCCCGAGCACGATCGGCCCGACGGCAGCGAGCGTCTTGACACGCGCGGGCGCGGCCGGTCGACTCCACTCTCCCTGCGGCGCGAGCGCGAGCCAGCCGAGCAACGCCAGCGTCGTGAGACCGCCGAGCAGATGCAGCACCACGATCAGCGGCTTGAGCAGCAGCGTCACGGTCCACATGCCCAGCAGCGCTTGCAGGATCACGAGGCCGACGAGTGCGACCGGCAGCCCGACGGGCTGTTGCGGATCGCGGCGGTTGGCGATGGCGAGACCGGCCAGCGTCAGGATCACCAGCACCAGGCCGCCGGCGAAGTACCGGTGCACCATCTCCTTGATGGCCTTGTGATACGTGAACGGCCGCTCGGGGAACGCCTGGTTGACGGCATCGACGTTCTGGGCGGCATTGTCGGCAGTCAGGTGGCCGTAGCAGCCGGGCCAGTCAGGACAGCCCAGGCCGGCGTTGCTCAGTCGCACCCACGCTCCGAGCACGACGACGCCGAAAGCAAGCACGACGCCTGCGAGCGCAAGGCGCCGGAAGAGACGGTAGCGGGGAGTCACGGGTCGTTGTGGGCCTGAACGATGCTGGCGGTGTGCTGCGAGGCTAGCATGCGCACCGCGGGAAGCGCGGTGCTCACCATGATGAAGATCGGCACGAAGGCCCAGAAGATCTCAGCGAGCGCGCTAGGCTGTCCGAAGCTGGGCTGTCCGCCGCCGCGGCGGAACGTAGCAATCGAATGGATCATGACCGCGAACACCGCCGCGGCCACGAAGCCACAAATCCACAGAATCGGCGTCGGCGCCATCGTCAATGGCCTGGTGTGAACTCGGGCACCTCGCGGTGCTCGCCCGGAGCCTGAATCTGCTGCACGAACGTCTGCAGCCGCGTGACGAACGTGTAGTCGCCTTCGATCGCCATCAGTCCCAGCAGCACCATCAGCGCCAGCGGCGGCAGCAGGATCGCGAGCTTCAGCGCGAGACGCTCCCACGCCATGTGCATGAAGATCGCGACGATGAAGCCGGCCTTCAGCAGCATGAAGAGGATGATCAGCGTCCAGCGCAACATGCCATGCAGCTGGAAGTAGTCGACCAGATACGAGAACGTGCTCAAGACGAACAGCAGCAGCCAGATCCACAAGTAGATCTTGACCGGATGCTGCACGCCCTCGCCGTGCCCGCCGGCCGGTGCGTGCGCTGCTGTCGCTTCAGCGGAATGACCGTGAGCCATGTCTGCTCCTACCACAAATAAAAGAACGCGAAGATGAACACCCAGACGAGGTCCACGAAGTGCCAGTACAGGCCCGCGACCTCGACCGTTTCGTAGGTGCCTTTGCGATCGTAGAAGCCGCTCAGCACCCGCTTGGCGACGACGCACAGGTAGATCACGCCGCACGACACGTGCAGGCCGTGGAAGCCGGTGATCATGAAGAACGCCGAGCCGAACTGCGGTGCGCCCATCGGGTTGCCCCAGGGCCGCACGTGCTCGCCGAGGATCAGCTTGCTCCACTCGAACGCCTGCATGCCGACGAACGACAGGCCCAGCAGCGCAGTGGCGAACATCAGCGCGGCGGTCTTGCCGCGGTCGCGCCGGTAGCCGAAGTTCACGGCCATCGCCATCGTGCCGCTCGAGGTGATCAGGATCATCGTCATGAGCGCGATCAGGAACAGCGGAATGTTTCTGCCGAACACCTCCAGCGCGAAGACCTCGCTGGGATTCGGCCACATGTCGGTGGTCGAGATGCGCACGTTCATGTACGAGACGAGGAAGCAGGAAAAGATGAACGTGTCGCTGAGCAGGAATATCCACATCATTGCCTTGCCCCACGGCACCGGGAAGGCCTGCTTGTCGGCGGACCAGTCGGCGGTCACGCCCTTCAGGCCGTCGGGCAGCGCAGCTGATGTCGAGTCGTGATTCACTGAACGCTCCTCAGGTAGACAACATCACCGCAAACAGTCCCAGCCACACGAGCAGCAGGAAGTGCCAGTACACGCTGCACAGCTCGATGCTCAGGCGCACGTCGATGGCTTCTACGTCCGGCCGGCGAGCGCGGGCCAGGGTTCGACCCCACACGTACAGACCGCCGAGCAGGTGCAGGCCGTGCACGGCAGTCAACAGATAGAAGAAAGCGACCGCGGGATTCTGCGGTGAGAAGAACTCCGACTCGCGCACCTGCGTCCACGCGTAGAACTGGCCCCCGAGGAACGCGAGCGTCAGCAGGCCGCCTGCGAGCAGTGCGTTGCGACTGCGCTCGACTGTGCCGGCGCGGATCAGGCGACGGGAGGCTTGCATCGCGACGCTCGCCGCAATCAGCAGCACCGTGTTGAGCCACAGCACCGGCGGCTCGCTCAACTGCACCCAATCGGTCGCCGGGCCGGAGCCGTGATGTCCGCTGAGCCGCATGTAGTACGCCGCCACGAACAGACCGAACAATGAGGTGATGACCGCGAGGAACACCCACAGGCCGACGCGCGCCGCCGGCCAGCGCGGCTCTTCATCGTCCGCGACAGCACCAGTGGGCGACGCGGGCTGCGTCTCCCATGATTTCGCCGACAGCTTACGGACCAGGATCAGCCAGACGATGATTCCGGTCGCGAGCGCTGCGTAGGCGACGGTCAGGCTCAATGATGCACTCCGTGATCGCGGCCGGCCGGCGCGTTACCCGCGCGCGGATCGCCGGGCGGCACGGTCTGCGGGATGAAGTCTTCCGGCGCGCCGGGCACGCTGTAGTCGTACGCCCAGCGATGCACGACCGGCAGGTCCTTGCCCCAGTTGCCGTGCTTCGGCGGCGTGTCGGGCGTCTGCCATTCGAGCGACACCGCGCGCCACGGGTTCGGCCCGGCGTCGCGGCCGTTCTTGAGCGACCACGCCAGGTTGAACAGGAACACCAGCTGTACCGCCGCGACGAACACCGCCGAGATCGAGATCCACTCGTTCGCGATGTGCACGTTCTGGCCGATGAAGTCGATGGCGTCGCTGTACGCGTAGTAGCGACGCGGCACGCCGAGGATGCCGAGGTAGTGCATCGGCAGGTAGATCGAGTACGTGCCGATGAAGGTGCACCAGAAGTGGATGCGGCCGAGCCGGTCATCGAGCAGCCGCCCGGTGATCTTCGGATACCAGTGATAGATCGCGCCGAACACCACCAGGATCGGCGACACGCCCATCACCATGTGGAAGTGCGCGACCACGAAGTACGTGCCCGACAGCGGCACGTCCACCGTCACGTTGCCGAGGAACAGTCCGGTGAGACCGCCGTTGATGAACGTGAAGATGAAGCCGATCGCGAACAGCATCGGCACCGTCAGGTGGATGTCGCCCTTCCACAGCGTCAGGATCCAGTTGTAGACCTTGATCGCCGTCGGCACCGCGATGATCAGCGTCGTCGTTGCGAAGAAGAAGCCGAAGTACGGGTTCATGCCGCTGACGTACATGTGGTGCGCCCACACGACGAAGCTCAGGCAGCCGATCGCCAGGATCGCCCACACCATCATGCGGTAGCCGAAGATGTTGCGACGGGCGTGCGTCGACAGCAGGTCGGAGACGATGCCGAACGCCGGCAGCGCCACGATGTACACCTCGGGATGCCCGAAGAACCAGAACAGGTGCTGGAACAGGAGCGGCGAGCCGCCCGCGTGCACAGTCTGTGCCCCCATCTGCACGACCGCCGGCATGAAGAAGCTGGTGCCGAGCGTGTGGTCGAGCGTCATCATCACGCACGACACGAACAGCGCCGGGAAGGCCAGCAGGCCGAGGATCGTCGCCATGAAGATGCCCCACACCGACAGCGGCAGGCGCATCATCGTCATCCCCTTGCAGCGTGCCTGCAGGACGGTCGTGACGTAGTTGAGGCCGCCCATCGTGAACGCGACCACGAAGATCCCGAGCGAGGCGAGCATGCAGATGATGCCCCAGCCGTGTCCCGGCGTGCCCGGCGAGATCGCCTGCGGCGGATACAGCGTCCAGCCGGCGCCGGTCGGGCCGCCCGGCACGAACAGTCCTGCGACGAGCACCAGCACCGCGAGCAGGTAGAACCAGAAGCTCAGCATGTTCATGTACGGGAACACCATGTCCCGCGAGCCGCACATGAGCGGGATGAGGTAGTTGCCGAACCCGCCGAGGAACAGCGCGGTGAGCAGGTAGATCACCATGATCATGCCGTGCATGGTGATGTACTGGTAATAGTCCTGCGGCGCGATCAGCGAGAACGTGTCGGGGAAGCCCAGCTGCAGGCGCATCAGCACCGACATCACCAGTGCGACCAGGCCGATGCCGATCGCGACCAGCGAGTACTGGATCGCGATCACCTTGTGATCCTGGCTCCAGATGTACTTGCGGATGAACGTCTCGGGATCGTGCAGCGCGTGCTCGTGATCGCGATCGGCGATTGCGACGAATGCCATCGATGAGTTCCTCTACAGAGTGTGTACGTAGTCGAGCAGGTCGTTGATCGACTGCTCGTCTTTGAGGGCCCGCGCCATGGAGCGCATCTGTGCGCCGTGGAAGTCCTGACGGTGAGTGCCGCGGATGCCCTGGCGGAAATTCTCGAGCTGCCGCGCCATGTACCAGTCGCTCATGCCCGCGAGCCGCGGCGCGTTCGTGGCCCAGATGCCCTGGGCCTTGTCGCCGTGGCACGCAGCGCAGGTCGCATACAGTTTTTTACCGCGCTCGGGATTGCCGCCGACGCTGGCGTCGGGGCGCGTGTCGGGCAGCGAGCCGATGTAAGCGACGACGTTGCTGACGGCTGCGTCGTCGGTGAGCATCGACGCGAACGGAATCATCTGCTTGCCGTAAGTGTCGTTGTCGTTCGAGCCGCGCACGTTGTGCTTGAAGCTCGCGAGCTGCCGCGCGATGTACCAGCCGGACTGACCCGCGAGCTTCGGCGCGCCGAGGTCCTTGTTGCCCTGCGCCTGCTCGCCGTGGCACGCGGTGCAGGTCGCGAACATGGCCTTGCCGGCTTCGGGATCGCCCTTGGCGACGGCGGCCGTCTGTGCGAACGTCGGCTGCTTGCCGAACCAATCCTGGTACTTCGATTCTTCCTCGACGACGACGCGGCCGCGCATTGCGAAGTGCGCGACGCCGCAGAGCTGCTCGCAGAGCGCGTCGAACTCGCCCGTTCGCGTCGGCGTCAGCCAGAAATGCGTGACCATGCCGGGCACCATGTCCATCTTCACGCGGAACTGCGGCACGGCGAACTGGTGGTTCACGTCCTTCGCGCGCAGCAGGAACTTCACGCTCTTGCCGACCGGAATGTGCAGCTCCGGCGAGGTGACGATGACGTCGTCCTGCCCTTTCGGATCTTTCGGATCGACGCCGAGCGGGTTGTCGATCGTGACGAGCTTGCTATCGACCGCGCCGAGCTCGCCGTCGCGGCCGGGCAGGCGGTAGCTCCACGCCCACTGCTGGCCGACGACTTCGACGATCGATGCGTCGGCCGGCGGGGTGACGAACTTGGCCCACACAGCGAGGCCGGGCGCGAGCATCGCCGCGATGCCGACGGAGGTGATGGCCGTCAGCCACCACTCGAGCTTCTTGTTCTCCGGCTCGTACTCGGCCTTCTCGGTCTTGCCTTTGCGATGCAGGTAGCGGACCACCGTCCACGCCATGAACAGGTTGATGACGATGAAGACGAAGCCCGTGACCCAGAAGGTCACGTTGACCGTCTGGTCCATCGTCGTCCAGTTCGACGCGATCTCGGTGAACCACCACGGGTCGCCAAATAGGCCGTACAGCGAGGCGAAGTGGAACGCCACCGTTGCAACCACCAGCAGGATCAGTGCCCAGGCAAATACCATTCGCAGCTCTCCCGTCGCGCGCTCGTCGAGCTATCGTTTTATCTGGTCAGCATTTCGTCAGAAGGGCCGCTACTGCGGCCCCGGTCTCTACGCCTTCTTCAGTGCGCCGGCGCCGCCGGCTCCGTCGCTCAGTCGCGAGACCTTGCTGAACGGATTGATGAAATGGGAATCGACGCCGACCAGCTCGGCCTCGGGATGACGCTCTTTCATCATCTTCACGACCGTGTCTTCCTGCTGCTTGCGTACGTAGACGAGCACCAGGTACTTGCCGGCTTCGATGTCGTCGTGGAAGCGCGCCAGTTTCTTGTTTTCCGCGCCGATGCCCGCCAGGCCGCCTTCCCACGCGCCGAACAGCGTCGCGACCGCGACCAGGATCGCGTACACGTACACCGGCACCTGGTACTCGGGGCCGAACGGGTCGAAATACTTGAGCAGGGCGACGCCGATGAGGCCGGCCGTGAGGCCGAGGGCGGCGCCGATGAATCCGTCGCGCACCACGTCGAGCGTTTCGAGGTAGTTGCTCGAGTGAATGTGCTGCTTCTTCAGCCCCGACTCGTCCTTACAGATGACGTGCAAGTAGAAGTCTTCGACGCCTGCCTGGTGCAGGTCGTCCGAGACGTCGTGCGTGCTCGCAAGCGTTGGGGCGAGGAAATACAGGCACTTCATGGATCCCCCGAAGCAGAAAACCTTCGACTACAAAGCTCTAAACCTCGTCATCAACATGAATCTATTCGTGTAAGGCGGGCGGATCCGCTCAAAATCGAGTTTCGCACACGGGTTTTGGCTTTGGAAGAGAAGCTGCCGCCCTATCCAATATGAGAGAGCTTCAGCAGCCGGCGCAGATCCTCCAGCAGACCTTTCGCCGGCGGCGGCTGCGGCACATGACGCATCATCAGGTTGCCGAGCGGGTCGATGACATAAATGAAGGAATCCGCGGCCGGCTGGGCATCCGGAAATGCCGCCAGCAGCGTCGCGCCGGCGTCATTGTCGGCGAGCGCGATCGCGAGATCCGGATGCTCCGCGTCGAGATAACCCCGGTCGCAGCAGTTGCCGGTCGCGAGAAAAATGCGCTGCACGCGCGTCATGTCCGCGTTGAGCGCGAGCCGCGTCTGGCGCATCAGCATGAGCGCTGCGCGGCAGCGCCCGTCGCAGCGGCCGTCGCCGATGTAGAGCAACGTCCACTTCCCGTGCCAGGTTTCCGGGGCCAGCGGCGTGCCGCCGGGCGTGGGCAGCGTGACGCTCGGCAGCGGCCGCGGCGGCGAAATCAGCTCGCCGTGATTGGTGCTGCCGGACGGATGCCAGCCGCCTGCGCCGTAATACAAAAGAAATGCCAAGGCGAGCGGCGCGAAGAACAGCGCCACGACGATCCAGATCTGCGCGCGCGAGCGTCGCCCGCCTGGTGCGTTCACTGCTTGCCCTCATCCAGCATCCGGCCGCGTCGCAGGCCCATCACGACGAACAGCGCGATCGCCGCGATCGCGAACCCGAACCACTGCACGGCGTAACTGAGATGACGTTCCGATCCCAGGTCCGTGCGCGCCTGCCACGCGCGCTCGTAGCCATCCGGCTGGTCACGGTCGAGCAACACCAGTCCTGGCAACACCTTACTCTCGAGCGCCTGCTCGACGCTCGACTGCTGCGGATAGTTCATGACACGCGGCCAGTTGTTGCCGGTGCTCGCCGGCCCCGAGAGCCGGACGCCGGGCTGCGGCAGCGCGCTCAACTGGCCCGCGACGGTGCGCGGGAGTTCTCCCACTGCCACGTCGGGAATATCGCTGCGTGTCGCACCCGGCCGGTGCCAGCCGCGGTCGACGAGCAGCCAGCTGCCGTCCTCGAGCTCGAACGGCGTGACGACTCGATAGCCGGGCTGGCCCATGGCCGAAGGCATGCTGTCGAGAAGGATCTGATGTGCGCTGACGTAGTGACCGCGCGCCGTGACGCGTTGATATTGCGTGAGCGCCGCCGCATTGGCGGCGGTCAATTCGACGACGGAGCGCTGACCGGCCGCGTATTTCGCCTGCAACGCGTCTTTCTCAGCGGCGCGGCCGATCTGCCAGAACGCGAGTCGCACGAACAGCGCGACCGCGGCGATCGTGATGGCGACGGCGAACAGCGTCGGTGAGAAATTGCGATTGGCAATGCGCATCAGCGGACGTGCGGCTGGATCCAGCCCAGCCACCACGCGACCATCAGCAGCACGAACAGCAGGACCGACAGGGCGACGCGGATCGTCACCGCGCGCGCCATCTTCTGCGACTCACCCTTGTCGCGCACCAGGTGCAACAGCGCCGAGCCGAGGCTCAGCACGATCGCCAGCAGGCAGGCGAGGATGAGGAACCGCGCCACCTGCTCTCTACAGCCAGTACACGAAGATGAACAGTCCGAGCCACACCACGTCGACGAAGTGCCAGTACCACGCCGCGCCTTCGAACGCGAAGTGGTGCGTCGGCGTGAAGTGACCCTTCAGGCATCTGAACCACACGACCGCCAGCATCAGCGCGCCGACCGTCACGTGGAAACCGTGGAAGGCAGTCAGCGGGAAGAACGTCGAGCCGTAGATGCCCGAGGTCAGCTTCAGGTTGTGCTCCGTGTACGCCTCCATGTACTCGTGGGCCTGCAGGTACACGAACAGGAAGCCGAGCAGGAACGTCGCCGCGAGGAAGATGTTCAGCAGGCGGCGATTGCCGGCCTTCATTGCGTGATGCGCGATGGTGATCGTGACGCCCGAGGTCAGCAGGATCGCCGTGTTGATCGCCGGCAGACCGAACGCCGGGATCACGTCGAAGTCGCCGCCGATGTTGCCGGGGCCGTTGGTCGGCCACGCAGCCTCGAAGTTGTCGCCGCGGATCACCTTGGTGAGCAGCTTCGTGCCTTCGCCGCCGAGCCACGGCACCGAGAACTGACGCGCGTACAGCAGCGCGCCGAAGAAGCCCGCGAAGAACATCACCTCGGAGAAGATGAACCACATCATGCCCATGCGGAACGAGCGGTCGACGGCTTCGTTGTACAGCCGGCTTTCGCTCTCGCGGATCACGACGCCGAACCAGCCGACGAACATCGTCGTGAGCAGCAGCAGGCCGAGCGTCAGGACCCACGGGCCCGCGTGCACGTGGTTGAGCCATAGCGCCGCGCCGCCGACGGTCGTGAACAGCGCCATGGAGCCGACGATCGGCCACGGGCTGCCGTGCGGGACGTAGTACTTCTCGGATGCGGTGCTGGTAGGTGCGTGGGCCATGATGTTCAACCGGAGGTGTTCTTCGAATCGTACAGTGCGTAGGCGAGCGTCAGTCGATCGATCGTCGCCGGCAGTTTCGGGTCGACGATGAAGCGCACGGACAGCTCGCGTGCTTCCTGGCTCGCGAAGTGCTGCGGCCGGAAGCAGAAACATTCGGTCTTGTGGAAATACTGCGTCGCCTGTAACGGCGCGATGCTCGGGACCGCCTGCGCAGTCACGGGCGCATCACGCAGGTTGCGGGCGTAGAACTTCGCTTCGTAGAGCCGGCCCGGGTGCACCTCGAGCTGCGCGCGCTCGGGACGGAATTCCCAGCTGCCGAAGGTCGGCACGCTCGACAGGAATTCGATCGTGATCGTGCGCGTGTCGTCCGGCGCTTCGATGACGTTCGCCGCCTGCTGCAGCTTGCTGCGATCGCCGTAACCGGTGACGTCGCACAGCACGTTGTACAACGGCACGAGCGCGAAGCCGAACCCGAGAAAGCCGGCCGCGAACAGCCACAGCTGCCACGTCAGCTTGCGGTTCTCTTTGTTCAGTGAACGCTGCGCCATACGCCCATCGCGATGAAGCCGCCGTAGAACAATGCCGCGAGCAGCGCCAGCCACAAAGCCGTGCGCCGCACGCTGCGCTTGCGATCCTGATCGTGGATTTCAGCGGCCACGGGTTACTTCACCTCGGGCGCGGTCTCGAAGCTGTGATACGGCGGCGGCGAGCTCAGCGTCCACTCCAGGCCGTGCGGCTTCGCGTCGTCCCACACCTTGTCGCTCGCCTGCGCGCCGGCGCGCATCGAGCTGAAGATCAGGTACGCGAACAGCAGCTGCGACAGGCCGAAGCCGAACGCGCCGATCGAGGAGACCATGTTCCAGTCGGAGAACTGCGTGCCGTAGTCCGGAATGCGCCGCTGCATGCCGGCCAGACCGAGGAAGTGCTGCGGGAAGAACAGCACGTTGACGAAGATCGCCGACAGCCAGAAGTGCAGTTTCGCAAGCGTCATGTTGTACATGCGCCCGGTCCACTTCGGCAGCCAGTAGTAGACGCCCGCCATGATGCCGAAAACCGCTCCCGGCACCAGCACATAGTGAAAGTGCGCAACCACGAAGTAAGTGTCGTGGTACATGAAATCCGCGGGCACGATCGCCAGCATCAGCCCGGAAAAGCCGCCGATGGTGAACAGGAACAGGAACGCGAGCGAGAACAGCATCGGCGGCTCGAATGACAGCGAGCCCTTGTACATGGTCGCGGTCCAGTTGAACACCTTCACGCCGGTCGGCACCGCGATCAGCATCGTCGCGAGCATGAAGAACAGCTGGCCGGCGAGCGGCATGCCGACCGTGAACATGTGGTGCGCCCAGACGATGAACGACAGGAACGCGATCGACGCGACCGCGTACACCATCGAGTCGTAGCCGAACAGCTTCTTGCGCGAGAACGTCGGGATGATCTCCGAGACGATGCCGAAGGCCGGCAGGATCATGATGTAGACCTCGGGATGCCCGAAGAACCAGAAGATGTGCTGGAACATCACCGGGTCGCCGCCGCCGGCGGCTTCGAAGAACGTCGTGCCGAAGTAGTGATCGGTCAGCAGCATCGTCACCGCGCCGGCCAGCACCGGCATCACCGCGATCAGCAGGTACGCCGTGATCAGCCAGGTCCAAACGAACATCGGCATCTTCAGCAGCGACATGCCGGGCGCGCGCATGTTCATGATCGTCACGATGACGTTGATCGCGCCCATGATCGACGACGCGCCCATCAGGTGCACGGAGAAGATCAGCATCGGGAACGCGTTGCCGGTCTGCAGCGACAGCGGCGGGTACATGGTCCAGCCGCCGGCGGGGCCGCCGCCCGGTACCAGCAACGTGCTGAGCAGCAGCGTGAATGCGAACGGCAGGATCCAGAAGCTGAAGTTGTTCATGCGCGGCAGCGCCATGTCCGGCGCGCCGACCTGCAGCGGGATCATCCAATTGGCGAGTCCGACGAACGCCGGCATGACCGCGCCGAAAATCATGATCAGCGCGTGCATGGTGCTCATCGAGTTGAAGAACATCGGGTCGACCAGCTGCAGCCCCGGCTTGAACAGCTCGGCGCGGATGACCATCGCCATCGTGCCGCCGACGAAGAACATCAGCAGGCTGAACAGCAGATACATCGTGCCGATATCTTTGTGATTGGTCGCGAACAGCCAGCGGCGCCAGCCCTTCGCCGGGCCGTGGTGATCGTGATGCTCTTCTTCGTGATGGTCGCGCGCCGGAGTGCCGGGCTGGTGGTGTGCAATGCTGCTGCTGGTCGTCATGAACTCTTACTCCGCCGCGTTCGCCGTCTTCGTCCCGTCCTGCTGCGTCTTCAGCCAGCTGTCGTAGTCCGCCTGCGAGCGGACATCGACCACCACCGGCATGAAGCCGTGATCGCGGCCGCACAGCTCGGCGCAGACCCCGCGATAGATGCCGACCTGGTCGGCGCGGAACCACAGTTCGTTGACGAAGCCCGGGATCGCGTCCTTCTTCATGCCGAACTCCGGCACCCACCAGGCGTGGATGACGTCGCCGGCGGTCAGCAGGACACGCACTTTCTTGCCGGCCGGGACGACCAGCGGATGATCGACATCGAGCAGATAGTTGGGCACCGACCGCGGGTCGATGCCGGAATTGAGCTGCCGCGCCGCATTGCTATCGCGCGCCAGCGACGAGAAGAACTGGACGTTCTGGTCGAGGTATTCGTAATGCCAGCGCCACTGGTAGCCGGTGACCTTGATGGTCAGCTCGGAGTTGCGCGTGTCCTCGATGCGCACCAGCGTGGCCGCCGCCGGCACCGCCATCGCGACCAGGATGACGATCGGAATGACCGTCCAGACGATCTCGGCGCGCGTGGAGTGATCGAACGTGGCGGCGACCGCGCCCTGCGAGCGCCGGAACTTGACGATCGAGTAGATCATCACGCCGAACACCGCAATGGCGATCACGACGCAGACCCAGAGGATCAGCATGTGCAGAGCGTGGATGCGGCGGCTCAGCTCCGTGACGCCGACCGGCATGTTCAGCTCCCAGGCCGCGAAAGCGTGCGCGGGCAGGCTGGCCAGGACCGCAGCCAGTGCGCATTTGACGATCTTCACCATTGACACGAGTGCTCCAGAATCAAGCCGCAATCGCACGCCACGCTTGGTTTCATTAACTAAGCGCGGGCGGTTCGTTCACATTCCCCACCAGTTGCTGGAGACGCGCCGCCAGGCTGTGGCGTGCGTCTTCTGTGAGAAACCTGCCCACTTCGCAGACGCGACCGCGCGACTCGAGCACGAGCCGGCTGGGATGCAGCGCCGTTTGCGGGGTGCGGAGTGTAACCCTCGACCCATGTCGAGGAAATACCGAGAAATGTTCGCCGCTCGGGTCGATGCGCCGGATCGTGATGCGCGCCGCGTCGATCTCGATCGTTTCGCGCTTGCTGCCCTCGCGCATCGAAGCTCGCACGGCCCACGCGAGCAAGCCGATTTCGAGGCCGGCGAACGGCAGCACCGGCCAGAATCCCTGGGCGGCGAAGATGCCTGCGACCGCGAAGCAGGTGCCGCCGACGATCGCGATGAACATGCGCGCGCCGGCCGGCGTCAGCGAGCAGCGCGGGGTCAGGACCAGGTAGTGCGATTCGCCCATATGATCAAGCGAAGTTGAACTATTCGAACTGATTGGTCTTGATTGAGAGGCTGTCAGTTAAAAATAAGCTAACCTTTTCGACGGGTGCGCAAGGCATCGACCGGCACCCGCACCTCGTCGCCCGCGCGCCGGGATTTACGTTCTGCCGGCGCCCACGCATGACCGTGGATGACCTCAACGCTGATGCTCAACGAGCCGTTCCTGGTCAGCGCTTCGCTGCGCGCCAGGACGGCCGCGCCTCGCGCGCGGCCCGTGAGACCGCGCGCTCGACCCTGTGCGACGTTGCGCGCGCCGCTGCCGCGAATCTCTCCGAGCAGAGCATCGAAGCTCGGGTACGTGACTGTCAGGCGCTCCGTGTCCATGACCGGCTCGGCGAACCCGGCTCGCAGCAGCGCATCGCCGAAGTCATGCATGTCGATGAAGCGATGCACATGGATGGCGCCGTCGACGCCGCGCCAGAGCTCGCGCAACTCTTTCAGCGTGTCGGGCCCGACGGTCGTGAACGTGAACAGTCCCTGCGGCCGCAATACGCGCGCGACCTCGGCGAACACCGCGTCGGGATCGTGACACCACTCGAGCAGCAGATTGCTCAGGACCAGGTCGAGCGAGCCGCTGCGCAGCGGCAGCCGGTGCGCGTCGGCGCAGACTGGCGCGAACCGGCGCAGCAGCGACTGCTGGCGCGCGCTTTCCCGCAACATCGACAGGGAAAGGTCCAGGGCGACGACCTTCGCGGACGAATAGCGACGCTTGAGCTCGCGGCTCGCGTGGCCGGTTGCCGCGCCGAGGTCGAGGACGGTTGCCGGGGTGAGCCGCACGATGTCGAGCCGCTCCAGCAGCCGCGCGCGGATTTCCCGCTGCACGGCGCCGGCCGCGTCATAGGTGCGGGCGGCGCGGTCGAATGAGCGCCGGACTACGCGCGGATCGAGGAAGAACTCATCGGACATTCGCCGCCGAGTTTATCCGCTCTCGGCGATCCTCATCCGCTGGCCGCCGGCGCCGCGCATGTGCTCCTCGGCGCGGATTCCGAGCTGCTCGAACAGGCCGCGATCATGGTGCTCGGTGGGATTTTCGGTCGTGAGGAGTTTTTCGCCGTAGAAGATCGAGTTGGCGCCGGCCAGGAAGCACAGCGCCTGCGTTTCGTCCGTCATGTCGCTACGGCCCGCCGACAGCCGCACATACGAGGCCGGCATCAGCAGCCGCGCAACGGCGATCACGCGTACGAAATCGAGCGGACGGGGCTTTTCGGCGCCGTACAGCGGCGTGCCGGGAACCTGCACCAGCTGGTTGATCGGCACGCTCTCGGGGTGTTGCGGCAACGTCGCGAGGGTGTGCAGCAGCTGCGCGCGGTCCAGCTCGTTTTCGCCGAGCCCGAGAATGCCGCCGCAGCACACGTGCAGCCCCGCGTCGCGGACCGCCTGCAGCGTGTCGAGCCGGTCCTGGTAGGTGCGCGTCGTGATCACCTTGCCGTAATGATTCTCCGACGTGTCGAGATTGTGGTTGTAGTAATCGAGCCCGGCGCTCTTCAGCTCGCGCGCCTGCTCGGGCGTGAGCATGCCGAGCGTGGCGCAGGTTTCCATGCCGAGCGCGCGCACGGCCTTGATCATCTCGGCGATCTGCGCCAGCTGCTTCGGCTTCGGGCTGCGATACGCCGCGCCCATGCAGAAGCGCGTCGCGCCGTTGGCGCGGGCGATGCGCGCTTTCGCCACGACTTCCTGCAGGTCGAGCAGCGGCTCCGACTTCAGGCCGGTCTCGAAGCGGATGCTCTGCGAGCAGTACGAGCAGTCCTCGGGGCAAGCGCCCGTCTTGATCGACAGCAGCGTGCTGACCTGCACTTCGTTCGGATCGAAATTGGCGCGATGAACGCGCTGCGCGTGAAACAGCAGATCCGCGAAGGGCAGCGCGAACAGCTCGCGGACTTCCGCCAGCGTCCAGTCGGTGCGCACTTCGCCGAGGCGCGCGATCAACTGATTGGTGTGCGTGCGTTGTGTCTGTGTCATGGCGCCCGTCCTCATGAAAGGGCCGCGAACTGCTGGTTTTTGCTGCGGCCATCGCCGGCTGCGCGGCGGCACACTCGCAGGCGCCCGCTGGAGGTCGCATGCCGTGCTCGAATCAGTATTCGGACGCCGCCGGATCCTGTCAACCGCTGCTACAGCGCTGGGTTGACAAGGGTCGGCGCTGGTTGGAAGCGCTGCTATGGCCCGCTGCGTGCCTGCTGTGCGGTCGCTCGGGCGCAGGCGATATCGACTTGTGCAGCGACTGCGTCGGGGATCTGCCGCGCAACGATCCGGCCTGCGTGGTCTGCGCGGAGCCGTTGTCTTCGAGCGCAGCTGCGCGCGCATGCGGCGAATGCCTGCGGGACCCGCCGCCATTTGTCGGCAGCTTCGTGCCGTATCGTTACGCGTATCCGCTCGATCATCTCGTGCGCGGCCTGAAATTCCGCAGCGAGCTCGCCTGCGGACGCGTGCTCGGCGAGCTGTTCTCGCGGTGCCTGCTCGCGCGCGGCGCGCCGTTGCCCGAGGTCATCGTTCCGGTGCCGCTCGCGCCGCGACGCTATCGACAGCGCGGTTATAACCAGGCCGGCGAAGTCGCGCTCACGATTCGGCGCCGCACCGGCGTGGCTGTGAAGACGGACGTCGTGATCCGGCAGCGCGAAACGGCGGAACAAGCAGGGCTCGATCGGAAGGCGCGGCGCAAGAATGTCCGCGGTGCATTCACGGTGGTCGCGCCGCTGCGCGCGAGGTCAGTCGCGATCCTCGACGACGTCGTCACGACGGGCAGCACAGCGCGTGAGCTCGCAGCGGTGCTGCTGCAAGCGGGTGCGGAGCAGGTCGAGGTCTGGGCGATCGCGAGAACGCAGCCGACTACCTGAAGAGGCCGACTATCTGAAGAGATAATCGAGCGCGATGCCGATGAACACACTCATCCCGAAGTAATTGTTGTTGAGGAATGCGCGAATGCATTGATCCGGCTTGCGCTCGCGGATCAGCAGCTGCTCGTACAGCGCGAAGATTGCAGCGAACGCCAGCCCGAGGCCGAACCACAAGCCCAGTTGCATGTCGCGGCCGACGAGCCACAGCGCCAGCAAGCTCATCAGCTGCATCACGCCGATGATGAAACGATCCGCATCGCCGAACAGGATCGCGCTCGAGCGGATGCCGAGCCTGCGATCGTCCTCGCGATCCGCCATCGCGTACATCGTGTCGTACGCCATGGTCCACAGCAGCCCAGCGAGAAACAGCACGTACGCGAGCCTCGGCGGCACCGCGCCGGTGTGCGCCACGAACGCCATTGGCACCGACCACGTGAATGCGATGCCCAGGTACGCCTGCGGAATCGGGAAGAAGCGCTTCATGAACGGATAGGTCAGCACCAGCACGGCGCCGACGAGCGTGAACAGCTGGGTGAGGCGGTTCAGCGTCATCGCCAGGCCGAGCGCGATCATGCCGAGGCCGGCGCAGATCGCGAGCGCTTCGACCGGGTCGACCTGACCGGTGACGAGGGGCCGGTCGCGCGTGCGCGCAACGTGGCGGTCGAAGTTGCGATCCGCGAAATCGTTCATCGCGCAGCCGGCCGAGCGCGTCAGCACGACGCCGAGCACGAACACGATGAACACGTGCGGATCGGGCCGGCCTTCGGAGGAGAGCCACAGCGCCCACAGCACCGGCCACATGAGCAGCCAAATGCCGATCGGCCGATCCAGACGCGTGAGCTGCGCATAGGCGCGCGCCTTCGCCGCAACGCCCGGCAGCACTTCGGTCACGAACGCGGTCGCCGCGAGCTTGTGGCCGAACCAGCGCAGCCGGTTGCGCATGCTGCCAGCCGGCGTGCTCATTGCTCAGACTTTCCCAAAGCGCTCCCCCTGTCCGATCCAGCGGCGCAGCAGCGGCGCTATGTTCGCTTCATTCTGCTTCAGCATCAATTCGGCCGCCTGCTGGACCTGCGGCAGCAGGTCGGCATCGCGCACCAGGTCCGCGACGCGCATCTGCATCAGACCGGTCTGGCGCGTGCCGAGCATTTCGCCCGGGCCGCGCAGCTCCAGGTCGCGCCGCGAGATCTCGAAGCCGTCGTTGGTCGAGCGCATCACGCCGAGCCGCTCACGCGCGACCTCGCTGAGCGGCGCGCGATACAACAGTACGCAAGTGCTTTCGGCGGCTCCGCGGCCCACGCGGCCGCGCAGCTGGTGCAGCTGCGCCAGGCCCATGCGCTCGGCATTTTCGATGACCATCAGACTCGCGTTCGCCACGTCGACGCCGACTTCGATCACCGTGGTTGCGACCAGCAGATCGATCTTGCCTTCTTTGAAGCGCGTCATGATCGCGTCCTTCTCGCGCGGCGCCATCCGCCCGTGCACCAGCGCGACCGTCAGCTCCGACAGCGCTTCGGCGAGCGCCGCGGCGGTTTCTTCGGCCGCCTGCGCGTCGAGCTCGTCCGACTCTTCGACCAGCGGGCAGACCCAGTACGCCTGGCGTTTCTGCCGGCACGCATCGCGAATGCGCAGCACCACTTCGTCGCGGCGATTGTCAGTGAGCGCTACGGTCTTGACCGGCGTTCGCCCGGGCGGCAGCTCGTCGATGATCGAGACGTCCAGATCGGCATAAGCCGTCATCGCGAGCGTGCGCGGAATCGGCGTGGCAGTCATGATCAGCTGATGCGGGAAGCGACCGGACAGCAGCCCCTTCTCGCGCAACAGCAGCCGCTGATGCACGCCGAAGCGATGCTGCTCGTCGACGATGACGAGGCCGAGCTTCTGAAACTCGACACCTTCCTGGAACAGCGCGTGTGTGCCGATAGCAATCTTTGCGGCGCCCGAGGCGAGGTCGGTGAGTGCGCGCGTGCGCGCCGCGGCGTTGCGTTTGCCGGTCAGCAACGTCATCGGCAGATCGAACGCTGCGAACCAGTTCGAGAAGTTGCGTCCATGCTGTTCGGCGAGCAGCTCCGTCGGCGCCATCACCGCAGTCTGGAATCCAGCTTCCGCCGCTCGCGCTGCCGCGAGTGCGGCGACGACTGTCTTGCCGCAACCGACGTCGCCCTGCACCAGTCGCAGCATCGGACTCGCCTGCGCGAGATCGCGCTCGATTTCCTGCCACGCACGCAGCTGCGCGCGCGTCAGGTCGAACGGCAGCGAGTCCGCAAAACGCGCGACGAGCGAGTGCGCGTCACCGCTCTTGAACGCCCAGCCGGGGTCGCGCTGAATCTCGCGGCGGAGCAACCGCAGGCTCAGCTGATGCGCGAGCAGCTCTTCGAACGCGAGCCGGCGCTGCATCGGATGACGGCCGATCGCCAGCAGATCCGTATCGGCATCCGGCGGCGGGCGATGCACGAAGTCGAGCGCAGCGCGCAGCGGCGGCAGCTCGAGCGGTTCGAGCACGGCCGCAGGAATCCAATCGCGCACCGTGCGGTACGACGGCTCGCGCAGCGCGATGGCGGTGAGCTGTCGCAGGCGGCCTTGCTGCACACCTTCGGTCAGCGGATAGATCGGAGTGAGTGTCTCTTCGGTCGCGCCGGCGTCGCCGCCGACGCGTCGATACTCGGGATGCACGATCTCAGGGCCGCCCGGCCCGCGGCGGATCTCGCCGAAACAACGCAGGCGTGTGCCGCGTGCGAGTCCCTGCTGCTGCGCGCCCGAGAAGTGAAAGAAGCGCAGCGTGAGCGAGCCCGAGCCGTCGCCGATGCGGCAGAGCAATTGGCGCCGGCCGCGAAATGCGACTTCGCACAACAGGACTTCGCCTTCGATCACAGCGCGCTCGCCGACGCGCAGCGAGCCGATCGGCACGACGCGCGTGCGGTCTTCGTAGCGCAGCGGCAGCAGGAACAGCAGGTCCTGCACCGTGGTGATACCGAGCCTCGCCAGCTTGCCGGCGAGCGACTCGCCCACGCCGCGCAGCGTCGTGACGGGGCGCAGCTCCGACGACTCAGCGGACGTACGCTGCGTCGCCGGTGCGGTCACTCCAGCTCCACCACGCAATCGATCTCGACGCGCGCGCCCTTCGGCAACGCCGCAACCGCTACGGTGACGCGCGCCGGGTACGGCTCGCTGAAGTACTCGGCCATGACCTTGTTGAGCACCGGGAAGTCGGCGAAGTCGAGAATGTAGACGGTCACCTTCACGACCTGGGCAAAGCTGCCGCCGGCCGCGCCGACGATCGCCTTGAGGTTCTCGAACACGCGCTTCACCTGCACGTCCATCGGGCCCTGCACCAGCTCGCCGGTCGCCGGGTCGAGCGGAATCTGGCCCGAGGCGTAGACGGTGCTGCCGACTTTCACGGCTTGTGAATAGGTGCCGATCGCTTGCGGCGCGTTCGCGGTGGCGATGATCGAGCGGGGCATGAGGACCTCGAGGAGAGCAGCGAAAACTTTACGCCAGCATGCGCGTGACGCGCAGCACTTCCGGCATCTTGCGCAGATTCTTGATGACGTGAGCGAGGTGCTTGCGGTCGCGCACCTGCAGGTCGAACACCAGCGTCGAAGCGTCGCCGTCGCGCTCGTCGACCGCGACGTGCTCGATGTTCGTTTCCGTGGTCGCGATGTTCGAGGCGATCGCGGCGAGCACGCCCATGCGGTTCGCCACGTCGATGCGCACTTCGACGTTGAACAGGCGATCGACGTTCGGCTGCCACGTGACTGACAGCCACTTGTCGGGCTGCTTGCGGTAGTTGCGCAGGTTCCCGCACGCCTCGCGGTGAATCACGACGCCGCGACCGCTCGACAGATACGCCATGATCGGATCGTTCGGAATCGGGAAGCAGCAACGCGCGTAGCTGACCACCATGCCTTCCGTGCCGGCGATCGCCAGCGGCGAGCCATGCGACGGCGCGCCAGCGACCGCGACTGCATCCGCGTCGGAAGGCGGCAGGAGCCGGCGCGCGACGAGCGGCGCCAGGCGCTCGCCCAGGCCGATGTGTTCGAACAGCTCTTCCGCGCTCTTGAGGTTGAACTCGGTCGCGACGCTCTGCAGGCGCTCCTCGGGCACTTTCTTCAGCACGACCGACAGATCGGCGAGAGCCTGCGTCAGCAGCCGCTTGCCGAGCTCGACGGCTTCGGAGTGCTTGAGGCCCTTCAAATAGTGACGGATCGCGGCGCGCGCTTTGGCGGTCACGACGAAATTCACCCACGCCGGGTTCGGCGTCGCGCCCTTCGCGGTGATGATCTCGACGGTCTGGCCGTTGCGCAGCGGCGTGCGCAGCGGCACGAGTCGGCGGTCGACCTTGGCCGCGACGCAGTGATTGCCGATGTCCGTGTGCACTGAATAGGCGAAGTCGACCGCGGTCGCGTTGCGCGGCATGCGTCGGATCTCGCCGCGCGGCGTGAACACGTAGACCTTGTCGGGGAACAGGTCGAGCTTGACGCTCTCCATGAACTCCTCGGAGCTGCCGCCGTGCGGCATCTCCATGAGGTGCTGCAGCCACTCGCTCGCGCGGTCGCGATACGTCTTGCCCTGGTCCTCGCCGGTCTTGTACTGCCAGTGCGCCGCGATGCCCGACTCGGCGACGCGGTCCATGTCGTCGGTGCGGATCTGCACTTCGATCGGCATGCCGTTCGGCCCGAACAGCGTCGTGTGCAGCGACTGGTAGCCGTTGATGCGCGGAATCGCGATGTAGTCCTTGAAGCGTCCCGGCATCGGCCGGTACAGGCCGTGCACCAGGCCGAGCGCGCGATAACAGGTGTCGACGGAGTCGACGACGATGCGGAAGCCGAACACGTCGACGATCGACGCGAGCGGCGAGCGCTTGCGGCGCATCTTCTGATAGACGCTGTAGAGGTGCTTTTCGCGGCCCTCGACCCGCCCCTTCACGCTGGCCTTCTCCAGCGCGCCGCGCAGGTTGTCGGCGATCTTGCCGACGAACTGCTTCTGGTTGCCGCGCGCGCGCTTCAGCGCCTTCTCGATGATGCGATAGCGGCCCGGGTACAGCGCCTTGAAGCCGAGCTCCTCGAGCTCCGACTTGATCGAGTGGATGCCGAGGCGGTTGGCGATCGGCGCGTAGATCTCCAGCGTCTCGCGCGCGACGGTGCGGCGCTTCGCGGGCGGCACCGAGCCGAGCGTGCGCATGTTGTGCGTGCGATCCGCGAGCTTGACCATGATGACGCGGATGTCGCGCACCATCGCGAGCAGCATCTTGCGGAAGCTCTCGGCCTGCGCCTCGGCGCGGCTGCGGAACTGGATGTGATCCAGCTTCGAGACGCCGTCGACCAGCTCGGCGACGTCGGCGCCGAAGCGCTCGGCGAGCTCGCCCTTGGCGGTCGGGGTGTCTTCGATGACGTCGTGCAGGATCGCCGCGATGATCGTCGGCGCGTCCATGTGCAGGTCGGCGAGCAGGTCGGCGACCGCGACCGGGTGGGCGATGTAGGGCTCGCCGGACAGGCGCTTCTGGCCCTGGTGGGCCTCGGCGCCGAACTCATACGCGTCGCGGATCCGGTCCACCTGCGCCGGCGGCAGGTAGGTCTCGAGCTTGTTCAGCAGCTGGGTGACGCCGATGGAGCGCCTTCCACTCGGCAGCAGCCCCAGGATGGAAGACGCGTAGTCCATTGGCGAAGCGCGCCGAGAGGGCGGTGCGGTGGGGAGCGGTCAGTCTCCCAATCCGAGGTGCGGTGCGCGCAGCTCGCCGGACATCTCGATCTCCGGCATCACTTCGGGCTGCGGACGCTCGGCCTCTTCGAGAATCTCCGGGCCGATGTGGCCGGCCGCGATTTCGCGCAGCGCCACGACGGTGGACTTGTCGTTCTCCCACTCGACGGTCGCCTCCGCACCATTGGCCAGCTTGCGCGCGCGCTTGGCGGCCACCAGGACCAGTTGGAACAGGTTCGGCACCTGGTGCAGGCAATCCTCGACGGTAATACGGGCCATGAGCGAAAAACCTTCGGATCGGGAAAAGCGGGTTGGGCAGTATACAGCCTAACGGGCACTTCCTGTACCCTACGCGCCCTAACGAAAAGGGTCTGGAGCGGGATATGAAGTTGCGAGCGGCTGGGGTAGCAATCGGGCTCGCCGTTGCCCTGGGCGGCACGGCGCTGGACGCGAACGCGGACGGCAACGCCGAGCGCGGCAAGGTGCTCGCTTACACCTGCCATGGCTGCCACGGCGTGCCGGACTACAAGAACGCCTTCCCCAACTACAGCGTGCCGAAGCTCGGGGGCCAGAACGCCGAGTACCTCATCACCGCGCTGGCCGCTTATGCGAGCGGCGACCGCGCCCATCAGACCATGCATTCGCAGGCCGCGACGCTCTCCGACCAGGACCGCGCCGACATCGCAGCTTATCTGCAGAGCGAAGTCGCACAGCCGAACAAGCAGGTGGTGGGCACGCCGCCGCCGGCGACGCAGACCTGCGTTTCCTGCCACGGCGCTGACGGAGCTAAGACCATCGGACCGGAGTATCCGATCCTCGCCTCGCAGTACCCCGATTACATCGTGCACGCGCTGCAGGAGTACAAGTCCGGCAAGCGCAAGAATCCGATCATGGCCGGCGTGATCGCGGGTATCGACGCGAAGGATTTCGACGCGATCGCGCAGTTCTTCGGTCAGCAGCACGGGCTGTGCAGCACCGACCAGCTGCGCAAGCACGGCACGTGCGAGAAGCCGGAAGGCGGCTGAGCTTACGTCCGATGCAGAGCTTCCGGGCATATCGCATTCACCAGGAAGGCGGCAAGATCGCCCCGCGCCTGGAGACCATCGGCCTGGATGACCTCGCGGCCGGCGACGTCGTCGTCAAAGTCCGCTATTCGACCATCAACTATAAGGACGCGCTCGCGGCGACCGGCGCCGGCAAGATCCTGCGCAAGTACCCGCTGGTCGGCGGCATCGATCTCGCCGGCGAAGTCGTGTCCTCGCAGCACCCCGATTTCAAGCCGGGCCAGAAAGTTCTGGTGAACGGTTGCGGCTTGTCCGAGACGCACGACGGCGGCTACGCTGAGTACGCGCGCGTCGCCGCGGACTGGGTCGTGCCGATTCCGGCGGGCCTCGACGAATTCCAGTGCATGGCCATCGGCACCGCGGGCTACACCGCGGCGCTCGCCATCCATCGCATGGAGCAGAACGGCTCACAGCCGCAAGGCGAGCACAGCGGCGAGATCGTCGTGACCGGCGCGACCGGCGGCGTCGGCAGCGTCGCCATCGATATGCTCGCGGGCCGCGGCTACCAGGTCGTGGCGGTGACCGGCAAGAAATCTTCGAGCGCGTACCTCGAGAAACTGGGCGCTGCCCGCGTGCTGTTGCGCGAGGAGATCAACCTCGGCTCGCGTCCGCTCGAAGAAGCGCAGTGGGCGGGTGCGATCGACAGCCTCGGCGGCGACGTGCTGACGTGGCTGACGCGTACTACGAAGTTCTGGGGCAACATCGCCAGCATCGGCCTGGCCGCGAGCCCCGAGCTGAAGACGACCGTCGTGCCGTTCATCCTGCGCGGCGTGAACCTGCTCGGCATCAATTCCGTCTACACGCCGCGTCCGTTGCGGCTCGCCGTGTGGCAGCGTCTCGCAACCGACCTGCGGCCGCGCCACCTGGACGCCATCGTCACGCGCACGGTCACCCTGGACGAGCTGCCGCAAGCGTTCGAGCCGTACGTCAAAGGCGCGGTCACCGGACGAGCGGTGGTCAAGATCGGTTGACGTGTCCTCCGACGTCCTGATGTCCGGCGCCGCGCAGCTCGGGATCCCCCTGAGCGAGACGCAGGCCGCCCGGCTCCTGCGCCTGCTCGACGAGCTGGACGACTGGAACCAGCGCATGAACCTCACCGCGATCCGTGAGCGTGCGCAGCAGATCACCAAGCACCTGCTCGACAGCCTCGCCGTGCACTCGCATCTGCGCGGCACGACCGTCGCCGACATCGGCACCGGCGCAGGATTTCCGGGCCTGCCGCTCGCGGTCGTCCTGCCGCAGCTGCAGTTCACGCTGATCGATTCGACTGGCAAGAAGCTCAAGTTCGTCGACCACGCAGCGCAGACGCTCGGCTTGCACAACGTGCAAACGGTGCACACGCGCGCCGAAACCTATCGGCCGAAAGAACGGTTCGACAACGTCGTGTCGCGCGCAGTGGGGCCCATCGAGACGTTCGTGAAGGGGTCGGGACATCTATGTGTCGGCGGCGGGCGACTCCTCGCGATGAAGGGCCGCTACCCGACCGACGAGCTCGCGCACATTCCGACCGGATGGAAACTCGCGGAAGTCCATCGACTTAACGTCCCCGGTCTGGACGAGCAGCGCCATCTTGTGGAACTCTGCCGCAGCCACGACAAAGTCTGAGGCAGTGGCATGCACCGCATTCTCGCCATCACGAATCAGAAAGGCGGCGTCGGCAAGACGACGACGACCGTCAATCTCGCGGCCTCGCTCGCCGCGACCAAGCGGCGAGTGCTGCTCATCGACATCGATCCGCAAGGCAATGCGACGATGGGTTGCGGCGTCGACAAGCGCACCGTCGAACGCTCCACGACCGACGTGCTGCTCGGCGACTGCGCAGCCGGCGCAGCGCTGCTCGACCTCGACTACGCGCCTTTCAAGCTGATGCCGTCGAATCAGGACCTGGTCGCCGCCGAAGTGCAGCTGATGGGCAAGGCCGGCTGCGAATCGCGGCTGCGCGACGCGCTGCGGCCCGTGCGCGAGCAGTTCGACGTCGTGCTGATCGATTGTCCGCCGGCGCTGAACATGCTGACCGTCAACGCGCTGGTCGCGGCGGACGGCGCGCTCATCCCGATGCAGTGCGAGTACTACGCGCTCGAGGGGCTCACGGCGCTGGTCGACACCATCGAGCAGATCAAGGCCGGTCCCAATCCGGGACTGGAGATCGACGGCATCCTGCGCACGATGTTCGATCCGCGGAACAACCTGGCGAACGAGGTCTCGGCGCAGCTGGTCGAGCACTTCCGCGACAAGGTGTTCCGCACGATCATTCCGCGCAACGTGCGGCTCGCGGAAGCGCCGAGCTACGGCAAACCGGCGCTGCACTACGATCGCGAGTCGCGCGGCGCGCTCGCCTACCTGGCGCTCGCCGGCGAGATGATCCGCCGCGAGGAAGGCGATTTCGCCGTTGCAGGCGCCGGCGCGGACGTCGTCGCGCAGTAGAATCCCGGCGCCCGGCAGGCATTTTCGGCGGTTGCAGGGTAGACCCTAGTGCCGTGTCGGCCGCCGTCCACTACTATCGCCTCCCTGACGGGGGTCTCGAAGAATGGCAACCATGGCGACGACGAAACGACGAAGCCTCGGCCGCGGACTGGGCGCGCTGCTCGGTCAGCCCGAGCCGGACGCCGAGCCTGAAGTCGTCACCCGCCCGCACTCCGACGAGGAACTGCAGAAACTGCCCGTGGACCTGCTCCAGCGCGGCAAGTATCAGCCGCGCATCGATATGCGGCCCGAGACGCTGCAGGAGCTGGCCGATTCGATCAAAGCGCAGGGCGTGGTGCAGCCGATCATCGTGCGTCCGCTGGACAACGCACAAGCCGGCCACGCGCGCTACGAGATCATCGCGGGCGAGCGCCGCTGGCGCGCCGCGCAGCTGGCGGGCCTGCACGAGATTCCCGCCGTCGTGCGCCGCGTGGCGGACAACGCGGCGATCGCGATGGCGCTCATCGAGAACATCCAGCGTGAGGATCTGAATCCGCTCGAAGAAGCGCGCGCGCTCGATCGCCTCATCACCGAATTCGACATGACGCACGCGACTGCTGCCGAAGCAGTCGGCCGCTCACGCGCGGCAGTGTCCAATCTCCTGCGCCTGCTGGAGCTCACCGACGAAGTGAAGACACTGGTCGAGCACCGCGAGCTGGAGATGGGCCATGCGCGCGCGTTGCTCGGGCTCGAGACGCGTCGCCAGCAGGCCGAAGTCGGCGCGCTGGTCGCGCAGAAAAAGTTGTCGGTGCGCGAGACCGAAGCGCTGGTCAAACGCCTCACGACGAAACCGGCCGCGGCGCAGGAGAGCGTGCCGCGCGTGGATGCGAACATCCGCAAGCTGGAGGGCGAGCTGAGTGAGAAGCTCGGCGCCAAGGTCGCTGTGCAACACACTGCGTCCGGCAAAGGGAAGCTCGTGATCAGCTACCACACGCTCGACGAGCTCGACGGTATTCTCGAACATATACGCTGATCGCATGCGATGATCACAGGCAAGTGACGCATGCGCGCCCGGCACACGGCCGTGTCGAACAAACTCCTGTCGTTGACGCTGCTACTCGCGGCCGCAATGCCGGCGCACGGCGAGATCGTCGTGGACGGCCGCATCGACGAGCCTGAGTGGTCGAACGCAATCCGCTGCGCCGACTGGCGCCGCACACTGCCTTTCCTCCGCGACGATCCGCGCTACGGCAACGACGTGCGCATTCTTTCGACCGAGCGCGGGCTCGCCGCCGCTTTCATCATCGATCAGCCGCCGCAGGAGCGGCGCATGCGGCCGCGTACGCCGCGCGATGCGGAGTCGTTCACCGGTGACACCGTCTCGCTGGTCGTCGACTTCGACGCAACGGCGCAAGTCGGCTACGAGTTCGCCGTCGCGCTCGGCGGCGGCATCCGCGACGGACTCGTGACGAACCAGAACAAGTTCGATCGCGACTGGGACACGACCTGGGAGCACGCGGTGCGCGAAACCGACGACCAGTGGTTCGTCGAGATGCTGGTGCCGTGGTCCAGCATCAGCATGCGCAAGCCGGCCGCCGACACGCGCACGATCGGCATCTACGCCTCGCGCTATCTGTTCGAGCGCGGCGAGCGCTACGCGTGCCCGGGCATCAGCAACGAATCCGCAGTCTTTCTCTCCGACCTCCGCCGCGTATCGGTCTCGCAATACGAAGCCGCGCAGTCCTTCGACTTCGTGCCGTACGCGACCGTGCGCTCCGACCTCGTCAACGACGACACGCAGTTCAAGGCCGGCGCCGATATCAGCTGGAAGGTCTCGCCGGGCCTGTCGCTGGCCGCCACGCTCAATCCGGACTTCGGCCAGGTCGAGAGCGACGAGCTGGTCGTCGATTTCTCGGCGATCGAGACCGTGTTCACGGACAAGCGGCCGTTCTTCACCGAGAACCAGGGCATCTTCGACCTGCGCACGCCGGCCAACGGCCAGCTCATCTATACGCGCCGCATCGGCGCCGCGCCGGACGACTTCAGCGCCGGCTCGTCCGACATCGATGTCGCG